>DASPTW010000001.1:0-3278 GCA_035623215.1 Candidatus Acidiferrum sp.
GAACCCTCCTCCGATGGAAAAATAAACCTGGTTGGCTATCTCGCCCGCCGTGCCGTCGAACGCGCGAAAGCGCATTCCATTCGAATGCCCGGGAAGGGTCTTGTCCTTGTGAAATAGAATGTCTCGCGCTTCCTCAAAGCCTACACTTTGCTTGCCCAGGATTTGCAGTGTTTGCGTGGAGCGGATGGAGGCCAAACGCGGCTCGATGGTCTCCGGATCGATGGTGTCGGGGAATTCGCCGCTGAGTCCAAGTTGCACTGCGCGATCCGTGCCATGTCCTTGTCCTGTTAGCGCCAAAGAACCGTAAAGTTCCACTTGCACCCGGCGCACTCGCGGCAGCAAATTTTCCGACTCAAGGCTCGTCGCGAACTCCCTCGCGGCCCGCATCGGGCCGACAGTATGCGAACTCGACGGCCCAATCCCAATTTTGAAAATCTCAAACAGGCTCGTTTTCACAGCGGCTTCCCACGTTCTTACTCTAGCAAAGCAGCGGTATCGATTTCGATCCAGAACGGTCGCGCCAAAAAGCAAACGGCGGCCGCAAGAGCCGCCGTCTGCCTTCCTATTAAGATTGAGGGAAGCTAAAAAATAAAATGCAGCGACATCTGAATCTGTCGCGCGCTGCCGATTGTCTTCGTGACCTGTCCGAGGCCCTCCGGACATTGATAGAAATACCCGCTCACAAAAGGATTTCCCCCGTTGGCCGCGCAGGCTGACGGTGAGGGCACCGCATTTGGAGTGTTCACCGTCGATGGGAACGGGCTGAAACCCAGGTTCTGCGAAACGTTGTCGATGGGTATGTCAAAACTCGGATGGTTCGTCAGGTTGTAAACATCCAAGCTGTATTTCAGGGAGAACCGCTCCGTTAGCTGGGTGACCTTCACCAGCGAGGCGTCCGCGCGCCTCTGCCACGCTTGCCGGAAAATGTTGCGCTGTCCCGAAGTGAAATTCGTTTCGTAGACGTCTCCCGGCGGAATTGCGCCGTTCAGCGCCCCCGGAGCGAGCACCGGCACCGTGAAGCAGGAAGCGTTCAACGCAGGCGCATTGAAGTTGTTGCCGGTTGCCCCAGTTACCGCCTTCCCCGGCGTGCAACCGGCGGCAAAATTAAGCGGCACAATGGGATTCGTGATTCCATCGTTGATGCTGTAGAAGAGGCTCCCCACCGCGCCGGAGTAATCAATCACGCTAAACGGCTGCCCGCTCTGCAGAATGATGACACCTTGGATGCCCCAGCCGTTCGCCACCTTACCCGCAAAGGAATTACCCGAGACGAGCTTTGGCAGTTCATAGTGATAATCGATGTTGAAGACGTGCGTGCGATCGAAGTCCGATGGACCGTAACCATCATGCAGATCGAGCGGGTTGTTCCCGTTGTAAAAGAGGCCCAAAGCGCTTTGCTCATCCAGCGAGCGCGAGAAGGTATAGGAAGCGCCCGCCTGGAGCCCGTGGCTCAGCCTCTTTTCGACGTGCGCCTGGAGCGCGTTGTAAGCCGAGATCCCGACTGCTGTGTATGCTTCCGACTCGCCAGCGTAGCCAATGTACGGGACGCGCAAGTCGACGTTGCCACCTTCGGACGTGAATTGTACCGCTTGGGATGGTTGTCCATTCGCGGCAGGCAAGATTAGCGGACAAAAGTCAAACGATCCCGGAGGTGGCGCGCAGGTCTGCACCGTATATCCATAAGTGTACGACTGCACGAACGGCGATGCCGTTGGGCTCGCGCAGACTTTCGCGGGGCCGCATAGCGGATTCGTCGGAGACGCGATTCTCGCCTGATTAAACGGTATGGGGATGATCTCGTGCCGGCCCAGGCCATTCACATAACCAATATCGATTGCCAGGTCGTTGCGCGGCTGCCATTGAATGTCGAGCGTGCTGTTCATCGTGTAGGGCAGCTTGTTGCCCCGCGCGTAGACGCCTAAGTAGAAAGGTATCGAGCCGCCTTCGATTGCATTCCCGTTGGGCAGGACTACGCTCGACGGATCGCCGGTGGGCTGAGGTCCGAGTGTCGTGCCCCAGGGATTCGACAGCGTGGTCGTGCACGACTGGTATGTTCCGGGTACCGCCGTCGGGCAGAACTGCGTGTTCACGAACGGCTGCTGCTGGTTGATCCCGAAGGGGCCCCCCGCCGAAATGGTTTGTGTCACGCCGGGGGATAGATAGGAGAACAGCTCGCCGCGGTCGTAATACATCCCCCACCCCGCGCGCACAACCACTTTGCTGTTGAACATCTTCGGGCTCCAGGCAACTCCAACGCGCGGAGCAAGCCCCCATTGCCGCCCCGTCAAAGTGGTGTTGCTCACTCCGCCCTTGCCCGCGACAATCAGACCATTGGAAGTGATCGTGTCCGTCGTCGGATCGTAGGAATACTTGGAGGGATCGAAATTCAGAAGGTGGCCATATTTTTCCGTCAGGCCGCCATCCCAATCGAAGCGCACGCCCGCAGTGATGGCCAGGTTCGAGCGCATCTGGAATTTGTCCTGGAGGTACTCGCCGTTCTCTTTGGCCCGCCAGTAGCGATTGGGATTGCCAACCAGAAACAACGTTCCGTTATACAGATAATCGTCGTTGAGCACTCCCTGGAGAAACTGGTTGATCGACTGCGCGGCAATCATCCCCAATTCGTTTCGCCGATCCCGCGTATTGAGCTGCGTGTAGGCGAAGCTGCTGCCGAAGGTCACCGTGTGCTTGCCAATTGTCCAGATGGCGTTCGCCGAGGGATTGAATCGGTTTTGGAAGACACCGGTTAATGCGCCTTGGGAATCTCCCGTGGCTCCTATATTCATAGTGTACGGGTAGGAGGGAAAGGCAGCTCCGGCCCAAACGATGCTCATTCCCGGAAAGACAGGCGAACCGAACGTGTTGATCGTGCAATCGGTAGCGGGAGCACCGGTAAGGTTCATGCACGTAGATGTGAACTGCTGCATCGTAAACGGCTGATCGATGGTCGAGTAGGCCTTTTCGCGAATGAACCCAAAAACCTCCGTAACGCTCAAGTTGGGTTTTACGAGTTGCGTATGGCTCAACGAAGCCACCTGGCTCCCCGCATCCAAGTGCTGCGAAAATCCTGCGACCATCGAATAGGCATATGGCGCGATGGTCGGGTCATGTTGGTAATAATATTTCGCAAAGAAGGAATGCTTCGAATTAGGATTCCAGTCCAGATTCGCCACGGCTTGATGCGCAAAGAAATAGGCGGTCCCCGGTATTTCCGCGTCCTCCGGGAACGCCTCCACCATGGCGCTGGTGGAAGAAGGATTGTTGACCACGGCGTTGGG
>DASPTW010000002.1:0-79107 GCA_035623215.1 Candidatus Acidiferrum sp.
TCGTCTTCTGGCCGTCACCTGCTTTCGCGCAGGGCTCCCGCCAAACAAGCGCGGACACAGCGGTCCTCGTCGGCGCGGGAGACATTTCGGACTGCAAGGATCCCTCGGGCGCCGAAGCCACGGCTCAGCTGCTCGAAAAGATTCCGGGCACAGTGTTTGCCGCAGGCGACTTGGCTTACCCCGATGGCTCCAAAGAGAATTTCCAGTGTTATGACAAAACCTGGGGCCGCGTCAAAGCCCGCACTCGGCCTTCTCCCGGCAACCACGAATTTCATTCTTCCGGCGCCACTCCTTACTTCGACTATTTCGGCGCGCCCGCCGGCGACCCCAAGACCGGCTACTACAGCTATGAGCTTGGGTCGTGGCACATCATTGTGCTGAACAGCGAATGCAAGGACGTCGGTGGCTGCAACGCCGGTTCGCCGCAGGAAAAATGGCTCCGCGCCGACCTAGCCGCCCATCCCACCGCTTGTTCCCTGGCGTACTGGCACAAGCCGCTCTTCAGTTCCGGCGGCACCCATGGGAACGACCTGGAAATCAAACCCCTCTGGCAGGCTCTTTACGACGCCAACGCGGAAATCGTTATCAACGGCCACGATCACGATTACGAGCGCTTCGCTCCGCAAACTCCCGATGGCGTTGCCGATCCCAAACGCGGCATTCGCGAATTTGTGGTGGGGACTGGCGGGAAAAGTCATCGCCCCTTCGGCGAGACAAAACCCAACAGCGAAGTCCGCGATGCCACCGCCTACGGCGTTCTTAAACTTACGCTGAAGCCCAACGGCTATGACTGGCAGTTCATTCCGGAAGCAGGGAAGAGCTTCGCCGATTCCGGCAGCGGAACCTGCCACTGACCTTCCCGCTGCTCTAGTGGCGTTTAGACTAGTCTCATTTAGACTACTTCTTTTTCGCCGGCACTGGCGCCGACTCCATATCCGGCATCGCCATCGACATTGGCGTCGAATTTCCAGCCAGCAGTTCTTTTCTCACAGGATCGGTAATCTTGTCTGCGTTTTTCACCAGCACGCTTACCTGCCAAATCTGCGTTTCCGTGAGTTGGCCTTTAAAGCTTGGCATTCCCGTCATGCGAATGCCGTTCTCCACCTTCCAATACGACTCCCAGGGTTCGTCGTCCGTCACGCCGACTCCATGAAAAAGCTGCGGCGGAGCCGGGTACATCCCTTGCGCAATTGCCGGCTTCGGTTCGCCCGGCAGACCGTGACACGTGGCGCACTGCTCCTTGTACACCTTGGCGCCAATAATCAGGTTCGCTTCGTCCGCGGCAACTTGCGGCTGCGGGTGGGGTAATTGATCCAGATAGGCGTGCAATCCCATGCGCGCGAATCTTTTCTCGAAGGGAATCGGCGCGGAAGACGTCGCCACCGGTGCGCGTCCAGAAGCGAAATAATAATAAATGCCGCCGCTGATGAGCAGGATTCCAATCACAATTCCCACGAGCAAACCCTTTAACATGTAGCCTGTCTCCTCTGTCGCTCTCGATGCTAGCCCATTCTGCCAGCGGCCATTTCAGTTCGGCGATAGTCTACGTTTTCTGCAGCTATTCTGCACGCCGGAAATTGCCCGTGCCCGGAGCAACGAGGTTCCTGCGGCAATCTTGGCACGAGGCGCAGATTCACCATTGGATCGTAACCATTCTTCGCCCGGGGGCGTCTCATATAGGAAGAGGAAGAGATTTCCTGTAGGCTGTAACCTGCAACGTGAAACTCATTCTGGGTCTAAACAGGATTGCGCTCCCAACGGTGAAATTGTGAGCGGAATCACCGATTGACAGGAGAGAAGAATGGGCGAACTCGAGTCCATGGACGTGCCGCGGAGCGGCACGCGCCCTGAGGGCGCAACCGCAGTTCAAGCGCCGAAGAGCCGGTGGTGGATTTGGCTCGTGATTGCAGGAGCCATCGCAGTCGGCATCTGGTATTTCCGGGGGGCGCGCAGCGCGAGTCAGGCCGCGGATTCCTCTGCCTCCGCGGCGCCAGGCAAAGCCAAAGGAGCCGCTGGCATGCCGGCTTTTGCCGTCCCTGTGGTCGTTGCCGCCGCCCAGCGCGGGGATCTGCCGGTCTATTTCAATGGCCTAGGGAGCGTTACCGCATTCAACACCGTTACGGTGCGCAGCCGCGTCGATGGGGCGATCGTCAAAATCAACTTTACGGAAGGCCAGTTCGTGCACCAGGGCGATGCCCTGGTCGAAATCGATCCGCGCCCCTACCAGGTTCAATTGGAACAGGCCGAGGGCCAGCTCGCCAAGGACCAAGCGCAGCTCCGCGACGTCCAGATTGATTACGAGCGTTATCAAGAGCTTTACAATGAAGGGGTCATTCCCAAGCAGCAGGTCGATACTCAGCAAGCGCAAGTGGGGCAGTATCAGGGCGCGATCAAGGCGGATCAGGCGACCATCGACAATGCGAAGCTGCAGATCGTTTATGCACACATCACTGCGCCGATCGGCGGCCGCGTCGGGCTGCGCCTTGTGGATATGGGCAACATCGTCCACGCTTCCGATACCAACGGCCTCTTGGTCATTACCCAGTTGCAGCCCATCTCCATCATTTTCACATTGCCTCAGGACCAGCTCCCCCTGGTGAATGCAAAGATCCGTTCCGGCACGCAACTTTCTGTTGAAGCGTACGACCGGGACGACACTGCGAAAATCGCCACCGGCAAGCTGCTCACCATCGATAATCAGATCGATCCCACCACCGGCACCTACAAGCTCAAAGCCGTTTTCAGCAACGAAGACAATTCTCTGTTCCCCAATCAATTTGTGAACATTCACTTGCTTGTGGACATCAAGCACAACCTTACCATCGTGCCTGCCGCCGCCATCCAGCGCGGTCCCCAGGGCACCTACGTGTATGCGATGAACAGCGATAACGTGGTTAAAATTCGGCCGGTCACCATCGCGCAGACTACTGGCAACAACATCGGTTTGAGCGACGGGCTGAATTCCGGAGACGTCGTGGTCATTGATGGCCAGGACAAACTGCAAGACGGCAGCAAAGTCATTCCAACACAATCAGGCGGTGGCGGTGGCAATCGCAAACCCGCTGCGGCGCCTTCCCAATCAGCTCCTGCTCCCGGCGCGCCTGCGCCCGCGAGCCAGACTCGAGGTTCCTCGCGATGAGTCCGTCTCGGCCGTTTATTTTGCGGCCGGTTGCCACCACCCTGCTGATGGTGGGCGTTCTTTTGGTGGGTTGGGTGGCCTACCGGCAATTGCCCGTCTCCGCGCTTCCGCAGGTGGATTACCCGACGATCGAGGTGCAGACCTTTTATCCGGGCGCAAGTCCCGACGTCATGGCCTCCGCTGTGACTGCGCCTCTTGAGCGGCAGTTCGGCCAGATCCCCGGTCTGAACCAGATGACCTCGACGAGTTCCTTTGGTAGTTCGACCATCACGCTCCAGTTCGTGCTGGATCTGAACATCGACGTCGCCGAGCAAGGTGTTCAGGCTTCAATCAATGGCGCTTCCAATCTGTTGCCCCAGGGCCTTCCCAATCCGCCTATCTACAGCAAGATCAACCCCGCTGACGCGCCTATTCTTACTCTGGCGCTGACTTCGGATTCGCTTCCGCTCACTAAAGTGGAAGACCTTGCCGATACCACGCTGGCTCAGAAAATATCCCAGCTTAGCGGTGTAGGTCTCGTCAGCATCAGCGGCGGGCAGCGCCCCGCCGTGCGAATTCAAGCGAATCCCACGGCGCTGGCATCCTACGGCTTGAGTCTCGAGGATTTGCGTACCGCCGTGAGCGCGGCGAACGTCGATCAGGCCAAGGGCACTTTTGACGGCGTTCACCAAGCTTATACCATTGGCGCGAACGACCAGCTCGTCAGCAGCGACAGCTATCGCAGCATCATTATTGCTTATCGCAACGGCGCCCCTGTGCGTCTCAAAGACGTTGCCAGCGCCATCGACGGCGCCGAGAACGTCCAGCAAGCCGCCTGGATGAACCAAAAGCCGGCAGTCATTCTGAATATTCAGCGGCAGCCCGGCGCCAACATCATTGCTGTCGTCGACCGGATCAAAAAGCTGTTGCCGCAACTTCAGGCTTCGCTTCCCGCCACGGTAAAAGTTGATATTCTCACCGACCGCACAACCACCATCCGAGCTTCCGTCGAGGACGTTCAATTCACCTTGATCCTCACCATCGTTCTCGTCGTCATGGTCATCTTTTTGTTCTTGCGCAGCACCCGGGCGACGGTTATCCCGGCGATGGCAGTCCCGCTTTCCATTGTTGGCACCTTTGGCGTGATGTATCTCCTGGGCTACAGCCTCAACAACCTTTCGCTCATGGCGCTCACCATTTCCACGGGTTTCGTCGTCGACGACGCCATCGTCATGATCGAAAACATTAGCCGCTACATCGAAATGGGCGACACGCCTTTGGAAGCGGCGCTGAAAGGCTCCGAGCAAATCGGATTCACGATTATTTCGCTCACCGTTTCGCTCATCGCCGTGCTCATCCCTCTTCTTTTCATGGGCGATATCGTGGGCCGGCTTTTCCGCGAATTCGCCATCACGCTGGCGGTCACCATCCTGTTTTCCGCTTTTGTTTCCCTGACGCTCACGCCGATGATGTGCGCCAAACTTCTTCGCCACCAAAAGGAAGATGAGCAGGGATGGTTCTACCGCAAGTCGGAGCATGTGTTTAGTACCGTGATCGCGTTTTACGGACGCACCCTTCAATTTGTTCTGCGATTCCGGAAGATTACGCTCCTCGTCACCGCTGGCACTCTGGTAGGCACGATTCTTCTTTACATTTATGTTCCCAAAGGATTCTTCCCCGTCCAGGATACGGGCATCATCCTGGGAGTTTCCGAAGGCGCGCAGAATATTTCCTTCGCCTCCATGGCCACCCACCAGCGGGCTCTCGCCGACATCATTCTCAAGGACCACGCGGTCGATAGCATTTCTTCTTTTATTGGCATCGATGGCACGAACTCCACGCTCAACAGCGGCCGCATCCAGATCAATCTGAAACCTCTCGCTGAGCGCAAGATCAATGCATCCGATGTGATTCGCCGCCTTCAGCCGGAGCTCGCAAAAGTGGACGGCATCTCGCTCTTTCTTCAACCGGTACAGGATCTCACAGTCGAGGACCGTGTCAGCCGCACGGAATTCCAGTACAGCCTCGAAGATGCCGATGCGAAGGAACTTGCCTATTGGGTTCCCCGTTTCATGGACAAGCTCAAGTCGCTGCCCTACGTGAGCGACGTCGCCAGCGACCAGTTGAACCAGGGTTTGCTTGCCACTCTCACCATCGATCGCGACTCTGCCTCGCGCCTTGGAATTCTGCCCTCCGACGTGGACAACACCCTTTACGACGCTTTTGGTCAAAGGCAGATTTCCACGATTTACACGCAGCTGAATCAATATCGTGTCGTCTTGGAAGTGGATCCGCAATTTCAACAGGATCCCACCGCTCTCAAAAGTATTTACGTGAGATCGTCTGCCACGGGGCAGCAAGCATCTTCCGGAGCGTCCGTAAACATCTCGTCAGCGGCGCAGGCAAACATTACCTCGGCGCCGAATCCACAAGTTCCACTGAGCGCCTTCACGCGTTTCGCGCCCAGCGCCACGGCTCTCGCTCTCAACCATCAAGGCCAGTTTCCTGTGGTCACGGTTTCCTTCAACTTAGCTCCCAACGCGGCTCTGGGCGATGCCGTGAACGGCATCAACCAAATCAAGCAGGAATTAAACATGCCGCCCAGCATCCAGGCCACGTTTCAGGGGACAGCGGCGGCTTTCCTCAACTCGCTGTCCAACGAGCCGGTTCTCATCCTGGCCGCGCTTATCACCGTCTACATTGTTCTTGGAGTTTTGTACGAGAGCTACATCCATCCCGTCACGATTCTCTCTACGCTTCCTTCGGCTGGCGTGGGAGCCATTCTGGCGCTTCTTCTCTTCCGCATGGAGTTCAGCGTCATTGCGCTCATCGGCATCATCTTGTTGATCGGCATCGTGAAAAAGAACGCCATCATGATGATCGACTTCGCTTTGGAAGCGGAACGCAAAGAGGGGAAAGCTCCAGTCGATGCTATCTACGAAGCCTGCTTGCTGCGTTTCCGCCCCATTATGATGACGACCATGGCGGCTCTGCTCGGCGCTTTACCTCTGGCGCTTGGCAGCGGCGTGGGCTCCGAATTGCGGCGTCCGCTGGGCATCACCATTGTCGGCGGCCTGCTCCTTAGCCAATTGCTGACGCTCTACACCACCCCGGTTGTGTACCTTGCTTTCGATTGGCTGGCCCACCGCTTTGACATTCACGTTGGCAACCCCATCGAGGAACCCGCGCACGGAGATTAGGCCATGAATATAACAGCCAATTTCTCGGCGCCCTTCATCCGACGGCCCGTCGCCACTTCACTCATCACCTTCGCGATCTTCTTGTCGGGCGTCGTCGCGTTTCGTTTCCTTCCGGTATCTCCTTTGCCCCAGGTTGATTTCCCGACCATCAACGTCAGCGCTGGTTTACCGGGCGCCAGCCCGGAAACGATGGCCTCGGCTGTTGCTACTCCGCTCGAGCGCCAGTTTGGCCGTATCGCCGGGGTGACGCAAATGACTTCGTCCAGCGGCCTTGGCAACACCAACATTACGCTCCAGTTCGACCTCAACCGTGACATCAACGCCGCTGCTCGCGACGTTCAGGCAGCCATCAATGCTTCGCGAAGCCAACTCCCCGCCGATCTTCCCGGCCAGCCCACCTACCGAAAAGTCAATCCTGCGGACGCTCCCATCCTGATTCTCGCTTTGACCTCCGACAATATTCCCCCGGCGCAAATCTATGATGCTGCCGATTCCATCCTTGCGCAGAAGCTTGCTCAAGTGGAAGGCGTTGGGCAGGTATTCACTTGGGGCAGCGCCAGTCCTGCCGTCCGCGTGGAAGCCAATCCCTACCAGCTCAACAGCTATGGCATCAGCATGGATCGGGTACGCGCCGCGCTTCAGTCCGCGAATGCCAACCTCGCCAAAGGCTCGCTCTCCAACTCCGAAAAGACCTGGAGTGTCGGGGCTACCGACCAGTTGTTCAAAGCCTACGAATACCAGCCTCTGATTGTCTCTGGGCACACCGGTGCACCGGTGCGGCTTCAGGATATTAGCCAGGTTGTGGATTCCGTCGCGGACACCCGCAATCTGGGCCTTTCGGGCGGCAAACGCGCCGTGCTGCTGGCGATCTTCCGGCAGCCCGCTGCCAATATGATCGCGACCGTCGATCGCATCACGGCTCTCCTCCCATTCCTCCGCGCTTCCATTTCGCCCTCGCTCCATCTCAGCGTGGCGGTCGACCGCAGCACGACGATTCGCGCTTCCGTGCATGATGTCGAGGTGACTCTGGTCATCTCCATCATTCTCGTCATTCTCGTGGTCTTCGCTTTTCTGCGAAGCACGTGGGCGACCATCATCCCCAGCGTTGCCGTTCCGCTCTCCCTGATCGGAACTTTTGGAATCATGTATTTGTGCGGCTACAGCCTGGACAATCTGTCACTGATGGCGTTGACGATCTGCACCGGCTTCGTGGTGGACGATGCCATCGTGGTCATCGAAAACATCACGCGCCACATGGAGAACGGCTTAAAGCCCTTTGATGCGGCCATGAAAGGCGCTAGTGAAATCGGATTCACGGTTCTCTCGATGAGCACGTCGCTCGTTGCCGTTTTTATCCCCATCCTGATGATGGCGGGCATCGTCGGCCGGCTATTCCGCGAATTCGCCGTGGTTCTGAGCGTGGCCATCGGTGTCTCACTTTTCATTTCGCTCACAACGACGCCCACGATGTGCGCGAAGTTCCTGAGGCATCAGACCGGGCGACATAACTGGATTTACAATTTTTTTGAGGGCGCGTTCAACAGGCTTCTCCACCTTTACGATGTTTCGCTGAAATGGGTTCTCCAGCGCCAATTGCTCATTCTCGGCATGACGTTTCTTACGGCTATACTCTGTGCTTATCTTTTCTTTCACGTCAATTCGGGATTTTTCCCGCAACAGGATACAGGCCGCGTGAACGGCTCCATTCAGGGCGACCAGGATTTATCCTTTGCGGCGATGGCGCAGAAGATGCGGCAGTTTGCCCAAATTGTTCAGCAGGACCAGGCTATCGACACCGTCACCGCGTTCGCTGGCGGTGGCAGCGGCGGCAGCACTGCCCGCATGTTCGCGCAGCTCAAGCCGCTCAACGAACGAAAGCTCAGCGTCGATGAAGTCATCGCGCGAATCCGTAAAGCCACGTCAAAAGTTCCCGGCGCCGTGCTTTATCTCCAGGCCGTGCAGGATCTGAGCGTCGGCGGCCGCGGCAGCGCGGCGCAGTTTCAGTACACGTTACAGGCGGACAATCTCAACGATCTCACGCATTGGGCGCCCATCCTCCAGCAAAGATTGAGCAGGATTCCGGAGCTTCGCGACGTCAACTCCGACCAAATGATGCACGGTTTGCAAAGTTCGCTGGTCATTGACCGCGACACCGCGTCTCGGCTCGGCGTCTCCATGCAAAATATCGACAACACGCTCAACGACGCTTTCGGCCAGCGCGAGGTCTCCACGATCTACAAAGGGCTCAATCAATATTTCGTCGTCTTGGAGGCCATGCCCAGCGCGCAGCAGGATCCCTCTGCGCTCAAATCCATCTACGTGCCGGGAACGGGCACCACTCTCGTCCCTCTGAGCGCCTTTTCCCACTACCAACCTTCGAACACCGCGCTCTCCGTAAACCACCAGGGCATTTTTCCCGCCATCACTCTCTCGTTCAATCTCGCGCCGGGAGCTTCTCTCGGCCCGGCTGTCAAACACATCGAAGAGGCCACCCGCGAATCCGGGATGCCCGCCACGGTCCATGCTACGTTCCAAGGCACGGCGCAGGCTTTCAAAGACTCGCTTTCTTCGCAGCTCTTTCTGATTATCACGGCACTAATCGCCGTTTACATCGTCCTAGGCATTTTGTATGAGAGTTTCATTCACCCGATCACCATTCTTTCCACCATTCCGTCTGCGGGCATTGGCGCGATTCTTGCGATCAAGGTGGCGGGAACCGACCTCAACATGATTGCCTTGATTGGCGTGATTCTGCTGATCGGGATCGTCAAGAAAAACGCCATTCTTATGATTGATTTCGCCGTTCAGTTGGAACGCGAAGAGGACTCGTCGCCGCTGGACGCCATCTACAAAGCTTGTTTGTTGCGCTTCCGTCCGATTCTGATGACCACCATGGCCGCGCTTTTTGGCGCGTTGCCGCTGGCGCTCGGCACTGGCGTTGGCTCGGAACTTCGCCGCCCGCTGGGCATCACCATCATCGGGGGCCTGATCGTCAGCCAAATGCTGACGCTATTCACCACGCCGATCGTGTACATCTATATGGACCGCCTGCAATCGTGGCTGCGGCGGGTTCTCAGGCCGGGCGCGGCGCCGGTTCATGCTCCAGCGCATTCCGACTAAAAAAGGCCAGTTCTTGGTTTTTAGTACTTAGTAGCCGGTTCTTGTTTCGATTTAAAGCCAAATCCGGTTCCCTGAAAACTAAAGACAAAGAACTAATGACTTTCTTTTACGAGCTGCCAATCAGCCAGCCCGTCGCGAACACCAGCACGCCTCCCACAATCACTTGAAACGCCGCTTGCAGGAAGGGCGTGTCCATGTAGCGGTGGCGGACGTAACTGATTACGGCGAGTTCGACGGCCACGACGCAGATGGCGACGAGCGTGGCGACGTTGAAATTGCTGATCAAGAATGGCAGCGTGTGGCCGATTCCGCCTGCTGTGGTCATCAAGCCCGTGACCGCTCCGCGCAGCCAGGGTGAGCCGCGGCCAGTGAGTGAGCCGTCGTCGGAAAGCGCTTCGGCAAATCCCATGGAGATTCCCGCGCCGACGGAAGCGGCCAAGCCGACCAGGAAGGCGTCCCAACTATGTTTGGTGGCGAAAGCAGCAGCAAAAAGCGGAGCGAGGGTGGAGACGGAGCCGTCCATCAAGCCGGCGAGGCCGGGCTGCACCACCTGCAACAAAAACAATTTGCGGTGCGATTCTTCTTCCTGAGCTTTGGCGCTGGCGGTGAGGTGCTTTTCTTCGAGTTCGGTAGCCATTTGTGTGTGCTTGCGCTCTTCGTCGGCCAATTTGTTCAACAATTCGCGCGTGGAGACGTCGCTGGTGCGGCTGGCGGCTTTGGCGTAGAAGCGCTGCGCTTCCAACTCCATGATTTCGGCTTGCTTGCGGGCGACCTTTACGCCGAGCGGTCGCATGAGCCAGACCGGCCTGCGCTTCAGGAAGCCCTTCACGTCTTCGCGGCGGATCAGCGGAATGTGCTGGCCAAAGCGCTGCCGGAACATTTCCATCAGGCGGTCGCGGTGGACGGCTTCTTCCGCGCGCATCTCTTCGAACATTTCCGAAGTGGAGGGATAATCTTCGCGGAGGGCGTCAGCAAACTCGCCGTAGATGCGCCCGTCTTCCTCTTCGGCGCCAATGGCAATCGCCAGAATTTCTTTTTCCGACAAGTCCTTGAATCGCTTGAGCATCGCCATCTGCGCACCCCAATAGATTGGAAAGAATCGCATAAACGGGGCGGCGAAGCCAACCCGACCAACAACTCCTTGTAGTGGCCGGCCTTGAGGTCGGTTCTTTTCTCTCTGCGGGGGCCGGAAGCGCATCCGATTTGGTGGTGCTATTCGGATTGCACCTGTGCAAAAAAGTACGGTACAACCGTGAGCTCGTGAAGTGCGTAGCGAGCTCAAGGAGAAAAACGTGGGGGATAACAAAGGGATTCGCGATTCGGTTTTGCAAGCGATCGGGAATACACCGGTGGTGCGGCTGCGGAAAGTGGTGTCGCCGTCGATGGGCGAAGTGCTGGTAAAGCTGGAATATTACAATCCCACCGCGTCGTACAAGGATCGCATGGCCTTGGCGATGATTGAGGGTGCGGAGGCGCGGGGCGAGCTGCGTCCGGGCATGCGCGTGGTGGAGTGGACGGGAGGCAGCACGGGATCGTCGCTGGCGATGGTTTGCGCCATCAAGGGCTATCGCTTTACGCCGATTTCTTCCGACGGATTTTCCGATGAAAAGCTGCGTACCATGCGCCTCTTCGGCGGCGACCTGGAAGTTTTTCCGGCGCCGGGAGGCAAGCTGGCGCCGGAACTTTACCAGCAGATGAAGCGACGCGCGGAAGAGTTGGCGAAGGAGCCGGGCACGTTCTACACCAACCAATTCAACAACGCCGACGCGGTTCGCGCCTACATGGGAATTGGAACGGAGCTGGTCGAGCAAGCGGGCGCCGGACTGGCGGCGTTTTGCGGCGGAGTCGGCACGGCGGGAATGCTGGTGGGCGTGTCGCGGGCTCTGAAGGCGGCGGGATGCAAAGCGCGCATCGTGGCGCTTGAGCCGGCTTCGTCGCCGGCGCTGAGCACGGGGAAGGGAGGTCCACACCGCGTGGAGGGGATTGCCGCAGGCTTTCGGCCGCCGCATTTGAAGGATGAAGATTACGACGAAGTGCGCACCGTGGAGGAGTCCGCCGCTCGCGAGATGGCGCGACGCTTGGCGAAGGAAGAAGGAATCTTCGCGGGCACCTCATCGGGATTGAACGTAGTCGCCGCTCTGCAACTGGCCCAGGAACTCGGCCGCGGGAGTACCGTCGCCACCGTGGCGGTGGACAGCGGGTTCAAGTATCTCGCGGGCGATTTGTATCGAGAGTGAAAGCGCGTCGCGATAGCGGAACCGACTTCGAAAATATATAAATATGGGGAATATGGGGCAGACGGGAGGTTGTGAGCCACGCCGACCAACAACTCCTCTTCCTTCCGAATCAAGAACCAACAACTAAGGCCTAATAACTAATAAGTATGAATACGGGGACGAATACGGGGGACAGACGGGAAGTTCCCTCATGGTTTTTTCAAGTGGGAACCAGCAAAAATATCAGAAAACGTGTTCCGTCACCGAGTTCCCCCCGGGGCTCGCGTTCCCGAGTTTCTTGACACCGGGAGCGGCGAAGGAGCTCCAGCGGGGGCCCGTGACCCTTTGAATTGACGCTACGTATCCTTCTCGCTACACTTTGAGGCATCAACTCTCCGCTTTGCAGCGGCGGGGGTAGTGGGGTCACGGTCCATGCAGCCCACCGTTAAGGTTTCTCTCCTCTCGTGTCTTTTTCTGTCATTCGTTCTGTTATTCGCAATTCCCGCGGCCGCGCAAACGGTTTTGGCTCCTCCGGCAAAACCGATCGATGAAAGCCGCCGCGTCACGTTACGAGGCACGGTTCATCCGCTGGCGCAACCGCAATATGACCGAGGTGCTGTGCCGGATTCTTTTCCAGCGGAACGAATGCTGGTGATGTTGCAGCGGCGGGTGGAGCGCGAAGCGGCGCTGCAGAAGTTCTTGCGCGACGCGCACACGCCCGGGTCGTCTTCGTATCACCATTGGGTGACGCCCGAAGAGTTTGGCGCGCGCTTTGGCGCTGCGGATGAAGATGTTGCAGCCGTCAGCGGCTGGCTGCAGTCGCATGGATTTCTCGTGCCGCGAGTCGCCAAGAACCGCAACTTTATCGAATTCTCCGGCACCGCCGCGCAAGTGCGCGAGGCGCTGCAGACGGAGATTCACCAGTACGAGATGAACGGGGAAATGCACTATTCGATCGCCAGCGAAGCCTCGATTCCCGAAGTACTGGCGCCGCTGATCCGTGGCTTTGCCCCGCTCAACAACTTCGAATTGACTTCCTACGTGCATACCGTGGGGAGCGCCACGTATTCTCCTTCCACCAAGCGAACGACGCCGCTCTTCACCACAACTCTCGGTAACCAGGCTTTCTATGCGCTCGCGCCCGAGGATTTCGCCATGCAATACGACCTGCCGCCGGTGTACAACGCAGGGATCGACGGAACGGGGCAGACCATCGGGATCATTGGGGGAGCGAACATCGACCTGAGTTTGGTGAATGCCCATCGCCAGCTTTTCGGGTTGCCCGCGAGCAATGTGCAGGTGGTGATTGACGGGGAAGATCCCGGGCCGGCGCTATCACCAAATGTGGAAGGGTTCCTCGACGTCGAGGTAAGCGGCGCGGTTGCGCGCAAAGCGATGGTGAATTTTTATATTGCCGGGGGGACGCATTTTGAGGGCCTCGTTGCGCTTGCGGCGCTACGCGCGGTCGAAGACAATCAGGCTTCGGTTCTGAGCGCCAGCTTTGGGGAGTGCGAGGAGCTTCTTGGTACGAGCGGCAACCAGTTCTGGGGCAGTTTGTGGGAGCAGGCGGCGGCGCAAGGACAAACCGTTTTCGTCTCGAGCGGGGACAGCGGCCCTACCACCTGCCCGTACGCAGGTAGCATCGTCAATGGACAGATCATCACCACAGGTCTGGGGCTAAACGTTAATGGGCTGAGCTCCACTCCGTGGAATGTTTCGGTCGGCGGGACGGATTTTTTCTATTCCAACTACGCTTCGGGCCCTTCCAGCGTGGCTCCAAGCTGGAACGCCACGAACGATGCCAGCTTCGGCTCGCTGAAAAACCCATTGCAGGAGCAGGTTTGGGACGACGTGTTTGGGCTCAACGTCATTCCATTTTCCCCCCTTCTCGGATTTTCCATTCCCTCCGCTGCGGGCGGCGGCGGGGCGAGCAACTGCTCGCAATCTACCGTCGCTCCTCCCGCACTGCCTACTTGTGTCGCCGGCTATGCAAAGCCGATTTGGCAAAACACGCCGGGCGTACCGAGCGATGGAGTGCGCGATTTGCCTGACCTGTCTCTTTTCGCGGCGAATGGCAGGAACCTGAGCGCTTATCCCATTTGTGCGAATCCCGGCGATTGCGCGCCAGTGGCGACGGGTGAGCCCCAAGTTCTGCTGGTTGGCGGGACTTCGGCATCCTCTCCGGCAATGGCGGGCATCATGGCCCTGGTCAATCAAAAATATGGACGGCAAGGTCAGGCGAACTTTACGTTTTACCCGCTCGCCCGGGAGAAACTTAACGTGTTCCGAGACGTGGCGGTTGGAAGCAACGACGTTTTGTGCCTGGCAGGCACGCTCGATTGCAATACTCCCGTTCCCACCTTGCCTCTTACCGATTCCTATGGCGTGTACGCCGCTGGTCCGGGATATGACCAAGCTTCGGGGCTGGGTTCCGTGGACGCCGGAGTCCTTCTCAATGAGTGGAACCAGATCACTTTCCTGCCAACGACCACTACGCTACAGCTTTCGCCCTCCACGGTCGTTCACGGTTCTCCAGTTTCCGTGACGGCTTCTGTTTCGCTTGCATCGCCTCCCAACGGTGGAAATGGCCCAAGCGGTGACGTGAACATCGCCACTTCAGGTAACGTGCCACTTCCTAAGAGCGGCGCGCTTCCGCTCACGAATGGGTCCGCCAGCGCGAACATCAGTTTCTTTCCCGGAGGCACCTACCAGGTTACGGCTGAATACGCGGGGGACGGTGTCTATGGCACAAGCACTTCCTCGCCGGTTACATTGAATGTTACGCCGGAGCCCAGCGCGACCAGCCTGGACCTTCGGTTCGAGTACATCGATTGGGGCGCCACTCCGGTCGTTGGGCATTCGGGCACGGTTCCGGCGGGAGGGCAGGTTCCGGCCAGCAGCGAGTGGACTTTCGAGGCTCAGCCGATGGGGCTCAATAGCCAGTCGACGGGACAAGCCACGGGTACGGCTACATTCACCGACGGCGCGAACTCTGTGCAGGTTCCTCTCAACAGCGCTGGAATCGCAGCCTGGTCTCCCAAGAGCTTGAGCATTGGATCGCATTCAGTCACCGTAAGCTATTCCGGGGATGCCAGCTACAATGCTTCGACCGCGGGACCGCTGATGTTTACGGTTACGAAAGGGATTCCGCGGCTGAGCGCGGGCCCCATCGAGATACCTTTCGGCCTTTCGGGGACCACAAGCGCCTATCCGGCTGGCTCCAATCTGGATGTGGAGGTTGAGGTTGGCGCGCTAGGGGCGGTCAGCCCACCCACAGGTACAGTCATTGTGAATCTAGGAACGCTGACGCAGACGGTTACGCTAACTACTTTCACTGAGTCTTTCGGCAGCAGTAGTAATTCGAGCGGCATTGCTACCTTTCCGCACGTTCCAGCGGGGACGTACACCCTCAGCGCGTCTTACGCGGGGGATACAAGTTGGAATGCGGCGACATTCACGGGTCCCACTGCGCTTACCTTTGCTACGCCTAGTTCCACTCCCGTTGCGACAACCACGGTTCTCACGGTGAATCCTTCGTCCATCAGCACGAATGCCTCCGTTGCGCTCACAGCAAAAGTAACGGCATCCGGGATGGGGACCGGGGAGCCGGGGATTGTGGAATTCTTTGCCAATGGCGCCAGAGTGGCTGTGGGAGATATCTTGGCTGCTCCCGCCACGGGCGCCACCACGGTTTCAGTTTCCGGCGCGGCTCTTCCCACCGGGAACGTCCAGTTGGTTGCTGTTTACATTGGTCTTCCTGGAGTCGCTGCTTCGACGAGTGCACCGGTTTCGCTTACCGTGACGCCAGCCGACTTCAGCATGTCGATCGGCGCCTCGCGAGTTGTGATCAAATCCGGGCAGTCCGGCAGCGTGCCGCTTTCGTTCGGCGGGCCCAGCGGTGGCAGCGTTTCCGTTTCTCTTGCCTGCGTTCCGTCATCGAATAGCCTCGGATGCGCAATCAATAATTCGCTAATGGTCAGCCAGAGCGCCACCGCACAACTGACCATTAATGCGTTTGTGCCTGCATCGACGACCGCGAGTTTGGTTTCGCGTCCCAATTCTCGCGCGGCGTTTCTGTTCGCCAGCGCATTGTTTGGGTCCGCTTTCGGGATTTTGTTGATTGTACCTGCGCGCAAGCAAGGGCCAGGGGTCCTGTGCGGGGTTGTTTTGTTTGCCGTCGCTGCTCTCTTGGCTGGTTGTGGCGGCGGTTCCGCATCGGTTGCGCCTCCACCGCCCCCGCAAAACGTAAATACCCCGCCCGGGAATTATTCCGTGGTTGTCACCGGCACTTCCAGCGGCATCATCCACAATGCAAAGATCGACGTAATTGTGCAATGAACGCTTACAAGTTGAATCCGCCAAGCCACTCGCTCAAATCATAAAACCTTGCGTGCGGCAGACTTGGACGATGCCCAGGCGGTCGTCCGCGCCGATTTTTTGCTTCATGCAGTAAAGATGATTTTTCACGGTTTGTTCGGAGAGGCAAAAGCGGTTGGCGATTTCTTTATTGGTGAGGCCTTCGGCGATGAGTGGGATCAACTGCTGCTCGCGGCGCGTCAATCCCAATTGTTGCTGCACGCTTGCCGAAGGAAACGAGGTCGCTTCGCGCTCGAAGTAGCGAAACAGCATCGCGCAAAGCGTCCCCGGGCAGACGGCCTTCCCGCTGTGCACCGCGCGGACGGCTTCCACTACGTCTTCGGCAGAAGCATCCCGGGGAAGGTATCCGCGGACGCCGCCACGAATGCATTGCAGAAACTCCGCCTCATCGCCAGCCATATCAATCAGCAAAATCGAAACTTGGGGAGCAGTCGACCTCACTTTTCGAATCGTTGTCACGTCTTCCTTCAAATCTCCCTGCGAAGAAAGCAACAGAATATCGGCTTGTTCGCGGAGCAGTTCGTCCGCGCACAGAGGTTCTCCCAGCTCCGTTCCCATCACTTCCATGTCGCCGCCCTTGGTCAGCATGCGTGACAGTGCTTCCCGCAGCAGGCGGTTTTCCGCCGCGACAAATACACGGGGTTTCGCTCCTTTTTGTGCGCCCGCTCTCTCTCGCGCGACCTCTTCATCGCGCGCCTGGCGCTCGCCATTGGCATTCGCGCGCCTCCGCGCGTGCTCTGGGACTTGCAAACTCCTTCTCGCGGCTGTGTTCATGGCAGTGGACCTCACTCGACTTGGCAGTGTCAGGCCATTGTGCAATTGGACGCCCGCCAATTCTGGAAGGCCGATTTCCACACGTTTTCCTAACTCCGCGGAAGAAAACCGCTTAGCTGGCCTGTGGTACTTGTCCGCGCGATTCAGCCGTTCTCGCTTCGGTACTCACACTCTTCTGGTACGCCGTTTTGGGACTATTCTCGCCTTTCTGCTTTTCTTTCATTACGTTGGTGGCCTCGTCCTTTGTCCCTTCCTGCTTCCCTTTCTAGTACTTCCGTACTAAGATTCTTTGGGAGGGTGCTACTTTTTCACAAGTACGTTTTCACTATAGGTTTTCGCTTTGCGCCCGGCTTACACTTTTCTTGGATAGTGAGCGGTAGTGGTCCGGAAAGACGGTAGAACAATGGCGACCCAGCCTGAAGTGACAAGCAAGAACTCTGCCCCTGCGACACCTCCGAGACAGCAGTCGAGTCCGGAGCGCCGCGGAACGCGCCGCTGCAAGATTACGCAGCTCATGCGCATTCGCCCCTCCGACCCGAACAAGCAACACTTTGAAGACATGCGCGGTTCGGTGAGCGTCTCCCGATCCGGCGTCTATTTTCAGTCCAGCGAACCCGGCTATGAAGTGGGAATGCGGCTGTTCATTACCATGCCGTACTCTCACGATCCCGCATCGATGAACCGCGAATATCTCGCGGAAGTGGTGCGGCGCGACGTGCTCCCGACGGGCATGTTCGGAATCGGCATCAAGATCTTGATGGAATTGGGAATTCAACACTCCTATAGCTTTGGCGCGGCGAGCGGCCGCTAGCTAGTTCGGCTCGCCTCTTCGCGCGGCACATTCAATAGAAACAAGAACGGGCGCCCCAGGAAATCGGGACGCCCGTTTTTGTGTTTGGGGGGTGGAGAGAACTCGTTATGATTTCTGTCCAAAAATTTGCATGGTGTGGTGGCGCAGAATGCCGAGCTGGCGGTTGAGCGGATGCCGGCGCGCGAGGAAGTTGAGAACCGGGGCACGGCGGCGCGTCAACTTGTTCATCGCGATAGTCAGCCGGACGTCGCGCCGCGCATATTTCAAACCGGATTGCAACGCTTCCACCGCGTCATCACGGCGGCCGGCTGTGGCGTAAACTTCTGCCAGATTCAAATAGAGCTGTGCCTGGTTGCGCTTCATGCGAACGGCGGAGTCGCACAGCCGTTCCGCTTCACCCCATTTGCCTTCCGAGCGCGCCAGCACCACGCCCAGGTAAGACATGTAGTAGGGATTATTCTTGTCGAGTTCCACGGCGCGGCGCATGTGCGGCAAGGCTTTCTGGGCGTAGTTGTCGCGCAAAAAGGTCAGGCCCGTCTTGAACTCCCGGAAGGCTTCCGTATCCATCATCGACTCACCTCAGTCCCCGCTTGCTGGCTCGAATCCAATCCCGCCGGCAGCGGCTGCAATAGTTTTGGAGTACCGGGTACTAGGGAACATCCCGCGAGGCGCGGAGAGGGTTGGCGCCAGCCTCAGTTGCGGAGTGTTTTTAAGAGGCGTCCCGCCTAGCCAGGCGGCCAGCGGAACGGCGAGCAAGACGGTTGCGAGAGTGGTTCCCATCCCAGTCCATTTTTGACGCTACGCGCACTTTTCCGCGGAATCTACTGACCGGGAGGACAGTCTTGGTTCAGCGGAACTGCGGTATGTGGGCGAAAAAAGAGGACAGGTTGGAGAACTACGCGTACAGCCTATTTCCCTCGGCAATCTACTTCCTTGCCAGGTCCCATGTAGATGTGGATTTCGTGGGCGCCTGAGGTGGTGAGCTCGACCTGCTGGTAACGATAGTATGCCAACTCGTCCGTGTCCCCTTTGTCCCAATCAATCGCCAAAACGAGATAGGTCTGTTTGCTCTCGAGATGAGGGCTGGCGAATCGTCCGATCTCATCCGTCCTTACTAAGCCTCTCGGTTCGCCCAAGGATTTCAGATCAGAAGTTAACTCGTTATACAGGCGTAGAAACGCTTCTACGTCTACAAGTCCGTCGTTGGAAGGAAGCGACTCTATTTTACTGAGGACCGCACGGATCCCCGAGCTTTCGTCCATACCCAGGGTGTAAACGCGAAGGTTTGCGACAGGTTTGACTTTCCCTTCCCAACAATCACTGACAGTCCCGGTAATCCACGCATCGGATGGAGCACTTCCCTGAAGCGGAACTAGGGCAACTCCCGCTGCGACTAGGGCTGTCAGTACCAGGATTCGGTTGCGGACTATTTTCATCATCATACCGCACCCACTAAACATAATTACTCAGTGATGATAGTCCTTTTTTTGTTATCTCGTTTCCAGCCCGCGCGCCATTCTTCCCAGTCTTCTAACGTGACCTTGAACATGGCTTTTGCGGCTTTGTGCAACCAGCGGCCGCGCCGTCCGGCAATGTCGCGCTTGAGTTTTGGGATTGCCGAAGCGCTTCCAAAATGCATGTTTGCCGTCTCCCAACCCATGTCGTAGAGCAGCCGGGCTTCGTCCCGCTCCTTGGGCAGCGAAGCCAGTTCGATGCGCGAACAATCGGGCGCCAGCCTGCGCACGAGCCAGTGGCCGTGAAAGCGCACGCAAGGATCTTTGACGCGGATCGCTTGATCCGCGAGCTTCGCGCCATAGATCTGCTCTCCCGAAAGCCCACGGCACCAGGCCCAGGCGGACGTGCGGATGCCTTTAGCTTCGCGCGCGATGAACGCGCCTTGCCAGCTGGAGATCGCGAGAATCCGCGGATGCCCCAGGCTGCCCAGTCCCGCAATGCGGCGTTTCAATTGATATGGGCGGCAGGGCGGGGGAAGCATCTCTTCGATCAACTTGCGCGCTTCCGCGGGCGGAGCGGTCGTATAGGGCGGGCACAGCTGCATCTTCTCCCAGAAGCGGATTGGGTCCCGCAGCTTGCTCAGCGCCAACAGGCGCAGCCACTGATGATTCTCCGCGAGGACAAATGCCTTGCCGCCTGCGGCCAGTGCTTCGCGGTAGCCTTCTTCGATGGCTTCCGACGCTTCGCGTCTCGTTACGCTCAAGTGCTCGCCGTCGATTGCCAGGTATGCGCTGGTGGTGAGCCTGACCAAATCAATGGGATAGGCGCACGGCCAGACTTCGTCCAGATCGTTCACCCCCCAGATCAGCCGGCCTTCCTCATCGCGCCACGTGCCGAAGTTCTCGACGTGCAAATCACCGATGGCGAGGACCGTGGGCGCTTTTGCCAAGGCGGGACAAACCTCTGGCCAGTGTTGGAGCCAACGGTAGAACGTCGCACGAAAGAAGGGAAATGCGGCCTCGGCCATGTGCTGGTGCTTCAGCGCAATGTCGCGGCGCACAATGGGCAGGCGCTTCGCCAGCCATTGCTCGAAGTCGGCGGTGGCTTTGAAGATGTTCATCTTGGGTTGGGTGCGGAGCGCATGGGTTAGGCGCGGGCGTGCTCCAGTTGCAGCTTTCCGCCGCGCATGCGCGCCTCATAGATGGGGAAGCGGGCGGCAATTTCGGCCACTTGTTTGCGGACGCGCTGCTCGATTTCGGCGTTGCCGAGGCTGGTTAGAATATCCGCGATCCAGCCGCCGATCTGCTCCATTTCCGGCTCGCGCATGCCGCGCGTCGTGATGGACGGAGCACCCAGGCGAATCCCGCCGCCCTTCATGGGAGGCAGTGGATCAAATGGAATCGAATTTTTGTTGACAGTGATGCCCGCGCGATCGAGCGCTTTTTCGGCGTCCGTTCCGGTGATGCCGCGCGAATGCACTTCAATCAAAAAGAGATGATTGTCCGTGCCCCCCGAAACAATACGGAATCCGCGCTTGGCTACGGCGGCCGCCAGTGCTTTCGTGTTCTCCACGATCTGCTTCTGATATTCCTTGAACGATGGCTCCATCGCTTCTTTCAGGCAAACCGCTTTCGCCGCAATGGTGTGAACCAGCGGTCCTCCTTGGGTGCCAGGAAAAGTGAGCTTGTCGAGTTCCTTCGCGAACGCGGATTTGCACAGAACCATTCCGCCGCGCGGACCGCGCAGCGTTTTGTGCGTGGTCGTCGAAACGATATCCGCATGCGGAATGGGGCTGGGATGCACACCCGCAGCCACCAATCCCGCAATGTGCGCCATGTCCACAAAAAACAGCGCGCCAACGGCCTTTGCGATTTTCCCCATGCGCTCAAAATCGATGATCCGCGAGTATGCGCTCGCACCAGCAACGAGCATTTTGGGCTTGTGCTCGTGCGCGAGCTTTTCGAGTTCGTCGTAATCGATGCGTTCGTCTTCTTTGCGCACGCCGTACGCCACGAACTTGTACATCCGCCCGGAAAAATTCAGCGGATGCCCGTGCGTCAGGTGGCCGCCGTGCGCCAGATTCATTCCGAGCACCGTATCGCCCGGCTGGAGCACGGACATATACACCGCAACGTTTGCTGAAGTTCCCGAATGAGCCTGAACGTTGGCGTGCTCCGCGCCAAAAAGTTGTTTCGCGCGGTCGATGGCCAATTGCTCGACTTTGTCCGCGTATTCGCAGCCGCCGTAATAGCGCTTTCCCGGATAACCCTCCGCATATTTGTTGGTGAAAATCGACCCCATGACTTCCAGCACCGCTTCGGAAACGAGGTTTTCCGAAGGGATCAACTCCAGACCGGTAGCTTGCCGCCGCGCTTCCTCGCGCAGTAACTCCGCGATTTGCGGATCGACGGAATCCAGCGGACGGTTCATGCGGTCATTGGCGGATGTGCTTTGGGTCATTCCATTTCCTCGATTCGCTGCGATGCAAGAGTTGTGCGCTAGACAGCGATTTTATCGGATGGAGTTGCGGAAAGCCAATTCAAGGCGCGTTATTCCCGGATGTTTGATTGCGCATCCCTAATGGTATAGTTGCGGCCATTCAGCCTTTTGCGTTCAAGGAGCCGATAACTCATGCGGCGTTTCAATTTCTCACGGCAAGTAGCTCGAGGAAATTTCAAAGCAAACAGACTTGCGATTTGTCTTGCTTGCCTCGTATTCATCGCATGCTTCACCTGCAATCGCCCGCTTTTCGCGCAGGAAAAGAACCCGTACGCGGGTGATCCAAAAGTGGCCAAGCTCGGCGAGTACCAATTCCGATTGAACTGCGCGTTCTGCCATGGACTTGGCGCTCGGGGAGGCGGGCGCGGCCCCGATCTCACGCGGGCGCAGAAGCGACACGGCAATTCCGACGCCGAGATTTTTCACAACATTCACGACGGAATTACGGGCACCGCAATGCCGGCCGCAACCAACGGCGGGATTGGCGTGGGCATGACGGATGAAGAAATCTGGCAGGTGGTGACCTACCTTCGCAGCGTGCAGGTGAAGGCTCCCGCGCAGCCCATCGGGAACGCTCCGCATGGCAAGGAGCTTTTCTACGGCTCCGCCGGATGCTCGACCTGCCACATGATTGAAGGGAAGGGAGGCCGCTTCGGCCCTGACTTAACTGGCACGGGAGCGTCGCGCTCGACCGATTACCTCATCGAATCCGTGCGCAATCCCAGCCGCCGGCTTGCCCAAGGCATCTTCGAAGCGATGAAGGAATTTCCTCAGGAATACGAATCCGTTTCGGTCGTGACCGCCGACGGAACAAAATATGCCGGCGTTGTCCTCAACGAAGACCAGTTCACACTGCAAATGCTCGACACGCGCGAGCAATTGCATCTCTTCGAAAAAGACAAATTGCCCTCCTGTGAAAAGCACCGCGAATCGGCGATGCCTGCCTACGATCAGAAAATGCTAGGCGACAAAGATCTTCAGGACCTCATCGCCTACCTGCAGACGGTAGGTGCGCAATGAAATTCACCTTTCCTATTCGCCGTCAGTTTTTTCTTTACCTCATTGCTTCTTACTTCGTTGCTTCTTTAGCTTGTTCTCAGGTCACCTCGCAGCGCCTTCTCGACTCCGCCAAAGAGCCGCAGAACTGGCTGATGTACTCGGGCGATTATTCTGGCCGCCGCTACAGCACCCTCGATCAAATCAACACTTTGAACGCAGCCTCTCTCTTGCCTAAGTGGGCTTACCAAACGATGGGCACGGGGAAATATGAGTCCACTTCGCTCGTTGTCGACGGCGTTCTCTACGGTACAGGTTCTGACGATCGTGCCTTCTCACTCGACGCGCGCTCCGGCCGCCCCATCTGGCAATATCAGCGCGCGCTGCCGGCGGACATTCGTCCTTGCTGCGGCCGCGTCAACCGGGGTCTCGCAATTCTGGGCGACAAAGTGTTCCTAGGCACGCTCGATGCGCACGTCATCGCGCTCGACACGAAAACCGGCAACGTGATTTGGGATGTCTCCACCGCTGAGTACGCCAAGGGTTACAGCATCACGCTTGCGCCGCTGGTCATCAAGAATCTAGTACTCATCGGCATTTCCGGTGGCGAATATGGGATTCGTGGCTTCATTGATGCGTACGACGCGGCCACTGGAGCGCGTAAGTGGCGCTTCTATACGGTTCCCGGCCCGGGCGAACCTGGCCACGACACTTGGGAAGGCGACTCCTGGAAAATTGGCGGCGCTCCCGCGTGGATCACCGGTACTTACGATCCTGTCACGAACACAACGTTTTGGACCACCGGCAATCCTTCCCCTTCGAATCGCGGGGAAGGCCGTGCCGGCGACAATCTTTATAGCAATTGCCTGCTCGCGCTTGATCCCGATAACGGCAAACTGAAATGGCATTTTCAATTCACTAAACACGATGAGCACGACTACGACGCCACGCAGGTTCCGGTAATTGTCGACGAAGGCGACCGCCACCTCATCGTTCAGGCGAATCGCAACGGGTTTTTCTACGTCATCGACCGCACCACCGGAAAACTCATTTCGGCGACGCCCTATGGCCGCGTTACCTGGAGCGACTCAAAAGACGCTAACGGGGTTCCTGTGGAACGCAAAGAGGCTTCACCGACACTTACAGGCGTGCCGGTATGTCCGGGCGCGCTCGGCGCGACCAACTGGTTTTCACCCACTTATGATCCGCAAACAAAACTCTTTTACGTAACGGCGCGCGAGCAGTGCGACATTTTCAGCACCGCTCCACAGCCCTACGAAGCGGGCCATGCCTTTTATGGCAGCGCCTATTATCCTAACGACGATTCCCAACCCTTTTGGGGCGCCGTTCGCGCTATCGACCCCGCTACCAGCCAAATAAAATGGGAGTTGAAGCATCTCTCGCCCTCCTGGTCCGGCGTGCTTTCCACTGCCGGCGGACTCGTGTTCACCGGCGACGCCGATGGCAATTTCATGGCACTCGACGCCGCTTCCGGCAAAATTCTCTGGCACTTTCAGTGCGGCGCCTCGGTGTACGCTGGACCCATGACCTACGCCATTGACGGCAAACAATATGTGACCATTGCCGCCGGCACGGCGCTCTTTGCGTTTGGATTGCCGTAATCACTACGCAGCGTTCGAAATCTCCTGCACCTCTGCCAAATCTTCGCCGATGGAATAATCTTTGTGCAGATGGGCGTCAGCGTGATTC
Organism: Candidatus Acidiferrum sp.; assembly: GCA_035623215.1. Taxonomy (GTDB): domain Bacteria; phylum Acidobacteriota; class Terriglobia; order Acidiferrales; family UBA7541; genus Acidiferrum. The sequence continues at coordinate 24,277 of DASPTW010000002.1, forward strand.
TCAAATCCACGCTATACTTGGAAGGTTATGCTCTCGGTCAATAACGTCACTATGCGCTTTGGCCCGCGCGTTCTCTTCGAGAACGTGACGTGCACGTTTATGGCGGGCCGCCGCTATGCGGTAACCGGGCCTAACGGCGCCGGCAAGTCCACGTTTATGAAGATCTTAACGGGGGAACTCGACTCCACGCACGGCTCCGTCACGCGTCCGAAACGGATGGGCGTCCTCCGCCAGGATCAGTTTGCCTTCGACGAGTTTCGCGTCATCGACACGGTCATCATGGGCAACGCCACGCTGTGGAAAGCTCTCGTTGAACGCGACGCGCTTTACGCCAAACCTCACGAACGGCTAACAGACGCCGATGGGATGCGCCTGGGGGAACTCGAGGGCATCATAGGCGAAGAGGGCGGCTACACCGCCGAAGCTGACGCCGGCATGCTCCTCGATGGTCTCGGCGTCGAATCCAATCTTCATGAGCGCAAAATGGGAGAATTGCAGGGCGGCCAGAAGGTCCGCGTGCTGCTCGCGCAAGCGCTTTTTGGCAATCCGACCGCGCTGCTCCTCGACGAGCCTACCAACAACCTCGACCTCGATTCTGTCCACTGGCTCCAGCGCTACCTTTGCGATTACGAGGGCGTGCTGATTGTCATTTCGCACGACCGTCATTTCCTGAACAGTGTTTGTACGCACACGGCGGACATCGACTACGAAACCATCATCATGTACAACGGCGGCTACGACGACATGGTCATCGCCAAGACGCAAGTCCGCGCGCGCATTGAAGCGGAAAACGCTAACCGCGAAAAGAAGATCGCGCAGTTGCAGGAATTCATCGCGCGCTTTTCCGCGGGCACACGCTCCGCGCAAGCGACTTCCCGCAAGAAAGAAGTCGAGCGGCTCCAGACCACCGAACTGGCCAAGAGCAACATTCAGCGGCCATACATTCGCTTTGATATGAAGCGGAATTCGGGCAAGCATCCGCTGGAAATTCGCAGCATCGAAAAATCCTACGATGGTTTGAAAGTGATTCCGCGTTTTTCCGCTTCTGTTGTGCGCGGCGAAAAAATCGCGCTCATGGGCCGCAACGGCGCGGGCAAAACCACCATGCTCAAGTCGCTGGTCCGCAATGCTCCCGGCTTCATTGAGGACACTGCGCGTGAGTTTCCGATCAACCATGGCGAAGCGCGCTGGGGCCACGAAGTCGCCGTCGGTTACTTTGCTCAGGATCACGGGGAGACAATCACGAAGGGCATGACCGCTCTCGAGTGGTTATGGCAATTCGATCCCGCTGCCTCGCAGCAGGAGCTTCGCGGCCTGATGGGGCAAATGTTGTTCAGCGGGGAAGACGCACTGAAGCCAACCGCCGCGCTTTCCGGCGGCGAATCCGCACGGCTGATTTTTTGCCGCTTGATGTTGCAGAAGCCCAATTTCCTCGTCCTCGACGAACCCACGAATCACCTGGACCTCGAATCGATCAACGCGCTGAACATCGCGCTCCAGCGTTACGACGGCACCGTTTTGCTGGTCACGCACGACCACGACGTCATCGACGAAGTGGCTACGCGCATCTGGCATTTTCACAACGGCAAAATCGACGACTTCAAGGGTATCTACGAAGAATTCACTGCGTACGCCGAAGCCAAAGCTTCCTGAAGAATACGTGACTTTTGACTCGTGGGGATGGAATCGGGAAACCACGCTGGCACTTACGTTTATTTTCCAGACGCCTTTTGCACTTCCTCGGCTTCTTCTATTGAAGACGCGTTTTTGAACAAACTTCCTACCGCAATCGCGACCAGCAGCAGAACTACCGGATCGATGGGGTGGCGATAGCGCAAGTTGGGATGAGTCAGGTAGTAGATCAGCGGGTACACCACCGGGTAAGCCGTGAGCAGAAGCGCGAAGGGGCTGCGCCTCCAGAAAAGCACGATGATTCCTGCCAGCCCGCCAATCGCTGCCACCGTATTGCACGCGAGTAGCACGCGCACGAGCAGGGAATCTGTAGTTTTGAATGCCTCGATGGGGTCCGGGAGTCCCGTCCAGAACGCGACAAACCGCTTTGCGGTCAACTCCAGCACGATTCCCGGATGCGCGCGCATGAACGCGAGCGCTTTGCTTTCTTCCTCGTCCATGAACGCCATTTCGCCAATGCGGAGATACCGGAGGAGCTCTCTTTCTTTCGTGATCTTCGGGGGATAAACAAACTGGCGCGTCGCGTAGTTTTCGTTGTTCCCGATGTAGAGTTCGAGCGGAAAATTTGAGCGCAGCGGAATCAAGCGGTGGAAGACAACATAATTCCGCACTGTCCAGGGCACGCAGCACAGAATTGCGATGCCTGCGGCCGCCAGCGCTGGCTTTAGACTCGCGAATTTCATTTCGCGCCGTGCGCGGTACGCCGCCCACGCCAGCAAGAATGGGAGCAACGAGCCGAGAGAGGGGTTTGTCATCAGCGTGAATCCCCATAGCAAGCCGTAGCCGCACCAGTCACGCCAGCGCGAGGATTCCGCCAGCTTAAACGTCGCCCACAGAATTACCGCGCCAAGCAAAGCGGAAAGCGCGGTGTCCCACACCCACTCGAATGGAACCATCACTGCGTTCGGGAAAATCGCCCACAGCCACGCCGCAACGCTCGCTACTCCCAGACCTGCGATGCGTTTTCCCACGTGAAAAATCGCTACGCATGCCCCCGCCGAGAACAGGGCGTTCAGAAAAACCACCGCGAAAAACGACGCGCGAGTCAAAGTCCCGAACACTTTGAAAATGCCCGCCACCAGTAGCGGATACACCGGCGTCAGCCACGCTGTCGGTCCCGTTTCTTTGCGGAACGGCGAGCTGAATCCCTTTCCCGTCGCCAGCGCGTACGCAATACTCCCGGTTTCCTGGGCGAAAGACGCCGGCGCGAGCAGGTCATAAGGAATTTTACGCTCCTGGTTCCAGGCAAATCCCAAGCGTAAAGCCAGCGCCATTGCAAAAATCACCCACACCGAGGTCGCCGTCATCACAAACAATCTTTTCATGTCCTGTCACGAGCCTCGGAGAGCATGATATCGAAGAAGAAAACGACGCGCAGATATAGGATCTTCCTCGCCGTGGGGTTGCGAAGCCAGCAAGGAAAAAGAAAGCATGCTCACTTGGCAAGGAGGCTTTTCCAGCGAGCCCAGGCATCGGTGCGGGCTTTTTTGTTGGCGTCGGATGCGTCGGGAGCTTCGCCGGCGCGCATAAAGCCATGGCCCGCGCCGTCGTAGGTCACCAGTTCGTAGGTTTTGCCTGCGGCTTTCATGTTCGTGATCGTGTCGGGAACGGTGGCGCCGATGCGCGCGTCTTTTTCCGCGTAAAAACCGTAGACGGGAGCTTTGATGCGGGCCATCGCGTCCTTGTCCGGCGGCCCGCCATAGAAAACGAAGGCCGCCGCCAGATCCGAGCGATTGGTGGCGAAGCGAAAGGTCTGGCTGCCGCCCCAGCAGAAGCCGCCGACAAACAACTTGCCGCTTGAGGCAGGAAGCTTCAGGCCGTAATCCGCCGCGGCGTTCAGGTCCGCGGTGATCTGATCGGGATTCAAATGGCCGATCGCCTCCATGACCTTGTCGGAAGCGAAATCGGTGGTGCGTCCGCCATTCGGCCCCATGCCCGAAAGCAGGTCGGGCGCGACAGCAATGTAACCCGCTGCGGCGACCTGGTCTGCGAGATCTTCGACCCAATCGCTCATGCCAAAAATCTCGTGAATGATCAAGACGACCGGCGTTTTGCTTTTTGATTCGGGGTAGACCACGAAGGTCTCGACCGCGCGGTTGTCGTGTTTCACGGTGACCCATTCGCGATGACGCGGAGATTTTTCGAGTGTGGCTTTGGCCCAGTCCTGGGCCAAAGCAAACGGGGCGGCGAACAAAATCAGAAGCGAGAGCAAGAAAATGCGTTTCATGACGTGGTGTCTCCCTCAGGGAAAATAACCTGTGACGCAAGCGGAGCCGGAGCGCCTGCATGGTAATGCCGCTGATGCATTACCGCAAGATCCCGTGTTAGCGAAGGGTCTCCAATTGCCGATGATCCTGCCTTTCGTGTCCAGCAGCCGTGCTAGGATTCCGTTCCTGCAAGGATTACTTCAAGGGGAGGGCTTAATCCGTGGCACGTACTGTAGCGTATTGGGTGAGCACCGGCCTATTGGCCGCGATGTCACTTTTTGCGGGGTTCGCCTACGTATCGGGCAATCCGCAGGCGGTTCAGGGTTTCGCGCATGTTGGGTATCCGCAACAACTGCGCGTAATTCTCGGGATCGCCAAACTCCTTGGCGCTGTCACTCTAGTTGTTCCTGGTTTACCGAAACTGAAGGAGTGGGCCTATGCCGGATTTACATTTGCGTGGATTTCGGCGGTTGTCGCACACTATCTTGCGAAGGATGGCCCCAGAGCGTTTTCGCCCCTGGTGTTGCTGGCGCTCCTTGCCATTTCTTATGTGAGCCGCCCTGCAAGCCGCCAGTGCCAGGCTAAAGTTGGGCCAGTCGAGTCAAGTCAGAAATCCTGATTTCGCACTGTTTTGCAGCTGCAGATATACCTGATCAGAAATGAATGACCACACCCGCTGAGATCCTTGGCTGATTTTGCGTTGCGCCATGCAACTGCGTTCGTAGATAGTCGATTTGGATTACGCGTACGGACAAAAATGGAATGGCTTTGATGTCGATGCCAGCGCCAACCGCGCTGGCAAACGACTTATCCGTGCCCAGGCTGGAAAGGCCATTGCACGGAATGAGCCCTACAGGGCAAGGGGGAGGAGGAATTGGATCCTGCGATTCCTTGGCCACTCCGAACAGAGCATGAGCAAACGGCGAAACCTTCGCGGGCAGCGAAATTTGCGGGCCAAAAAGAAAGGTATGCTCACGCGTGCCCACGCCATCCAGGGTGCCGTAGGTCCCGTTGAAATCCGCCACAGCTCCCAGAAACGGCAAGAACTTGTACTGGCCGGAAAAATTCCAGCCGTTGAGATTGGTGTGTTGCGTTATAGGAGGCAGCGCGAGATTGCAAAGCGGCGCGCAGGTGACTTGGCCGACTTGCACCGATGCGCGCATATAGGAATAACCGCCGAAGATTTCGACTTTATCCTGCGCTTTGCAGGCTGCCGTCAAACCCAATACAGCCAGGGTCAAAATGAAAAACTTGAACAAGAAAAGGAACGATCGAGAAGAACTGGAAGTTGGACTCATCTTGAACACCCCATACGCAAGTACGATGAACGTACGCCCCCAAAATGGGATGCCAGCTGTTGAAGTTGAAGTTGCCAAAATTTAGATGAGTTTACAGGTGATGGTGCGCACATTCGTTGACACTAGGATGCTCGTCCGATACGCTTTTACGTTTACACTGCACCATGGATTGTGACTGAGAGGACCGGGTCAACCGCCGCATGGCCGAAGAAAAGCTACCGACACGCGCAGAAGACTATTCTGAGTGGTACAACCAGCTCGTCCTGAGGGCGCAGCTGGCCGACTACGCGCCGGTGCGCGGCTGCATGGTCGTGCGGCCCTATGGCTGGGCGCTGTGGGAGAACGTCCAGCAGGGGTTGGACCGCCGCTTCAAAGCCACGGGCCATCAAAACGTGGCGTTTCCACTGCTGATTCCGCGCAGCTTCATCGACAAGGAAAAGCATCACGTCGAAGGATTCTCGCCGGAGCTGGCGGTAGTGACCATCGGGGGCGGGGAAAAGCTTGCCGAGCCTTTGGTGATTCGCCCAACTTCCGAAACCATCATCGGGCACATGTGGTCCAAGTGGATTCAGTCCTACCGTGATTTGCCCGTTCTGATGAATCAGTGGAACAGTGTGGTGCGCTGGGAACTTCGCACGAAACTTTTTCTTCGCACGCTCGAATTTTATTGGCAGGAAGGGCACACCGCCCACGCCACGCGCGAAGAGGCCGAAGCCGAAACGATTCAAATGCTCAATGTTTATGCGGATTTTGCTATCAATGACGCCGCCATCCCGGTCATTCGCGGCAAAAAATCCGAGGCCGAGAAATTTGCCGGGGCGCACACCACGTACGCCATCGAAGCCATGATGGGTGACGGCAAAGCGCTGCAATCCGGCACCTCGCATTTCCTCGGACAAAATTTCGCACAAGCTTTCGACGTGAAATATCTCGACGAGAACGGCCAGTTGCAGTATTGCTGGACAACGTCTTGGGGGCTTTCCACACGCATGGTTGGCGCCATCATCATGGTGCACGGCGACGATCAGGGGCTGGCCCTGCCTCCGAAAATTGCTCCCTATCAAGTCGTGATTGTTCCCATTTTCAAGAACGATGACGAAAAGAAACTGGTCTTCGAATCGGCGCGCAAGTTGAAAGACGAACTCCTAAGGGCGGAAGTTCGCGTCACGCTCGATGAGCGGGAAGGGCAGAGTCCGGGCTGGAAATTCAACGATTGGGAGATGCGCGGCGTGCCCTTGCGCGTCGAGCTGGGGCCAAAGGACGTGGCGAAACAATCCGCGGTCCTTGCGCGTCGCGACCGTCCCGGCAAAGAAGGAAAAACCAGCGCGGCGCTCGCCGGTCTTCCCTCGACGATTCAAAAACTGCTTACGGAGATTCAGCAATCGCTGCACGACAAGGCCCTGGCATTTCGCAAGAGCAACACACACGACGCCAAGACCTACGACGAGCTGAAACAAGCCGTGGAAACCGGCTTCGCCTATTCGTTCTGGTGCGGGGACGCGGGCTGTGAAGCCAAAATCAAGGAGGACACCCGCGCCACCATGCGGTGCATTCCGCTCGAACAGGAAGGCGGAAGCGGCAAGTGCGTTTACTGCGGGCAGCCCGCCACGCAGCGCGCGATTTTCGCCCGCGCGTATTAGCTTGATGTCGGGAACATCCAGCTAAGTTATTGAATTGCTTGGCCTTGCGTGCGTTTGTCGAACGCTTCCCCCTCTCAAAATCGCCAGCACGCATGGGGGCGGCGATGCTGCCCGTTCCTTTTCTGAAACAGCGCTTGCGCAATTCCTCGACAGCTTCAAAGCACGGTGCTAGCTTAAATCCACGGGGGCATCCACCGCGCCCAGCGTCACTGCGCGGATTCGGCTGCAGGGTCGGTCTGGGGAGATGATGGGAGTGGATCGGCAAGTCATTCAGAAGCGTAGCGCAACGGCGCGCCGCCTCGAGAGCGGCGCAGGCCGTCTGAAAACGATCATCGTCCTCGGCGTGATCGCACTCGTCATCTTTGCGGCCATCAAAATCGTGCCCATCTACGTGAATGATTACGAGCTGTCCGACAGCATGCAAGAGCAGGCGCGTTTTGCCGTGGTCAACCGCTATACGGAGGAGCAAATCCGGGACAATGTGTACAAAAAGGTGATCGAGTTGGGGATTCCTGCGAAGAAGGAAGACATCAAAGTCCTAGCCACCAATAGTGTGGTCAGAATCTCGATGGACTATAGCGTCCCCCTCGACCTGCTCGCGTACCACACCGACTTGCATTTTTCCACGAACAGCGAAGGCAAATCGCCGTTCTGAGTGCCCGTGAACCGCTCGTTTTTCGCCAACATGTCACTGGCAACCCCACACCGCGCAACTCCGTCTTTCTTAGTGTACGGTCTTGCGAGACAATCATCTCTCAGCCCAGAGGAGTAACGCTTGCGCATCCGCGTGCAAAAAGGCTTTTTCACTTCCGCCATCGGCCTGACGATTCTGGGCGTCGTCTTCGCGATGTTCCTCATCGCTGGCGGAATCTTCACCTACTACTACATCAAATACTCGCGCATGATCGACGCGCGGCTGTCCGGAAACATTCTGCAGAACACCACGCAGATTTTTTCCGCGCCGCCGCATATTTCCGCGGCTCAGGCCTGGGGGCCCGACGATCTGACCGACTACCTGACTCGCGTGGGCTACCGTTCGGAGCCTGATCCGAATGCCCTGGGCCAGTTCAACGTGCAGGGCAACACCGTAGACATTCGTCCTTCTAAGTTTTCTTATTTTGCGGGGAAAAACGCGCTTGCCGTCACGTTCCGTGGAAAAAGCATCCGCAGCATCAGGCCACTGGCGGGCGGGCCGGAGATGGACAGCGCGGAAATCGAACCGGAGCTGATCACCAATCTTTTCGACAGCGCGCGCGAAAAGCGCCGGCCGGTGCGCTATGACGATTTGCCGGTGATTCTGGTCGACGCGATTCTTTCCGCCGAAGACAAGCGCTTCTTCGAGCACGGCGGATTCGACTTCATTCGCATCGTGGGCGCGGCGTGGGCTGATCTCCGTCACACAAGCGCTCATTATCAAGGCGCCAGCACCATCACGATGCAGGTCGCGCGGACGTTCTTCCTTTCGACCGAGCGCAACTGGCGCCGCAAGCTCGCCGAAGCCATGATTTCGCTCGAACTCGAGCAGCGCTTCAACAAGCAGCAAATTTTCGAGCTTTATGCCAATGAAGTTTATCTCGGCAACCGCGGCAGTTTCGGCATTCGCGGATTTTCTGAAGCCAGCGTGGCGTACTTCGGCAAGGACATGCGGCAATTGACGATTCCCGAGTGCGCTTATCTCGCCGGAATCATCCGCGCGCCGAACTATTACTCGTCGGCGGACCGCCATCCCGAGCGCGGCGTGCAAGCGCGCGATCGCGTGCTGACGCAAATGCTCGAAAACAAATACATCTCCGCCGACGATTTGCAGGACGCGAAGAAAGCGCCGCTGAAAATCGTGCGGCCGTCGGTCTCGGGAGGCAGTACGCAGTATTTCGTCGACATGGTGAAGGACCACCTGCTCGACAAATATTCCGAAAACGAGCTTCTGAGCGAGAACTTCCGCGTGTACACGACGCTGGACCCCGCGCTCCAGAGCTTCGCGGCTGCTGCCGTTGACGCGGGCATGAAAAACGTCGACGACTTGCTCGCGAAAAAATACGAGAAGTGGCAAAAGGAGCAAGCCAAGAAAGGCAACAAAGAGCCGATTCCACAGGCGCAAGTTGCGCTGGTGGCGTTGGACCCGCGGACCGGAGAAATCAAGGCGGTGATTGGTGGACGTGATTACGGGCAGAGCCAGCTCAATCACGCCCTGGCGCACCGCCAGCCCGGCTCTGTGTTCAAGCCGTTTGTTTACGCAGCTGCTTTTGACAACGCGGTGGACGGCGTACAGCCGGTGATTACTCCCGCCACTACCATCGACGACGAGCCCACCACATTTGAGTTCGACGGCAAGGAATACACTCCCAACAATTTCGGCGAAAAGTTCATGGGGCGCGTGACGGTGCGCGATGCGCTGACTAATTCGCTGAACGTGGCTACCGTCAAAGTGGCGGAATTGATTGGCTATGGTCGCGTCGTGCAGGTGGCGCGGCAAATGGGCTTGGGCACCAACATTCAGCCCACTCCTGCTGTGGCTCTGGGCGCGTACGAAATGACGCCCATCGACGTGGCTGCGGCGTACACAACGTTCGCCACGATGGGCACACGAGCCGAGCCGCAGTTTTTGCACAGTGTGGTCAATTCCAACGGAGAAGTTCTCGAAAAATTTACGCCGCAAACACGCGCGGCACTCGATGCCCGGGTGGCCTTTCTGGTTGACAGTCTGCTGAAGGATGTTCTGAACAAGGGCACCGGCGCGGGCGTACGCGCGCGTGGATTCACGCTCCCCGCTGCGGCAAAAACAGGAACCTCACGCGACGGATGGTTCTCCGGGTTCACTTCCAATTTGCTTTGTGTGATCTGGATTGGCTTTGACGACAACCGCGATCTAGGCCTTACCGGTGGCGCCGCGGCCGCGCCGATTTGGGCGGACTTCATGAGCCGGGCCACGGCGGTTTCGCCCTACCGCGACGTCAAGGACTTCACCATGCCCGAAGGCGTACAGTCGGTGGTCATCGATCCGGAATCGCTGCAACTGGCCACGCCCAATTGCCCGACGACCCGCGAAGAAGTCTATGTCACGGGCTCCGCGCCCACTGAATTCTGCGAATTGCACGGCGGGCACAGCCTGACCACATCGACGGGCTCTGTTCTCTCACAAATGTTCGGAGGCCAGCCGAAAACCCCAACAACCGATGCGAATGGACAGGTTGTGATGAAGGCAGACCCGAACCGGCCGCCCGACGCGACGGGCCAGCCTCCCCCCACCGACCCTGCTGCCCAGGCCGCTGCCGACAAAAAAAAGAATCCTTTACAGAAGATTTTTGGTATCTTTGGAGGTAAGAAGGATCCCGACAAGGCTAAGCCGAAGCCGGAGAAGGGAGATCCGCCATGATTCGTATCCGTCTGGCGATTCCAGTAACCATTCTTCTCCTCAGTGTATCCACCGCTCTTGCTGCTCAAGCCCTTGTGGAAAATGGTGCAAACAATGGTCCCGCACCCGTGGCGCCTCGTCTGCCCCAAGCTCAGCCACCGTCGCCTGCGCAGTCCTCGGTGATCGTGGTTCGGCCGGATTTGACCGACGAGCAAATGGCCGACCTCTACATGGCGCGCAAGGAGTACCGCGAAGCCTCGCAGATCTTCAAACGGCTTGCGGACCAGAATCCGCAAAACCCCGTGTACTTGAACAAACTGGGAATCGCGCTGCACCAGCAATCCGCTCTCGGCCTCGCCATGAAGTATTACGAGCGCGCCGTCAAGGCGGACCCTAGTTACGCGGACGCCCAGAACAACATCGGCACGATCTGGTATCAGCGCAAGAAATACGGCAAAGCGATTCGCGCGTATCGCAAAGCGATTGCGATTCGCGACGACATGCCCGTGCTTTACAGCAATCTGGCCTACGCCTACTTTGGCGACCGGAAATATGAGGAAGCGATTGGTGCGTTCCGTCAAGCGCTGGCTATCGATCCGCAGTTCTTCGAGCGCAGCAACTCCAAGAGCGGTTCCGTCTTGCAGGACCGCACCGTGGGAGACCGCGGGAAATTCTACTTCCTGCTGGCGAAATCCTACGCGGAAGCCGGCAATATCGAGCGTTGCTTGATTTACCTGCGCAAAGCCAAGGACGAAGGCTACAAGGAAATGAATTCAGTCAAGACCGATCCATCGTTCGCGGCGGTCTTGAAAGACCCTGCGATTCAGGAAGTGCTGGCTCCCAAGCCGCCCGACAACGCGCAGCCCTGATCTCTGACTAACGTACTGACCCAAGAAGGCGGTCGAAGTATGCCTTGCTAAGCCCGCGGCGTCTCCGCCACGGCTTCCGCCCTACGAATCGCTTTCTCATGCAGAGACCAGGAGTGAATGGCCTTCTCGCATCCTTCCCGAGCCAGCGTAACGCTTAGCCGTTTTTCCGCTTCATCGAAAGTGTTTTCCGCGTCCATCCGGGCCCGTTTCGCTGCGGCATCCGCTTCCGCCACCTTCTCGATGAGATCCAAAATCGCGCGGTCTACGGTTTGTTCCGGTTTCGGGTCTGTCTGTCCCTTTCGAGCAGCTTTCGCAGTTTTTCGCGTCAAGTTCTTGTAAGCCGCTTTCGCTTCATCGCTCCAACGCCCCTTGACCGCGCGCTCCAAGGCGTCTAGAGCGGCGTTGGCTTCGTCTGCAGTTTCCCGGACTCTTGACTTCTCAAACAGCCAGGTAAAGACGGACCAGTCCATCGCCTCGTTCATGAGGGCCTTGGCTTCCTGAACTTCCGCAAGCTTTCGCATGCAATGTTGAACCTTTCCTTGACGGGCTAGGAGCCGGGGATTGCTCGTTGCCGTGACGACACTACATCTTCATCCAGTCGCCCGACTGCTCGAATGCATAAGCGGCGCGGTAGATAGTGGGCTCGTCAAAATGCTTGCCGATCAGCATCATCGATACCGGCAGGCCACCTGACATACCGCACGGCACCGCCATAGCGGGATGATGCGAGATGTCGAAAGGCGCGGTATTCGAGATCATGTTCAACGCACGCTCGACGTAGAGTTCGCGCGTCGCATCGGCGGGCGGCAGCGGCGTGGCCTTGATCGGCGTTGTCGGCATCAGCAGCAGATCATGCGTCGCAAACGCAGCATCGTAGGCCGCCGTCAAGCGACGCGTGATGTTCATTGCCTTGCCGTAAAATCGACCGCCATAGTACTTGCGAATGTAGGTGCCAAACATGGTGAAGAGCTTCGTGGTCTCGGACATCTCGTTGGCTCGCGTGCGCCAGTTGCGATGGAAATCCATCAGACTTGTCACATATAAGTCCGCGCGGCTCACGCCATATCCATCTCCCCACATCATAGTCTGCGTCAGCCCTTCCACACCGATCGGCATCCATAATGAAGGCCCAGCCAAATGCATGGGGATGGAGATCTCTGATACCTCGGCGCCCACCGAGGCCAAGCGCGCCGCTGCCTCGCGAACCTTCGCGTTGACGTCAGCTTCGGCATTGGCCTGCTGGAATCCTTCGCTCACGACTGCAATCCGCATGCCCTTGACGCCGCCCTCAAGCATGCTGACGTACGGATGCACCTTCACATTGTGTTGGCGGGGGTCGTAGCCGTCCGGGCCAGCCAGCACCTCGAGCAGCAGCGCATTGTCGCTGACATTGCGCGTGATCGGCCCGGTGTGATCGATGTAAATTTCGATCGGCATGATGCCCGTATAGGGCACCAAGCCATGCGTAGGCTTCATGCCGTAGGTGCCGCAGAAAGATGATGGCAGGCGAATCGAGCCGCCTTGGTCGCCGCCGAGGGCCATGTCAACTTCGCCAAGCGCCACCAAAACCGCGCTGCCGGAGGACGAACCGCCGGCGGAATAGCCCATCTTGCGCGGATTGTGCACGGGCCCAGTGGCATTGGTATGACTGCCGCCCGACAGGCAGAAGGCCTCGCAGTGTGCCTTGCCAACGATCGTCCCGCCAGCGTCGAGGACGCGTTCGGCTACCGTCGCGTCGATCTCGGGCATGTAGCCTTCCAGTGTGGCCGCCCCATTCATCATGGGCACGCCCGCCAGCATAATGTTGTCTTTGAGAACTACTGTCTTTCCCGCCAGCTTGCCGGCGGGCGCGCCGTGGACGGTGGTCTTCACGTACCAGGCGTTGTGAGCGTTTTCCTTTCCACGGGGGCGATAACCGGGAGTGCGCGGATAACGAACGGCAGGCAAATTGTCAGCCATGGCGTCGACTACGTTATAAGCGGCGACGCTTGGCCGCATAAGCTCAACGAACGAAATCACATCGGTATCGTTCAGGTCCAGCCCGACCTCGCCGGCGACATCGAGCAACTGCGACTTTGTAGGAAGCTGGATAGCCATGAGAATTCCTCCTGTCGCGATTCATTTGGGCTGGTTCAGGTTACGCCAGCGACGGCATTCCGCGCACCTTCGCCGCCAAGCGTTTTTCGCCCGCCTCAAAGAGCGAGAAGATTTCGTATGGACTCATCTGCGTCCCGGGCTTCAGGGGCACGGAGTTGCCGCGCGATTATACTGCGTGGAAGCTTGGCATACTGAACAGGAAGCGCGGACCGCCAATCAACACGGGCCTAGCGTTCATTTGTGCTACCATCCCTGAACTTTCTCGAAAGGCGATCTATTGATGGCCGCTCCGGCTTCTTTTTCCGACTTCCAGACAGCGATGTCCTTGCTGAATCACATGTACTTCAATCCCATCATTGGCGCCCTCGTTCGCCATCACGTGCCCGACCATCTCGACAATCGTCCGCTTGCTGCCTCACACCTTGCGCGGCTTGCCGGAATGGACGCCCTTGCCCTGACCCGGGCACTCCGGGCGCTTACTGCATTCGGCGCATTTCAGGAGGTCTCCCCCGGCGTGTTCGCCAACAATCCCGTGTCCAATCTGTTTCGCAATCGGCCGGGCGGCCTGCGCAACTTCGCGCTCTACAACAGCTCCGACCATTACATTAAATCGGCCGCGGCTCTCGGTCACAGCGTTGTGACCGGCCAATCCGCGACCAACCATGTGTTCGCTGAGTCTTTCTGGGAATACGCGCGAAAACACCCGGAAGAGAATGAAATCTTCAATCGCGCGCTCGCCGAACTCCGCGGTGAGGAGCACCAGCAAATCGCCGACGCTTACGAATGGCATGGCGTGAGTACCGTTGTGGACGTCGGCGGCGGCGTTGGGTCCCTGCTCGGGGCCATTCTGGAAAATCGCCCCGCTATCCGCGGTGTCCTCGTCGAGCAGCCTGAGCTTCTTGCCGATGCCGATCGCATGCTGTCCAAGCGCGGCCTCCGAGATCGCTGCGAACTCCTGGCCGGGAATTTCTTCAACTCCATCTCGGCCACCGGCGATGTCTGGACATTGAGTCAAGTGTTACACGACTGGCCCGATGCGGAGTGCCGCACGATCCTCCGGCGCTGCCGCGAAGCGATGCGCCCGAAGGACCGTCTGCTGGTCATGGAGATGCTCACCGTACCCTGCAAACCGAATATCCAGGTCAGCCTGATTGACATGGTGATGTTGATGTACTTCGGGGAAGCGCGGCAACGTACCGTGGATGAGTACAAAAATCTTTTTGATTCGACGCGCTTCTCAGTCACCCAGGTTTTGCCGACGGCCGGCGCCTTCAGCATCGTCGAAGCTTCGCCCGTTTAAGAGACTCAATCGCTGTTTTTCAGAGCGTCGCGGTCTGATCTGGCGTGACGAACTTCCTTTTGTATGCCCAGGTCCGGGCGTGTGGCGGGAAGCGAGCCTTCGGAGTGCAGCTGCCCACTGCGGTCCTTCACGCAATAGCTGATCTTGCGCTTGTGAACATCCAGGCCGATGTAATACATAGGTTGCATGGGGGAGCCTCCTTGGTGTTTCTGAATCAGCTCGCGGCTGAGTTCAGCTTTTCTACACCAAACGCTCCTCCCTCGACCTAACTTACCAGGAGTTGGCCGCGTTTAAACTACCAATCGTACTCGCGGTCAGGCGCCGTGCGCAGGCTGGAAATCCTTGAATCGGAAGGCGAGTCAATGAAAATTAACACTGCGTCGTCTCCCTTGCTGAGGCGGAACACGGACGTAGGCTCGTCAGTCGGGTTAAGAGCAGGCATGCGTTTTACGAGTGTAAGCGTACCTCCTGGCCAAAGGTTTGCCAGCCTGTGCCGGACCCATTTGCTGTCAGGAATGATGCGTGCAGCAGTGCCGTCTGCGGCGTGTGAAGGAACGTCCCGGCCAGCCGCCAACTGATCCAGCAACTTCACCAATGAGGCCGTAAGTGCCGGCTGCGTGTCGGCAATGGGCGCGAGCTTTGGCGGGAGCAGTGGAGGATCGACAAGCCCGGCCGTCACGTGAGCGATGGGCCCCGGGATGGAGTTGCCGGCCTCCAGATTCGTTAGAACTACGACCGTTAGGTTGTCATCGGGATAGCGAGAAATGCGGGAGGTGAAGCCCTGCCAGCCTCCGCCGTGCTCGATGCGTTTGTGAGCGTTCTGCTTGCCGATCACCCAGCCAAATCCGTAGCCCGCAGGATTCGGTTTTCCGTCGTTCATCGGATACACCGTCCACATACGGTCCAGGCTAGATTGTTTGAGAAGTTGTGTGCCATACAGCGCGGCGTCCCACTTGGCCAGGTCGAGCACGTTGAAATACAGCGTGCCATCTGCGGTGGAATTAAAGGTGGGAGAGATCCACTCCTGGTTTTTGAGTTCACCGTTTTCGATCTCATAGCCGGCAGCTCGATTCGGGATGATGTCGCGATCGCTGATGAGCCGTGTGGAAGTCATTCCAAGCGGTTTGAAGATGCGCTCGCTGAGAAACTCGTAGTAGGGCTTACCCGTGACCTTGTGGATCAGAATACCGAGGAGAGCGTAATTCGTATTGCGGTAGTCCCATTTCTCCCCGGGAGCCGCTTCTATGGGCAGTGCCTCGATTTTCGCTACAAGTTCATCTTCTGTGAAATCAAGCCGCATGTAAAAGGGCCCTTTGGGCCCAATACGATCCTCGCTTTCATACTCTGCCAGGCCCGAGGTATGCGAAAGAAGGTTCTTAAGGAGAATGGGTTTCCAGACTGCAGGCGCGTCGGGAAAGTACTTCGTAACACTGTCGTCGAGCGAAACCTTGCCTTCCTCCACCAACATCATGATGGCAGCAGAAACGAATTGTTTGCCAACAGAACCAGATTGAAAGATCGTCTCTGGCTTGACTGCCACGTCGAGTTCTACGTTCGCTTGGCCATAACCCTTAGCCAGCAGAATCTGCGCTCGGCTGTAGATGCCAACAGCAAGACCGGGGATCTTCTGGTTAGCCATTTGAGTTCTGATGAAGGAGTCGATGGACTTGAGACGTTGTGGATCAATCGGCGGGGTGGGGGATGCAGCCGAGTTCTGTGCGAAAGACAAAGTCGCATACGCAAGGGTAACGGCGGCAAGTAGCAAGATTCTAGCAATACTCATGGAACCACCAAGATTCCAAGTTCCGACAGACGGCAGTATACAGTGGAGGAAGCTCACTCTGAAATCTGGGAGTCATCTTGGTAGGTCCTGGTAAACGCGCAAACCCGACAAGTGGCTCTTAGTACCCGCATGTCTGGTATCCGACTTACCGGGCAGGTTGGTTCCATCTCCGCGTGGCGATTGTTCCACAAGCGATGCTAAGTTTGGATCCTCGCGGATTTGGTGTATAGTCTCTCGCACTTTCGGCACGCACGAATTCTCCAGTTCAGTGGAGGAATCACCTTATGCAACCCACGCGACTAGTTAGCTTGAGCGTTGCTCTTGCAGCAGCGCTCGCCATGCCCACTTTGGTTGGATTCGCGCAGAATGCCTCTGGTTCAGGCCCTTACAAAGTCTTGAAAACGGCAAAAGTCGGCGGTGAAGGTGGGTATGACTACATTTTCGCGGATGTGAAAGCGCGCCGGTTATACGTGCCTCGCGGTGGGCAGACGGGACGCCTAACGGTCTTCAACCTGGATACGCTCGAATCCGTTGGTACGATTCCGAACGTCAACTCGGGCGGAGCCACCGTGGATCCCAAATCCCACCACGGCTTCTCCACGACGAAACCCATCACGATGTGGGACGCACGAACTCTGAAAGTCATTAAGACGATTGACGTCGATGGCCGACCCGACGGTATCCTGACAGACCCTTACAACGCACGTGTCTGGGTGCTCAGCCATCAGCCGCCGCACGCCACCATCATCGACGCGAAGACGGGAACGGTAGTTAAAACTCTCGACCTCGGCGGCGCACCGGAGCAAGCCGTTAGCAACGGCAAGGGCACTATCTACGTCAACATCGCGGACAAGGCCAACATCGCCGTCGTCGACGCGAAAAACCTCACCGTTACCGCGCACTACGATATGAGCTCAAAAGGCACCGGCGGCAGCGGCCTCGCCTTCGATGCCAAGAATCACATCCTCTTCGCATATTACCGCCAGCCTTCACCAGTAGTAGTGATCGTCAACTCTGACAACGGCGAGATCATAACGACGCTTCCCACCGGCACGGGCGTGGACACTGTGGCCTTCAATCCCGCCACCATGGAAGCGGTCAGCGCCGAAAACGCCGGCACTATGACTTTCATCAAGGAGAATAGGCGCAGGGATTTCACCGTCGAGCAAACTCTGCAGACCATGGTTGGCGCCAAAACGCTCGCGCTCGATACAAAGACAAATTGCCTCTTAACCATGGCCGCGGAGTTCGGCGCACCTGCGCCAGACGCCAAGCCGGGCCCAGCCGGCCGCCCCCCTCGCGGCCCTATGATCCCTGATTCGTTTTCCATCCTTATGATTGGCAAGAAGTAGAAACAAACAGCCCACAGCTTTTCACGCGCAGTCGGCAACTGAGTCTTCTTCGTGGTCTTGGCGAGCTCCTTCGCGCTTTACTCCTGAGCCTGCACGACTGGAATTTGTGAAGCCAATTGCAGGTCAATCATCATTGCGATGCGGCGGTCTAATTGGAAAAATGTGGCTGACTTTCTCCCATTGAGCACTTGCGATACGATCGGGACATATTTCTGCCGCAACTGCATTATCGCGATGTCCACGTCCAGCCATTGCCGCAGATACAGGGCTGCCTGCTCGTCCGTCATGGTCCCCCAGTTATCTGTGTATTGCTGGATTAAGCCGAACTTCTTGTCATTGATCTTCACTAACTCCGCCGTGTACTGGTCATAAATCGGCCAGAATTTCGTCGCCTCGGCGTCCGACAGCTTCAGGTTTGCAGCAATCAGCTGCTTTTTGAGAGAACGTATGTCCTTCCTCAGAAGATCGACATCCTGGTTGCTGATTACGTGTGAGCCGTTGTCTTGGGGCGGTGCGGTTTGGGCATTTCCCATCGCTCCACACGTCATACACGCTCCCCCCATTACGATAACTAGTGACAGTTTCCTCACGAATCCTCCTTGATTTGGCAGGGTAGATTCCGGTGAACCGCGAGATTCTACAAGCAAGGTTGAGCCTAGGGGCAAGGAAGTGTCCTGAACTACTGGAAGAATTTACAGACGGCACCTGAGTACCAAGGACAGGCCTAGCGGGCCTGCGTTGGCCTCGCCAATTCGATTGCATGGACTCTCTTGGCGGCGACCCTAAGTGCAAGAACCTCTAACACCTCGCTGCCTTGGCTCACCTGTCCGAGTCTTCCTGATTAAACGTGTGCTTCATTAGCGAATTTCCGGGGACGGTTCATTGCCAGTACGCCGGGGAGGGAGCCTGCTAAGGCCGACAAGTTTTGTTGCTTTGAATATCTCGCAGCACTCGTTGTGCATCGTATCTCACTGGGTAGAACTCTTCGCCGTCGCCGCCGTCAAGCGCCTTCCCTGGAAACTTTTCGGGGTCCGTCTTCGCGATGTTTTCTAGTGTCGGCACGAACTCTTGTCGTTCATTGAGACAGCCAATTTCTCGAACCGCATGCGCTCGAACGACCGAAGCCGAATCAGCCAAAGCTGACCGAATAAGGTCCACTGTGCGTTTGTGTGATTCTGGGTCGTTCCGGGCCTCAAGAAGGGTGATGCTCATCCCAAGCGCTGAGGCTCGCACTAGGGCGTCTGGATTCTTGAGTTGTTCCAGCACAGGTCCAAGCGCCTTGTCGCCATACTTGAGTAGGCCGCGCTGGGCCATCCCGCCAGTCGTCATCGCTCCCACCAGGGCAGGAATCGTTCGGTCGTCGTTCAAAGAAGAGACGGCGTCTATGACACTGGCGTAGTACTCTGAATCATCTTCCGTGTAGCTTCCGGGCGGCACGCTCTTGTCCGTGATGAAAGTTTTGTTTTCCTTTTCCAGTAACCGAATCAAGCCGACCTTCACTTGTTCGGCCTGACTCGGATGCCCACTGAAGAAACGGGTCAGAACTTCCGCAGTGTCCGGCGGTTGTGCCTGTCCGCCTTCATCAGATGCAAGCGCCGTCATCAATTCGTCAAAGCCAGCTTCTCGGGTACGCAGGTTTTTGCTTTGCATGCGCGTTAGCGCCACCGAGACTGTACTCGTTGGAGGAAATACGGCTTGCTGTGCATGGGACACCATTGCGCTGCCTAACACAGTTGCCAATCCGGCCACGCCGGTCACGGCCCAGAGCTTCAAACGATTCATCAATTTGAATGATACTAAGCGGGTGAGCCCGGCGTTGCAGGAACCGCTCCCTATGTCAACTCCTGATAAACGGGGCGGGCTCAAGGGTTCAACGAGACCCTAGCTAAGCGCTCGGCCACATCGCGACAAAGCGGCGGCCACGTCTGCTACAATGCAATCGAGATGGGGAGCCCTTTTCCCACAGCGCGAATTTCGGCATTTCTTCTTGCCCTGGCTTTGATTGCCCCCGCCGTTTTTGCTCAGCAGCAAGCAGCAGCACCAACCGCAGCGTCGCCAAGCCTGCAAAGAATCTTTGTTGTCCTCCCATTCGAAAATGCCAGCGGCTCCACGCGCCTGGATTGGCTTGGAGAAGGTCTGGAAGAACTGACGATTCAACGACTCTCCGCCGCTGGCGAACACGTCTTTTCCCACGCCGGGCGAGCGGCGGAACTGGAGCGCTACGGCCTGCCTGCGACCTCGAAATACAGCCGCGCGACTATGCTGCGAATAGCCGAGGATTTGGACGCTGACTTCGTGATTTTTGGCCGATACACCGCAAACAACAATTCGCTAACCGTCGAAATGCGCACCTTGAGCACGAATCCAACGGCGCTGCGCCCCGCTTTGCAGGAAACCGGACCGCTCGATGCCCTCATGAACCTCCACACTCGGCTGTTGTGGCGCTCTCTCTCGGCGAATGTGCGGAATTATTCGCTGAGTCTTGACGAATTCACGAAGCGCCAGCGCCCCTTGCGGCTCGACGCGTTCGAACAATACATTCGCGGGCTTTTGAGCATCGACGACGAAGCCAAGTTGCGGCAACTCCACGAAGCCGCGCGGCTCGAGCCTGACTGGCCGGATCCCCAATTCGCGCTTGGCGAAGCCTATTACGCGCGCCGGGACTACGGTGCCGCGTTGGCTTGGTTCTTCAAAGTGCCCAAACAGCATGATCGCTATATTGAAGCCCTCTTTTTCAGCGGAGTCTGCCGCCTGCAATTGAACCAACCGGACCACGCTGAAGAAGTGTTCAATTCGTTGCTCGAAGCGTTGCGGAACAGTCCGGCAGCGGGCGTGGACTTGCCAGAAATCTTGAACAATCTGGCGCTGGCGCGCGTGCGCCAAGGGAAGGCTGCGGAAGCGCAAGCGGATTTGCGTCACGCCGCCGAGTTGGATCCTGGCGAGGACGATTACCCGTTTAACCAGGGGCTTGTAGCGCTGCAAAACAAAGACGCTGCCGCAGCCGCGGATCATTTTCGGGAAGCCGCCGAGCGCGAACCGGACAGCGCGGAAGACCGGGCGCTGCTCATTCTGGCCCTGGAAAAAGCAGGCAAGAAGCCCGAGGCGGAGCAGGAACGCGAAGAGGCCAAGGAGGCATTTGGTCCAAGTGGGCTTCCGGCGATCGCTTTGGACCCAAAGAATGAAACTGTGACGAAATTGCAGCGTATTAAAACAGAGTTGGACGTCACTTCCCTCCGCGGAGAGAACGAATCTGCGGATACGCCGGCAGGCGTGGCAGCGGCTAGCGCTTCGAACGACACGCCTGCCGCGCGCATCCGCCGGGGACGCCAGGAACTTTCCCTCGGGCATATCGATGTTGCGGAGCGGGAATTTCGCGCCGTCTTGGATGCCGATCCGGCCAACGCGGCGGCGCACCGCGGCTTGGGAGAAATTGACCATCGGCAAGGCAAGATGGATGATGCAGTTAAGGAGTTGCAAGTCTCCCTGGACGCTCGCGATTCCGCGGAGGTTCGCACCATTTTGGCGAGGATTTATCTCGAGCAGAAGAAGCCGGATCTGGCGCGTGCCGAAGTGGAAAAAGCTCTGAAACTGGCGCCGAATTACGCCGAGGCCAAACAGTTGCTCGAACATTTGCAGAATTCGAAAGCGCCGGAAAAGAAGCCGGGAGGAGGTGCGCAATGACAAGAATACAGAGAGAAAAGGTGCGTGTCCTCTGGCTCGAAACGATGAAGCCCGTTCTGCTGTTTGCTTTCCTCTGCTCGTTCGGTGCTGCTGGTTTGATTCTGCTCGCGCCATCGTCGGTTGCGGATGAACCTGCCAAAGGCTCGACGGTCCTTGAGCTTGAGATCAAAGGCGAAGTGGAACCGATTTTGGCGACGTACATCTCCGAAGGTTTGGAAGATGCCGCGCGGAGGAAAGCTGCCCTAGTGCTGATTACCATGGACACACCGGGTGGCCTGAGCAGTTCGATGGAAAACATCATTCAGCGCATCCTGGCCTCATCGGTGCCCGTGGCGGTGTACGTTACCCCAACTGGCGCGCGCGGCGCGTCCGCAGGTTTCTATATCCTTCTTTCCGCGGATATTGCCGCCATGGCCCCGGGCACGCATGCGGGAGCGGCATCGCCGGTGCTGGCGATTGGCGGGTACGTCCCACAAATCGACGAAGTGCTGCGGAAAAAAATCAATCAGGACGCGATGGCGTTTCTGAGAAGTTTCACCGAGCGGCGCGGGCGCAATCCCGAACTGGCGGAAAAAGCGATCACGGAATCGAAGGCGTTTACCGAGAAAGAGATGATCGACGGCAAGATGATCGATTTGATCGCCAACTCGACAGACGACTTGCTCCGCCAACTGGACGGCCGGACGATTACCCGGTTTGACGGAACGAAGGTAACGCTGGCGCTGAAAAATTTTATCCCGACGCCCTTCGAACTCTCAACGCGCCAGAAATTTCTCTCGCGCATCGTGCAGCCGGACATCGTTTTTGTCCTGTTGATTCTTGGTGTTCTGGGGCTCTATACGGAGTTCACGCATCCCGGCGTGATCGCTCCCGGCGTCATTGGCGGAATTTGCCTGGTTCTTGCGTTGTACGCGTTGAATTTTTTGCCGGTGAATTTGGCCGGGCTGTTCCTTATCTTGTTGGCGCTGGCGTTTTTCATATTGGAGGCGAAAATGCCAAGCCACGGCGTTTTGGCAATCGGTGGCGTTGTCGCCATGTTTCTTGGCGCGATTTTTCTGATCCGCTCGCCGCTCACCCCCGGCGGCGTGAGCGTCGGCGTGGCTTTCTCCGTCACCATCCCCTTTGCGGTTTTTGCGGTTGTGCTGATGCGCTTGGTGATCCGCTCGAGAAAGTGGAAGTTAGCCACCGGCAGAGAAGAGCTGATTGGCACGAATGGCGTAGTAACGACCGCGCTGAAGGCGGGAGTCGAGGGCATGGTCCGCGTGCACGGCGAACTCTGGCGCGCCGAATCGGCCAACGCTGTTGAGGAAGGAAAGACCGTGAGAGTCACAAAAGTCGAGGGTTTGAAGCTCTACGTCGAGCCCGCCGATGTGGCGGTCTCGGTGCCGAAATAGCTTTTTTTATTTCAGGAGGAAAACATGGAGATCGTCGGGTTTATCGGGTTGCCGCTGCTCGTCGTCATCGGCATTTTCTTGATCTGGCTTTGGAATTCCATCTACATCATTAAAGAATGGGAGCGCGGCGTGGTTCTGCGGCTCGGCCGCTTGCTTCCAGAAGCCAAGGGCGCAGGGATCCGGTTGGTGATTGCGCCGATTGAAAAGCTCTATCGCATCAGTCTGCGTCTGGAAACTTTGGACGTTCCGCCGCAGGACATCATCACCCGCGACAACGTCTCGGTGAAAGTGAACGCGGTGTGCTACTTCCGTGTCGTGGATGCGAACCTGGCGCTTTCCCAGGTGCAGAATTATCAGTATGCGACGTCGCAGCTTGCGCAGACCACGCTGCGGAGCGTCGTCGGTCAGTTCGAGCTGGACGAAATTCTTTCGCAGCGCGAAAAAGTGAACGCGAAATTGCAGGTCATCCTGGACCAGGATACCGAGCCTTGGGGCATCAAGGTCACCAAAGTCGAAGTGAAGCAAGTCGACATTCCCGAACAAATGCAGCGTGCGATTGCGAAGCAAGCCGAAGCCGAACGCGAACGCCGCGCAAAAATCATTCACGCCGACGGCGAATTCCAGGCTTCGCAAAAGCTTGCTGACGCCGCCAAAGTTCTTGAAACGCAGCCTTCCGCGATCCAGTTGCGCTACCTCCAGACTCTGACCGAGATAGGTGTCGAGAAGAACACAACGATTGTTTTCCCGCTGCCCATCGATATCATTAACAAGTGGGTGCAGGCCCTGGGCGGCCAGCAAAAGTAAGAATGGCATCAGGCGGAAATCGCGGGAGCGCCGGAGAGCGCGTGCTCGAAAGCCGGCACGTCATCGGCCTATTCATGGCGGTGATCGTCCTTTCAGGATTGTTTTTCACGCTGGGTTACGTCATGGGACGCAACCAGTCGGAGGGAGCCGTGCGCGCGGCGGATTTCCGCGACAAGCCGGAACTTCCAGCGATTGCGAAGCCCGATGTTCCATTGAAGCACGCGGCCAAAAACGCTCCCGCCGAAACGCCGACGGATTCTGCAGCGCCGGCAAATTCGGATTGGGAGTTTTATCATGCGGGCGACAGCAAGAAACCGGATGACCGCCTGAAGCCTGCGCCGCCTGCCGCAGTCACCGCGCAGAAACCGCAGCCCGTCGCGGTGAAAACCTCGCAACCGCAGCCGGCGGTTGCCGCTACGAAAACTTCGAGCAAGCCGCTGATTGACGGCGGCGCATATATTTTGCAAGTGGCCGCGCTCAACAAAGAAGCCGACGCGCTGGGTCTCGCCACCCAGCTCCAAGAGAAAAAATTTCCTGCATTTGTCCTTTCGCCTCAGACCGACAAATACTATCGAGTGCAAGTTGGTCCTTACGCTGACCAGAAGGCCGCCGATGCGGCTCGGAAAGGCCTGGAAGGCGCCGGGTTCAAAGCCTTCGTAAAACATTGATGGCAACGGGCCAGCGGCTCTCCTCGGCCATCGAGCGGGAGCGTCCGAAAACGCCGGATGGATTGCGCCAATTGATCGGCGCGGCGTCCGGCGCAGCGCTTTCGCTTTCCTTCACCGGACTGTACCTCAGCATTTATTCGTGGATTTGCGTCGGAGTGTTGCTGCTCGCGATCCTCGGAGCGCGGCGGCACGTCGCCTTCGAGTGCGGGTTTTTGCACGGCCTGCTGTTTACGCTCACCTCCGTGCCGTGGATCGCCACGGTGCTGACGGTGCATGGCGGCTTGCCGGTGTGGGGCGGCTGGGGCGTTTTGCTGTTGATCGCCGGAGCGTGGGGATTGTTGATTGGCGCATTCACGCTGGCGGTTCACCAATTGAGCCGCAAAAGCATCGAGCTGGCGTGCATCGGAGCGCCTTTTCTTTGGGTGGTTTTCGAATTTGTGCGTGCGCACCTCCCTGAGATCAGTTTTCCTTGGAATTTGCTGGGCTATCCGGCGTCCGCAAACTTGGGGCTGCTGCAAATTACGGCCATCACCGGAATTTATGGGCTGTCGTTTTTGGCCGTCGCAATCAACGCGCTGCTGGCGTGGGCGGCGGCGTCGACAAGGCTGGACTTGAAGAAACGGGCCGCAATTGCTGGAGCGGTGGTCGCAATCCTTTTGATTGCCATGTTTGCCAGCCCGCGGCTGGTGCCGCAAGCCGAAGCCAAGCATTATGCGCGGGCGGTGCAGCCGGATTTCCCGGAAGCCGCGGAGTATCCGCCGGACTGGTTCCAGAAAAACGCCGCGGAGATGCAGGAACTCGAAAAACTGAGCCTGACGCCCAGTCCGCAAAAGCCGGATTTGGTGGTTTGGCCGGAAGCGCCCGCGCCATTTTCGTTTCAGGATTCGCAGTTCGCCACGATTGCGTCGAACCTGGCGATTCACGTGGGCCATCCGTTTTTGGCGGGCGTGATCGAGTGGAAAAAACCGGTCGACCCGTCGGACAGAGTGCCCCGCGGCGGAGTGGCGCCGTACAACAGTGCGATACTGGTGGATCCGCAAGGGCAGCGAGTCTTCGTGTACGACAAAATGCACCTTGTGCCGTTCGGCGAATACGAGCCGTTTCCGCTGATCCATCAAGTGGTCACCAGCGTTTCGGAAGAAGTCGGCGGCTTTCACAAAGGAAACAAGTACGTGGTGGGGCGGCTGCCGAACGGATACAAATTCGGCGTTTTTATCTGCTACGAGGCAATTTATCCGAACGAAGTGCGGCGCTTCACGGTCGACGGAGCGCAGTTGCTGATTAATATTTCCAATGACGGATGGTTCGGGCGCTCGGCGGCGGCCGAGCAGCATCTGCACATGGTGCGCGTGCGCGCGGTGGAGAACCGGCGATGGATCGTGCGGTGCACGAATAACGGATACACCGTGTCGGTCGACCCGTACGGACGAATTTTCGAGTCGCTGCCGCCGGACGTGCGGTCGGCGACGGATTTGCCGTACGATTTCCGGACCGATACAACGACGTATGTGCGGTTCGGGGACTGGTTCGCTTGGATGTGCGTGATGGTTTCGGGTATTCTGCTGTTGATGAGCTGGAAGAAGAAAAGCGAAGTAAGGATGTAACGAAGCGAGGAAGTAAGGACGTAAAGAGGTAAAGAAGTAAGGAAAAAGCGCAGAAAGATTGGACGAGAATGATTCTCGAAGACCTGCAATACCGCTACGAAGGACTGAAGCAGCGCATCGCGCTTGTGCGGAGCTATCTTTGACCCGGCGGGCAATCGCGAACGGCTGAAAGCGCTCGAAGCGCGCGCGGCCGACCCCAATTTCTGGAGCAATCAGGAAGCCGCGCAAGGCGTCTTGCGCGAGCGGAAGCGCGCCGAAGAACAGATTGCCGCCGACGAAAAACTCACCTCGCTCAGCGGCGACCTCGAAACCTACATCCACCTCGCGCAAGAAGAAACCAATGCCGCGCAAAAAGAGGATTTGCTGAAGGAGCTCGAGCGCGAGCTCAGCGCGGCGGACATTTACGTTTCTGACCTGGAAACGAAGACGCTGCTTTCCGGCGAAAAAGATCACCTCAACGCCATCATGACCATCAAGTCCGGCGCGGGCGGCACCGAATCGCAGGACTGGGCTTCCATGTTGCTGCGCATGTACTTGCGCTGGGCGGAACGCAAAGGCATGAGCGCCTCGGTGCTCGACGAAATGCCGGGCGAAGAAGCGGGCATCAAGGCCGCGACGATTCAGTTTGCCGGCGAAAACGCGTTCGGGCTTTTGAACGGCGAAACCGGCGTGCACCGGCTGGTGCGCATTTCTCCGTTCGATCAAGCGGCGCGGCGGCATACTTCGTTTGCGTCGGTGTTCGTGATTCCGGAAATTGACGACAAGATTGAGATCAACGTCCGGCCGGAAGAGTTGAAGGTGGATACATTTCGTTCGGGCGGCAAGGGCGGGCAAAACGTCAATAAAGTGGAAACGGCGGTGCGCATCACGCACCTCCCGAGCGGCGTCGTGGTGGCATGCCAGGCGGAACGCAGCCAGGGCAAAAATCGCGAGCTGGCGATGAAGATGCTGCGCTCGCGTCTCTACGACCTGGAATTGCAGAAGCGCCAGGCGGAAACCGACAAGCTCGACGAAACAAAAAAGGACATTTCGTTCGGCAGCCAGATCCGTTCGTACGTCTTGCAGCCATACCGCATGATCAAGGATTTGCGCACGCGGTTTGAAGTGGGCGACGTGGACCGCGTGCTCGACGGCGACCTGGACCCCTTCATCCATGCCTACCTCATCGCCAAAAAGACCAAAGGCAAGCTCGACATCCAGCCCGACGACGATGGAGAACCCGCGTAAGCCGGAAGTGGCGAGGGAAGAAGAAGCAGATCCCTCGCCCCCGTTCGCCAAAAGCAGGCGACCGGGCTCGGGATGACATCGCTCGGTTGAGCGTGTGGTTCCAAAACGGGAAGAATACCCCCACACCCCGGCAGTTTTCGTAAGAGTGACAGGCAAAGGACTTACGGCATACGCAAAATGGAAGAGTGGGTAAGGTGTTGAGAACACAGGAACGGGAGCAGGACAAGACCGAAGAGAAAAGAGCTTGGAATTTATGCGGGGAGGGTACGACACCCGGCATTTTTGCGTAAGAGCGGATTTTGAAGGACTTAGAGCGTCACACCAGATAAGAACGGATTCCAAAGGAGTTAGGGTCGAGAAAGAACAGCTGACGCGTTGGCGGCTGACAATCACGGAGTACATTACTACATTAGATAAGTGCCTGTGATTTTGAGTTGTCTAGATTCTGGAGATTAGAGGCGGGAGACTTGAGCGTTGTTGACGCAAGTTACGCCAGACAGGAAGTCCTTTGTTTGCTGTGGGTGGTGCGAGTAGAAAAAGCCAGAAACGCCCACACGCAAAACCGGCGTGTGAGGCACCCGGCGTAGGCGAAGATTGGTACAGCACAGGGAATGTTCTTTCTTGGTAGTGAGTATATAGCTGTCGGCTGGCAGAAAAAAGGAAAGAAGCAGCGGTGCGGCTTGAAGCCGCCGTTACACGAAACGCAAGGTGCCGGGCTGAAGCCCAGCGTTGCATAGGCATTTTGATGCAAAGTTGCGTTGTTCACAGTGGCCGTGGCTGTGTGCCAGTCAAGCCGGGATTCCTCACCCGCTGCGCGGGTTCGGAATGGCAGGGGCAGGTGGAAGGCTAATTTTTGGGGACCTGGACAAGGGGCGGGTTGGCGTCGGGATGGTCGAGCAAATACTGGTCCAAAGGCTCGTCGCGCCTGACGAAACGGAATCCCCGCCGTCTATTCACATCGATGGTTTTTTGCAAATCCAATTCGTCGACGCCAATGACCTGCTCGCCGGATTCCGCACCTTCCTCCTCGGGCAGCGTGAAGTGGATCTGGTCGTTGACGAACCAATAGTCGGTGACGCTGTAAACAGTGCCATCTTTCAGGTAGAGGCGCACCAACTCGCGTTGCCCTGCTGGATACAGATACACAGGAGCCTCGTAAGCAGGAAGCGCGACGTAATTTTCAGGGACATGCTCATAGAAGAGAAAATTGTCGCAGTTGTACTCCCAGTCCCAGAAAGCGCCACAGTTCAGCCACCAAGAGGAATAGAAGGGTTGGCGAAGCCAGAAAAACGGGGCGCGAAGGAAAACGCGTCGGCGAATCAAAATGGGGCGCCGCGCAAAGGCGGCTTGGGCGTGTCCAATCGTCGCATGGGAGGCCGGCGGCGCAGCTACATGTGGCACCGCTACTCGCCCGCCACTGCTGAAGTGCCCGCCGCCAACATGGCCGCTGTGTTGCGCTAAGGCCAGAGGGGACTGAAACCAAGCGAAAGCCAGCACGCAGGCGGCTGCCATCAAAATTTTTCTTGGGATCGAAGCAGAAGGGACGAAGAGCGGCATCGAGTTACCCTCCTTGCAGCGCGAACGGAAGCTGCGAGGAATCGCGCAAATAGTGCCTGCGATGATTCTACTACCAATACTATCTTGACGCGTCCAGCGCATGCTGAGCTTGAGGAAAGATAGATCGTACGTCATTTGCGGGCGGGCACGAGGGATGCGCAAGCAACCCGTTCGGGGCAGGAAACTTACCGTTTAACGTGCGGCTAACGCATTTGGATTCAATGCGTTGACTCTCGGTAGAGCGGATGTTAGCTTTGAAAGGTTACGAGCACACATCTTTGGGGGATAGTGTTGTGCGGAGGCTTCCCTCCGCAATTCAAGAAGGAGAGTTTGTTTTGAGCGATAGCTTACGGAATTTTTTGTTTACCTCGGAATCGGTCACGGAAGGGCATCCGGACAAAATAGCGGACCAAATTTCAGACGCGGTGCTGGATGAAGTGATGAAGCAGGACCCGCACGGGCGGGTGGCGTGCGAAACGCTGGTGACCACGGGATTGGCGGTGGTGGCGGGCGAGATCACCACGTCGGCGCACGTGAATTATGACGAGCTGGTGCGCGAGACGGTGCGCGGAGTTGGTTACGACCGCGCGAAGTACGGGTTTGACGCGGAAACGTGCGCGGTGATGTGCACGGTGAAGCGGCAGTCGCCGGACATCGCCATGGGCGTGGACACGGGCGGCGCGGGCGACCAGGGCTTGATGTTCGGGTTTGCCTGCGATGAGACCGAAGAATTGATGCCCATGCCCATCCAACTGGCCCACCGCTTGACGCAACGCCTCGCCGAAGTTCGCAAGGCCAAGATCGTGAATTTCCTCCGGCCGGATGGAAAATCCCAAGTGACAGTGGAGTATCGAAACGGGCGGCCAGCGCGCGTGGATTGCGTGGTGGTTTCGACGCAGCACAGCGATGCGGTGTCGAACGCCGACTTGCGCCACGCCGTGGTGGAGCACGTGATTCGGCCGATCATTCCGGCGAAGATGCTGGATTCGGAGACGAAGTATCACATCAACCCGACGGGCCGCTTTGTGATTGGCGGGCCGATGGGCGATGCGGGGTTGACGGGGCGGAAAATTATCGTGGATACGTACGGCGGATACAGCCGGCACGGCGGCGGAGCGTTTTCCGGGAAGGATCCGTCGAAAGTGGACCGCTCGGCGAGCTACATGGCCCGGTACATCGCGAAGAACGTCGTTGCAGCAGGACTCGCGAGCAAAGCGGAAGTGCAGTTGGCGTACGCGATTGGCGTTGCCGATCCCGTTTCCGTGATGGCGGATACGTTTGGGACCGCGACGATCCCGCAAGAAAAAATTACGGAACTGATTCGCGAACATTTCCGGCTGACGCCGAAAGGCATCATCGAAACGCTCGACTTGCGGCGGCCAATTTACAAAGCAACCGCGGCATATGGGCACTTTGGGCGCAGCGGCCCGGGATTTGCCTGGGAGCGCACGGATCGCGCGGATGCGTTGCGCAAGGCGGCCGGCCTCGGAGCCCCAATGGCCGCGGAAGTGGCGGCGCGAAGCTAAGCAGAGGTTCACAGTCGACAGTTTACAGTTTTCAGTAAGAATAAAGACGAGACGGGTGTTTTGAGAGGCGCGGATTTACAGAAGGAATTCTCGCGTCGCGCGGGATTGAAATTCAAAATCGAGGAGCAAGAACTTGGCGATCGCTGAATTGAAAAAAGGGGATGTAAAAGATATCGGGCTGGCCGATGCGGGCAAGCGCAAGATCGAATGGGCGGCGCAGCAAATGCCCGTGCTGGAATCGATTCGCAAACGCTTCGCGAAAGAACAGCCGCTGAAAGGCTTGCGCGTTTCGGCTTGTTTGCACGTGACGAGCGAGACCGCGAACTTGATGATTACGCTGCGCGATGGCGGCGCGGATGCGGTGCTGTGCGCGTCGAATCCGCTCTCGACGCAGGACGAAGTGGCGGCGTCGCTGAACCGCGATTTCAATATTCCGACGTATGCGATCAAGGGTGAAGACAACGAGACGTATTATGCGCACTTGAGCGCGGCGCTGGAGCACAAGCCGCAGTTCACAATGGACGACGGCGCAGACCTGGTGACCATGCTGTTGACGAAGCGCACCGACCTCGTGCCAAACGTGATTGCGGGGACGGAAGAGACGACCACGGGCGTGATTCGTTTGCGCGCGATGGCGAAGGACGGGACGCTGAAGTATCCCATCATCGCGGTGAATGACGCGATGACGAAGCACTTCTTCGACAACCGCTACGGCACGGGGCAATCGACGCTGGATGGTGTGATTCGCGCGACGAACGTTTTGCTGGCGGGACAGAAAGTCGTGATTGCGGGTTATGGCTGGTGCGGGCGCGGCGTGGCCATGCGCGCGAAGGGCTTGGGCGCGGACGTGATTGTTACGGAAATCGATCCGGTGAAGGGAATTGAAGCGGTGATGGACGGGTTCCGCGTGCTGCCGATGGCCGAAGCGGTGAAAGAAGGCGATGTGTACATCACCGTGACGGGGAACAAGAGCGTGATTCGCGCCGAGCACTTCGAGAAGATGAAGAGCGGCGCGATTGTCTGCAATTCGGGGCACTTCAACGTGGAGATTGATATTCCGGCGCTGGAGAAAATGTCAACTGGGAAGAAAGAAGTCCGGCCGCTGGTGGACGAATACAAGTTGAAGGATGGGCGGAAAGTTTATTTGATTGGAGAAGGGCGGCTTGTGAATCTGGCTACCGCGGAAGGGCATCCCGCCGCAGTGATGGACATGAGCTTTGCGAACCAGGCACTGTCTTTGGAATATTTGCACGCAAATGCCAAGACCTTGAAGCCGCACGTGTACGTCGTGCCGGAGCATTTGGATAAGGAAATTGCGCGGCTGAAACTCGAATCCATGGGGCATCATCTGGACAAGCTCACGCCGGAACAAGAGCGGTACTTGGCGTCGTGGCAAGAAGGCACGTAAGAAAATAACAGCGCCGGATGGCCGCGTGCAAAAAGAGTGGAAGGGCACGGGATTCCGTGCCCTTTTTGTTTGTGGAGCCGTTTGAACCTTGGTGACGCGCCTGTCCTGGCGTGAAAACTGCGTCTCTATTTGAGCTATGCTGATGAGAAATGAACCGTACACAATTTCCTGCGCTGCCCGCGGCTTGTTTCCTTGTTGCATTCGTAGCCTTTCTCTGCGCGCTGATGGCTCTTGGCTGCAAAAAAAGTCAACCAGCAGAGGATATGAGTGCAAGACCGCAGAAACCGCTCGTGGCGGCTCAGCCGTCTGTCGCCCCGCTGGTGCCGCAGCCACCTCCGCTTCAAAAGCATGTTGCTGAGGTTAGGGCAGAGGAAAAACATGAGCGGGAGGCGATTCGCGATGCGGATTTCGAAGAATTGATGGCAGGTGTCTTGGCAAAGCAACTCGGCGGCGAACAAGCGATGAAGGAAGCTTGCGCAGCGGCCGAAAGAGAAGAGCCTGTCGAGATTGAGAAGACAGTCTTCGGTGATCTGGACGGCGATGGAATTGAAGAAGCCGTGGTGACGGCTTTCTCGTGTCAATCTGGGCAGAGCCCGCCGGATATGTTCGCCGTGTTCAAACGTCAAGCTTCGGGAGATGTTGCCGAGTTGAAGGTCGAAGACACGCAGGAGTCGCCAAAATTCAAGGACAGCAAACTGTCGAAGGATTTGCGAGGCCCCTGGAGCGTGGAAATTGACAAGGGGCGATTGGTCGTGAGGTACTTGAACTGGGCGCCGGACGCACCGAAATGCGGCGAATCCGATTGCACAACGGATTTTGTCTATCAGTGGGACGGGCAAAAGCTGGCCTTGATTGATATCACGCAATCTCCCGTAAAATAGATTGCCCTTAGCCCGAGGAACCGTGGGCGGTTCGCATGTGGGACCTTTGCACAAACGCACTTGAAACGGCTCGACTGCGCGGAGCGGCCTATGGCGACGTGCGCGTGATGCATTTGCGGCAGCGCGACCTGACCACAAAAAACGGGCAGGTCGGGACGCTGGCGCAAAGCGAATCGATTGGGCTGGGGATTCGCGTGTTGGCCAGCGGGGCGTGGGGATTTGCTTCGACGGACCGGCTGACGCGCGAGGGCGTGTCCGAATGCGCGGCGAAAGCGGTTTTGATTGCAAAGGCGTCGGCGCTGGCGAAGCGCGGCGACGTCGTAATGGCACCTGAACAAGCCCACGTCGATAGCTGGCAAAGCCCGTTCCGGAAGGATCCGTTCGAAATTCCTCTCGAAACACAACTTGCGCTGCTGCTCGCGGCGGACGCGGAAATGCGCAAGGTGAAGGGCGTCACGCTGACGGAAACGTGCATGCAGTTCCGCAAGATCGATTCATGGTTTGCGAGCAGCATCGGGTCGCGGATTCATCAGCGCAAAGTGATTTCGGGTTGTGGCATCGGGGCGACTTCGTTTCAGGGCGGAGAAATTCAAAAGCGGTCGTATCCGAACAGCTTTGGCGGCCAGCACGCACTGGAAGGTTACGAGCTTGTGGAATCGTTGGATTTGCTGAAGCACGCGCCGGCCATCGCGGAGGAAGCGGCAGCGCTTCATGCGGCGACGCAATGCCCGGAAAAATACGGCACTTTGATTTTGGCGGGAAACCAGCTTGGGCTGCAGATTCACGAATCGATAGGGCATCCGATTGAGTTGGACCGCGTGCTGGGGCAAGAAGCGAATTTTGCTGGGACGAGTTTCTTGACGCTCGATCAGCTAAATAAGCTGAAATACGCCTCGCAAATCGTGAATGTCGTGGCGGACGCGCGGCTGGATCATGGTCCGGGACTGGGGACGTTCGCGTACGATGATGAAGGCGTGCCGGCGCAGTGCACGGACATCATCAAGGAAGGAAGATTTCGCGGGTACCTTTCGAACCGGGAGACGGCACATCTGACCGGCCTGGAGCGTTCCTCGGGGACGATGCGCACGGAGAACTGGAACCGCTTGCCGATTATCCGCATGACCAACGTGAGCTTGCTGCCGGGAACGTGGGATTACGACGAGCTGATAGCGGACACGTCGGATGGAATTCTGATGGACACCAACCGGTCGTGGTCCATCGATGACCGGAGATATCAGTTTCAGTTTTCCACGGAAATTGGCTGGGAAATCAAGGGCGGCAAGAAAGCGCGCATGCTCAAAAATCCAAGCTACAGCGGGATTACCACGGAATTTTGGAATTCGTGCGATGCGATTTGCAAGTTTGAACATTGGAGGCTGTGGGGCACCCCGAATTGCGGCAAAGGGCAGCCGATGCAGACGATGGGAACGGGACATGGTGCGGCGCCGTCGCGGTTCCGGAACGTGCGCATCGGCACGGCGTTCGCGAAAGAGTGAGGATGGCGGCTGTGGCCAAGAACAAAATTCAAAGCAAAGCGCAGACACGGTGAAGATGGCGGGCGGGGCGAAAAACAGAGGTTCAGGGAAAAGCGCAGCGAAAGCGGAGCTACGGCCGGAGCGCGAACTGCGCGGCATTATTGAGACGGCGCTGCGGCTGGCGAAGTCTGCGGGGGCAGACGAGACCGAAATCCATGTCGATGAAGTTGCAGATGCGTTGACGCGGTTTGCCAACAACGGAATCCACCAAAACGTTTCGGAACATGTCCTGACGGTTTCGGTTCGTACGGTGATCGAAGGGCGCACCGCGCGTGCTACGACGAATCGGCTGGATGAAGATTCGCTGAAAGCGGCGGCGGAAGCGTCGCTTTCGCTGGCGCACAGCCAGCCGAAAGATCCACGGCTCCTGCCAATGCCGGGGAAGCAGCGCTACGGGCGAGTCAACCGGTTTATCAATGCGACGGCAAAGTTCACGCCGGAAGACCGCGCGCGGGCCGTGCGGCGAGCATGCGATCTTGCCGTGAGGAACGGGCAGGTGGCTGCGGGGATTTTTTCGAGTGGGCAGCGCCAGACGGCGGTTGGCAACTCGCGCGGGTTGGTTGCAGGCTACCGCGAAACGCATTCGCAGTTTTCTATCACGATGCAGGAAGATCCAGCGGCAAGCTGGGCAAAAGCAAATTCCGCAGACGTGCGCGCGTACGACCCTCAGAAACTCGCGGCGCGAGCAAGCGAGAAGGCGCATCTCGCGGTAAACGCGAAGGAACTGGAACTGGGGCGCTATACGGTGATCCTGGAACCGGCGGCGGTGCTCGACCTGGTGGGATTTCTTTTTTACGATTTTGCGGCGACGGCGCTACAAGACAAACGCTCTTGCCTGAATGACAGGATGGGAAAACAGCTATTCGGACAAAACATCAGCATCACTGATGACGTGTTTCATCCGCTTCAGCAGGGGGCACCGTTTGACGGAGAAGGCGTGCCGAGGCAGAAAGTACATTTGGTGGAGCGCGGCGTGCCCAAAAACCTTGTGTATTCGCGAACGGCGGCCAAGGCCGCCGGTAAGAAGCCGACCGGGCACGGGTTCGCACTGCCGAATGAATTCGGGGAAGCGCCGATGAACCTGGTGTTCTCCGGGGGTGACACGTCGGTCGAGGAAATGGTCTCCTCAACGGACCGGGGTCTGCTGGTGACCCGGCTATGGTACATCCGTGAAGTGGACCCGTACGAGAAAGTGATGACCGGGATGACGCGGGATGGCCTGTTTCTGGTTGAGAAGGGGCGGGTAACCGGCGCAGCCCGCAATTTCCGGTTCAATCAGTCGCTGATCGAAATGCTGAAAAATGTCGAAATGCTGGGGCCAGCGGTGCGGGCGACCGGTGAAGAGGCGTTCGAAATGGTGGTCCCGGCGATGAAAGTGCGCGGGTTTCACTTCTCCGAAGTCACGAAGTTTTGAACCCCACAGCGAAGGAGAAAAGCAGATCTCTCCGCCTCAGGCCGCGGAAGACCACGACCTGAGGGTCGGGATGACAGGGGCGGGGGTGGCCTCGCACTCCTATCAAGAAATCAATTCAGCGAATCGAAAATCTGAGTTGTACATACCGTGGCCGCGCCGCTTATTAAAGGTATATGTGGGATTCGCAGCGTCGAGGCCTGCCCGGTGACGAGGTTGAGGAGCCGAGGCCTGCCCGAAGCCGGCATCCGAATTGGGGGCACCCGGACCACGACGCTTGCGGCACTGGATTCATTGCCCGCCTGGGTGGCGCTCCGAGCCACGAAATCATTCAGTTTGCGCTGACCGCGTTAGAGCGATTGACCCATCGAGGCGGTGTTGATGCGGATGGCGCTAGCGGTGACGGCGCGGGCCTGTTGACTTCGCTTCCAGAGAACTTTTTCCGCGCACGCGCGGAAGAACTGAAAATTGAGTTGCCAGAAATCTTTGGAATGGGTTTCGCGTTTTTCCCGGCTTCCGCATGCGGGGAAGCTCGGGCGGCCGTGGAAGCCGCGGCGGATACCGAACGGCTGCGGGTAATCGGCTGGCGGCGGGTTCCCGTCAATATTGACGCGCTGGGACGCAAGGCATTGGAAACGATGCCGGAGATTTGGCAGTTTTTTGTCGAGCCGTTTCATCCGGCGCGGAAAGCAGCGAGATTCGAGTGGCGGCTGGCGCTTTTGCGGAAGCGGGCGGAATCGCTGCTGCCGCCGCGCTGCTACATCTGCTCGCTTTCGTCGCAGACCATCGTCTACAAGGGTCTGCTCACGCCGTGGCAATTTCCGCAGTTTTATGAGGATTTGCGGGATAAGTCGTTCGCGACGACATTTGCCGTGTTTCACCAGCGGTATTCGACCAACACGCAGCCTTCCTGGCACCTGGCGCAGCCGTTCCGTTACGTGGCCCATAACGGCGAAATCAACACCATCGTGTCGAACCGGCGATGGCTGCGAGCCAAAGAGCGCGAGATCCGCTCGCGGCTCACGGTGGGTTCGTGGTTCCCAATTCTCGAGGAAAACGTCAGCGACTCGGCGAGCTTCGACAACGGATTTGAGCTGCGGCTTCTAGAAGGGCTTTCGTCCGAAGAAGCGATGCTGGCGATGGTGCCGCCTGCGTTTGAGAAAGACCCGCTGCTTTCGCGGGACGTGCGCAGCGCACTGACTGGGCTTTCGCAGCAGAGCGAGCCTTGGGACGGCCCCGCGGCGCTGGTATTTTCCGACGGCGAGTTTGTTGGCGCAAAGCTCGATCGAAACGGGTTGCGGCCGCTGCGTTACACGTTGACGCACGACGGATTACTGATCGCGGGGTCAGAAACCGGGTTGGTTGACCTCGAGGAATCGCGGATTGCGGAGCGGCAGCGACTCGGGCCAGGCGAAATGATCATCGCGAACCCTGTCACGGGACTCTTTCTGCGGTGGCGGGAAATCCTTAAGCGGCTGGCGATCCAGCAAGCACGCAACTCCGTGCCGCAGCGCAGAATGTGCGCTTCCGTTGCGACGCCTACGATGCCGGTTAACGAGCCGAAACGCGTCGCCGCCGCGGCAGGCTGGACGGAAGACCAATTTAAGATTTTGTTCACCGCGCTGACCCATGGCAAAGAAGCGGACTGGAGCATGGGCGACGATGCTCCACCCGCTTTTCTGTCTTCGCGTCCGCGAGCTTTGTGGGATTACTGCAAACAGCGGTTTGCGCAGGTGACCAATCCACCGATTGATCCGCTGCGCGAGACGCACGTGATGTCCCTTGAAGTTCACTTGAAGGACGGCGTCACGCTGCCAAGCCCGGTAATCACGCCGGGCCAGTTGTCGCAGTTGGCCGCGATCTTCGGCCCCGAGCAACGCATCGATTTCACGTTTCCTGCCGACCATGGGGTCCCGGGGGCGCGCTGCAGTTTTGCTCAGCTTTCTACTACCCCTCTGAGCAGCAGCGGGCGCCCGGGGCTCCTCCTCCTTTCCGACCGTGGGATCTCTGCGGAGCGGGCGCCGCTCCCGGCGTTGCTGTCGACAGCTGCGGTGTGGAAAGCGATGGTGCGCGAAGGCTTGTGGGAAGTGCCGCTGATCGTCGAATCGGCGCAAGTGTTCGACACGCATCACGTCGCGCTTTTGGTGGCCGCCGGTGCTAGCGCGGTTGTGCCCTATCTCGCGGACCAGCTTGCAGAGTCCCTAGAACCTGGGGGAGCGGAAAAAGCCCATACCGCCATCCATGCAGGCTTGCGCAAAGTGCTGGCGCGCATGGGGGTGTCGACGCTGGCGAGCTACCGCAACAGCCATCTCTTTGAAATTGTCGGTCTTTCGGAGGATTTGTGCGAGGAAGTCTTTGAGGACGCTTCGGACTATCCGGGACAGAAATCGCTGGACGATCTGCTCGGCGACTACCTGAAAATGCATAGCGCAGCATTCTCGGCGGAATTCGAGGAATTGCCCGATGCCGGGCTTTACCGCTTCCGGAAAGGCGCTGAGCTGCACGCCAACTCTCCGGAGGTTGTGCGAAGGCTGCACGCGCACGTGCGCGCGCCGGAGGCCGGAAAATATTCGGCGTTCGAGGAACTGGCGGAAGCGCAGGGGACTGTTTTTCTGCGCGATTTGCTGGAAACGACTCCAAATGGTGCTGTGCCGCTGGAAGAGGTCGAGCCGCTGGAATCGATCGTAAAGCGGTTCAGCACGCAAGCGATGTCGCTCGGCTCGCTGAGCCCTGAGGCGCATCGCACGCTGGCGCTGGCGATGAACGAACTCGGCGGCCGGAGCAATACGGGAGAGGGCGGCGAGGACCCCGAAACCTACCGGCATGAGCAAGCGGCCGCGAACAAGATTAAACAAGTGGCTTCCGGGCGATTCGGCGTGACGGCGGATTATCTCGTTCACGCGCAAGAGATCGAAATCAAGATGGCACAAGGCTCGAAACCCGGCGAGGGCGGCCAGTTGCCGGCAAAGAAAGTGAGCGAGTACATTGCGCGCATCCGCCACGCGACTCCGGGCACGCCGCTGATTTCGCCGCCGCCGCACCACGATATTTACAGTATTGAGGATTTGGCGCAGTTGATTCACGACTTGCACGCGGTGAATCCGCGGGCGCGGATCGGCGTGAAGCTCGTTTCCGGAGCGGGCGTCGGAATCATCGCCGCGGGAGTCGCAAAGGCAGGAGCCGAAGTCATAACGATCAGCGGGCACAACGGAGGCACGGGATCTTCGCCGCTGACTTCCATCAAGAACACGGGCCTGCCGTGGGAAATTGGATTGCGCGAAACACACGACACACTGGTTCGCGCTGGCCTCCGTTCACGCCTCTCTCTCCGCGTGGACGGAGGCCTAAAATTTGCGCGGGACATCGTACTGGCCGCGATTTTGGGAGCCGATGAATTCGGCTTCGGCACCGCGTCGCTGCTGTCGATTGGTTGTGTGATGGCGCGGCAGTGCCATCTCAACACCTGCCCCGTGGGCATCGCCACGCAAGACGAAACATTGCGCGCGCGGTTCCAGGGAAAACCGGAAATGGTCATCGCGTACTTCCGCTCACTCGCCGAAGAAGTGCGCAAGCGGCTGGCGCAGCTCGGAGTGCGATCGCTGAGCGAACTGACGGGATGGTATGACCGGCTGGGCGCGCGGTCGGGAATGGACCCGTTCCTGGTCGTTCCAATTACGCCTTCCAACCGCGTGGCGCCGCAGCAAGAACCCGGCTTGCATGTGACAGCGCTGGAAGATTCGATTCATTTCAACGCTTCGATGGCGATGCAAAATGAAGCGCAGATCGTTCAAAACTCAGACCGCAGCGTGGGCGCAGGCTTGAGCGGGGAACTAATGCGTCGGCGGAAGAATGGGCGTCCCATCGATGCTCCGATCAGTCAGGAGTTTCGCGGGGCTGCGGGGCAAAGCTTTGGAGCGTTTTTGTCGAGCGGGGTGACGCTTAGACTGACGGGCGAAGCCAACGATTACGTGGGAAAGGGCTTGTCCGGGGGCACCATCGCCATTTCCGCAGGAGCGACGGCTTCGCGGCGCGGCGACGTGCTTGCCGGTAACACCGTGCTTTACGGCGCGACCTCAGGACAACTTTTTATTGCCGGCCGCGCAGGAGAACGCTTCGCGGTGCGCAACAGTGGCGCTCTGGCCGTGGTGGAAGGCGTGGGCCAACACGGTTGCGAGTACATGACCGGCGGCGCTGTCCTTATCCTTGGACCGATGGGGCTGAATTTCGGCTCTGGCATGACCGGCGGACTGGCGTACGTGATGCGGGCGGAAGCCGAGGATGTATTGCACCGGGACTTCGTGACACTCGAAGAGCTCGATTCCGACGAAGAAGAATGGCTGCGGCGTGCGCTCGAGGAGCATTTCCATTACACCAAGAGCCCCCGCGCGGCGCGCTTGCTGTCGCGCCGTGGTGCGTTGCCGTTGATGCGCGTTCAGCCGGTACATTTCCAGGGAACAGTGAAAGCAACCTGGAAACCTTTGCTTGATCAACTTAGGAACCGTCCCGAGGCATTGGCTGCGGCGGTTGCAACGCCAGCTGCGCCAGTCTCGCGGACGGCGATCCCAGCCTGAAAGGAAGGATAATTCTTACGCAGCGAGCGGGGAGAATCCCTTATAATCCCGCCAGGCGTTTTGCTTATGGACTTCGATCAACTTACTACATTCGTTTACGTCGCCAAGCTGAAGAGTTTTTCGCGCGCAGGCCAGAAAGTGTTTCGGTCGCAATCGGCAGTGAGCGCGCAGATCCGGCAGCTCGAGCAGGCGTACAAAGCAAGATTGCTGGATCGTTCCGCCAAGTCCGTGGAGTTAACGCCCGCCGGAGAAGTGCTTTTCGAGTACGCGGAGAAATTGCTGCGGTTGCGGGACGAATCAGTGCAGGTGGTTGCGGACCGCGGCAACGTGGTGCAGGGCCCGGTGGTGTTCGGCGCGAATGAAGCGACCTGCCTCTATCTGCTGCCCGATATCTTTGCGGAGTTTCAGAAGCGCTATCCGCTCGTGCACATCAGCATCTACCGGAATTTCAGCCACAAGATTTTGCAGCGGGTGGAAGACGGGTCCGTGGACGTGGGCATTGTCACGCTGCCCATCAAGTCACCCAACCTGAAGGTGCATCACATTTACAAAGACCGCATGCGCTTTATGGTGAGCACGAGAAACCCGCTGGCGCACCGCTCGAAGATCACATTGGAAGAAGTTGCGGGCCAGCCGCTCATTTTTCCTCGCACGGGGTACACGCGGCAGGTCCTCGATAAACTTTTTCGGCCGTACCGTTCGCGGATTCACGTGGCGATGGAATTGCCGAGTGTCGGCATGATCAAGCGGTTCGTGGTAGCCGATGCCGGCGTTTCGTTTATCAGCGAGAGCTTTGCGAGAGATTATGTGAAGGCCGGAGAAGTGAAGCTTCTGAATGTCGAAGGAGTCGATCTGTGGCGGGAACTGGGATTGATTTACCGCCGCGATCGCAGCCTGCCTCGCGCTGCGCAAGCGCTGATTGGAATGATTCGCGAACTCCGCAAACCCGCCGAATCCAGCATGGCCGCTGCGAACTAAAGACGGCTTGAAAATTCAAGTTGAGATGCCCGAGCCGTAAGGCAGCGGCTAGTGCACGTTGAAGTCGAGGCTGGCGATCGATCGGGAAATTACGTTTTCCTGGATTTGAATCAGATCACTGTCGGCATAGGTCATCGCTAGCACGGTGAGGATGTTTTTGTCGCGCGCAATGATCACGAGTTTTCCTGACCAGTCGTGGTCGTCCGCTTTCCCGCGATATTCATACTCAATTGCCGGCATTCCGCCGACGGTGGTCTTACGCTGCGCCAGGCGCTGGTAGTTGGCATACACATCGTGCAGGCGCTTTTCGACTGCGGCCGCAGTCGCATCCAGAGAATCTTTGCTCTTCTCTTCACCCACCACCATGAGCGTGGATTCGTTCTGCGTGCCCATGGCCACGATGGCGTTTGGCAATGCGCTGCGAGCTTCTTCAATCAGGTTCCAGCTTGGCGCTTTGTACATCCGAAAGCCGTGCGTGTAATTGGTGTAGAGATTGCCGGTGATTTCTTCGCGGTTGGGCGGCAGCTCAGGTTCCTTTGGAGGAGCTGGGGCTGTTGTGGATGCGGCAAGAGGTGCCGATGTCGTAGTTGCTGGTGAAGTTCCCTTGAGCGCTGGAGCGGCGGCATTTGCGGTTGGGTTGCTCGCCGGGATTTCCGGTTTCACCGCGGCATTTGTTATTTTTGGCGCGGACTTGTCTGGTTTTCCGCCTGCGGCTGGCTCGACAGTTTTCTCGCTTGCATTGGTTGGCGTCGGCGTTACGCCGGATGCGTTTGCGACGGCAGGCTCTGGCTGCGGCTGTGAATCGGAGGCCGGCTTTGTCGCTTTCGCATCGTCCTTTTTCTTGTTGGCTTCGGATTCTGGCGGCGTTTTATCTGCGGGAGTCGACGGGATGATGGAGGCGATTTTGTCCTTCTCTACGAGTACGTATCCAAAGTCGGTCTTGACTTTGAACATCTTGTCTTCGTATCCGACGATTACGCCGTAGAGCTTTTTGCCATCCTTCAGGCGAATTTCATCTGCGCGCGCGGAAACAGCCAGCACCGCGAACGTTAGTGCCATTGGCGCAAGAAGATAGATCCCCCGTCTGAGAGTTGCAAGCATACAAAAAGTATCCCGCCGCTGACGCGGTCCTGCAACTGTCACGTGCCCGGAGGTGTCCGGCGTGCTACCTCTGCCAGCAGCGCCCGGATACGATTCGTCAGCCGCTCCAGTTCCTGGTGAACCGTGCTCAGGCGGGCCCGCAGGGGCTCGGGCAATTGCGCGTGGGTTTGCTGGAGCGCCAGCGCTTCGGCGATCAGGCGAATTTGCT
The DNA here is from genome assembly GCA_035623215.1 of Candidatus Acidiferrum sp. Classification (GTDB taxonomy): domain Bacteria; phylum Acidobacteriota; class Terriglobia; order Acidiferrales; family UBA7541; genus Acidiferrum. The sequence goes on from DASPTW010000002.1 coordinate 66,421, forward strand.
TACGGCTGAGGGGATTGAGCCGCTCCCAAAGCCGCCGCTTGCTGCTGTGGTTGCGTCCCAGCCATTCTTCGCCCGAGCCTGCCGGGCGGCCCGATTCTGGCTCTGCGGCGGGCGCGGCCTTTTGCGTTCTTGTGCGAATCATGAAATACACCGTTACTTCCTCAAGGCTTCCAGCTTTTCGCCATTAATTTGTCCATCTGGCTCGACGCGGCCGGTGACGCGCATCGTACGTGTCTCGAATACGAGACCGCCATAGCGGTCATAGGCGTCGGGGAAGAGCACGACCTCGTAGATGCCATGCTGATCTTCGAGCGTAACGAACATCATGTTGCGGTAATTTTTCGTGCCGACGTGCCGGTAGGTAACCACCCAGCCGCATAATGCGACGCGCTTGCAGACAAGCCCCGGCAGTTCGTCACTCCAAACCTCTCCGTTGCGCGGCAGGAAATCGAGTGGGTGGCCGCTCACGCATACTTCCAGGATTTCGCGTTCGTAACGCAGCTTCTGCTCCAGCGTGTATTCCGGCATTCGCATTTCCGCCAGGACCGTGCCGATGGAATCCTGCGCGCTCGCTTCTGCGAATAAAGTTTCCGTTTTTTTCCGTAGCGTCATCCCGGGAGATCGAGAGCTGCCTGCGTGGGAGCCTTTGCCGCGCGCTTGCAGAAGATTCCATTGCCAGAGCAGCTCCGGCCGCGTCGCGCGGTGCACTTCGTCATTGACTTCATCGAATGCCCCGCATTTGATGAGCGCTTCGATTTCGTCGCGCTCCACGGGCACGCGGCGCAAAAAATCTTCGAGCGAACGAAATGGCCCAGCTTCTTCCCGTGTATGCAGGATGGCAGTAATGGTTTCGATGCGCAGGCCTTTGATTTGCATCAAACCAACGCGCAGCGCGCGTTTGCCGTTGTCGCCCGCTTCGGGGGTGTAAGCCATCTGCGAATGATTCACCGACGGCAGCTTCACCTCGATGCCCCAGCGCTTGGCTTCCTCGACGTACGCCGAAACGTGATAAAACCCTGCGCCCGCGCTGCACATCGCCGCGAGAAACTCCGCCGGGTGATGCGTTTTCAAATAGGTCATGCGGTATGAAACGTCCGCGTAGGTGGCTGCGTGCGCTTTGCAAAACCCAAAGCCTGCGAATTTTTCCACCATCATCCAGCTTTCTTCCCGCTGGTGTTTTGTCAACCCCATCATTTCCGCGGCTCTTTCAAATTTGCCGCGCAGGCGCTCATAATCTGCCCGGCCGGAATACTTTACGGTCGACCGCCGCACCAAATCTGCTTCTTGCAGCGATAGGCTACCCACTGCTTGTGCGATCTGCATCACCTGTTCCTGGTAGATGCACACGCCCAGCGTGTCGCCGAGAATCGGCTTGAGCGAATCGTGCGGATAAACCACTTCTTCTTTTCCGCGCAGCCGCTTTACAAACAATTCCTTCGAGCCGTATTCCGCCGCGCCGGGCCGGATAATCGCCAATGCGATGGCGATTTCCTCCAGGGTCCGCGCTTTCATCATGCGCAACATTCCGCGCATGGCCGGCGACTCGACTTGAAAAACTCCCAGCGTTTTTCCCTCGGCAATCACGTCGCAAGTCGCCGGATCGTTTTCTGGGATGACGTCAAAATCGATGACGCGCGCTGTTGGACAGGGCGTCACGCCATCCGGGGCGACGCTCGTCGTTTCAAGAACGGGCGCAGCATGCTGCACCCTTACAGGTTGTAGAGTGCGCTCGATGTTGTCGAGCGCCAACGACATCGTGGTGAACCCGCGCTGACCGAGCAAATCCATTTTGATCAGCCCGAGCGCTTCGATGGCGTTCATGTTGTACTGCGTGACGACAATGCCTTTTGTAGCGCGCTCAAGCGGCGTCAGCTGCGTCAACGGCCGCGCGGAAATCACCGCGCCGCAAGGATGAATTCCCATGTGCCGTGGCGCATCGTCGAGCCGCAACGCCACTTGCAGAATTGTTTTCCATGGCTCGTCGTCGATGGGCAAATCGCGGCATTCCGGCAAGCTGCGAATGGCCTGTAAAATTTCGCGTACCGGTCGGTGCGGCAGCCGCTTGGTGAAGCGGTCCACCTCGCCAGGCGGCACGCCAAACACTTTGGCGATTTCACGCACCGCCAGCCGCGCGTGCATGGTGATAAAGCTTCCAATCATTGCCACGTGGGGGCCTTCCCGGCCCCCCGCGACGTGTTCCGCGCCCCAGCGCTCGTAAACGTAGTCGAGCAGCTCATCGCGGCGCGCGCCACAAATGTCGATATCGATGTCCGGGCAATCGCCGCGCTGCTCGTTCAGAAAGCGCTCGAAATAAAGCCCCCAACGAAGCGGGCAAACGCGCGAGATTCCCAGACAATACGTGACCATCGAACTTGCCGCCGACCCGCGCGCCACCGCCGGAATGCCGCGCCGCCGCGCTTCCTCGACGATGTCCCACACCAGCAAAAAATACGGCGCCAGGTGCTGCTTCTCAATAACTTCGAGCTCATGCGTGAGCCGCGAAAGCACTTCCGGGCGCAGCGGCCTGTAACGTTTGCGCGCGCCGTCAAAGCTCAGCTTCCACAAATACGAAAACGCCGATTCGCCTTCGGGCACGGGAAATTCCGGGAAAATCAGCTTGCCCAGTTCCAGTTGCAAATTGCAGCGGTCTGCGATTTCCAGAGTTGTTTTGAGCCATTCCGGATGATCGGGAAAAAGTTTTTGCATTTCCGCCGTGGGTTTGAACCACGCTTCGCCCGTCGTAATTTCAGGAGGCGCAACAGTCGTAAGCAGCCCTCCAACGCGAATGGCATTCACGGCGCGGTGATGCAGATGCTCCTCGGGCCGGAGGAAGTGCACGTTATTCGTGACGACAAGCGGAATGCCAAGTTCACGCCCGATGCGCTCGGCTTCGCGCAGTGCCCTTCCATCGCCCGGCGAGAGATGCTGCACCTCGATGTACAAGCAGTCCTCAAAAATTTCTTTTAGGTCTTGTGCTCTCGCTGGCAGCGGGCACAACGCAATCACGCCGTGGCTGTGCTCAGCCAACTCCTGCAAACTCACTAGCCGTCCATCGGTGCCAGCGAGACAAGCCTGTTGCGGCAGGTTTGCCTCGCCGGCGCCGTTCTCTTCGCTTGTCATCCTGAGCGAAGCGAAGGATCTCAACTCCAAATGATTTGCAGGTGCCTTTCCGTTTGCCGAGGCTTGTCCACCGGAGCCGGCCAACTTCGTCATGCCCAAATGCCGCAGCGTCACGAGCTGGCACAAATTGCTGTAGCCTTCCATGTTCGCCGCCAGCAGCGTTAACGGTACGGTCGCCGAATTTCGCTTTTCGCTTTTCGAATTTCGAAACGCGTTATTCGAAATACGAAATTCTACATCCAACGCTACGCCGACAATTGGCTTCACTCCTTTTTCCTGTGCCTTTTGACAAAACGGCACTGCCGCATACAAGCCATTCGTATCCGTCAGCGCCACCGCCGGCATCTTCTGCTCGGCCGCTGCCGCGATGATCTCTTCCGGCGATGCCACTCCCCGCAGGAAGGAGTAGTGGCTGTGACAATGCAGATGAACGAACATGTGACTCGTAACTCGTGACTGGTGACTCGTGAAACCCGCGCCGCGAAAGTGGTTTTGTCCACGAGTCACGAAATGCGAGTCACGAATCACGTCATGTGGGGACTTTAGCCCTTGGATTCAGCACCCAAGGTAGGGGGACGGGAAGGAATTCTCGGCAACCTTTTACCGCGATAAACACGGTGTCGACAGCACCAGGCCGTTCGGCTTGGTGGCGTAATGCTCGCGCAGCTCCAGCCCTTTACCGTAAAACACCGCGTTCCAGCCAAACCGCCCGCGCACGCGGTCCATCTCGCGGTTCAAATACCAGCGCCGGTTCGCGCTGGTGTCGAACAATTCATTTTGGCGCCGGTCCACCTCCAGGTTCGTCACGCTGACGCCCACCAGCCGCACCGCCACGCGCCGCGTGAACAATTTCGCAAACAATTCCTTTGCCGCTGCAAGCAGTTCGCGCTCGTCGTTGCTGGGCTTGGCGAGCCGCACCGCCTGGTGTGCTGAAAAATGGTCCACATACCGAATGCGCAGTTCAATCGTGCGCGCCTGCTTGCCGTACTCGCGCAACGTCGCGCCGATGCGCTCGCTCAAATATTCGATCAACCCGCCGAGAAATTCCGTGTCGATGGTGCCGTCTTCGATGGTTGTCTCGCGCGAAACGGATTTTGGCGTCGACGGCAGCAGCACCTCGCGCCCATCGAGGCCGCGGGCGCGCTCCCAGATTTGCTGGCCGATGGCCTCGCCGAACGCCGCTTGCAGCACGGCCTTCGGCACTTGGCGCAGTTGGCCAATCGTGGCGATGCCGCGCTCGATCAGCGTGCCCGCGTGCACGTGGCCGATGCCGTGCAGCTTTTCCACCGGCAGCGGCGTCAGGAAAGCTTCTTCATCACCCGGCGTCACCATGTGAAATCCCCGCGGGCGCTCCAGCCGCGACGCGATTGACGCGACAACTTTGGTGCGCGCGGCGCCGAGCGAAACGCTCAAACCCGTCCGCCCAAAAATTTCCGTCTGCAAGCGCCGCAGCGTGGCTTCGTAATCCGGATAGAGCCGCTCGGTGCCGGCAAAGTCCAGATAAAAATCGTCCAGCGCCGCGGTTTCCACCGCCGGCGTATAGGTTTCGAGGATGCGCCGCACGCGCTCCGCAAAATCGGCGTAGTGCTCGTACTGCCCGGGTACGACAGTCGCTTTCGGGCAGATGCGCAGCGCCTCGCGGAAGCTCATCGCCGTGCGCACGCCGTGAAACTTCGCTTCGTAGCTTGCCGAAGCCACGCAGCCGCGCCCCACCAGCACCGGCTTGCCGCGCAGCCGCGGATTCAGCACCTGCTCGACCGAGGCGAAAAACGCGTCCACGTCCACGTGCACAATGTTGGGAATGAGGTTGGGAATTTTGCGGCTGGGACTCTTGCATAGTCCCAGCCAGGACCACGCCGACCACGGATTTTTCTCCGCCGGCGTTTCCGTCCGCGGCATTTCAGAAGAATCGGCTGGATAATCGCCGGCGCGCGGAGTTTCCCTGCCGCGCTCGTTTTCTTCTGCTGGCGCAGCGTTTTCCTGCAAGAATTCGATGTCGGGGTTGAGGACTGCGCTTTCGACACCGTTGCCCCCGGCTTGCCGGGGCTCGCAGATAGCGGTTTCCATGGCGGCTCCCAATGTCTGTGACCGCATAGCGGTCAACGTAACTGTGACCGCACAACGATCACAGCAGGGAAGCGGGTGATTTATACTGTCGTCCGAGTCTGCCCGCCACGGCGGGCAATAAGCTGACTCCGTCGGCTTCGGGATCGAGGGATCGCTCTTGGGAAACGACCCCTCACCCGCTTACGGCTCGGAAGTTTTCAACGGGCGGCGGCCGGTTCGTGAGAGCCTAGTCGGCAATGGAACCGGCACGCCACCCGTTTCCCGTTTCCTCTACCGCCCGCACTATAGGCGAATAAAAAGCGAAAGTCAAGCTTCTCTTTCTGCTCTTCCGTCTCCTGTGCTCTTCTGCATCTTCCAAGCGTAAATCAGTGAATAACATTGCCCACAATCTGATATCATAGGCGATGTGAGATTGGTCTTGGATACGGACGTCATCGTGGCGGCGATGCGTAGCCCCAGTGGCGCCTCTGCTGCAATTCTCCGTGAAGCACGCCAAGGCAGGGTCACGCTATTGCTGAGCGTCCCGCTGGCCGTGGAATACGAGGCCATTTGTTCGGAAGCAGAGCATCGTCTAGCGGCCGGGCTAAGTGAACGGGAAGTAAAGGCATTCCTGGATGCGTTAATGGCCATGGCGGAGCCGGTGGAGAGACATTTTCTCTGGAGGCCCCAGTTGCGCGACCCAGGCGATGAGATGGTTCTGGAAGCAGCAGTCAATGGACGGGCCGATATCCTGGTTACATTTAACGTGCGGGATTTCGGGCTTGTGCCGTCACGCTTTGGAATCGAAGTGATGATCCCGCGCGATGCAATAGAAAGGATTCGGCAATGAGCGAAACAAAGACTTACCCTCTGCGTTTGCCCCGCTCGCTAAAGAAAGCAGTCGAGCAACAGAGCCGGGAAGATGGGACAAGCATCAACCAGTTCGTTGTCACCGCGGTAGCGGAAAAACTAGCAGCGTTGCAAACCGCGGAGTTCTTCGCCAGCCGCAAAGCCCGCGCTGACTTCAGAGCGTTTGACAAACTCATGAGGCGCCGCGGCGGCAAGCCGCCTCGTACCGGCGATGAAATCCCGCCTCGCCCGAAAAATAAATAGCTATGGCGCAACTCCCCCGAACACCGGACCTTGACGCGCAGCGGGCCGCGATGAAGAAGCTTTGGTTTTTGGCAGGGAAGTGGGCTGGGGAGGCGCGCCTGCTGCGCGGACCCGGGGAGCCGCTCGTTTTGGTGCAAACCGAGGAGGCCCGATACAAACTAGATGGGTTGATCCTGGAAATCGAGGGGATCGGGCGAACCCAGCTCGACAACAAGCCCATTCTCCAAGCCCTCGGAATAATCTCATTCGATGATGAGGCGAGCGCTTATCATATGCGCGCTTTCAACGACGGCCGCTTTCTCGAAACGGACGTTAAGCTCCATGAGGATGGCAAAGGCCTCGCATGGGGCTTCGCGTTGGGCTCCATCAAAACCAGTTCTGTCTTGCGGATCAACGAGAAAGGCGAATGGACGGAGCTTGCCGAGATTACCATCGACTCGCAACCAACCAGAAAACTCATGGAACTGACGGTCAGGCGACAGGAATAGTGGCTTCGCGCGGGCCGCGGTAATCCGAGGCTCACTTGGATTCGCCGATCCGCTGCACCGTAATGCTGTTCAGCATGCGCACCCAGCGCCCCTGCCGTTTGTCTCCTGGCACGACCAACTGCACCGGTCCATGCTGCGCGTCCAAGGCCTTGCCGTCCTCGGTATCCGCCACGATCACCTGCTCCCCCGCAAAATCCGGGTCCAGTTCCGCCAGGGAAAAGACCGCGTGATACGCGTCGCTGGCTTCAAGGAGCACCATCAGCGTCATGTTCTTCCCTCGCATTTCGCCACTCATGGGTACGCCAGCCTTAACCAGGAGCAATTGCAGCATCACGCCCTCATACGCGTGCGAAACGCCGCCGTGACCTTTCGCCGTCACCTTCGTTCGCGGCAGGGCCTTGAAGTCTGCGGCACTCAGCCGCAATTCTTGTTTGACCTCGCCTTTCACGACCAGAATAGGCGCATCCGATGCCGCTGCCGTAAGCGTTTGCGCCCTGGAGATCCCTGCCGATGCCATCACCAACGCAATCGCGGCCAGCCACGCACACAAAAGCCGTCGCTTTCTACCCATGATTTCCTCCTCATTCCGAGTAGAACCGTATATTCGACTGGCTTATTATTCAGAACACGCGGCCCAATTGGAAGAACCATTTGCGGTGGCCGGAATCGCCCACGCTCCCGCCGATGAAAAACGGCCCCAGTGCCGTCTCTGCCAGGAAGCCCGCGACCACATCGTTGGGCAACTCGCTGTCGCTGGTTACTCCGTACATTTTGCCAATTTCATAGGCGCCCACGGCGTAGACCTTCTTCCCCACAAACGGCGGCAGCGTCAGCAAATCCTGCATGTAACCGGCGCGGACCAAATAGTACTGGTTGCCCTGAAATTCGTTTTGCCCGTAGGCGCTCAAGCTCAGAGGCGCGCCGAGAAAAAATTGTGGAATTCCCGTACTCGCCCTAGTCCAGCCAAAGGTCGTGCCGCCTTCGCCCTCAAGGAAGACGGAAGCAGGCTGCGCGACGGGCTGGAAATACCCCAGCTTCAAATCCATGGAAGAGAATCCACCCTTGGCAGCTGGACTCTGGTCGAACCACCTAAAATTCGTTTCGACCTTGAATCCGCGGCGGGGGATGACTGGATCGTCAGTGTCGTCCAAGAGATAGTGCAAGTGCGCTTGCCCGATACGCCCTTCAACAGCAGGAATTTCCGGACTGCCGAGCCGCAACTTGATGTTCAGCGAGCCAATCTCATATCCGGCTCGCAATTCGCTAAAGCGCCCAAAGCCGTAGCCAACGTCGCCCCCAATGTTGATGCGGTAGATGCGATAATCCGCTAACGGGTCGTTCTTGGCGTAAATCGGAAACGCCGTATCGCTGGCGTCCGCGTGAGGCGCAAAAAACCAGCGGCTCTCTGCCGTAAACGGACGATATAGCTCCGTTTGCAAGCCGTAGGTATTTCCGAGCAGCAGGTCGGTGCGCCACTCCGAGCGGTACCCCGCCACGTCCATGAACGTAAAGCGTGTTCCCATCGTGAAGTCCACATTGCCCGCCTGAGAGCCGTCTACTTCAAACGCGGTCTGAAACATCGGCGGAGCATCTGTCTTTTCGACAACACGAATGAGCAGCCCGGGCTTTCCGTTTTCTTGTGTCAACTGATAGCCCGCTGAATCGTAGCGGCCGACGCCGGTCAGCCGGGTCAACACTTCATCCAGCTTTCCGGTGTCCAGCGGCTTGCCCACAAACGCCTTCAAATAGCGCGACGCGTATTCTTCTCCTTTTTCGCTGGCGCCTTCGATCTTGAGGAATTGCGGCGACGGTGCTTCGCTGCGCTTCCGTGCATTTCGCGTTTCTAGATAAGCATCCCAATCCGCGTTTCCCAGCGCGAACGCTTCGAGCAATCGCATTTTGTCCTTTGCGGCTTCATATCCACGTTGCATGATGGCGTCGCGTTTTGCGTAGTCGACCGTGGTGAATTCGTTGAGCGGCACTGTGACTATGGCATCCGCTTGGGCAAGACCGTGCAGCTCGTTTTCCTCGATGACTACGCTCACGGAACGGTCGAGGACGCTGAACACGGACTTAATGTTCTTGGCTTCGACCGGTCCCTCCTCGAGATGGATCGCGATTACGATTTCTGCGCCCATCTGTCGCACCACGTCGGTCGGGAGATTGTCCAAGAGGCCTCCATCGACAAAAACTGCGTTGCCCTCGTGCACCGGAGCAAACGCACCGGGGATGGACATCGTCGAGCGCAGCGCCACCGCCAGCGGCCCATCCCTGAAGACGTGCGATTTGCCGCTGACCAAGTCGGCGGCCACACAGCGAAAAGGAATGGGCATCTCGTCGTAAGAAGTAATTCCGTAGTAGGGCAATGTCACGCGGTCAATCAGCAGGCCGATCTGGTGCCCAGCGTTCAATCCTGCCGGAAGAGACAGCCCGCCGCGCAATCCAAAAATAAGCGAGTTGGGATACGCCCGCTGATCTTCTTTGCGGCGGTAAGACAGATCTTCGTACGGTGTGTGGTCGCTCAGAATCGCTCGCCAGTCCAGCCCCTCAATCAGCGCCTTCATCTCCTCGGGATTCATTCCGGTTGCATAAAAACCTCCCACCAGGCCGCCCATGCTGGTTCCTGCGACGTAATCCACAGGAACGTGATGTTCCTCAAACCATTTCAGCACGCCGATATGCGCCAGCCCCATGGCGCCTCCGCCTTCCAGCGCCACGCCAATTTTCGGCCGCGTCCGCGGCGGGAGTTCCTGCTGTGCGCGCAAGCGCAGCGGCAGCAAGAGCAATAAGAATGAGAAAACGAAAACCACGCGGCGCATTCCAGCCTCCTGGACAGTAACTCCAAAACGAACAGCTCAACTATTTTACGAGTGTGGCGTAGCGCCTGAGTTGGAGCAAGAAGGGAAGTGGGGATTACGCGCCTTTGTTTTCCTGAATGATATTGCCGCCATCTACCACAAGGGTCTGCCCCGTGATGTAGGAAGCTTCCGGCGAAGCCAGAAAGCACACCGCCGCCGCGACTTCTTCCGGCGTTCCCCCGCGGCCCAAGGGCGTATGCAGCGCGGCGATCTTTTCGGACTCGGTCGACGAAGCCGTCGCGATCCACCCCGGCGCAACGCCATTGATGGTGATTCCATCCTTTGCCGTTTCGATGGCCGCCGCGCGCATCATTCCATCCATCGCGGCTTTCGCCGCTCCGTACGCCGCCGAACCCGCGTTGCTCACCAATGGTCCCGTCACGGAAGTGACGTTCACGATGCGCCCGTATTTTTGTTGAGTCATTCCTGGCAACACCGCGCGGATCATGCGGAAGGCAGTATGCAAAGTGATGGCAATCTGGTTCTGCCATTCTGCGAACGAAGTCTCGATCAGCGGCTTGCTTTGCGTTTCCCGGCCGGTCTGCGTCATCCCGGCATTGTTCACCAAAATGTCGATCCGTCCGAGACGGGACAATACGGAATCCACCAGCCGTTGCACCTCCGTCTCGATGGTGAGGTCCGCCGCGAACGACAGTACGCGGTCGCCAGCCGCATCCAGTTCTCGCGCGCGGCTGTGAATGCGATCTGTCGTTGACGTGATCACCACGCGCGCGCCCTCCGCAAGAAGGCGCCGCGCCACAGCGAAGCCGATTCCTTCTGCACTTCCCGCACCGGTGATGATTGCCATCTGTTTGTTGAATGCTAAAGCCATGAATTCCGCTCGCTGGGCGCATCATACAACGTACCTTGGACGGCGCGCTGGATTGGCTTTCCTTTTTCAGAATTGGCGAGGGTCTTGCCCTGAAACTTCCAGCTCCGCTCTGGCATCTATGGGTATAGAGTGGCGGTTAGCAGGAGATTCGGCATGCACCGCCGGCCCAGACTTTCGCTCGCGGTCCTTTTAGCGCTTTTCGTTTGCCCTGCGCTGTTCGCCGGAAAGGGCGGAGGGCATGGTGGAGGTGCCGGGCATGGCGGCGGCCACGTCAGTGGGGCAGGCTCTTCTGGCCATTCTTCTGGTCACACCATCGGTCATTCCCTGGGACATTTCTTTGGGCATCGATCCAACGGGCTTGGAAGAAAGCCAGACGGCGGTTTTGTGACTGCCGGGTTCCCGCATCTTGGCGCGCGGCGCAGAGTGCGGTTGCGGAATCGCTTTTTCAATACGGGTTACTGCGATTCTTTCCGCTTCTCCTGGCGCAATTTCTTGTTTCCTGGCGAATTCGATTGCTACGGCGGTGCCTTCTTTTCCGATCCATTTTTCTACGGCGGATCTCCAGGCACCTATTTCTGGTCCGATTCACTTGCCACTTCAGGAGGTTATGGAGGCTCGGCCGAAACGGCCGATGCTTCTGATTTATCGCCAGATTACCCCGACAAGCCAGAATCTCTTGGTCCTTCTCTCTGGAACGTGCAGGAGCCTGTGGCTTTGCTTCGGTTGCTCGATGGTTCGACGTACGGCCTCTTGCGCTATTGGGTCGAAGGCACTCGTTTGCACTACGTCACCAGCTACGGTGGCGAAAACAGCGTGCCGCTCGAGGGCATCGATTTCGTGGGCACGCAAGAGCTGAACGCATCGAGCGGCAAACGATTCGACTTGCTTGAGGACTGCCACAAGCCGTAGTTGGACCCCGTCACATCATTTTTAGAAACTGGATTTCTATCACCTTGTTCACCACTAGATGCGCAGTTCGCGGAGTGACAAGTCTACTTAAAATATGTAAGGATGCTGTTCGACAATTTCTGCCGGTTTGATGCAAGTGGAGCGCAAGGCCATGAAGATCGGCGATGAAAAAAGAGACCGCGAACTGGGCATGGCGCGAAATATCACCCGGCGCGATTTTCTCAATGGTGTTGCGATAGGAGCCGGAGCAGCGCTGGCTGGCGGCGGCCTCGGCGCAAAGCAGCTTATCGCGGCCGCAGCGCTCGATGATTTCGCGCCTGAGAAGGCGCCAGGCTACTACCCTCCAGCCCTCAGGGGCATGCGAGGCAATCACGACGGCTCGTTTACGTTTGCGCACCGGCTTCGCGATGGCGAGGATTCCTCTTCCTTCGGAACGCCCGAAGACACCGGGGAACACTATGACCTCGTAGTCGTTGGCGCCGGCATTAGCGGCCTAGCGGCGGCCTATTTCTTCCGAAAAAATGCGGGCAAACAAGCGCGCGTTCTGATTCTCGACAACCATGATGATTTCGGCGGCCACGCCAAGCGCAACGAATTCAAAGTCGGCGGCCGCACGCTTCTCAGTTTTGGCGGCACGGTGGCCATCGAGCGGCCCGCCGAATACAGCAAGGTCGCTCAGGGTTTGCTGACCGAGTTGGGAATCGATATCAAACGCTTCTATCAGGCTTTTGACCGCAAGCTCTATGCGAAGCGCAGCACCGGCTGTTTCTTTGACAAAGAAACCTTTGGTGAAGACCGCCTCGTTCCCGGAATGGGTTCCACTCCGTGGCACGAGTTTCTTGCCAAAGCGCCGCTTTCGGACCAAGTCCGCAAAGGCATCGCGCGCGTATATACGGAGAAGGTGGACTATCTTGCGGGACTTTCGAAGCAGGAAAAACTCGCCAAGCTGGGAAAAATCAGTTATGCGGATTTCCTGACGCAAGTCTGTAAGGTGACGCCTGACGCATTGCCGTTTTTTCAGCCTTATCCCCACGATTTGTTTTGCGTGGGCATTGATGCGGTCTCCGCGCTGAGCTGCTTCTACGCGGGAGACGACAATAATTCCTTCACGTATCCTGGATTTGACGGACTGGGAATTGGCGAGAGCGAAAAGGAAGAGCCGTACATTTTTCACTTTCCCGACGGAAACGCCACCATCGCGCGTTTGCTGGTGCGCTCTTTGATTCCAGCGGCGATCCCAGGCCACACCATGGAGGACGTCGTTACGGCCCGCGCCGACTATTCTAAATTAGACTATTCTAAATTAGACGAGTCCAATTCC
>DASPTW010000003.1:0-9961 GCA_035623215.1 Candidatus Acidiferrum sp.
ACGGCGAACTGGCCGCTGCGGCAGCGAAGCAGGACGTGCCCAAGAAAGAGGATCTGAAGCTCAAGCCCCGCAGCGAATGGCGTTACATCGGAAAGGATTCCGCCGGCTACGACTTGAAGGATCTATGCACGGGCAAAGGCATATTTGGGCAGGACACCCGCATGGACGGAGTGCTGTACGCCAGCGTGTTGCATCCGCCGGTGCTGGGCAGCACCGTGAAATCCTTGGATGATAAGGCGACTCTAGCCGTGAGCGGGGTCAAGCAAACGGCTACTATCGACACGTTCAAGTCCCCGGTTCTCTTTCAGGCGCTTGGCGGCGTGGCCGTTCTTGCCGACAACACCTGGGCTGCCATGCAGGGCAGAAAGAAGCTGAAAGTCGACTGGGAGGTAAGTTCTCACAGCATCTTTAACTCTGGCGCGTATCGCAAGGAACTGCAAGAAACCGCGCGAAAACCCGGAAAAGTAGTGCGCGAGGTCGGGAATGTCGACAGCGCTTTTGCACAAGGCGGAAAGATTGTCGAAGCGGAATATTATGCCCCGCTTCTGGCGCACGCATCGATGGAGCCGCCGGCGGCGCTGGCGGTCTATCGCGACGGCAAAGTGGAAGCCTGGGCGCCAACGCAAAGTCCCGTGGGCGCGCGCGATGCGATCGCGGCGGCGGTGGGAGCGAAGAAGGAAGACGTCACGGTCCACGTCACGCTGCTGGGCGGCGCGTTTGGCCGCAAGTCCTTCCCGGATTATGCCGTGGAAGCCGCGGTGCTCTCGAAGAAAACTGGCAAGCCAGTGAAAGTCGTCTGGAGCCGCGAGGACGACATTAAGTTCGATACCTACCATTCTGTGTCGGCGATGTATATGAAGGCGGCGCTGGGACAAGATGGAAAGCCGACCGCGTGGCTGCAGCGCAGTGTGTTCCCGCCCATCGGCTCGACCTTCAACGCTGAGGCGGTCTATTCCGATGCCGGTGAACTGGGATTGGGCTTCTCGGACCTGCCGTTCGCGATTCCCAACCACCGCTCCGAAAACGGACCGGCGACAGCACATGTGCGAATCGGTTGGTTCCGCTCTGTAGCGAATATCTACCACGCGTTTGCCATTCAGTCCTTTGCCGATGAATTGGCGCATGCCGCCGGAAGGGATCCGCTGGAGTACTCCCTGCAACTTCTGGGTCCAGACCGCATTATTCCAAAAAGCGAACTGCCAAAGGACTATGAGAATTACGGGCAGCCCTATGATCAGTATCCGATCGACACGGCACGATTCCGCCGCGTGCTGCAGATGGTCGCGGAAAAGTCCGGCTGGGGCAAAAAGAAGCAAGGCAACGGATTTGGCATGGGTCTGGCCATGCACCGCAGTTTTCTCACGTACGTCGCGTCGGTAGCGCAAGTACAGATCGACGACGCGGGCACAGTGCAGATTCAGCGCGTGGACACGGCGCTGGATGCAGGCACTATCGTGAACCCGGAAATGGTGCGAAACCAGTTTGAAGGCGCGGCAGTGATGGGAACAAGTATCTCCTTTTTCGGAGAAATCACCGCAACAAACGGCGTGATCGACCAATCCAATTTCGATACTTACCTCGTCGCCCGGATGAATACCGCTCCCCGCGAAATTCACGTCCACATCGTGGAGAGCGACGCGCCCCCAGGAGGCGTCGGCGAGCCGGGACTCCCGGCAATTGCACCGGCGATTTGCAATGCGGTTTTCGCCGCAACCGGCAAGCGCATCCGGGAATTGCCGCTTTCGAAAGCAGGCTTAGCCTAATACTCTTCCAGGCTTGGCAGTGGGCATGCTGTGATGCCCCTGCCCCATTCCTTACGGCAGAATCCTATTCAACCAATTGCAAGTTGAGGGCGATGCGGACGCCGTTGACCAGCACCACACTCTGATCGAGCAACTGCTGGTTGGTGATTTCCGCGTTGACGAATTGTTTCACGGCGTTTCGAGGGCAGATGAATTCGATGGCTTCGGAGGTTTCCTTGGCCGTTGGCGAGAGCTTGTTCAAAACAGAAAAATCGAAGAGCTGAAACTCGACGTCGTCGGAGATTCGCTCGACGAGGTCCTTGAGCTGGGGCGCCAGAAAAAGGTCGAAGCTTTGGGCAGCGCGCTTGTAGATGGAGCCTTTGGCCGGACCGAATGCCAGCGAATTTTTGAAGGTCACCTGCAGGGCCAACTGCTCGTGGAAGACGACGAAGGCGGGCGGGGCATAGTCGACAAAATGGAACTTGGCGACGCCTTCTTTGGCCAGAGCGGCCAACTGAGAGTGATATTTCTCTTCGAGGCGGTCGGCTTCGGCCTGGGTTATCGCAGGCGGAGCGGCCGGCGGATCGACGGTAGCCGGTGCCGAAGGATTTGCAGTTGTCGCAGGTGTCGGTGATTCCGCCGCAAGCGGCACGGAAGAAGCGGCGCTGGGCGGCGCCATCACAGGCTTCAGAAGCGAAGAACGCGACGCGAGAGTGGCGGAACGCGCAGTAGAAGTAGCATCGGGCTTAGCGGGAATCGACCGGGGCAGCGCTTGGACGTTCAGCGGATCGCGTTCGGTGAGGGAAAGACCGAAGTCCTTGCCGCTGACAAAAACTTTTGAGCGATTCAGAATTTCCTGGCGCTCCGCATCGCTGGCCGCGTGGGACATCACCCAGGCGTCCGCGCGGTCCAACACCACCACGAGTATTTCCTTGCCTTCGAAATCGTAGCTGCGGTCGTTGGTTCTCGTATGATACGAAATCTCGAAACCAATGCCATCGCAAGCCAAATCCTCAGGAAGAACCGCGGTAGCGATGTTCAGAACGGGAAGAACGACGGCGCGGAAAGTGGCGGCGGCGCGCTCGTTCTCGTTCATGCGAAGCGCATCGTAAGCCGCGTTGTAGTTTCCGGTGATCTTCAGGATGGCGCGATCCTGAAAGCGGACGAATTCCAATCCACGGGAATCCGCTTCGGCCTGCCGAGCGGGATCGAGCCCGACGTAGCGGCTCAGATAAAACGAAAACGGGAATTTCGTTTTCGCAATTTCCTGGTTGATGGATTTCAACTGCGGAAAGTAAGTCTGCTCAAGAGCTTTGAGATCCGGATTGAGGATTTCCTCGGGGCTGACCTGACCGGATGCTGCCGAGGGGCACAGAAAAAGGGCCAGCCCAAGGATCAGGAAAATTCCCGCGGAACTGAAGCGAAAGAAAAACTTTGCATTCATGGGACGCGAAGAAAAGTATCTCCTATTTCGCGGTGTATTGCGACCCGGGTCGACCGGGAGGTTGGTAAGGCGGCTGGGCAATCGCGCGTGTGAAGGCGATCACAGAACGGATTTCTTCCGCGCTCAGCATGCGGCCGTAGGGCGGCATCATCGCGGATTTGCCCAACGCGCTGCCGCCAAGAGTGATGATGTTCTGCATGTATTCGTCGCTTTCACCATTCAAGGTTGCGCCGTCATTCAGCAGCGGCGGATTGGGTGTGAGATTCGAGCGGTTCGATGGCCCCGCGGGTGTAGCATCCGCGTGGCACCAAACGCAATGCTGATAGAAGATGCGTTTGCCCTGAGCTTGCTGGTAGCCGAGCGGGATAATTTTTGTGGAATCGGTCCAATCGGGCTCCGAATCATAAGCGGATAGAAGCGGATTGGCCGGAGAAACTTCGGTGTGTCTGCGGCAGCCCGAAGGTCCAGCGAGACCGAGCAACACAAGAGCGGCGATCCAGGAACGTGGTTTCATCGGCCTGCTCCCAGCGCCGAGGTGCGCCCTTCGTGCAGGCTCGCTGTCTTTTGCGGCTTGAGGCCCGCCCGCAGCGTCATCAGGTACGCGGTCAGGGCTTTGACTTCATCCTCGGTAAAGTTGCGCCGAGGCTCGATGGTGTCTGGAATCAACGACTGCGGATTCTTCAGCCATGCTTCGATCCACGCGGGAGTGAGCCACCCGCCTGCATTATTAAGGTTGGGCCCAACGTAACCCCCGGAAGCGCCAATGGTGTGGCAGGACTGGCACTGGTATTTGACTTCGTACAGTTGTTTGCCAAGCGCCGCCATTGCGGGAGTGAACTGCTTGGCATCAGTCGTTGCGGGATTCACCGCAGGATGTTGCATGACCATCGAGAGATAATCGGCAAGCGTGGCCGCGTCCTTATCGCTCATGTTCAATTGCGGCATTCGAAGAATGAGGGTTGGGCGAAGAGTCTGCGGACTCTTCAGGAATTCGACGAGCCATTGCCGCTGGGCGCGGCTACCTTCATAAGTCAGATCAGGGGCGACGTCGCCGCCATAGCCATTGAATTTGTGGCAGGTGTAGCACTTGTAGCGCTCATAGACTTCTGCAAAAGAGCCAGTGGGACGGAACACGGCTTCCGTGCGCGGAACAACGAGATTTTGCAGCGCGCTGGTCGGGGGTGCACCCTTCAAGCTAAGCAGCGCGGTTGTGACTGCGTCAAGGTCGGCTTGATTCCAATTGTATTGCGGCATTCGCGCAGCAGGATTGACGGAAACGGGATCCTGAAGTTTGGCTTGAATGTACGAAACTAAATTGTGCGGAATCTTGGCAGCGCCGAATTCGAGTTCGGAAGCGTTTTTCCCGCCGAGCGCGCTCAGGTCCGGCCCAAAATCCTTTTGCGGATTCAAGCCTTCGATGGCGTGGCAGCTCGCGCAACCTTTTTCGAGAAAAAGGCGGCGGCCAATCTGTATGTCTTGGTCTGTTGGCGGATCGAGCTTGGGAACATTGGTGAGCAAATCCGAGTCGACGAGCTTCGTGGTGATATATTGCGTGACCTTGTAGAGATCTTCGTCAGACCAGCCGTACCGCGGCATCCGCGTATGAGGTAGGTAGCCTTCGGGATCGCGCACCCAGTTGACAAGCCAGTCAGAATTTACCTTGCTGCCCACTTTCGTGAGCTCCGGTCCGACGTCGCCGCCAATCAGCTTGGTTTCCCCGGCACGAGTGACAGCCAGCGAATGGCATGTGGAGCAGAACATCTGGCGAAAGCGCAGTTCGCCTTGCGATGTAAGTTCCGGATTTTTGCTCCACGCCGCGACAACTGCGGGAGAAATTTTGTAAGGCACGAGAGCTTTGGCTTTTTGTACGCTGAGGTACCCGCTTAGCGCCCGGAGTTCCGTTTCGCTGAGTCGGAACTTCGGCATGCGAGGCTCTTCTTCGGTCTCGTAGCCGTTGACGGTGACGTTGCCATCCTTATCCACGACCGTGCGTGGCTCCTTCAGCCACTTGTAAATCCATTCGCGGCTGACCTTTATACCCACGTTCGACAAGTCGGGCCCTCGCATCGCGGGCCGCTCGATCCCAGGCAGCTTGTGGCATCCCTGGCAATTCAATTCAGCGAGAAGCTCACGGCCCCGCGTGAGTTGCGGGGTTTGCGGCAAGTCAGCGAGATGGCAGGTGCCGCAGGAAGCCTGAATAAAATGTGTGGACAGGATGGGCTGCTCCCACGCGAGAGTAGATTCGTGAGCCTCGGCAACTTCGGTTGCAGGCCCTTGGCCGCGATGGCAAATCGTGCAGCCCCAGTCGCGCACATTGTGCGGAATGGGCGGATGCGCGCGGAACGGCTGAGGAACGGATTTATCTACGAGCGTGGCCTGCGTGATGCCCTGATGGCAAGTCGTGCAGCGATCGACGACGTTCATCCCAGGCAGCCAGATTTGATCGATGCTGAAGCTGTAATCGGCTGTCAGGCGTTTGGTATCGGGACGGTTTTGCGCAAAGCGAAGATAGGAGCGCTTGTATTGTTTCCACTCGCGGCGATAGTCCTTGAATGGCGAGATGGCCAGCACTGCCACGAAAATCAAGCTCGACACGGCGAAAACGAACCGCGTGCGATCAGTCACCTTTCCCATTTCTTCAGCCGGCATGAGTCCCCCACGGCCAAACCCACGACCAGCCCGGCCCTCGGAAGAAAGTGCCCACGGCGGTCAGGCAGATAGCGACGGCAATAAACCACGTCATAATCCACCAGGAAAGCGGTTTGCTTCCCAGCGTATGAAAGAACCCGGATTCGGCCACTCTCGCGGTATAGGAGAGAACCAGTAGCGTGGCGACGAGGACAGTCGGAACAACGATAGTCCAGGCGTGAAATGCAGTGAGCAGCGCGAGCAACACCAGCACGATGATCAGGATGGTCCGAAGATGTTGCGACGGATGATACGCCCAAAGGGCGCGGCCTTCGATGTTCACGTTGAAATACGGAATGACGATCAGAGCCAGAATCACTAGCGTGGGAATCAAGATTCCCGCCACGAACGGCGGGAAGAAGTGCAGCAACTCCTGAAGGCCCAGAAAGTACCACGGGGCTTTCGCGGGGTTAGGGGTCAGCAAAGGATTCGCGAGCTGTTCGAGCGGGGCGTCCCAAAACAGCGCCGCGATGACCATGGCGATCACTAGAACTTGAAACGCGATGGCTTCGCGAATCAAGAGGTGCGGATAGGTCATCAACTGCGGGCCGCGTTCGCCGACGACCTTCGCAGACGTTTTCTTGGTGACGAAAACAATGCGGCGCGGCTCTTTCTTGGCGTCGGCGCTGAAGCCGGTCTGGATTTTATTGTTTTCCATCTTCGTCCTTCGGCTTGACCGTCAAGCCGCCATCCTTTTGCACCCGCCAGAAGTGAATGCCGATAAAGAAAATAGCGGCGAGTGGAAGAATCAGAACGTGAAGCACATAAAAACGGAGCAAAGCGTTCTCGCCGACGATGTTTCCGCCGAGCAGCAGGAAACGCACTTTGTTGCCGATGAACGGCATCGCCGAAATGATGTTGGTACCAACAGTAACGGCCCAGAACGCGAGTTGGTCCCACGGAAGCAGATAGCCGGTGTAGCTCAGGAACAACGTCAAGAGAAGAAGCACGACGCCAATCACCCAGTTGAATTCGTGAGGAGGCTTGTAACCACCGCGATAGAAAACGTGGAACATATGCCAGAACACGGCAAACACCATCAGGTGCGCGGCGAGGCGATGAAGATTCCGCAGAAAGACGCCGTTCGACACGACGAACTGCAGGTCCTTCATGTCGCGATACGCGTGCGGCGCGGCGGGGTGGTAGTAGAACATCAGCAAAATTCCGGTGACGAATAGAACGACGAAGAGGATGAATGAGATCGAACCGAGATAATAGGAAGCGCGGACGCGAAGTGACTTTTCTCGGACCTTGACGGGAAGCCAGTGAAGAAACAGATTACCAAAAACCGCCAGGCTGCGCGTGCGGTTGGTGTTGGCCGGGCCGCGCCGGAAAATGGACTTCCAGACCTTGGTCTCGCGAAGGTTTTGTAGAGCGGACTGAAAACTGGTAGCCATCTATTTCCTCAGACCTTCAAAACCTGCGAAGGCTTGATGTTTTGCAGCTTATCCACAAGCAGCTCGCCGTCGGCCGTAAGGGAAATCGCGAAATGCGGAAGCGGCCTCGGCGCCGGCCCTTCGATTTTTGTGCCATCCGGCTTGAATTTGCTGCCGTGACATGGACACGCAATCATTTCCGCATCTGGTTTCCATTGCGTGACGCACCCGAGATGCGTGCACACCGCGGAAACCGCGTAAAAGCCCTCCGGCATGCGCACGATGTAAACCTGCTGGTCCTGAAGAAACGTGACCGAGTGAACCGGGTACAGGTCGGGATTCCCCGCGCGAAAAGTAGTCGAAGGCTCGAAGAGGACATTAGGCGAAAAATATTGATACGTGACCGCAACCGAGCCGAGCCCGGCCACACCAAGCGCGCCCAACGTAATTTCGTTCAAAAAATCGCGCCGCGAGATTTCGTTTTGCGCTGGGCTAGCTTGCGGCGTTCCGACAACTGAGTTATTTGCGTCGCTCATGGGCGGAGAACCATTTCCTCGATTTGAACTAAGTTCGGGTCGTGCTCGAAAACTTCAAAAGCTTCCATGGTGATGGTGTTTACGGGGCAGCGCTCCGCACACAGTCCGCACCGAATGCAGATGGTTTCGTCTTTGACCATGACGGAACCCTCCCCCGCGGACAACTCTTCCGGAGAAAGATGAAGCAGTTCGTTGGCGCGCGCGTCGGAAGTCGCAGCAAGTTGCCGACGAGTTTCCTCCGAAAATTCAAATTGCTTCAGCGGAATCAGTTGCAAGCAATTCTCGGGGCAGACATCGACGCAACCGCCGCAAAGGATGCATTCGCTGCCGTTCGCTTCCGTGCCTTCGAAAATTGTGTTGATCCAGCACTGCAGGCAGCGCGACGCTTCCCGCCTAGCCTGCTCTTCGGTGAAGCCGGTCTCGACTTCCGCCAAACCTGTTCGGCGCTCGAGAGGGATTACTGGCACGGCCAGGCGGGAGTATTCGTCGTACTGCCCGGCCATTTTGTGATGATCGAGAACGGTGATTTGCACGAACTGGGGCTTGGGCTGCCATTCCGGACCGCGAAGAAATTTGTCGATTTGTTCCGCAGCTTTCTTGCCATCGGCAACCGCGTTGATGATAAGCCGCGGCCCGAACGCGATGTCACCTGCAGCAAAAACTCCTGGCGCCGCAGTCATAAGCGTTGCTGGATCGATCTTGGGAGTGCCCTGCCGCGTAATCTCGATACCGTCGGACGGCTTGACCCAGGAAACGTCCGACGCCTGGCCGATGGCGAGAATCACCGTGTCGCACGGAATGACGGTTTCCGTGCCCGCTGCGAATTTTGGGTTGAAGCGTCTCTGCTCATCGAAGACCGAAGTGCAGCGAATCACTTCAAGGCCCGTTAATTTGCCGTTCTTGCCCACAAACTGTTTGGGCCCGAGCGAAGGATGAATCTTCATTCCTTCAACCAAGCCCTCTTCGATTTCTTCTTCGGAAGCCGGCATCTCCTCGCGCGATTCGAGACACACCAGATGGACTTCACGCGCGCCCATGCGCAGCGCCTGTCGCGAGACGTCCATGAATTCCTTCATGGCTACGTCCATCTCGCTGGAAGTTAGCTCATTCGGGAGAACCACGCCAGCGATGTCGGTCATAAGCTTCTGCTGTTGCTCGCGCATGGCGGAGCGCGCGACGTCAATCGCCACGTTGCCGCCGCCGATGACTACCACTTTTTTGCCGATCTGAAAGCGGTAACCGAGATTCACATTCAGAAGAAAATCGATGCCCTTCACAACGCCGTCGAGATCATTGCCGGGCAGATTCAGGTCACGGCTGCGATGCAGGCCAAAAGCAAGAAGCACGGCTTTGTAGCCCTGGCGGCGGAGATCTTCGAGAGAAAAATCGCGGCCAAGGCGCGTGTTGAGTCGAAGCTCGGGGCCGAGGTCGAGAATCTCGCGAATCTGCGCCTGCAAGACGTCGCGCGGCAATCTATATTCTGGAATGCCGAGGTGCATCATGCCGCCCGGGACAGCGGCCGCTTCGAAGACCGTTACGGGATAGCCGAGAAGCGCGAGGTCGTGCGCCGCGGACATACCGGCTGGCCCCGAACCGATGATCGCAACTTTTCCCGGCTGCGTGATTTTTGGCCGCTCTGCAAAAACATCGATCGGATTGCGCGATTCCGGGCCGTAACGCTCCGTGACGAACCGCTTCAAAGCTCGAATAGAAATGGGCAAATCGAACTGGCCGCGCCGGCACGCCGGTTCACACGGATGCCCGCAGACGCGGCCGCAAATCGAGGCAAAAGGGTTAGGGACCCGGGCGTAGCGATACGCTTCCTCGTACCTTCCTTGCGCGATGAGGGAGACATAGCGTCCGGCCTGTGTATGGACGGGACAGGCCTGCATGCAGGGGAAGTTCGACTCCAGCCACTCGAGGTCGACGAGTTTGGTTCGGCTGTTCACGAGGAACGGTCCGGGTCCCTGTCTCGGTTACTTCTTCACGGTCAATTCCACCGTCGCGGTGGCGGCGCTCACATCAATCTCTTGCGTTGTCGGCTTGCCGTCTTCGCTCCAGGTCTTCAGCGTGTACTTTCCCGCAGGGATGCTTTTGATTTCGAAATTGCCATCCTTGTCGGTCACCGCGAAGTACGGTGTCGGCACAACGACCACGTAGCCGGACATCTCGGGG
>DASPTW010000004.1:0-31325 GCA_035623215.1 Candidatus Acidiferrum sp.
CAAATGCTTACTCGCTCAAGTATCCGGACAATTGGAAAAAATACCCGGACAGCAGCGGGAGCGGGGTTTCGTTTGCTCCTGAAGATGGAGTCGTCGATGACGGCACAGGTCATGGCGCGCTGGCCTACGGGTTGATTGTCAGCGTGGCGCAAGCCCAAGGGGACCCAAACGATTGGGGCGCATTAGATGCCGCGACGCAGCAAGTGATCCGGGACCTGCAAAAAGCAAATCCGAGCATGAAAGTCACACGACAGGGAGAGCGCGTGCGCCTGAATGGCCAGCCCGGTCTCTCGACGTATTTGAGCAATGATTCGCCAGTCGGCGGGCAGGAAACGGATTGGGTTATCACTGTGCTGCGGCCCGAGGGAGTGGTCTATTTTGTGTGCGTGGCGCCGCAGACCGCTTACGACAAGTACGACAAGACTTTTTCTTCCATCCTGGACAGCGTGCGATTCACGAAATAAATTGCCAGCTTACGAATGGCTGGGAGCCAATTCGTCCACCTTCTTTTCCGCGTGTTCCGAGCGATAGACTTCAGCGGCACGTTGCAAAGCTTCCGTAATGCTTCCGCAAATATTTTCCGTGCCGACATGACGCTCGAATTCCGCCTGTTTCATCAATTGTGACGGTTGCTCCCGCGCGCCGCAAAGGAGCAGTGAGCGGCCTGATGCGTGCAGAGTGTCGGCGAAGTCACGAATCGCCCCGAGGCCCGTGGCGTCGATGGCGGTCATATTTCGCAGACGCAGGATCACGATTGGCGGCAATTTTTCGATGTTGTGAAGAATGTCAGCGAATTTGTCGGTAGCGCCAAAAAGAAACGGTCCATGAATGCGGTAAACAATCGCGTACTCAGGAATGTCTTTTCCCTGAAGGACGTGTACGCGGCTGTCTTCGACATAATCCTTAGTTACTGGACTGACCGTGGTAGTTCTGGAGACTTTGCGAATGAAGGTCAGCGCAGCCAGCACCATGCCTACTTCCACGGCGAACGTCAGATCGGTGACGACGGTGAGCGTCAACGTCAGCAGCCAGACGGCGATATCGGCCTTGCTTAGCTTCAGAATTTCCGGGATTTCTTCCCAGTCGCCCATGTTGTACGCCACGATCATCAGAATCGCGGCGAGCGCTGCCAGCGGAACGCTTTTCACGAGAGGCGCGGCAAACAAAATAATGGCGAGCAGCGTCAGCGCGTGGATCATTCCTGCGACAGGCGTCTTCGCGCCAGAGCGGACGTTCGTGGCGGTGCGCGCGATGGCGCCGGTTGCAGGCAGTCCGCCGAACATCGGCGAGATGATATTAGCCACCCCCTGACCGATCAATTCGACATTGGGATTGTGCTTGTCGTTGCTCATGCGGTCAGAAACGACCGCGGACATAAGCGATTCGATCGCGCCCAGCATCGCCACCGTGAACGCCGAAGAGAGCAACTGCCGGAAGACGTCGTAATGGAATTGCGGTATGACGATGGTGGGAAGGCCCTTCGGAATTCCTCCAAAACGCGACCCAATCGTTTCCACGGGCAGATGCAGTAGAGCGACCGCAGCCGTGGCGCCGAAAGTCACGAGAATCGCACCGGGAAGCTTTTTGGCGAATTTCAGGCAGTACACCATTACGGCAATGGAAAGAATGGAGAGGGCCGTCGCTGGGATGGAAAAGGTGTTCCACGCTTGCCCAAACGCTTGCATGCGATGAAAAAAATCGCCGGGAACATGATCCATTTTCAATCCGAAGAGGTCGCGAATCTGTGTGCTGGCAATAAGGATTGCGATACCGTTCGTGAAGCCTACGACTACAGGCCGCGGAAAGTACTTCACCATTGTGCCCATGCCGGTTATGCCCAACAGCACGAGCAAGACTCCCGCCATCATCGTGCAGGTGAAAAGGCCGTCGATGCCGTGCTTGGCGATAATTCCCGCAACGACTACCACGAAAGCTCCGGTGGGTCCGCCGATCTGCGTTTTCGAGCCGCCCAGGGCGGAAATCAGAAATCCCGTGACAATGGCGCAGTAAAGTCCCGCTTGCGGAGGCACGCCGGAAGCAATCGCGAACGCCATCGCCAACGGCAGCGCGACAAGTCCCACCGTGATTCCGGCAATCAAATCGGAAAGGAATTTGTGACGGTCGTAATTGCGGAGCAAGAGGACCGATTTGGGCAGCCAGGCTTCTAGCGCAGGGGACATTTCGTATTTCTTCAATTCATTGGCACTTCGATGTTCTTAGTTTAGCAGGAACGAAGAGAGGAAACCCGAATCGAAAAAATCAATGTGTTCTGCGTGGAATCCTCGTGCCTCCGCTAGTCGGCGGCTTGGCTACGGGGTGCGCCTGGCTTCCATCGCAGCACGGGCTTGCGCGCCGCGGCAACTTCGTCCAGGCGCCGGACGCGCGTGGTGTGTGGGGCGGTCTTCACAATTTCCGGTTGCGTGGCTGCCTCTTCGGCAATGGACTTCATCGCGTCGATGAAGAGATCACATTCCTCGCGCGATTCGGACTCCGTCGGTTCGATCATCATCGCGCCGTGAACGATCAAAGGAAACGCCGTCGTGTACGGGTGGAATCCATAATCGATCAACCGCTTCGCGATATCCATGGTGTTAACGTCGTTTTTCTTTTGGATCGCATCACTAAACACCACTTCGTGCATCGAGGGCAGGGAATAGGGCAACTCGTAAACCCCTTCGAGATGTTTACGAATGTAGTTTGCGTTGAGTACCGCGTCTTCCGTGGCCTGCCGCACGCCGGGGCCATAGGCAAGGATGTAGGCTAGCGCGCGAACCAAAACTCCAAAGTTGCTAGTGAATGCTTTGACGCGGCCGATGGAATCGGGCCGGACCGGCTCCAGCGCCAAGCGGCCATTTTCTTTTTCCACCAGGATCGGCACGGGACGAAACGGCTCGAGAATCTTCTTCATCGCTACCGGACCAGCGCCGGGGCCCCCGCCGCCGTGCGGGGTGGAAAATGTTTTGTGCAGATTGAGATGCATTACGTCGACGCCGAGCTCGCCGGGACGCGTGATCCCTGTTA
The DNA here is from genome assembly GCA_035623215.1 of Candidatus Acidiferrum sp. Lineage (GTDB taxonomy): Bacteria > Acidobacteriota > Terriglobia > Acidiferrales > UBA7541 > Acidiferrum. The sequence goes on from DASPTW010000004.1 coordinate 3,022, forward strand.
GTGCGTTCATGTTCGCGCCGTCCATGTAGAGCAGCGCGCCTTTGTCATGCAGAATCTGCGCAATTTCAGGGAGGTTGTGCTCAAAAATCCCAAGCGTCGAAGGATTGGTGATCATCAACGCGGCCACATCTTCGGTGACTTGCTGGCGCAAACGTTCCAGATCAACTTGTCCTTCTGCTCCCGATTTGATGTTTTCCACTTCATAGCCGGAAATGACTGCGGTCGCCGGATTAGTGCCGTGCGCGGAATCGGGTATCAAAACTTTTTTGCGCGGATTGCCTTGTTTTTGCAGATAGGCGCGAATCAAAAGCAACCCTGTGAGTTCACCCTGCGCTCCTGCGGCGGGCTGCAGCGTGATGGCATCCATCCCGGTTATTTCCAGTAGACATTTTTCCAGCAGGCGAAGAATTTTCAAGCAGCCTTGCGACAACTCTTGCGGTTGATAGGGATGTTCGCTGGCAATACCTTCGAGCCGCGCCACGAACTCGTTGACGCGCGGATTGTACTTCATCGTGCAGGAACCGAGTGGATACATTCCCAGGTCGATGGCGTAGTTCCAGGTGGAAAGCCGCGTGAAGTGGCGAATGGCTTCAATTTCGCTCACTTCAGGAAATCCTTCGACGCCTTCGCGGCGGTAATTCGCGCCAAGTGTTTTCGATGGATCAGCCGCAGGCACGTCCAGCGGAGGCAGTTCAAATCCTCGTTTCCCAGGAGACGATTTCTCGAAGATCAAGCCTTCACTTTGACTCGTGTGGCGAGACGCTTTCTTGATTCGCTCGTTCATTCTCAGTTTTCTCTGTAAGGGCGCAGCACCGCTGCGCCTTTCTAATTTCATTTGATTCTAGATGGGTTGTTCCAGCGCCCTTTTCACTGCTCCCGCAAACCGTTCAATCTCTGTCCGTGGCGTCATTTCCGTTACGCAAACCAGCGCGTGCTTGGTCAGATCGGGATACGGGGTGCCCAGTGCAAGCGGCCCAATGATCTTCTCCCGCAGCAGATGCGAATTCACGATTTTCACCGAGCGTGGCAGTTCGACCGTGAATTCATTCAAAAATGGCGCATCGAAGGAGCGCTTCACGCCGGGAATTTTCAGCAGCTCTGTTAGCGCGAATTGGGCTTTCGAGTGGTTCTGCTCCGCCATCTCGCGCAATCCTTCTTTGCCGAGCAATGTTAAATGCACCGTGGCGGCCAGCGCACAAAGCGCCTGATTCGTGCAGATGTTGGAGGTCGCCTTCTCGCGGCGGATGTGCTGCTCACGCGTTGCCAGGGTGAGAACGAAGCCGCGGCGCCCTTCGGAGTCGGTGGTTTGTCCCGCAAGCCTTCCCGGCATCTGGCGAATATATTTCTCGCGCGCCGCGATCACGCCCGCATAAGGGCCGCCGTAACTTGGCGCCATTCCGAAGCTCTGTGCTTCCATTGCCACAATGTCTGCTTCCACCGGCGGCCGAAGCAGTCCCAACGAAACTGCTTCTGTAATAGCAACCACAAACATTGCGCCGGCTGCGTGCGCAGCCTCGGCCAGCGGGGCGTACCATTCGATGGCGCCAAAGAAATTCGGCGATTGCACGACCACTGCGGCAACATCGTCTTTCAGTGCCGCCTGCAATGCTTGCACATCCACTGTCCCGCTTTTCGTGAACGGAATTTCTTCGATGCGCAAACCAGAATTCTTCGCATAGGTCTTCAATACTTCGCGATACTCGGGGTGCACGGACCGTGCCACCAGCACGCGTTGCCGGCCGGTCAGACGCTCCGCCATCAACACCGCTTCCGTCGTTGCCGTCGAACCGTCGTACATCGAGGCGTTCGCGACGTCCTGTCCCGTGAGCTGGCACATCAGCGTTTGAAATTCGAAGATTGCTTGGAGCGTGCCTTGTGAAATTTCCGCCTGGTAAGGCGTATAAGAGGTAAGAAACTCCCCGCGCTGGATGATCGAATCCGTCACCACAGATCGGAGGTGGTTGTAGACCCCGGCGCCCAAAAAGCTCGAATAGCCACTTGCATTCTCTGCCGCGCGGTCTTTGAAATACTGGATGACTTCCGCTTCTGAAAACGGGCCGGGAATACTCAGCGGGGTGCGCAACCGGTAGCGTTCCGGGATGCTCGAAAACAACTCGTCAATGGACTTTACGCCGATAGCGGCAAGCATTTCCTGCCGCTCGCTTGGGCTCTTCGGGAGGTAACGCATTAGGCGGAAGTTTCCTTGCCTTTTTCCGCGATGTACGCTTCGTAGGCGGCTGCATCCATCAAGTCACTGATTCCAGCGGCGTTTGTCAACCGCACTTTAATGAGCCATGCGGCTCCATGCGGATCGGAATTGATTTTTTCCGGGGAATTTTGGAGGTCGCCATTCGCTTCGATGACTTCCCCGTTGGCGGGTGCGTAAATTTCGCTGACAGCCTTCACCGATTCCACCGTGCCGAAGGATTTTCCCGTTTCGATCTTGGTCCCGGGCTTGGGTAATTCGACAAACACCACGTCGCCCAATTCGTGCTGCGCGTGATCCGTAATGCCGATGGTCGCGAGGTCACCTTTCACTTCGATCCACTCGTGCTCTTTGGTGTAGCGGAACGTCTTCGGGTACGCCATCGGACCACTCCTTGGACTTGTCTCAATCGCCTCAATTCACGTGTGGCGCAGCTGCCTTTTTCTGCCTCTTGTAAAACGGAGTCGTCACCACTTGCGCTCTGCATTTCTGCCCGCGAATTTCTACGTACAAACTTGTCCCCACAGCCGAATAAGCGGGCGGCACGTAAGCCAGCGCAATGTTTTTGCATAGCGTCGGCGAAGGCGAACCGCTCGTCACCACGCCGATTTTCTCGCCAGCTTCGTTGCAGCAGCAATATTCATCGCGCGCGATGCCGCGGTCGAGCATCTCGAGTCCAACCAGCGTGCGCGTCAGCCCGGCGGCCTTAGCGCGTTCCAGCGCCGCCCGGCCAATAAAATCGCCTTTTTCCATCTTGCAGTAGCGATCCAGCCCAGCTTCCCAGACATTAATTTTGTCGCTGATTTCATGGCCGTACAGCGCCATCTTCGCTTCCAGGCGAAGCGTATTGCGCGCGCCAAGCCCGCAAGGAATGATTCCAAATGCGCGCCCCGTGTCCATCACCTGATTCCACACCCGCTCGCTCGTTGCTACGTCCGATGGGACATAAATCTCAAAACCATCTTCGCCGGTGTAGCCCGTTCGAGCGATCAGCGTGTTCTTCAGCCCGCACACCGTCCCGTGCGTGAACCAATAATTCTTGATTCCGTCCAAATCTGTGTCGGTCAGTTTCTGCGCCACTTCCACCGCGCGCGGTCCCTGAATCGCCAATTGCGTATACGCATCACTCAGTTCTTCGACGACACAGTCAAAGCTTTTCGTATTCTCGCGCACCCAATTGATATCTTTTTCGCGCGTGCCGGCATTAATCACCAGCAAAAAATCGTCTTCCCCGAACCGGTGCACGATCACATCATCCACAAACGTGCCTTCCGGATAGAGCATCGCCGAATATTGCGCCTGGCCGATTACCAGTTTCGACGCATCATTCATGCTGATGTGCTGAACTGCTGCCAGCGCTCCGCCGGGCTTCTTTCCGCATCGGATCCGGATATCTCCCATGTGGCTGACATCGAAAACGCCAACGCTGCCGCGCACCGCCTTGTGTTCGGCAATCAGCCCGCCGCTCGTCGGATACTCCACGGGCATATCCCAGCCGCCGAAATTCACCATTTTGGCGCCCATTCGGCGGTGCAATGCATTCAACGGTGTCTTGCGAAGCTCACTCATGCAAGGTTTTGGAGGATTCCATTCGAATCACTCGGGCAGGCATCGATACTAGCACGCGCCTGCGACCGGGTCAAAACCAGCATTGTAAATCCAGCGCATACGCTCTTCAGTTCAAGTTGAGTGACTCGCTGCACCGCCGCATCTTCACCTTGCCCGGCTCATTCGGCTCAGGTACATTTTTGATCAGGGGCGTGTATGCAAGGTCCAACCGTTTGCGCGCAATGCGATTTGCCAGAAGGCCGCTGTACTTGTGAGCGCTACTGTACTATCTGCAAAGGGCAGAACAACATTCGTCTCTGCTCCGACGGCCTCTACTACTGCCCGGACTGCCGGGAAGCCTGCGAAGTTTCTCTGGCGAGCAGCCGTGGGGAATGATCTCAAAAATCTGCACATGCGCATGGACGCCGACGTGCGGCTGGCCGCCGCGGCTGGTGGAGTAGCGCGTTTCCTGGCGGACGCCGCTGGCCTGGAAAACGCCGCAATCGTCAAATTGCAGTCGACAGTTGTTGCCGCCTGTACGGAAACCTTTGAACATTTAACCCGAAAGCATCCCCATCTCGATCTGCAGTTCTCTCGCTTTTCCGACCGCATCGAAGTTGCTCTTTCTCACAAAGGCGATGCCTCTCCGACAGTTGGCATGGATGCCGCCGCAGGGTTTTCGAAATCCCCGTCAGGTTCCGCTGCATTTGTGGGCGTGGACCGCGTCCAGTACGAAACGCACGGAGAGGAAGTCGTCACGCGCCTGACGAAATACCTGGGGAAAGGCGATCGTAGCGTTCAGTAGCTTCGACAACAAAAAAAGGCCAAAGCTTGGTCGCTCTGGCCTTTTTCCTCTGCGTGATGATTCCGCCGCAGCTCACATCTTTAGCGCAAACGTATTCTTCTGGATCAGCGAAGTCATTTGATCGTCGCTCAGCGACAAGCGAATCGTCACCCGGTCGCCTCCCGGAGTCACTGTCGCCCGGTCCAGCAGTTGCGCGAGATCCGGATTGTCCTTCTGCGCTTGATAGCGCTTGTACAAGAATCCCGCCTGCAGCAATTGCCCCAGCGTATTTGCGTCGTCGGTCGAACCGCACACCGCTTGGAATTTTCCGTCGATGCCGCCGCTGGCGTCCACGTTGATCAGCAGGTTCTGCATCCGCCCGACTAGCTTGGCCGCCTCGGGAAACTGCTCTACTTCGGGCGCCAGCTGCTGCATCGCCAGCCTCGTGTAAGCGGAATTCAACACCGCCCAAACCACGCCGCTTCCATTAACCTCGTTGATCAACGGAAACAGCTTGTCGTTGGTCATCAGCCCTTCTTCGGCCCCGAACCGCACTTCCACCATCTTTTCCAGGATTTCGCGATGGCCAAACGCTGCCGTGCTTGAATCGATGAAAAAGAAAAACAGATCGTTCGGTCCCGAACCGGTGCCAAATGCATACAGCGTGTAATTCCGCGCCTTGAAAGTGGGCAGCTTCTGCTGCTTGAAATAAGCCTCCGTTGAATTTGGGTTGTAGTTGCCGATGGCTACGCCTACGACCTCTTCCGAGTTGGGTACCGCAGATGAGTTCGCACCTTCCGCCTTGCCGCTGTATCCTTCCGCGACCAATCCCCAGGCAAGTTCATCGACTTGCGAATTCGGGTCCACCCCGGCAGAAGCCAGGAATTTCTCGAACTGCTTGAATCGGTCCGGAAGCATCTGCTCCTGCAATTGCGGAAACCACTTTTGCGACCGCGCTTTTTTCAAATCGGCGTAAGCAAATTCGCCCACTTCTTTCGGGAAGAGCGCAATGATGTCCGGGCCCAGGCGGCCGGCTCGAGCGGGTTTCGGCACCGCCACTATCGCAGCCACGGCCAAGGCCGCGGCGCTAATCGTGCGGACCGCCGTCATTACTTTCATGTGTAGCTCCTTTCGGAAAGGGCCCAGCAAACCTCTATTCTACGCGGTTATCGCTCGTGGCGCATCGCCAAGCCGCTCGCGCAACGCTGCAACTTTACTCCGCATTGATGCCACATAGCTCGCATCCGATAGTCCGCCGAGGTTAATCTCCACATTGGCCAGTGCGCCTCGCGCTCCTGCGGCGGCCATCAATCGCCCCACTTGCAAGTCTGAACGCATGGATGCGGCTACGATACTGTCCAGTTGTCCAAGCTGTTCGAATAGGGTAACGGCGCGCTCTGCTACTTCCAGCGGGACTTCCGCCGCCTTCTTTGTCGCTTTCTGGATCGCCTCTTCGTGCTGCTGCGTTTCCTGAGCATCTCCTTGCGGCAGCTTGAACGCTGCCATAACGGCGTCATACGATTCGGCATCGCGGTCAATGGCCCCCGAAAGCGCATCCGCTGCTTTACGCATTTCGTCCAGTCCTGCTGAAAGCTGGTCGACGAATCCCGCCTGTGACTTCTTTTTGCGGGAAAGCCCCGCGACCATCTGACCCAATGCCGCCGCCAGCGCTCCCGCAAAGGCCGATACGCTTCCGCCCCCTGGCGTCGCTGCCGGCGCCGCCACCGCTTCCAAAAATGGCCGCGCCAGCGCCGCCAGTTTCCCCTCTTTTGCAACTTCCGGCGGCCTGCCGCTCAGCGCTCCCGCCAGCCGGTTTTCAAACACCTGCTCCGGCGAAAAGTTTTCCAGTTGCAAAAAGAAATCTGCCGCCATCTCAATCGCTTTTTTCGGTATCAGCCCGACGATCTCGCTCCCAACCGGCATCACGCCGTAGCGCGCCGCTTCGCGCTTCACCATTTCGTACACGCGATGCATCGGCGTCTGCTCGAAATCCGTTAAGTTGATGGACACTTGGGCGAGGTTCCGCGCCTTCAGTTCCACCCCCATCGATTTCACATAGCGCAATCCACCGGAAGAGAACCGGATCGCCTTGGCAATCTTGTTCGCGATTCCAATATCGGCCGTGTTCAGATTCACGTTGTACGCAATCAAAAACTTCCTAGCGCCCACCACCGTCACGCCTGCCGTCGGGTGCACTTTCGGCTCGCCCACATCCGGCTGCCGGTCGTGGTTTTTCTTCAGCTCCTCGCGCATTCCTTCGAATTGTCCTCGCCGCACATTTTCCAGGTTTACCCGGTCCGGCCGCGTGGCCGCCGCCTCGTAGAAGAAAACGGGTATGCGGTAGCGATTCCAGATTTCATTGCCCACGCGCCTTGCTAACGCCACGCAATCTTCAATCGTCACGCCATCGATGGGAATGAACGGCACCACGTCCGTGGCCCCAACGCGCGGATGCGCGCCGGTGTGTTTCGTCAGGTCGATCATCTCCATGGCTTTGCCAGTGCCCTGCAGCGCCGCTTCGGCCACTGCTTCCGGCTCGCCCGCCAGCGTAATTACGCACCGGTTGTGGTCCGCGTCCATCTCGCGGTCCAGCACGTACACGCCGGCAACGCTGCTCATCGCCGCGACGATGGCATTCACCTTCGCCGCGTCCCGCCCCTCCGAAAAATTCGGCACGCACTCAATCAGTCGTTTCATCGTTTCGGTTTCTTGTCTCTTTGTCCCGGCCAGTTGTAAGGCAGCTTTGGTTTCCTCTCTGGCAGCGTCGGCCGCTGATAGATGAACCCCGGCTTATTTGCATTGTCAGGCGTCGCCGGACCAGGCGCAGTGGATACCGGAGTTGCGGGAGCGGGAGCCGGCGCCCGATCCTCGGTCTTCCGAATGGACGGGAATGTCCGTAACCCCGGCCTCGCTGGAAACGGTCCAGCCTTCACCGGCCACTGCGGTCCAATCATCGGTTTCATCCCCAGTGGTAAGGGCTGAGACCCCTTCAGCGGTTCGGCTGCCGGTTTTACTGATGTCACGGCCGCCTTCTCGCTCTCAACCTTCGATTTCTCTTTTAAGTAATCTCTCGCTTGCTTGGCAAACCACCCGAATCCCGTCAGCCACGCCGCCATTACCAGGGCTTCGGAGCCGGGCATGCCCCCTGCCCAACCCAGAAGCGCGGCCAATATGAAAAAAATCCCCAAACACGCATAGAAGTATTCTTCGAAGAATCCTTTCTTTTTGGGCGGCCCCAGTTTCGGCAGCCGCAACCTTCGGACCGGCTTTTTGGTGTAACTAGGTTGTGGGCTCGTTGGCGGCATGGATTACCCGACCACGCTTCAAGGTCATCCAGCAGTGGTTCACACCAAAATAATAAGGAATTTCGCGGTAGTCGGCCACTTCGAATACGGCGACGTCCGCTTGTTTGTTAACCTCCAGCGATCCAACGCGTTTCTCCCGTCCCAGCGCATAAGCGCCGTTAATTGTCGCCGCTGCTATTGTCTCAGCTGGGGTCATTCGCAACTGCGTGCAGGCCAGCGACAAGATCATCGGCATGCTCAACGTTGGACTTGTCCCCGGATTGTAGTCCGTCGCCAGCGCCACAATCGCTCCCGCCTCGATCAACTCCCGGGCCGGCGCATATTTCTTCAATCCCAAATGAAAATCGCAACCCGGCAGCAGGGTCGCCACCGTTTCCGATTTCCCGAATGCCCGAACATCCTTTTTATTCAATTGCTCCAAGTGATCGCAGCTTGCCGCCCGCAGCAGTATTCCCAATTGTGCAGCTCCCGTATGTGACAGTTGCTCCGCATGCATTCTTGGCTCCAACCCCCACTGCCTGCCCGCCTGGAGCACTCGCTTTGCCTGTGCTACGTTGAACGCGCCACGGTCGCAGAACACGTCGCAAAACTCGGCCAGACGCTTCTGCGCGATCTCTGGCAGCAGGTTTTCCTCCATCATCTTGATGTACCGCTCCGCGCCATCCTTTTTCTTGCGGTATTCTTCCGGAACCACATGCGCGCCGAGAAACGTCGACGCAATCTCCAGCGGCTGCTCCGTCGCCAATTCTTTGTGCAGCTTCAAAATTTTCAATTCGCTGGCAACGTCGAGTCCATACCCGCTCTTCGCCTCAATTGTGGTTGTCCCGTACGCCGCGAATTGCCTCAGCGCTGCCTTGGCGCGCTTTTTCAATTCTTCCGCCGTCGCCGCGCGCAGCTTCTTCACTGAATTGAGGATCCCGCCGCCCTTCCGCGCAATCTCCTCATAGCTCGCTCCCGCAATCTTCAATTCATACTCTTCCGCCCGGCTCGCTGCATGAATCAAATGCGTATGCGAATCCACAAATCCCGGTAAGGCGACCCGTCCACCCAGGTCCAACTTTTCCGCCACTCGGGCTTCCGGCAAAGCTTCGACCTGCGCGCGCGTTCCCACCGCCGCAATCACGCCATCGCGTACCAGTAGCGCCCCATCTTTGATCAGCCCTAAATTCGAAAGGGAATCGCCTCGCCGCGGACCCACTCTGCGCAAGGTCAGCAACTGCGACGCGCCCGTAATGAGCAGGGAATTTTCCAAGGCTGGAGTATTATGCCTCAGGAAGGACAGGCTTTAGCCTGTCTCGGCTTGTGAAACTGACCCTCGCCTAATTTCTGAATTTGTCCTATGCCCCCGCCGCCTGTCCCTTGAATGCTGGCAAAAACACTTCCTCCACAAATGCCTCAAACGTCGTCGGCGTTGTATTTTGCTCGGTCCGCGGTTCCAGCGCCTTCATGTACCCAATATTCAGCGCCTCAGCCATCTCGCATAGCAAGCCCGCAAAATTTCTCGACATGCCCATCTGCGTCATGGCCATGATCACTTGCTCGGCGGCCAGTTGGATGTACGCAAGCGCCGGCCTTCCAATCGCCGTGCCCACGATTCGCGCAATCTCCGTGTAACTCACGTCTCTCTGTCCCAGCAATTCCCGCGCGGTTTGGGCATTGAAATCGAAATGAAGCAAGTGCTCTGCCGCCGCCGCGCCAATATCCTTCGTCGCAATCAGCGGCAGCATCAAGTCCGCCCGCAGCGGTCCCGCCATCATCCCAAAATTCCGAATAATTTCCGCCTGCGGCAGCACGTTTTCCATGAAATACCCCGCGCGCAAATGCAGCACATTGATCTCCGCAATGTCCGCAAACCGCTCTTCCATTGCATGCAGCCCCGCCACCGGCCCCGTTTTGTCCGATTTATCCGCGCCAACGCTGCTCAACGTGACTACATATTTCACGCCGCTCTGCTCAATCGCCGTCGCTACCGCCTCGGTTACCTTGTCTTGATACGCCCGGTAGTTGTCGCTCGTCACGTCTGGTGGCGTCATCGCATACACACCATCGTTCCCTGCGAAAGCTCTCGTCAGTGCTTCGGCATCCGTCACCTCCGCGATGACCGGCTCCGCGCCTCTGCTTACCAGTGCCTCGAGTCTTTTCGCTTCGCGGCCCACCACGCGAACACGCTTCCCGTTATCCAGCAACCGGTTCGCCACCACCGCCCCTGTGTGCCCCGACGCTCCCAGTACCGTGTACATCGTCTCCTCCTCGTTACACACTCAATTGAACGCCTTACCGCCTGACCAAGCGATCTTCTCTGCGCAACTATGTGCGCTCTGCGTCTCTGCGGTGTCTTTTTTCTTTGCTATCCCATCGGAATCTTCACGCCCGTCTTCTTCGCGAACGCAATCGCCTCCGGATACCCCGCGTCCACGTGCCGCGCGACTCCCATTCCCGGATCGTTGGTCAGCACGCGTTCAATGCGCTTCGCCATCTCCTTCGTTCCGTCCGCCACGGTCACCTGGCCCGCGTGCTGCGAATATCCGATCCCCACTCCTCCGCCGTTGTGAATCGACACCCACGACGCTCCGCTCGCCGTATTAATCAGCGCATTCAGCAGCGGCCAATCTGCCACCGCGTCCGAGCCGTCCCGCATCGACTCCGTCTCCCGATAAGGCGACGCCACCGACCCGCAATCCAAGTGATCGCGCCCCATCACCACCGGCGCCTTGATATCTCCCTTTGCCACCAACTCATTCACCGCCAATCCAAACTTGTCCCGCTCGCCATACCCCAGCCAGCAAATCCGTGACGGCAATCCCTGAAACTTCACGCGCTTCTGTGCCAGCTTGATCCACCGGCTCAAGCTCTCGTTCTGCGGAAACATTTCCAGCACCAGTTGGTCCGTCCGCGCAATATCCGAGGCCTCTCCCGAAAGCGCCGCCCAACGGAACGGCCCTCGCCCCTCGCAAAACAGCGGCCGGATATACGCCGGCACAAATCCCAGAAAGTCGTACGCGTTCTTTACGCCTTGCTGAAACGCAAACGTCCGAATATTATTTCCGTAATCAAACGTCACCGCTCCCAGCTTCTGCAAATCCAACATCCCTTGCACGTGAACGGCGATCGCCGCCAGCGCGCTCTTCTTATACTCTTCGGGATTTTTCTTCCGCAGCTCGAGCGCCGCTTCAAGCGTCATCCCGTTCGGCACGTATCCGCCAAGCGGATCGTGCGCGCTCGTTTGGTCCGTCAACAAATCCGGCACCACGCCGCGCTTCGCCAGTTCTGGAATCAAATCCGCGCAATTTCCCACCAACCCAACCGACGTGGCTTCGCCCTTGCGCACCGCGTTCTTCAAAATGCGCAGCGCTTCGTCCAGCGAAGTCACCATCACGTCGCAATAACCCGTCTTCAGCCGCTTCTTGATGCGTTCCGGATCAACGTCAATTCCCAGAAACGCCGCGCCGTTCATTGTCGCCGCCAGCGGCTGCGCACCACCCATCCCGCCCATTCCGCCTGTGACCACCAGCTTGCCCTTCAAATCACCGCCAAAATGTTTTTTCGCCGCCGCCGCAAACGTCTCGTACGTCCCCTGCAGAATTCCTTGCGTGCCGATGTAAATCCAGCTTCCCGCGGTCATCTGCCCGTACATCATCAATCCCGCGCGGTCCAGCTCATGAAACTTGTCCCAGTTGCTCCAGTGTCCCACTAAATTGGAATTGCAAAGCAGCACGCGCGGCGCATACTCGTGCGTGGGAAACACGCCCACCGGCTTGCCTGATTGCACCAGCAGCGTCTCATCTGCTTCCAGCGCCTTCAGGGACCGCACAATCGCGTGAAAACATTCCCAATTCCGCGCTGCCTTCCCCGTCCCGCCATACACCACCAACTCTTCCGGCTTCTCCGCAACTTCCGGGTCCAAATTGTTCAGCAGCATTCGCAGCGCCGCTTCCTGTTGCCAGCCCTTGCACGAAATCTCCGTCCCACGCGGCGCGCGATGCGGACCTTTTCCCAATCCCGCTTCCGCCATCGTTCCTTGCAAAGTCGCACTCATAAATCTCTCTCCAGCGCTCATACTAACGCTTCCCTATCTCTTTTGCACCCGCGCCGGGTACCGTCTCTGCCCTAGCCTAATGGTGGCCATGGGGTCTGCCTTTTCTTTTCCCAGGTTCGCGCATTGCGAACTTTGAAAGTTGCCGACGCTCTTGCTCTTCCCTGGTCACACATCACAGTCGTTCCAACGGGTCACGTTGCGCCACGCCATCCCCTGAGGTACAGTGGGCTCAAACCATGAATTACGGGACGCTTCCCTCACGCTTTCTGAACGCCGTCGACAACCTCCCCAATCCTCGCGCCCAGATGGTGCGTCGCGACGGCCGCTGGGAATCCATTTCCTCGCAGGAATTTCTTCGTCGCGTCGCCGGACTCTCCACTGCTTTCGTTGAACTTGGTGTCAAGCCGGGCGACCGCGTGGGCCTCTTCGCTGCGAATCGGCCCGAATGGCACACCGCCGACTTTGCGATCACGGGCGCCGGCGCCGTCACGGTCCCGGTCTATTTCAACGAATCGCACGACCGCATGCTGTACATCCTCAAGCACTGCGGCGCCAAAGTTCTATTCGTTGCGGGCAAGCCTCAGCTCGAAAAAGTTCTCGCTATTCGCTCCGAGCTTCCCGAGCTCGAACAAATTATCGTGGCGGATTGCGGCGCGGAGTTGCCCGAGGAATACTTGCGCTACGAAACCCTGATCGCCGGCGCAAACGCCGCTGACATTTCTTCCTATCGCTTGCGTGCTTCGCAAGTCCTTCCCGGCCAACTTTCCTCGATCATCTACACTTCCGGCACGACCGGTGAGCCTAAGGGCGTCATGCTTTCGCACACCAATTTTTGTTCTAACGTTTCCGGAGTGGGCGATGACTTCCGCCTCAATCACACCGAGGACATCGAACTTTCTTTCTTGCCCCTCGCCCACGTCTACGGCCGCACCTTCGATTACATTTGTCTTTTTCAGGGCGCTGCCGTCGCTTACGTCGAATCCATCGAGGCGGTCCCGCAGGCATTGCTGGAGGTTCATCCTTCCATCACTGCTGCGGTCCCGCGTTTTTTTGAAAAAATCTATGCGCGGCTCGTCGAGCAAGGCTCCAAGACTACAGGAATTAGGCGGCTGATTTTTGATTGGTCGATGAAGACTGCCAACCGCTCCGTCCATTGGCGCGCCAGCGGCGGTCACGTCACCATGGCTGTGAAATCTCAGTGGTACCTCGCCAACATCCTCGTTTACAAAAAAGTGCGCGTCGGCTTGGGCGGACGCATCCGTATCATTTGTTCTGGAGGCGCTCCACTTTCCAAAGAACTCGCCGAATTTTTCTGGGCCGTCGGCGTTCCTATTTATCAGGGTTATGGCTTGACGGAGACTTCTCCCATTGTTTCCAACAATTATCCGGACAATCGCGTGGGCAGTTCCGGCAAACCCATTGCCAATGTTCAGGTCCGCATCGCCTCGGATGGAGAAATCCAGGTGAAAGGCCCCTGCGTGATGCAGGGCTATTACAAAAGTCCCGAAGCCACGCGCGAAGTGCTTACCGAGGACGGCTGGTTCAATACCGGTGACATCGGCCATCTCGATGCCGACAACTATCTCTATATCACCGACCGCAAGAAAGACTTGCTCAAAACCGCCGCGGGAAAATTTGTCGCCCCGCAACCGATCGAGAATGCGTTGAAGACCAGTTCCTACATCTTGAATGCCATGGTCGTCGGCGACAAACGCAAATTCGTGACCGCGATTCTCGTCCCCAACGCCGCGACCGTCACTGCCAAAGCTCTCGAGCGGGGAATCGCTTTCGCTTCTCCCGCTGAGTTGGCCGCCCATCCTTGGGTGCATTCGCTCATCGATGCCGAAGTCAAACGCCTCACTTCTCACCTTGCACAGTACGAGTCCATCAAGCGTTTTGCGCTCGTTCCCGAAGATTTCAGCTTTGACAGCGGCACTCTCACTTTTACTCTCAAGCTCAAACGCCGCGTTGTGGAAGAGAAGTATCACAAGGTCATCGACTCACTGTACGCGGACTTCGCCGAGCCCCGCCCCATTTTCCAGGAGTAGCGCGGTGATGCGCTCCGCGAGCGCCCCGGCTTGTCCATCAAACGCGGGATTTAGGAGGATGTGATTTTCAATTTCGGTTGCACTTTTTCGGATGGCCAAAGTATCTAACAATCGATTGTTTCCCTAAAGATCTGAGGAGGTATTCGTATGTCCGCAACAGCAGTTGTTACACAAAGAACTTTCAAGAGCAGTGTCGGAGTCCCGGAGGCGAATCGCCAGGCGTTAATTGGGCTCATCAATGCGCGGCTGGCCGACAGCGTGGACCTGTACAGCCAAATCAAATGGGCGCATTGGAACGTGAAGGGCTCGGATTTCATTCAGTTGCACGAACTGTTTGATTCCGTGGCGGGTCACGTCTTGGAGCAGACCGACACGATCGCCGAGCGAGCCGTGACGCTAGGCGGCGTGGCGAATGGAACTGTCCGCGAAGCTGCCGCGAAGAGCGGACTGAAAGAAGCGGATCTGGGCGCGAGCGACGGGCAATCGCAGTTGAAATGGCTGGTTCACAACTTTGCGCGCCACGCAAATGCGTTACGCGAGGCGGTTCAGCAGGCCGGGGACCTCGGGGACGACATCACCGTGGATATGTTCACGTCGCTCACTCGCGAACTGGACAAGGATCTCTGGTTCCTCGAAGCGCATTTGCAGAAGTAACTCCTTCGGGGACTCTTTGCGTTTCCGGGCGGCGGACGGTGCGACGCGAAAGCGCCGCTGCTCGACTTGTATCGTGGCATTCACTGGCCAATTTGTTCTCCTCGTGCGATAGGTCTACAATCGCGGTGAGGAATCCATGTCAGACAAATTGGTCATTGCGGGCCGCGGATTTGATTCGCGGCTGATTGTTGGAACGGGGAAGTACCGCAGCTTTCAGGAAATGGCGCGCGCCCATGCCGCTTGCGGCGCCGAAATGGTCACCGTGGCGGTGCGCCGCGTGAATCTCACGGATCGGTCCAAAGAGTCGCTGCTCGATTACATTGACCGCGAGAAGATTTTCATTTTGCCGAACACCGCGGCCTGCTACACCGCCGATGAAGCCATTCGCACCGCGCGGCTGGCGCGCGAAGTCGGCCTATCGAATTGGATCAAGCTCGAGGTCATCGGCGACCAGCAAACCCTTTTCCCGGATACTGAGCAACTCATTGAAGCCACGCGCGTTTTGGTCAAGGAAGGATTCGTCGTTCTTCCTTATACCAACGACGACCTCATTGTTGCGCGCAAGCTGATTGACGCAGGCGCCGCTGCCGTGATGCCGCTCGCTGCTCCGATTGGCAGCGGGCTCGGCGTGCAAAATCCCGCGAACCTGCGAATCCTGCGCGAGCGCATTACGGAAGTACCGATGATCGTGGATGCCGGAGTCGGCACAGCTTCCGATGCCACCGTGGCGATGGAACTTGGCAGCGACGGCGTGCTGATGAATACAGCCATCGCTGAAGCGCAGGACGCGGTCTTGATGGCGGAAGCCATGCGCGACGCGGTGATCGCGGGCCGCAAGTCGTATCTCGCCGGCCGTATGCCCAAGCGCCTCTACGCCTCCGCGTCCAGCCCGATGACCGGCGTCGTCCGCTAAGTTGCTTTGTCAGGCTTGCGTGGCGGCTTTGCGGGCCTGCGCGTCGTCGTAGCTTTCCCCGTAAATGGACGGCACTTTGGCGCCCATACAGCGCAAATAAGAGGAAAGCTGGCCGCGATGGTGAATGGTATGAACCATGCCGAGCATCACAAACGAAACCGCCGGGCGTTGAAACATGCCGCGGAAATCGACCATCTTCACCAATTGTTCTCCGTTTAGTTTTGTCAGTGCTTCGAAGTTTTTTGCGAAGCGCGCTTCATACCAGTTGGCAATTTCCTGCGGTGTTTTCACGCTTTCCGGCAAGGCCGCAGCGTTCACGTCAAACACGCCATTGATCACCGTTTCGAGAAAACGATTTTCGGCCACGGCGATATGTCTCGCTAGTTCGTTGGCGCTTTTCGAAATCGGGTCCGGCCGATGGTCTACCTTATCAGCAGGTACGGCCTCCAAAATTCTCTTGGTGATGCGGCTCTCGTTCTTTAGCATGCCCAGGTAGACATCTTGCAGCAAAAATGCGGCTTGCTCTGCGGTCATCGCGCTCATTTCCTTTTTCTCCTTGAGTGAGGCTCAGTCCTTCCGATTTGACTGTTTCTTGTTGCCCACTTCTTTGGACCGTTGGATGCGCGGAACCAAATTCCGTTTCATCGGCCGAGGCGGTTTGGCTGAGTGCCGAGTCTGTCATCTGGAAATTCAGATCGTTCTAGTAGCGTCCTTGGCGGGCCCACTCCTGAATTTCTGCTTCGACAGAGAAAACGTCTGTCGGATCCCGAGTAAAGCGCGCATCCATTTGGTAAGCCTGTTCTTCGTAGGGAACAACCATCCACAAACCCACCTCATTCAAGGTCTCGAAATACCCTCGGAATACTCGTTCTTCTCCAAGAAGAGCAAATTGCGTCACATGGACGAGATTGTGGAAAATCGTTCGAAGAGTCGGCGTGCGATTGAACACTATCACATCGACGAACGCAATTGCGGACAGGTGTGCCGCGTCCGGAACCACGCGTTCGCCACCGGCGCGAACTGTTTCGTAAAAGGGGGGATAGGGAATCGTCTGTCCTGATTGTGAGGCATCCACAATCTTCGCGCGATCCAGGATTTCTCCGGAGAAGAATGGTCCGAGAGTGGTCTTTTGTTCCTGGTCGAGCGGAACGCTTAAAGGGAGAAAGTGAGCGCGCTGCTGCTGCAGCCAGGAAACGCCTTGCTTCAGAAGAGAACTAAGTTCTTCCGGGGTGAACTTTCGAGCTTCCACGAAAACATCTCCCAAAAAGATACGAGGAGGTACCTTGGGAGTGCCCTGATATATCTTTCCACCCGCAGGAGCATAGTAGCACGGCCCGCCACAAGAGTTGGATCTCATGCTAGTGGGCTCCGAAACGACAGGACGGCTCCAGCACAACACAGACGCAAAGGATCAGGGCAAGAGGGCGCTGTAGTAGGAATAGGCGCTGGCTTCGCCGGAGACAGTCCAACTGTCGCCGAGAGAGTAATGGTTCAGATAGAAGTAGCGGGTGGACTTGCCGTCGGGCGGCGGGCCGCCGTCGACGGTGATGGTCACTCTGACGATCATTCTGCGGTACGCGTACTTGCCGGTGCCAAGTGCGGAGATCGAGGAAAACTCAATGTCCATGGGCTTGATTTCAGGTAAGGGTTGCACGGGCAGGCCTGCTTTATAGTCCTGGACGATTTTTGCAACATCCTTTTGTCCGCGTCCTGAATAGTCCTTCAGAAGCCACTCCGTGAGCGCGGCCCGTCCAGCTTCGTCTACGTTCTGGAAACGCCAGGCGTACCAAATGCCAAAAAGCGCTGCGATCAGCGCGAGAGCCCCTAAGGCTTTCCACCCTCGAAACGTGAAATTGTATTCCGCCATGCACGCTCCCCACGCAACCTCAAACACTCGAAAGTGCGTAGCAAAGTCCGATGCGAGCTAAATGAATCCTTTTCTCAAGTCTACTGCGCAACGCCAGCATATGGATTGCGCCGTTTCAAACTGGATACTGAGCATGAGCAGTGCGGCGGCGGATGTTACAGCGTGCGGAAGAAGAAGTGCCAGGTGATGTCGACGGCGGCGTGAACGAGGGCGGAAGCGAAAATGGAGCCGGTTTTGCGCCACGTCCAGCCGTAGAAGAAACCCGCAATCGAGGCTAGCAGCACGTAACGCCAGTTGGGGAAGCCGAGATTGGTGATGTGAGAGAAACCGAAAAGAATCGAAGCGGTCCACCAGGCGGCGAGGTCGCTGCTAGTTGCGCGTGCGAGAAGGTTTTGCAGCAAGCCCCGAAAGAGCAGTTCTTCGGGCCAGGCGGTGAAAAACAAAATTCCCAGCGAGGTGAGCGGCAAGGACTGCAGTTGCGACCACTGCGGTTCGAATTGGACGAAGTGAATGCCGGTGCCGAGAGGAATGGCGATGCAGGCAAAGGCGAGAAAGCTGGCGATGATGAAGAATTCCCAGTGGCGTCCCCAGCCGATGGAGTAGCCGATGCCAGAGGTGCGGCGGACCAGGACGAAGACCGCGAGCGCGACGTTGACGCAGACGAGGACGGTCATCACATACGCGAGACGGCCGCCAGGATACGGCCAGAGATAATGCGACATGGAAAATCCCCAGCGATTGGGGAAAGGCTTCACAGCGGCCCAAATGCCAACGATGATCAAAAAGTCTTGCCACGCGCCGGCGGATTTTCCGTGCGCGGGGATGGCCAAGCCGAGCGGAAGGAAGACGAGCGCAGCGACGGTTGCGGCACGTCCGAACGCGAAAGTATTTGTCCCCAGACCGTAAATCAGGTAGACAAGAAACACCGCGACGCCCAGGAAAAATCCGCCGGAGTGGCCGAGACGGGCGGTGAGGCCGTTGTCCATGCCGCGCGCGGCGAACAGCAGCATCACGAGAAAGAGAAACGCGAAAGCAGTGAGCGTGGAGGCAAAGTCGCGGCCGCCGTATCCGTGCCAGACGGAATAAATCACGCCCGTAAGGGTGAGCACGGCCCATAAGCCGAAAGTGGAAAGCAGACCGAGCTGGCGAGTGGCGGGCAAACGAGAATTGTAGCGCAGAGAGATGACGGACCAAACACAGAGGATCGTTGGAGGAACGGCGCCGGCGCGGACGCCGACGCCAGCAGTGAAAATGAACCGGCTTGCGTACATCGATTGGATGCGCGGGCTGGCCTGCGTGCTGATGTTTCAGACGCATTGCTACGACTCGTGGCTGAGCCCGGAGGCGCGAAAGTCGTCGTCGCTGATCCGGTGGTCGCAGCTTGGGGGTACGCTGCCGGCGCCGCTGTTCGTTTTTCTGGCGGGAGTTTCGTTTGCGCTGGTGACGGAGAAGCTGCGCGAAAAAGGAGTTGAGCGGAAGGCGATCGCGAAACAGACGATTTTGCGGGGAGCGGAAATTTTCGGCATGGGACTACTGTTTCGCGTGCAGGAGTACGCGCTTGGCTATCCCTGGTCGCCGTGGACGGATCTGCTGCGCGTCGACGTGCTGAACATTCTGGGGCTTTCGATGGTGTTCATGGGCGTGCTGTGTTGGATCACGGGCGGAGGGGATGTTGCGGCGGCGAGAGTGCGCAGCGTGGTTGCCGGATTGTTTGTAGCGGCGCTCGTCGCAATGGCTACGCCGCCGCTTTGGACCACGCACAGGCCAAAGTTCTTGCCGTGGCCGCTGGAATCGTACATCAATGGCGTGCATGTTTTTGACAAGCCGCAGGCGTGGTTGTTTCCGCTGTTCCCGTGGTCGGCATTCGCGTTCGCGGGGCTTGCGGTGGGATTTTTTTTGTTTTCGCTTTTTGCGAAGCGCAGAGAAGCGCTCGCCTTTGCATTGCTGGGCGGAACGGGGATTCTGGCTTGCTATCTTTCGACGATGTTCGATTCGTCGCCCATTCGGCTGTACGCCGTTTACGACTATTGGCACAGCAATCCTGATTTTCTGCTGATGCGCTGCGGGATTTTGCTCGTGATTCTCTTTTTGGTTTACGTGTGGTGCCGCTGGGGATTGGCGCAAAAAGGGTTCAGTCCCATCATTCAGCTTGGAAACACTTCGCTGCTGGTCTATTGGGTGCACATCGAATTTGTTTACGGGAGATTTTCGATTTTGCCGAAAGGGCAGTGCAGCGCATGGAAAGCGACGGGCGGGTTGCTGATTATTTTTCTGGCAATGGTTGCGCTTTCGCTGGCGCGCACGACCTGGAAAAAGCGGAGGGCTAAGGCTTCGCAGAAGAATCTTGTGGCAACTGCTGCGCCTGCGGAATCTTGATGATGACTTCGCCTGGGCGAGCCAACCCTAGTTCGTCTCGCGCGATTTTTTCGATCTTGTGGGGATCGCTTTTGAGCTCTCTCACTTCTTCTTCGAGATCGACGTTCTCCTTGTTCAAGTGGTCGATGTCGGCCTGAACTTTTTTGATTTCTTGTTGCGTGCGGCGCATGGCGAGGTAGCCGTGCGTGCCGAAAATATCGTGCACGAGAAGCGCGAGCAAAAGCAAGCCGAGCAGCGTGCCGCCGTATTGGCGCAGAATGCGAGGCAGCAATCCTTCGCTTTCGGTTGTTTTCAGCTTTGTAGAACCCATTCCGTCGCTTCTTTCGTCAGCTTTGCCGATGCGGCGGCGCTTTCCGCTTCCACGTAAAGACGCAACAACGGTTCCGTGCCGGACAAACGCAGCAGCATCCAGGAACCGTCCGCCAACACAAATTTTGCGCCATCGGTGCGGTCGATGGATACGACTTTTCGGCCCAGCAGTGTCGAAGCGTCCACGGCTACCTTGCGCACGGCATTTGCCTTTTGTTCGTCGCTTAAGTGCAAATTTTCGCGCACGGGCCAGAACTCGCGGCCCAATTTGTTGAACATGGCTTTGACTTGCTCGCCGATAGAAGCGCTGCGAGCAGCAATCATTTCCGCGACGAGCAGGCACGCCAGGATTCCATCTTTTTCCGGAATGTGGCCGCGAATCGTGAGGCCGGCGCTTTCTTCGCCACCCATCGCGATTTTGTCTTCGCGGATGAGCTGGCCGATGTATTTGAAACCGACTGGAGCCTGAAGGACAATTTGGCCATGCGACTTGGCTGCCGCGTCGATCATTTGGGTGGTGGCAACGCTGCGAGCCGCGGGCATTTTCCAGTTGCGGGTTTCGACCAAGTAGTCGTAGACGAGTGCGAGAATCAGGTTTGGCTGAATCCACATGCCATCACCATCGACGATGCCGAAGCGGTCGGCGTCACCATCCGTTGCGAGACCGGCGGTGGCTTTCGAGTCGACAACGGCTTTGCGCAGAGGCGCGAGATTTTCTTCGGAAACGTCGGGGCCGGTGCCGTCGAAGAGACAATCGCGCTCCGTGCGAATCGCCTGCACCGACACACCATGATCGCGGAGCGTGCGGTCGAGGTAGCCGGAGCCGCAACCATGCAACGCGTCCACGACGAATTTCACCTTTGCCTTGGCGAGGACGTCAAAACGCACGAGTTCCACGAGCCGCTTGAGATAGTTTTCACGCAAGTTCACGCGTTCGCTGGGCGAGGTTCTCGTTTTGTCATGCGGCAGGGGCGCAACGCCACCATTTGCCGCGAGGCGGGCGGCGCGGGCTTCAATGTCTTTGGTGACGTCAGGAAGGGCGGGCCCGGCGTCGGCGGAAGAGAACTTCAATCCGTGATAGGAGGCGGGATTGTGGCTGGCAGTGAAGTTGATGGCGCCGTCCAGTTTTCGCCGCATGATTTCATAGGCCACGGCAGGGGTTGGCGTGAAAGTCTCGCAAAGCAACGCGCGGATGCCGTGATGCTGCAGAACGTCCACCGCGAGTTGGGAAAATTCTTCCGAATAGAAACGAGTGTCGTAGCCGACGAGAAGGGCGGGTTGCGGCGTTTTGGTTTTTGCATGCTCGGCGATAGCAGTGACCGCCAAGCGCACGTTGGCAAACGTAAAGTCGTCGGCAATCAGTCCGCGCCAGCCGGAAGTTCCAAACTTGATAGGAGATGCGCTCGAAGATGTGCTCATGGAGCGGTATTCTAAGCGCACTCGAGCGCAGACAAAAGTGCTTCGCAGTGTCGGTTGTCTTGGGGAGGTTGGCATGAAGGCTGGGGGAAAGTTCCGCGTAGTGCTGGTTACTTGCGGCAGCTTGAAGGAAGCGCGCCGCATCGCGCGGCACATCGTTTCGAAGCGCCTGGCCGCTTGCGTCAACATTCAGCTTAGCCCGATCGAGTCCTTTTACACGTGGAAAGGGAAACTGGAATCCGCGCGAGAGCATTTGCTGTTGATCAAAACTAGCTCCATTCAACTCGCAAAGCTGGAAAGGGAAGTGCACCGGCTGCACAGCTACGAGGTCCCAGAATTCATAGCCCTACCTATCATTGCTGGTGCGGAAAAATACTTATCTTGGTTGAGAGAGACCGTAGGGTAGACAACGCGATAATACTTCTGCTTATGGCGGGAAGCCGTTGTTCTTAGACATAGAGCAGCGCTTGGTCCAAGTCGGCGATGATGTCTTCCACGTCCTCGATTCCCACAGACAGGCGCACGAGTCCTTCCGTGATGCCTACGCGATCGAGCATTTCTTTGGGCATGGAAGAGTGAGTCATCATGGCGGGGAGAGAAATCAAAGTTTCGACTCCGCCGAGACTTTCGGCCAGCGAACACAGTTTGACGTGATTCAGGAATCGCCGAGCCGCATCGATGGATCCAAGATCAAATGAGAGCATCGCACCTGGCCCTTTTTGCTGGCGCCGGGCGATTTCGTGCTGAGGATGCGAAGGCAAGCCGGGGTAATAAACCTTGCGAACCTTCGGATGAGCGTCCAGATGGCGAGCCACGGTGATGCCGTTCGCATTGTGCTGAAGCATACGGACCGCCAGGGTCTTGATTCCGCGCGAAACCAGAAAGCAATCCATCGGCGCTAGGCCCGTTCCCGCGGAGCGCTGAATAAAATAGATTTTCTCGGCGTCTTCCGGTCGCGTCAGTACCACGGCTCCGCCCGTCGAATCGCTGTGCCCGTTCAGGTATTTGGTCATGGAATGGACCACGATGTGCGCGCCCAATTCGATGGGACGTTGCAGATAAGGGCTCAAGAAGGTGTTGTCGACCACCACGGAAATGTTTCGCTCACTGGCGAGCTTGGATATTGCGGCGATGTCGGTCACAGCCAAGGTCGGATTTGCCGGCGTTTCGATGTACAGCATTTTGGTGTTCGGGCGCATGGCCGTGCGCACTGCATCCGGCAACGAAGTGTCTACGAAGCTGAACTCCAACCCAAAATGCACCAGCAATTGCGTCGACAGCCGGAAAACGCCGCCATAAACTGCTTCGGACAGCACCACGTGGTCTCCGGGCCTCAACAGCCGGAACACCGCATCGATCCCCGCCATGCCGGACGAAAACACATATGCGCTGTGGCCGCCTTCCAACTTGGCCACCGTGCGTTCCAGGGCTTTGCGGTTCGGGTGATTGCTGCGCGCGTAATCGTAGCCCTTGTTTTTTCCTAACTCTTCGTAAACGTAAGTGGACGTCTGATAAATCGGCGCGACAATCGCACCCGTGGCCAGTTCCGGCTCTTGGCCCACATGAATGGCGTTGGTGGCAAAACCCATGATGCTCTCCTTGCTCTTTCTGCACCGATTGTTGCGTAGTCAGCCTGACCTTGGCTGCGGACCGCCCGGGGGCTCTTCTCGTTCCGTTTTTCCCTGAGATACTTACGGAGCAGTTCTTGAGAACTTACAGGAGCCTCAAATGTCCGTCAATCAGCCTATCACGGAAATTTCCGCGGCGTGCGCTGTCGCGAGCTGACGCCAAGCAGCGATTCGCCCCGCTCGTGCGTCGAATTCTTCGTCGGGTCGTGGTGTCATTTGCTTGTGAATTTTGGTGGCGGCCAAATCGGGAACCTTCTCCAGTGACACCACTACCCCTTGGCGAGCGAACTTGACGGCTGTACCCATTGCGTGGAGGATGGATGAGGCCAGGTCAATCATGAAATTCTCCCGAAAAGTGGTCGCCCCTTTTTGCCTCGCAGCTTGTTTCTTGTTTTCGTTTTCGGGCGCGGCCCAGAATCCGCCCGCGACTCCTGCGCCTCCTCAAAAGGACACCCTCGGCCCCAATCCACAAACGCGCTTCACCATCGAGGTCACCGGCGGCGACAAGGATGTTCCCGTTGAAAACGCCAGCGTGTATTTCAAGTACGTGGAAGAACATAAAATCAAGAAGAACAAGAAGCTGGAGATCAACGTCAAGACCAGCCGCGACGGCGTTGCTCATATTCCGGACGCTCCTCTCGGGCACGTGCTTGTCCAGGTGATCGCCGAAGGTTGGAAGAGTTACGGGCGCTGGTATGACCTTGACGACCCCAAGCAAGTGATCAAGGTTCACCTCGAACGACCTCCCAAGTGGTATTGAACAGAAGTGCTATTCTTCATGCTCTAGAGGACCCTTCGTTCCGCTTATGACTTCACTCATTCGTTGTGAAAGGGTTCTTGGTCTTTTTGAGCTCCGCTCAAGCCGGGCTAGCTTGCACACAAATGGTGCAAAGAGCACAAGATGATTGAATCATCCCGAGTTAGCGCGTCTTCTCTGCGGCATTTCCACAAACTTATCAACACTTGTGTTGAAAACTTTACAGGGGCGAAACATTTTTTTCTGATTTCGGCACGCGGCTTGCTGTTTGAGCAACCTTCTCGCTTTGACCCTCGTGATTTCAAGATGTTACAGTGAAAATTAGCGCGGACACGATGACCGAGATGACCGAAGCTTTCGACGGACCATTTTCGCTCCTTCAAATGTTCTGGGGCAGCGTGACAGCTCGTCCCTTGCGCAGCTTTCTTAGCGTCATCGCGATCGCCATACAGGTGATTCTCGTCCTGATGATTGTCGGGCTCACTTCGGGAGTGATTTCCGAATGGGGGAAGCGTGTCGAAGGGGTGGGCGCGGACATTCTCGTGCAGCCGCCAAACTCTTCCGTATTTTTTGCATTTTCCACGACCGTGATGCAAGAGTCGCTCGGCGATCAAATCGCATCGCTGAGCGGCGTCGATGAAGTTGCTCCCGCCGTGATCCTCACCGAGCCCGACAACTTGATCATGGTCTACGGCATTGACTATCAGCGCTTCAATGCGCTGAGCAAGGGCTTCTTGTTCCGCTCGGGGCGGCCCTTCCAATCGCCAGACGAAGTGATTGCCGACGATGTCATCGCCCAATCGCGCCACCTCAAGGTTGGCAGCTATGTTACTCTCTTGAATCATTCTTTCACGGTCAGCGGCATCGTCGCTCATGGCAAGGGCGCTCGCTATTTCATTCCGATCCGCACGGCCCAAGAGCTCGCCGGCGCGGAAAAGCGCGTCTCCAAGTTTTTTGTTCGAAGCAAGGGCGATACGGAAGCGACTCGCGCTCAAATCACGAAACTCTTGCCGCAATGCACCACACTGCCTGTCGCCGAATATGTCTCTCTCATTTCATCCTCCAACTTGCCGCAGCTCCGCCCATTCACGCGCACTATGGTCGCACTCGGCATCGTCATCAGTTTCATCGTTGTGCTTCTCAACATGCATACCCTAGTCATGGAGCGCACGCGCGAAATCGGCATCCTCAAAGCCCTAGGCTTCTCCCGCTTTGACATCGTTCGCATGCTTCTCGGCGAAACTCTGATTCTCACGCTGCTCGGCACAGGTTTGGGTATTGCCCTCACGTTTCTCACCCAGGCTATTTTGAGGGAAACGAAGCCCGGCCTCACCGTGCTCATTACTCCCTCTTGGATTTTCTCCGCAGTAGGGCTTGCGCTTGCGGGCGCTGTCGCCGGCGCTCTGTACCCTGCGCTTCGTGCAGCCTCCTACGACCCCGTCGTCGCTCTCGCGTACGAATAACTGAGCTGCGGTTTCACCGCCTGTGAGGTTGCTCCCCGACTCCTGGCGAGGAGTTGTGATATCCTTCGGCTACTTCCTTGCCTCCGGTTTTGACGGACCGGAGTCCCATTGCGCAAATTTTCTGCGGCGAGGAGCAGTGCACCCAATTTGGAGCGAACATGTCCTCTCATCAGGACAGGCACTATCATCACCAGGACAAGCACTATCACGCACGTGTACTCGAACGCCGAGACATTTCTTCGGATCTCTGCGTCCTGCGCATCGCTCCCGGCGGACAATACGAATATCGTGCCGGCCAGTACGCCACTCTCGGCATCGAACGGAGCGGAGTTCGTACCGAACGCGCCTACTCCATCGCTTCTTCTCCCTATGAAGACGCGCTTGAGTTTTTCGTCGAACTCGTACCGCACGGCGATTTGACGCCCAGCCTGTTCGAGTTGAAGCCAGGCGACCCGCTGCTCTGCCGCAAACTCGCTAAAGGCCGTTTCACCCTCGATCTCCATAGCGGCCGCACCAACCACGTTTTCATTTCTACCGTTACTGGCATCGCACCCTTCGTCAGTTACGTTCGTACTCTCTATCGCGACTGGAAGAGCGGCACGAGCCCTATGCCTGGTGATCACAAGCTCTTCTGCCTGCAGGGCGCCAGCCGCTCGTTCGAATTCGGCTATCGCGAAGAACTTGAGCGCACCGCAGCCGAAGTTCCGTGGCTCAAGTATGTGCCAACGGTGAGCCGTCCTTGGGAGGATTCAAACTGGAACGGCGAATCGGGTCGGGTGGACGATCTCTTGCGGAAATATACTGACGCCTGGGGACTGCGGCCCGAAACCACAACCGCTTATTTATGCGGGCACCCTAAAATGATCGAGCATAGCCAGGGAATCCTCGAGCGCGCCGGCTGGAAAAAAGAGGCGATGCTCGAGGAAGCTTACTATCATGTGGCCATCAAAGAAGCTGGCGGAACTGCTTGAAAGAAAGTCTTTAGTTCTAAGTTCCAAGTTGCAAGTCCGGGAGAAAATCCGAAAACAAGATCGCGAGATTCT
This sequence comes from Candidatus Acidiferrum sp., assembly GCA_035623215.1. Taxonomy (GTDB): domain Bacteria; phylum Acidobacteriota; class Terriglobia; order Acidiferrales; family UBA7541; genus Acidiferrum. The sequence goes on from DASPTW010000004.1 coordinate 29,375, forward strand.
TCTGACTAATAACTCACAACTCCAGACTTAGGACCTTTTCAATCGTCGTTAAGAGGAACAATCCGGAACACGGGAAACCGCGCTGCCACTCGTTCGAACTCGGAAAGTGGCGCATCTTTGTCAACCGCAACATGGGGCCTCGCGCCTGGTGCCCGCTTCAAATACTCCTTCAGCACTGGAGCGCGCTTTTCTGCGGGAACCTCTTCCAGGTGCACTTCCTCCTGGCGCCCGTGGCGGATCGTCACTTTACCGCCTGCTGCCATGGCGTTTCGAACCCAACTAACGTCAGGACCTAGCATAGACACCAGGTAACGCTCTCCGTTAACCACCGCCATGACCAGGGGCAAGCGGAAGAGCCGGCCGGACTTCCGGCCACGGACCTCCATCGCGACAAGGTAATTGGGAGCAATCCCTAATCCATAAACCGACGCAGAGAGTTTGTTCAGCAAGCTCGCCAATTTGTTGGGACGCCCGCCGCGGTAGAACCATTTCATTAAACTCATGGGTGACGCCTCGAAAAGTCTTCTAATTAGAGTGTCAGCAAGACTGACTATTTTCCGGGAAGCTTGCGAGTGAAATGGAAGGTGAACATTGAGATCCAAGCACCGTCTTTTTTCATCTCGGCGAGTTCTGTGAATTCGTCAGGGCCCAGTTTTTTGAATGTAGCTCTGATGGGTGTGCTTGTACCGCCCAAGTTGCGCTGGCCCTCGAAAACGAGTTCCTTGGCGTCGGGATTGGATTCGGAGGTGGCGATGCCAGCGTCGCTGCCGAAGCCCCACGCAACCATCTTCTGCTTTTGTGGATCCCATCCCAAAATGCCAACTACTTCGAACTCGGCTGTGCCAATTTTCATCTTATGAGTCTGCTGGATGAAGTTCTTGTCGAGGATCCAGCGATAGGTTCGTTCGGCGGTGAAGTGACCCGCACCAGGTAATTCACCTTCGGCTACCCAATCTCCAATCAAGAATTCGAGGGAACGCAAATGGCTTTCCTGAGGCTGGGCGCCGGGCTGCTGTGATCCAGCGACGATGCAGACTGAGACGGAAAGACTCACAAGGAAAACAAGAATTGGCTTCATGGGACTGTCCTCGTGTGCGTCAGCGAAAGTGCGGAGAAAAGGCGATGAGATGTTATCAGATTAGGAATAGCCTGCAGTGGAAAAATAGATTGGACTCGCCACTGAATTCCGCGGACTTCTCTTACGCGCCCGGCGCGTTTGCCTCAATCTCGCCGGCCACGTCATCCAGAGTGCTCAACGGCACCAACAGGTGCACATTCTCGCCGGGGTCTTGAACATCGATCTCCAGCTTGCCATCGTGCGTGCGGATCATTACCTGCTGGTCTTTGTCCTTCACTTCCACAAAATCAGTATCGGGGTATCTCTTCAGCTCTTTGAAGAGCGCATGCACGAGCGGCATGAATTCGCGCGACTGTTGTGCCGCATCCTGCAGGTGGTGCTTGGGGACAAGATGCATCGCCATTGGCACGGCTGCGGCCGGGACCCACATGTGGACGTGCGAGCCGTTCGGACGATACTCATCCACGTCCACGCGAATCACCCCTTCATGAAAGGTGTACGCTCCCGCGAGCACCAGGGCTCCACCAAGTCCCAGCGCCGCTTTCGCAACTAGCATCATGGTTGCCTCCCGTGCTTTCTCACTTTTTCTAGTGGGACTAGTCGGAAACGTTCTTCGAATCCAGCCACACCTTGACTGTGTTTTCGCTGTCCTTCACGGAAACAAGCTCGGTGTCTCCTTGCGCGCTCAAAGCGTGTAGCGCCGCCACGAGATCCAGTTCATCTTTGCCCGCCGAGAGCAGCGCATCGATCACTTTCATGGGCACCTTGATCTCCACCTGGCATTTCTTGGCGTCGCTGGCTTTGCCCTTTTCGTCCACCCGGCCTTTCTCTACCACATGGATAATTAGGTGGTTGCTTTCTTTTGCCACACGG
>DASPTW010000005.1:0-95459 GCA_035623215.1 Candidatus Acidiferrum sp.
CAGCTTGAACGGCTGCTTCGTAAGCACGGAGAGCCCCTATGCAATGGGGACAACGCTGGCCGTGAAACTGTTCACGGAGACGGAATTCTTTGAAGGGCAGGCTAGCGTGATTTATACGCAGGAAAACCGCGGCATGGGACTAATGTTCAAAGAGACGAAACCATACTACCTGATGGTGCTGCGGAAATGGCTCCTGGCAGCGATGACGGCAAAGAAGGAGATCTCCGGGTAGCTTCTCTAATCCACCGGCGTTTTGTGCTTTGAGTTCGTGCGAAGATCGCCATTCGGAATTGTTCATTCCCAAGAAGGTGTTTAGGCAGATTCCAAAGCAGGTTCTTTCTTACAAGGAGGAGAAAATGAAATTGCGTCGCGGCGTCGGATTGTTGGCGATCCTTTTCGGTTGTTTGTGTGCGACGTTGGCGGGTTCCACCGGGCCTGACGATCGCGTGATCTCGGACCCAAAGTCTGTTGTCTCGGAGCCGAACTCGGCCGCTCGCCCTGCGCCGGTGGACGATCTCTACTACACGCGCAGCGTTTTCGGCGCGGCATGGTCTCCCGATGGGCAGCAGATTCTTTTTACCACCGACATTGCGGGCCGGTTGAATTTGTGGAAAGTGCGCGCGTCAGGCGGATGGCCGGTTCAAATGACTCAATCGGATGACGTGCAATCCGGCGCGATCTGGTCGCCAGACGGGAAATGGATTGTTTACCAGCAAGATCAGGCGGGAAATGAAATGTACGACCTTTACGCCATACCAAGCGACGGTGGCGAGCCCATCAATCTGACAAAAACTCCCGACATTCGCGAGCAGGACCCGCATTGGTCGCCGGATGGGAACACCATCGCTTTTGCTTACAAGCCGAAAGAAGGAACCTCGTATGACATTGCCCTGATGGACTGGGCCACACGCAAGGTGCACAAACTTACCAACGAGAAGCAGCCAGGTTACTTCTGGAGCGTGGTGGCCTGGAGCAAGGATAGCAAGACTATCTATGCCAGTCGGGTCAATCCGCCGTTTACGGATGCAGACGTTTATCGCATCAACGTAGCGAGCGGCGCGGCCGAAAATCTCACCGCACATCAAGGCACGGTCCGGTATCTGGCTTCGTCGCTTTCTCCGGACGGAAGCGCTCTGCTGATGAGTTGCGATGCCAAAGGCGGCTACATGAACGTAGCCTTGCTCGACACGACGACAAAGAAAGTCACTTGGGTCACCGACACAAAATGGGAAGCATACTCTGGAAATTTCTCTCCGGACGGGAAGAGTTTCACTTATGTGTTGAACGAAGACGGGCTTAGCGATGCCTATTTGGTGGAGCGGAGCACAAACAAAGCGGAAAAGCTGAACCTTGCCCACGGTTTGAATGGATACTCCGGCAACCCTACGGAGTTTTCGCCGCAGGGAGACCGGTTGATCGTTTCTCATGAGGCTTCAAATCAACCCGGCGACTTCTGGATCTACGACATTGCCGGCCGGCGAGCGGAGCAGTTGACCTTTTCCACGATTGCCAGCTTGCGCGCGACGCCGCTGCCGCCGTCCCAACTCGTGCACTACAAGAGCTTCGATGGAAAAATCATTACCGCGCTTCTGTGGATGCCCTTCAACCTGAAGCGCGATGGCAGCAATCCCGCCTTAGTTATTCCGCACGGCGGACCCACGGGGCAGAGAGTCGATTACTTCAGCCCCGAAGTGCAGGCGCTCACTTCCCGGGGTTACATCTGCATCGCGCCGAATCCGCGCGGGTCTACCGGTTACGGGCTGGAATTCCAGAAAGCTAATTTCCAGGATCTTGGCGGGGGCGACCTGAAGGATGAAATCGCCGGCGTGGAGTTTCTCAAGGCCACCGGTTACGTTGACCCCAAGAAGATAGGCATTACGGGTGGATCCTACGGCGGCTTCATGACTTTGATGGCGATCGGCAAGACGCCAGACGTCTGGGCGGCGGCCGTGGAACTCTTCGGCATCATCAATTGGTCGACGATGCTGAAAAGTTCAGACCCGTCCCTCAATGAGTACCTCAAGGGCCTGTTGGGCGACCCCGAGCAAAATCGCAAGATTTATCAGGCCGATTCGCCGATCACTTATATTCGCAATGAAAAAGTGCCTCTGCTTGTTCTTCAAGGCGACAACGATCCGCGCGTTCCAAAGGAGGAAGCGCAACAAGTCGTGGACATTCTCAAAAAAGAGGGCCGCGTGGTCGATGTGCATTACTATCCGAATGAGGGCCACGGGTTTGCGAAACGCGAAAACCAGATTGACTCGATCCGGCGAACGATCGATTGGTTTGACCGCTACCTGATGGGCAAAAGTGCCGCGGCCAGCGCAAAATAGTATTATCCAAAAAGTGCGACGATCGCCTAGTGTGCCGGCCGGTCGGTGACCATTTCCGGATGCTGGCGCCGAAAACTTTCCGCAATGTAGCAGTTCCAGCAAACCGGCCAATGCGTGTCCAGGGTTGGGCGGAGTCTTTCCAGCGGCACTTCGTTCCACAAGACGATTTTGCGCTCCGTATCAATTAGGGCCGGAGGATGATCGTGCCAGTGAATTTGACCAAACGGTTTCTGGCAATAGGCGCACGATTTTCCTGAATACCACGCGCTGACGATGTGCGACACCAAGCAGGCCTCCGGAGCTTCCCGTATCTGAGAGAGGCACTCCTGACCACAACCCGCTTTTTCCGGCCAGCGTGAACATTCGCTCAAATTGAGATGGGGAGCGTGCAACGTCGCCCCCACGGCAGCTTTTCCGGCGGCGACACGCACGGCGGCCGGTTCGTGATTCTCGGGGCAGGTGATGATTCGCTTGCCGCGGAACTTAAGATACGTACGAAGCGCGCGCGTCAACTCGAAAACCACTCCCACAACGAGAGCCGCTGCGAGAACTAGGAGGATGTAGAACATAATTCGCTCCTTCCCGACTCGGAAAGCCCCCTGCGTGCCGAAGCGCGCAGCAACTGAGCATAGGCAAGCGCGGATCGCCGCGCCAATTCCATCAGTCCTCTGTGTAGCTCTCTCAGAGCACAGGACGCAGTGACGTCGGTCACACGGGAAAGTGACATTGGCTATCCTCCTGCCCATATCTTGTCTTTCCGTAGGGGAGAGATTCAGAGGTGTGAGGGCTCTGTCTTTCCAAGTGAGATCAATCACTAATCGAAGTGACCGCAGTTCAATGCAGAATTCCATTGATCCTGGCATCCTCGCAGCGGGATCATTGGTGCAGTGAGATTTAGCCAGCTCACTCGTGAGCAGATTCTTGTGACGACGCTCATGCCAAGGCCAACGAATCTCCGCAGGCTCGCTCGCTAAAGCGAGTGCAAGGCGGCCGCAATGCCGGAACATCTCGTCCTGGGCAGGGAACACCTCCAAGGCCTCTTTGAAGTGCTGAAGACACGTAATTACCAGATCTTTGGTCCAACTGTCCGGGATGGCGCGATTGTCTATGACGAGTTGAGTTCCTCCGAAGAGTTGCCGATCGGGTGGACCGACGAACAGGAAGGGGGCCGGTACCGGTTGAAAAAGCGCAATGACCGAGCCTGTTTCGGTTACGTGGTTGGGCCTCACTCCTGGAAGGGGTTTTTGCATCCGCCGGCGGCGCGCCTGTGGCAGGCCTCTCGGAACGGCAGAGGTTTTCAAATCCTCGAAGAAAAGCCGGTCAAAAGAAAGATGGCATTCATCGGGGTTCGCGCTTGCGAAATCCACGCCATCGCCGTTCAGGACAAAGTATTCCTAAGTGGCACAGTTGCTGACTCCCACTATCAGGCGCGCCGCGACGGCAACTTTGTATTGGCCGTGAACTGCGGGCAAGCAGGCAATACCTGCTTCTGTGCGTCGATGAGCACGGGTCCAAAAGCCGACTCGGGCTTCGATCTGGCGCTCACCGAAATTCTGGAAGGCGAACAGCACTACTTCGTTGTGGAAATTGGCACGGAACTGGGGCGAGAAGTTCTTAGTGGAATCCCGCAAGCAGCCGCAAGCGCAGCTCAAGTCGAAAAAGCGAAGGCGATTCACGCTGGCACTGCCACCCAGATGGGCCGCAGTATGGACACCACGGGAATCAAAGAACTCCTCTACGCGAACCTCGAGAACCCGAGATGGGACGAAGTCGCGGCGCGCTGTTTGACTTGCGCCAACTGCACGATGGTCTGTCCAACGTGCTTCTGTTCCACTGTCGAAGACGTTACAGATCTGACGGGCGAGCACGCCGAGCGATGGCGCAAATGGGATTCCTGCTTCACGACGGATTTCTCCTATATTCATGGTGGAAGCGTGCGCGCCACCGCAAAATCACGCTACCGGCAATGGATGACGCACAAGCTGGCCACCTGGATCGACCAGTTTGGGAGTTCCGGTTGCGTCGGCTGTGGACGCTGCATCACCTGGTGTCCTGTGGGGATCGACATTACCGAGGAAGTCCGTGCCATTCGAGGGGGACCGCCTTCTGCCAATGGCGGCCATTCCGGAAAGGAGCGGCATGATACAGACGCTTGAAGGAATCGTCAGCGAACATCCGTTTTTCAAGGGACTGGACGAACGGTACATTAAGCTGGTCGCGGGATGCGCCAAGAACGTGCGCTTTGACGAGGGGCAAATTGTTTTCCGCGAGGGCGATGCTGCGGATCAGTTCTATTTCATTCGCGAAGGTCTCGTCGCCGTGGAATTGATGATCCCGCAGCGGGGCTTTACGACGCTGCAAACCGTAGGCGAAGGAGACGTGCTGGGCTGGTCTTGGTTAATGCCGCCCTATCGCTGGCGCTTTGGGGCGCGCACGTTGCAGCCCACCCGCGCCTTGGCGTTCGATGGCAAATGCCTTCGCAACAAGTGCGAAGAAGACCACGATCTTGGCTATGAACTTTTGAAACGCTTCACCTTTGTGGTTACCGAGCGGTTGGAAGCAACGCGGTTGCAACTCTTGGATCTTTATGGCGCCCCAGCTTGAGAATTCGATTGCTACGAGGGCTGGCGCGGACCCCATGCTCCCCGCGCTCTATTGCATTGAACGTCTGCGGCATGAGACCGACGACACGTTCACCATCGAGCTCGCTCCTGCGAACGGCAGCTCGGAATTTCACTTCCTGTCGGGCCAGTTCAATATGATTTACGTCTTTGGAGTGGGCGAGGTGCCCATCTCTATCAGCAGCGACCCGCAGAATTCCAAGACCTTTCAGCATACGACACGGGTTGTGGGCGCCGTAACTCGCGGCATGGGACATCTGAAAAAGGGTGATACGGTGGGTGTCCGTGGCCCCTATGGAACGCATTGGCCGGTCGAGGAAGCTGAGGGCCGCGACGTTATCATCGTCACTGGCGGAATTGGCCTCGCTCCACTTCGTCCTGCGCTCTACCATCTGATGGCTAATCGCGAGAAGTATCACAAAATTGTTTTGCTTTACGGAGCGCGCACGCCGGAAGACATCCTCTACCGCCGTGAACTCGAACGCTGGCGAAGCAAGTTTGATCTGGAGATCCAAGTTACAGTGGATCGCGGCACCCGCGGCTGGCGCGGCAACGTGGGTGTGGTTACAACCATGATTGGCCGCTCGCCGTTTGATCCTTCTAACGCCATTGCCATGGCCTGCGGGCCTGAAGTGATGATGCGCTTCGCGGTGATGGAATTTGAGCGCCGCGGCCTTTCTTCAGACAGCATTTATCTTTCGATGGAGCGCAACATGAAGTGCGCCATCGGGTTTTGCGGGCACTGTCAGTATGGTCCGGCGTTCATCTGTAAAGAAGGACCGGTATTCCGGTTCGACCGCATCGAACCAATTTTCGGGAAGGCGGAGATTTAGCATGCCAGCCCGGCGCAAACCCAAACTTGCAGTGTGGAAATTCGCCTCCTGCGACGGCTGCCAGCTAAGTCTGCTGGATTGCGAGGACGAATTGCTGGCCGTTGCTGGAGCCGTGGAAATCGCCAATTTCGCGGAAGCCACTCGCGCGGTGGTGAAAGGCCCCTACGATCTGTCGTTGGTCGAAGGCTCAATCACTACGCCTCACGACGAAGAACGTATTCACGCTGTTCGCAGGGCCTCAAAGTATCTGGTGACCATCGGCGCGTGCGCTACTGCTGGTGGCATTCAAGCCTTGCGCAATTTCAAAGATGTGAAGGAATTTACCGCCATCGTCTACGCGCGGCCGCAGTACATTGAGACCCTGAACAAATCCACTCCCATCAGCGATCACGTCTACGTTGATTTCGAGTTGCGCGGCTGCCCGGTGAACAAACACCAGTTGGTTGAGGTCCTCTCGGCTTTCTTAAACCAGCGAAAGCCAAACACTCCGCCGCACAGCGTTTGCGTGGAATGCAAACGCGCTGGAACTGTTTGCGTGATGGTCGCTCACGGTACGCCCTGCCTCGGTCCGGTTACCCATGCAGGCTGTGGCTCTATTTGTCCGTCGTACTCCCGCGGGTGCTGTGGCTGCTTTGGACCCAAAGAGACACCCAACACGAAATCGCTGAGTCTCTGGTGGCGCGGTTTGGGAGTCGCCGAAACGGACCTGGTACGCGCTTTTCGTGGCTTCAACGCTTATGCCGATCCGTTCCGGAAAGAAAGCGAATCCCATGAAGGCTAAAACCATCAAAGTGGACGTTCTGGCGCGCGTTGAGGGCGAAGGCGCCATGACCGTAAAGATTCAGAACCGGCGCGTAACTGACGTAAAGCTGCGCATCTTCGAGCCGCCCCGGTTCTTCGAAGCTTTTCTGCGCGGCCGCAAGTTCAACGAAGTTCCCGACATCACCGCGCGGATCTGCGGCATCTGCCCGGTGGCCTACCAGATGAGCGCTTGTCACGCGATCGAGGATGCTTTCGGTGTGAAGGTGGAAGGGCCGTTGCGGGAGTTGCGGCGCCTTCTCTATTGCGGAGAATGGATTGAAAGTCACGCGCTGCACGTCTACATGTTGCACGCGCCCGATTTTCTCGGCTACGAGGACAGCATCCAAATGGCCAAAGACCACCGGGAAACCGTTCAGCGCGGCCTGTTCCTGAAGAAGACCGGCAATGCCATTGTGAATCTGCTCGGCGGACGGGAAATTCACCCTATCAATGTTCGCGTCGGAGGCTTTTACAAAATTCCGAGCAAGAAGGAGCTTGCATCACTCGCGGAGAATCTGAAGTCAGCGCGCGATGCCGCCATCGAAACCGTAAAATGGGTTGCGAAATTCTCCTTCCCCGCATTCGAACGCGATTACGAATTCGTCGCCCTCCGACATCCCGCTGAGTACCCGTTCAATGAAGGCCGCCTCGTTTCGAATCGCGGACTCGATATCACTGTCCGCGAATACGATCAGCATTTTGCCGAAGAGCACTTGGCCCATTCGAACGCGCTGCATTCCGTTCTCAAGGACCGCGGCGCTTATTTCGTCGGTCCCCTCGCCCGTTACAATCTCAATTTCGACCGGCTTTCTCCGCTGGCTCAGGAAACGGCACGGGACTCCGGCCTTGGCTCCGTCTGCCGCAATCCCTTTCAGAGCATCATCGTGCGCAGCGTCGAGCTGGTTTACGCTTGCGACGAAGCGCTGCGCATCCTTGACTCCCTCGAAATGCCTGACTCTCCGTCCGTGCAAGTAGAGTCGCGCGTCGGCGTTGGTTACGGCTGCACCGAAGCGCCCCGGGGCGTTCTCTATCACCGGTATCGCATCGATGAACACGGCTTGATCCTCGACGCAAAAATTGTTCCGCCGACCTCACAAAACCTGAAGACGATCGAAAGCGACCTTTGGCAGTTTGCCGACAACAACCTCGACACGCCCCAAGACACCCTGCAGCGCCAATGCGAACAGGCAATCCGCAACTACGATCCTTGTATCTCCTGTGCCACGCATTTCCTTAAGCTGGAAATCGAACGCGAGCCCGAACCGGCGGATTCAGCTGGAAGAGAGTGCGAAATTGATGCCGAAGACTGAAGGGAACGTGTTGGTGATCGGCATCGGAAACGAGTTGCGGGGCGATGACGCAGCGGGCATTGTGGTTGCGCGACGGATTCAGGAGCGTCACCTCCCCGGTTTGCAGGTTCTTGAGCATAATGGAGAAGGCGCCTCTTTGATGGAAGCGTGGACCGGCGCGCAAAGTGTGTTCATTGTTGACGCTGTAATTTCAGGCTCTGCGCCAGGAACGATTCACCGCTTTGATGCCACTCGCCAGCCACTGCCCTCTCAGGCCTTTCAAAGCTCCACACACGCCTTCGGTTTGCGGGAGGCAGTGGAGGTCGCGCGCGCCTTGAACCTGCTGCCTGCCCGGCTGGTTATTTACGGCATCGAAGGAAAGTCTTTCGCGGCGGGCGAAGAGATTTCAGCCGAATTGGCGCAAGCTGCCACGCGCGTGTCTGAGCGCGTACTGGAGGAAGCCCGGGCCACAGATTTAGCTCCGTGAGTTCCGAACTGCTTATGTTTGGAGTTTGCTTGGTTGCGTCCTGGGCACCTACGTTTAGGGACGGCGAGAGATTGTGCGCGCCTCAGGATTCTTGGGAGACCAATCTTCCGGCGGAAAAGCCACGCGCCAGAACGTAGGCCGCGGCTGCGAGAATTCCAGGCCAATCTCCGCTTTCCCGCCTCGCACCGGTCCGAGGAACGCCACATGGCATTCTTGGTCTTCTTCCGTCCGGTTGTGCTTCATGTGGACGACGCTACCGCTGATGACCCGCGCGCTCAAGAGGACGAGAGCTCCGTGTGCATTGATGGCCAGCGTTTCCGTGTCTTCTTCAAAATCCTTCCCTTGCGCGTCCTTGCCCCGGATACGCACGCCCACCTGCATCAATACTCGCTGGCTGCGGCGTTTTGTCCCGGTATTTGTGGGTGTTTGCGGAACCTGCGACATGCTCCCTCTCCAATCAACTATACGCGGCGGGAGGGTTCTGTCGAGGGGCATCCCGGGCGGCGGTATTCAAACTGGCTACGCTTGGTGACTAGCTGCGCTCCTCAATCGGAACATAATGGCGCGTGTCGTGACCGAGATAGATTTGCCGCGGCCGCGCGATCTTCTGTTCCGGGTCAAGGAGCATCTCTTCCCACTGCGCGATCCAGCCGGAAGTGCGCGGAATCGCGAACAACACCGGGAACATGGTCATCGGGAAGCCCATCGATTGATAGATCAGCCCGGTGTAGAAGTCCACGTTGGGGTAAAGCTTGCGTTTGACGAAGTACTCATCCTCAAGAGCGATGCGCTCGCACTCGAGAGCTATTTCGAGCAGCGGATTTTTCCCCATCAAGTCAAACACTTGGTAGGCGATGTGTTTGATGATTCGCGCCCGAGGATCGTAATTCTTGTACACGCGATGGCCGAAGCCCATCAGCTTGGTCTCGCCGGCCTTCACGCGCTTGATGAACTCCGGGACTTTTTGGATCGAGCCAATTTCCACCAGCATGCGGAGAACTTCTTCATTGGCGCCGCCGTGTAGCGGACCGTAAAGCGCTGCAATCGCCGCGGCCGTGGCCGAATACGGATCGACGTGCGAGCTTCCGACGCCGCGAATCGTGTTAGCCGAGCAGTTCTGCTCATGGTCTGCGTGCAAGATAAAAAGAATATCCAATGCTCGCTCAAGCGTAGGATTCGGCCGGTACTTCGTTTCCGACGTGCGAAACAACATGTTCAGGAAGTTTCCGGGATAGCTCAGATCGTTGTCGGGATAAACGTACGGCATGCCCAGTGTGTGCCGGTAAGCGAACGCTGCAATCGTCGGCATTTTGCCGACCAGCCGGTACGTTTGCTTCTTGCGTGACTCCGGGCTAAAGATGTCTTTCGCGTCGTGATAAAACGTCGAGAGCGCCGCGATGGTAGAAATCGTCATGCCCATCGGGTGGGCGTCGTAATGAAAGCCGTCGAGGAACTTTTTTATGCTTTCGTGGATGAACGTGTGATGCGTGACGTGGTAAGTCCAGTCTTTTAGCTGCGCAGAGGTCGGCAATTCGCCATTCAGAAGCAAGTACGCAGTTTCCAGGTAGGTGCTTTTCTCGGCGAGATCTTCGATGGGATAACCGCGATAGCGCAGGATGCCCGCGTCTCCGTCGATGTACGTCACTCGGCTGATGCAGGAAGCCGTATTGTTGAACGCCGGGTCGTAACTCATCATCCCGAATTCGGCGGGGTCCACTTTGATCTGACGAAGGTCGCCGGCGCGGATGGTGCCATTGGTGATGGGAACTTCGTAAGATTTCCCGGTGCGATTGTCGGTGATGGTGAGGGATTCGCGGGCGCTCGTGGCACCCTCTGTTTTGCGCGTTTGCGTTGCCGCTAGTGTGGAGTCCATTCCAGAATCCTTGATGGCAGCGGAGCGGTTGCCCAGATGTCCCTATCACTCTACACCAAAGACGGGGCGGGCCGATAGCCGGGCCAAAGGCCAGTACAAAGGGCGTAAATTCAAGGAGTTGCCGGTGCCGAGGCGCAATCGCGGGTCATGCTAACTCCACCTCTTGACAATAGTCGTTATAACGAGTATTATTGCCTCGCTCCATTGGAGGACGACGACCATGATTAACATCCGCAAGAGCGAAAACCGCGGCCACGCCAATCACGGCTGGCTCGACACGCGTTTTACTTTCTCCTTTGCCGATTACTACGATTCGAAACACGTTCACTTCCGGACGCTGCGGGTCATGAACGATGACCGAGTTGCCGGCGGCGGTGGATTCACCATGCATCCCCACCGCGACATGGAAATCGTGACGTATGTGCTGGAGGGCGCGCTGGAGCATCGCGACAGCATGGGCAACGGCTCGGTAATTAGGCCGGGCGACGTCCAGTACATGAGTGCAGGGACGGGCGTCAGGCACAGCGAATTCAACGCTTCCGAAACGGAGCCCGTGCACCTCTACCAGATCTGGATGTTTCCGGAAAAGGAGGGCTTGAAGCCCACCTATGACCAGAAAAATTTCAGCGAAGCGGAAAAGCGCGGGAAGCTGCGCCTGGTTGCTTCGCCGGACGGCCGCAATGGCTCGGTGAAAATCCGCCAGGACAACGAACTATATGCGACGCTACTCGGCGACGGCGAAACGGTGAAGCACGAACTGAAGCCGGAACGCCACGCGTACGTCCAGGTGGCGCGCGGTAGCGTCGAACTGAATGGCACAAAGCTCGAAGAAGGTGATGGCGCGGCCATTTCGAACGAGAAGGCTGTTGAGCTCACTGGCGTGAAGAACGCTGAGGTCTTGCTTTTCGACCTCGCATAACAATCAAGCACCCCAATAGAAAGCGCGTAGAAGACTCTCAGCTCTCGAGCCACTGCGCGTTTTCTATTCCCTGCACCCTTTTCCCAGGGCTTTGCGAGCAGGCCAACTCATTCGTAACGCAGCGCCGTAGCGGGATCGGTGCGCATCGCCCGCCGCGCTGGCAGGTAGCACGACACAATGGCCACGAATGCCAGGAGCAAGGCCACCAATACAAAAGTGGCTGGGTCAATCGCACGAACGCCGAACAGCAGGCTGCGCATGAGTTGTGTGAACGCCAGCGCTGCCGCCAGGCCCAGCACGACGCCGGTCAGTGTCAGCCTTGCGCCTTCGCCCAACACCAGCCGCATCACGTCGTACTGCTGGGCTCCCAGGGCCATGCGAATTCCCAATTCGCGAGTCCGCTGTGTCACCGTATAAGAGATCAGTCCGTAGAGGCCGACCATCGCCAGAATCAAGGCAAGCGCAGCGAAGCTCCCAATCAAGTACGAGGGATAACGGCGAAGAAAAACGGAGGGCGACTGCGCGATGATCTGGTCCATGGTGATCGGCTGGATCATCACCAGTTGTGGATCCTGGCCTCGCAGCACTTGGCGCACTGTGTTGACCATATTCGCAGGATTGCTAGAGGTGCGAACAATGTACGGAATGAAGGAGTTCGCATCCTGCGCGAAAGGCAGGAACAGGCTCGGTTCGTCGGCGGCATCCAGTCCTGCTTCGGCGGTATTGCCAACGATGCCGACAATCTCGCGGTACGGCTGCGTCGGCGAATAAGTGAACTTGACGCGCCGCCCGAGGGGATTCGTTCCGGGCGAATATTGCTTCACCCAGGCATCATTGACGATAACGTGCGGAGGCGCTTTTTCGGTATCCGCGGCGTCATCAAAGAGGCGGCCGGCGTGCAGCGGAATCTTCATGACCGAAAAATAGTTGTTGGAGATGTCCCGGATGTTGCATTCGTTCTCCTGACCTGTTTCCTCGGGCTGGCCCTCGATCAGGAAACGGATTGTGTTTCCGCTGCCCTGAAGCGGAACGACGCTGTTGGAAGTGACTCCGGCAATACCTGGAAGATTGCGTAAGCGCTCGCTGAACTCGCGATCGAAGCGAATCGCGTCGGGATCCTTGGGATAGGCCGTCGAAGGAAGGTTTACGCCAAAGACCAGCAGGTTCTGGGTATCAAAACCGGGATCGTGGTTCAGCAGTGCTGTGAGGCTCCTCACCATTAGCGTCGAGCCGATCAAAAGCACCAGTGAGAACGCAATTTCCGCGACTACCAGGATTCCTCGCAACCGCGTGCGCATCCCGCTGCCAGATACTCGCCCCTCTTCTTTCAGAGCTTCTCCTTCACGTCCTTTGGAGACCTGGAGGGCGGGGGCCAGGCCGAAACCGATGCCCGTGAGAATCACTGCAGCCCCGAGGAACGACAGGACCGCCAGGTTGGCGTGAGCGTCGCGCAAGAACGGCGTGAAGTCCAGCAGCGCTTGCGGAATCGCGGAAATGAGCAGCGAAGTTCCCCATTCGGCCAGGAGCAGGCCAACGGCTCCGCCGGCAATGGCCAGCATCATGCTTTCCACGAGAAGTTGCGCAATCAAGCGGCCGCGACCCGCGCCAAGCGCCATCCGAATGCTGAATTCCCTGCGGCGTCCCGCAGTGCGGACGAGGAAGAGGTTGGTGACGTTGGCGCAGGCAATCAGCAGAACGAATCCCACGGCTCCGAAGAGAATCAGGAGCAGCGGCTGGACTTGCCCGACGATGCGGTCGCGCAGCGGAAAAATCATCACTTGAATCGCGCCGTTTTCCTTCGGATACGCCGCCGCGAGACCTGCGTTGATGGAACCCAGTTCCGCACGCGCCTGCTGGGCGGTCACACTGGGAGCAAGGCGGCCGATGACCGGCATCCAGCGGAGGCTGCGGCGGCTCACCAGGCCTTTTTCAATGTGCAGCGGCACCCAAAGCTCCGCGTTTCCGCGCGGCGCGAATTCAAATTCGCGGGGAAGCACGCCGATGATGCTCACGCTGTTGTCGTCGAGCTGGATCGTGCGCCCAAGGATATGCGGATCGCTGCCGAACCGGCTAACCCAGGAGTTGTAGGTGAGGATGGCGACTTTTGGTCCCTTGGCGATATCTTCGCCCGTGACAAAATCGCGCCCGATAAACGGCTTGACGCCAAGCGTGGAGAAAAAGTTGACGGTCGCTTGCGCCCCAACCACGAGTTCCGGTTCGCCGGCGCCGCGCAACGTAAAGCCATCTCCACTGAAACCCGCAAGTGCCTGGAACGATTTGGACTGGCGCTGCCAATCGAGAAAGTCCGGATAGGAAGCATTCCAGTTGCGCGTGTCGGAAGGAGAGGTTGGCGCCTCTTGCAGGCGCACTTCGCCGAGAGTGAGAAGCTGAGCCGGTTGCGCGTACGGCAGCGGGCGGATCAGCGCGGCGTAAACGACGGAGAAAATTGCGGTGTTCGCGCCGATTCCGAGTGCCAGTGTGAGCATAGCCACAAGGGAGAAACCCGGGTTGGCGATGAGCGTGCGCAGGCCGTAGCGGACGTCCAGTAGAAAGTTCTCGACCTGCGTCCACCGCCAGACTTCGCGGCTGTCTTCTCTCGTCAGCGATACATTTCCAAATTCTCGGCGCGCCGCGGCTTCCGCTTCTCTTCGGGGCATCCCGCCACTGACCAGCTCCTCGGTTTTTTCCTCGAGATGCCCGCGAATTTCTTCGGTGAGATCGCCGTACATGCGGCGGCGGGAAAGGAGTTGCTTTAGCCAGTTCATAATTCTCCTCGCGCCAGGACTCGGTTAATCCCTTCGAGCATGCGTTCAAAGCGCGACACTTCGCGTTCGAGGTGCTTCGCGCCCGCCGCCGTGACCTTGTAGATCCGCACGCGGCGATTCGTGGAGGAAATGCCCCACTCGGCTTTGACAAGCTCTTCCTTGAGAAGCCGCTGGAGCGCGGGATAAAGCGAGCCTTCTTCGATTTGCAGCAGGTCGTTTGAGTTGCGTTTGATGTGCTGTGCCAGGGCGTACCCATGTAGCGGCTGCTGGCGAAGCGTGCGAAGAATCATCATTTCGAGTGCGCCGGGAAAGAGGTCGCGCTGTTCGTGGCTTTTCATGCGGGGGTCTCCAGATGTAGGCCATTTTGCACTAGGCCTAGAGCAAAATAGTATTGGAGCTGGGCGCTGTCAACTGCATTTTTTCTTCCCATTGAGGTTTGAGCAGGAGGAACCGTTACCCGCGTTTACGTTGAAATTCGCGTATGAAACTGGTGACCGCTTCGACCGCTTCGAGCGTCACCGCATTGTAAAGAGAGATGCGCATCCCGCCGACTGACCGGTGGCCAGGAGTACCAGCAAGTCCGGCCGCGGTTGCTTCATTCGCGAATTGCTTTTCAGTGGCTTCGTCACCGTTGGCGACACGAAAGACGACGTTCATCTTCGAGCGCGAAGTTTTCTCAACCGGGCAGCGGTAAAAGCCGCCGCTGGTTTCGATTGTGTCGTAGAGCAATTTGGCTTTGGCCTCGTTGCGTTGCTGAATGGCCGAAATGCCGCCGAGCGATTCGATCCACTCCAGCACAAGCTCGACGACATACACAGCAAAAGTCGGCGGCGTGTGATACAGCGACTTCTCTTTGATGTGCGTGCGGTACTGCAGAAGTGTGGGAAGATTTTTGTCCGCTCGTTCGGCAAGATCCTTGCGGAGAATGACCACGGTAACGCCAGAGGGCCCGAGATTCTTCTGCGCGCCGGCAAAAATCAGGCCGTACTTCTTCACGTCGATGGCGCGCGACGCGATGTCAGAGGACATGTCAGCGACCAGCGGCACATTGCCGGTTTCCGGAATCGCCGTCCACTGCGTTCCTTCGATAGTGTTGTTGGTGCAGAGGTAGACATACGAAGCATCCGGCGAAAACTTGATCTCTTCAGGGCGTGGCAGACGTGCAAATTTGTCGGCCTCTGTTGACGCCGCAATGTTGTATGGAAAGCCTTTTTTTAGCTCCCCAATTGCCTTTGCAGTCCAGGAGCCCGTGTGCAACACATCCACGGGCTTGCCAGGCAAGCAAAGGTTCATGGGGGCCATCGAGAACTGCAAGCTCCCGCCTCCCTGGACAAAAATCACTGCGTAGTCGTCCGGAATCGCCAGCAGGCTTCGAAGCTTCTGTTCCGCGGCCGCGTTGATGCTCTCAAACTCCGGCGAGCGGTGGCTCATCTCCATGACGGACATCCCGCTACCGCGCCAGTCGAGCAGCTCCTCGCGGATGCGCTCGAGAACGGGAAGCGGCAAAGCTGCGGGTCCCGCGTTGAAATTGAAAACACGCTTAGTGGTTGGAATGGAAACTGTGGTCGAACTCACGATGACTTGATCCTCTCGAATCGATAGATGCGACGCCGGAGCGAGATGCGCCGCATTGTTAGCTAACCAGAATAGCAGAAGCCCCACGCTGGGCGATTCCAATCGACAAAGGGATTTATCGAAGTGGCCAGCCCTTCCGTGCCACAAATGAATCTATGAGCTTTGAAAACCATTTCAAACTCATACCAACGGCGAAAAATGTAACTCCGAAGAATCCAGTCAGAACACGGGCAATAAGGCTATGAGGCTATGAGGCCACTCGATCCATATTGGAAACCAAAAGACAAACGCAACTACCAGCGTGAGCATCGCAGTCAAAACCCACCGCCTGGGGCGAGCTTCGGGCTCAAGCCATCTGTAAAGTGCGCCTTTCCTTAATAGAATCGTGGCAGAAGCCACTACCGCAGCAAGCCCCAAGGCCGAGAAAAAGCCAATGACAAGGAGGGCTTGAGTTGTAGAGGGCATCATGGGCCCCCATGAGGACTGGCTAGCTTACCAGCGCGAATTCGACGCGGTGGCGCATAGGATCGATGCGGTCGGCGCGGACTCGCACCCGATCACCCAAATGCCAGGCCAGTTCTTTGACTTTTGCGCCGCGACCGCTGCGTCCACTCTTCGCCCCTTTTGGGGCGTGACGTCCTTCGCTGCCTCCCCGCATCGCGACGATGGCGTGGTCGCGTTCACGGAAAACGCACCGGGCGTTCGCAGCCTCCTCGAACGCGTTGATGGGCAATAAACCCTCCACAAATACTTCGAACAGCTCGACGAAACAGCCGAATTTCTGCACCGAGATGATCAGTGCGTCGTACTCCTCGCCGAGATGTTCTTCCATGAATTGCGCGGTCTTCCAATCCATCAATTCGCGTTCGGCGCCATCGGCGCGCCGCTCGGCTTCCGAGGATTCCGCCGCGATTTCTTCGAGACTGCCAGGAGAATACAAAGCGGCCTCCGAACCCCGCGGAGGGACCACAGAATTTCTGCCCGAGGGGGCAGCTTGCGAAGGATGTTCGAGGGCCCATTTCAAGATGCGATGAACGATGAGATCGGGATAACGGCGAATGGGCGATGTGAAATGCGTGTATTCGTCAAAGCCCAGAGCGAAATGGCCGAGAGGCTCGGCGGCATAGCGCGCCTGTTTGAGCGAACGCAACATGAGATAGGACAAGATGCGTTCTTCGGGCTTGTCGACGATTTTCCGAATCAGCCGCTGGTAATGCTGCGGTGTGATACGCAACTCGGCACCGGGAAGAGCAACTTTCATTCCGCGCTCCCGGCCGTGACCGTGGGAATCGGGGCGGCCCGCTTTTGCGGGTGCGGGAACCCGCCCATGGCGTACAGTGATTTCGCGCTGGTGCAAGTCTTCGACGCCCAGCGTATACCCAAAAGCGCGCGCCAGCTCCTCGAACTCGAGAACCTTGCGAGCGTCGGGTTTTTCGTGAACGCGATGTAACGAGGGAATGCCGCGCTGGAGGAGATAGGTGGCGACGGCGCGGTTCGCGGCGAGCATGAACTCTTCGATAAGGCGATGCGCGATGTTACGCTCGCTGCGCGTGATGTTGATCATGCGCTGCTGCTTATCAAATTCGATGACCGGTTCGGGGAGATCGAAATCGATGGAGCCTTTTTCGTTCCGGCGCGCGTTCAATAGCAGTGCCAGCTCTTTCATGTCGCGAAAACGCGGCGCTAGCGCAGAGTAGCGCGTGGACATTTCCGTATCGCCCTCCAGCACTTTGTTGACGTTGGTGTACGTCATGCGTTCGGCGGAGCGGATAACTCCCGAAATCATGCTCGAGGATTTCATGTTGCCCTGAGCATCAAAATCCATGAGAACGCTCATGACCAGGCGATCTTCGTGTGGTTTGAGAGAGCAGATGCCGTTCGAAAGCGGCTCGGGGAGCATGGGCACGGCGCGGTCGGGAAAATAGACGGAAGTTCCTCGCAGTCGCGCTTCATTGTCGAGAGCGCTGGCGGTTGGAACGTAGTGCGCGACGTCGGCGATGTGCACTTGCAGGTGCCAAGTGCCACCGGCTCGGCGCTCAACATAGACGGCATCGTCAAAATCGCGCGCCGTTTCTCCGTCAATCGTGACAATGGGCAAACGGCGAAAATCCTCGCGCCCGGCGCGGTCGGTTTCGCTTACAGGAAGCGCGCGATGCTGGGCTTCACTCATGATTTCCGTGGAAAAAAGATGCGGTAAATGGTGTTTGCGAATGATGATTTCCGTATCGACGCCGAGATCGCCGGGACGCCCGAGAACTTCAATGACGCGCCCGACGGGAGCCGCGCCACTACGCGGATAGCGAGTCAACTCCACATTCACCACCGCGCCGTCGAGTTCGTCGAGCCGCGGAATGCGCCGGTGACGCAGGCTGGTTTCATCGATGCCGCTAAAGCCGAGCTGTTTGGCAAGGCCAGGAGTCAATTCGTGGCCGCGGGGAATTTCAATTTCGTGCTGGATGCGCGTGTCGTAAGGCAGAACGACGTTTCCCGGTGTGCCATAACGGAACAGGCCGACAACCGTGGGATGCGCGCGATCCAAAATTCGAACAATGCGGCCTTCCGCTCGCTGCGCTCCCGCGACGCCACCAAGCCGCTGGATTCTGACCAGAACATGGTCGCTGTGCATCGCGTCTTCGATGGCATCGCGAGGGATGAAGACGTCGCCGTCCAGGTGCGCCAGCGGGGTATCGGGCACAACGAAGCCATAACCGTCGTGGTGCAGCACCAGCCGCCCGCTAAGCTCGTCGCGACTGGCCAGGGCGGGCGCTGACGGTGGTCGGGGAAACTGCTGAGACGCTTGGCTCTGATTCCCACCCGAATCGCTTTGTGCTTTGCGGCTGGGCAACCGATACTTGCCTCCCGGCAGTTCCTCGATGGCGCGCCGCTTCTTGAGCTTCGAGAGCATTTTGTAGAGCGGGCGAATGTCTGTCTTTTTGAGCTTGAGCGCCTGAGAAATGTCGCTTGCAGAGGCAGCGGCGTTCGTAAGTTGCAGAAAACGCAAGATGTTATCGGGGTTGAGTTGTGAGGGGCGGGACATAAATAAGGGCGCCCAAAAGGCGCACGCCACTTTTACCCGTGATTCTAGTCACTTTTTTCGGTTTTGCTGGAACTTTTTTCGCCCTGCCGGGATATATAAGCAGGCCAACACACGACCGGCCAGTCGCCCTCCGTCAGACTGGCTGGATTCCCCGAGAGGGGAAAAGAAGGAGGCGGGACGACCTGGCCCGCCTCCTTTTTCATTTTCGGCTTGCCTCTTCTATCTCCATCAGCCTTTTACGCAAACCACCTGGTGCAAGGTGTGGACAATCTCGACTAAATCATTTTGCGCGGCCATGACCGCTTCAATCGGCTTGTAGGCCGCGGGCGTTTCGTCGATGACGTCGGCGTCTTTGCGGCATTCGACGCCCTCGGTCATGCGCTTGTGATCTTCGACGGTGAAGCGGCGCTTTGCCTCGCCGCGCGACATCGCGCGGCCCGCTCCGTGGCTGCAGCTCATGAAGCTCTCCGGGTTGCCTTTACCGCGCACAATAAAGGAACGCGCTCCCATGCTGCCGGGAATGATGCCCATATCGCCTTCGCGAGCGCGCACCGCGCCTTTGCGCGTGACCAGAATATCCCGGCCATAGTGGTGTTCGCGGGCCACATAGTTGTGATGGCAGTTGAAGGCTTTGAGCTCGGCAACGAACGGGCGCACTTCGCCGGATTCGCGCACGGCCGCGACAATCTGCTCCATCATCAAATGACGATTCAAGCGCGCGAAATCCTGCGCCCACTCAACCGCTTCCACGTAGTCGTCGAAGTGCTCCGTGCCTTCGGAAAGATAAGCGAGATCCTTGTCCGGCAAGTGGATGAAAAACTTCTCCATGTCCTTGCGCGCGAGTTCGATGAAGTAGCTGCCCATGCGGTTGCCGACACCGCGCGAGCCGCTGTGCAGCATGAACCACACATGGTCGTCTTCATCGAGACAGACTTCGATGAAGTGATTTCCTGTGCCTAGGGTTCCCAAATGGTTCGCGTGGTTGCCTCGGTCGAGCTTGGGGTGCTTCTCGAGAATCGCGTCGTAGCGCGGCTTAAGCGTTTGCCAAACTTCGATACTGCGTGGCGGAATGATCTGCCACGCACCGACGTCGCCCTTGCCGCCGTGATTCGTGCGGCCATGCGGCACAGCCTGTTCGATAGCGGTGCGAATCGGGTGAAGGTTCTCAGGAAGATCGCGCGCGTTCAAATCGGTTTGCACGGCCATCATGCCGCAGCCGATGTCCACGCCAACAGCCGCCGGAATAATCGCGCCTTTCGTGGGAATGACGCTCCCTACAGTTGCGCCGATGCCCCAGTGCACGTCCGGCATCGCGGCAACCCATTTGAAAATAAAGGGAAGCTGCGCAACGTTGAGCAACTGCTGCTTTGCCTGGTCTTCGAGTGGCACGCCCTTCGTCCATGCTTTGATGGGCACGCCCTTCTCGGGTGTCAGCACGTTGTAATTTTGCTTCTCAGCCATAACGAATCCGGGATCACCTTCACCTACAATTCTAAGCTCTCACAAAAGAGAAGGCACTGCCACCGCGAGCGATGGCCGTGCCTTTGACCAGAGTCGAGCGGCGGTTTGCGGAGGAATACTGCTCAATACTGCCAATTCACGTTGACGAAGCCGGTTCCGCTGGTGGGCACGGTGTAGGTATGATTGGAGCCGTTTTCCCAGGTGACGGAACCGTTTGCCGCAATCTTGATAAATTTAAATTGGATCTGTGTTCCAGCAGGAACGGAAACGTTGAGAAACCAATTGGGATAATTGGGGTCGAGCATGGGGCCGATGGCGCCGTCCCAGGTCGTGCTCCAATTGCCGAGTTCGATGGTGTTGCCTGTGAGAAAAATGTAGTCGCCCATGTTAGTGGGCGTCGCATTGTTTACCGTGAAGGTGACGGGGATGAGCTTTGCGGTGAGCACGGTGAACTGGATGCTGTTTGCCGCGGTGCCTCCGCTATTCTTCAACTGCACACTGTAAACGCCGTTGGACACGCTCGGAACGGTGAAAGTAACAGAAGTATCCGACCAGGAAGAAATGGAAGCCGAGCTTGTTCCAAACAGGACGCTTCCAGCCGAGCTGCCAAAGCCCTTTCCGCCAGTGGTGACCTTAGTACCCGGTTGGCCGACAGTCGGACCGATCGAGCCAACTTCCGGCGTAGTGGCGCCCGTGGTGAAGTGCCAGACCGCGACGGTGTGCGCGCCAAGAGTGAAATTCGTCACAGGATTGTTCCCGCCCGAACCTGAGGACACGGTGATGCCAAAGCCGCCTAGTGTTCCGTTCAGATAATCAGAATAATTCCCGGCGGGGAGCGCCGTGTACAAGCCGGTGATGTTGTAGCTGCTGGTGTCGTTTTTGTTGATGGCGATGAGCACGACGTCGTTGAAGAACTGTCGCTCGTAAATGTAGACATCATTGTTGATCCAGCGTTGCGTCGAGGAGCCGTACGCCAGTGCGCTGTTGGTCTGCCGCAGTCCCGCCAGCGTGTGAATCACGGAATAAGCCGTAGTGTTGGTGTTGAACGAACTCATCCACAGGCGGTTATAAGGATCGCCCCCGCCAGTGGTGTCGTTGTGCAAATACTGCTCATCGCCGTAGTAGACCGTAGGAATGCCGCGGCAGGTGAGGAGAAACGCAAGAGCTTCGTTCAGCCGGTTTTGGTTGTTGTTCATCGTGAGGAAGCGCGGCATGTCGTGGTTGTCGACGAAGGTAACGAGATCGTTCTGCCAGGTGAAATTCGCATTTTCCGCGCCGAGCGTGCTGTCGATTTCCGAAAAATTATTGTTGCTCGCGAAGACGTCGCGGATGGCCGTGTTTAGCGCGAAATCCAGGAGCGACATGCCGCTGTGGTTCGCAAATTTATAGGCGTCGTGATAGAGCGGATCGCTCGTGTTTCCCAGAAACCACTCCCCGTACAGAAAACTCGGCGCGTTGTTGAAAACTGAGTTAACCATGCTGTATTCCCAGCCCCAGGTCACGTGCTTCACGGCATCAATGCGGAAGGCGTCGGTGCCGTGCTGTTGCAATTGCTGCATGGCCGCTTTCAAGTAGGCGTCGATCGTGGAATTCTCCTGATTGAGGTCGGCGAGGCTGAACAGCGTGTAGTACTGAAGCTGGTAGCGATCGTTGAAGTCGGTAATGTTCGGGTTGTGATGGTAGTAGCCGCTGTTGTCGGTGGGATAGGTAGTGACCAGAGTGCCGTTGTCGTAGAGCGAGCCGTTTTCGCCGGCGCTGTTGTTGTTCGTATGATTGGGAGCGAAATCGACGATCACCTTGATGCCATTCTGGTGAGCCGCGGAAGTCAGCGCGTCGAAAGCAGCCCATGTGTTATTGACATCGCCAAAGTGCTCCTCGATGCGCTTCATGTCGCGCGCCGCGTAGCCGTGATAGGGAGCCGTGGGATTATTGTTGCTGTCCGGAATGCTGACGTTGATGTTGTCCACCGGCGGCGAGATCCAAATCGCCGTCACTCCCATTCCGCTCAGGTAAGACATTTGCTGTTTGATTCCGGCCAAGTCGCCGCCCCAATAGAGTTGCCAGTTGGTCTTCGTGGAATCGAACAGGCCGGGGCTTTGCGGCGGATTGTCATTGGAAGTGTCACCGTTGAAGAAACGGTCGGTAACGATTTGATAGATGACCTGCTTTTTGAAGTCCTGGGCGCTGGCCGCAACAGCCAACAAGCCGGAACAACACAAGAAACAAAATACGATGCGAAGCGAAAAACGATGCGGGGACATGGGTTCCTCCTCAGGACGAATGGAAGAGGGTTGGAATTCCCGTTGGTGGGAGAAAGCCGCCGGAGAAACCTTTCTAACACTGACCACGTTGGTTGTCAATGCGATTAAGACAAAAACACGATAAGGCCAGGAGCCAGCAGAATCTCTTGCCCTTCACCGAGCGATGGTGCTCAAGAAAGGATAGTGGCTGGCAGCAGCCATAAAGAAGAGCATAGGAAACGATAGCCAGAAAGAAGTGCGCGCGGTCAGGAAGTTCCAGCGCATGAGCCGCTCGGTCTCCGGCGGCATAGGTGTGCCCTGTTCAGCGCTTGTTCTGCTCCAGGCAATCAACCGTTTTTGTACGCGCCATACTACGCCCCACGTATTGAGCAACATCACAAAGCCCAGCCCGCCTCCCACGCTGATCGCCAAGTGAGGGTTGGATGCCGTCGCCCCACCGTTTAAAACGAGCACCAGCCAGGAGGCTGCGATCACGACCAACGAAATTCCGATGGCGCGGATCCAAACACTATTCAGGATTCCCTTGGCCGGAAGTTGCAGCCCATAAATAAAAACATACGCAACCATCCAAACCAGCAGCCACCAGCCCAACCATTTCCAGGCGAGCGAGGGATCGCCGGCGAGCTTCGCGTCGGAAGAGAGATGAATCGTGAAATAGCGGAGGCCTACGAGCACGGCTACCACGGAAGACAACCGAAACCAGCCCATCGCCGG
This sequence comes from Candidatus Acidiferrum sp., assembly GCA_035623215.1. GTDB lineage: Bacteria > Acidobacteriota > Terriglobia > Acidiferrales > UBA7541 > Acidiferrum. Next base: position 22,970 of record DASPTW010000005.1, read on the forward strand.
CGCCATCAGATCGGGATAAATCCCGATTCGCAGTTTGGGATCGCACTGCCTCATGGCCGGCGTGAGCACTAAATTGAAAAAGTAAAGCAAGCCAATCCAAATAATTCCGAAAATCAAATGCAGCCAACGCAACGCCAGCATCTCGTTCGCTTGCGGCGTGGTCAGGAACGAAATGTGCGGCTGCCAGCTCACAAAGTCAAAGGCGAAAAAAAGAAACGGCATGAAAACACCTCGGATTCGCGTCAGGAGTGCCTTGCAGAAACACGGTAGCGGATTTTGTGGAGAAAGACCACTTGGCCGGGTCCACGGATGGGCTTCTTGCTGCCATCAATTAGAGTCTTGGAACTTTGTGACCTTAGTCACAGGGGGGCGTGGGATGAGTCACCGCGTCAAGTGGTTTTGTCTAGCCATACTGAGAACGTGAGATCCGCCTGGAGACGACTCCCATGCGGTTGCAGGTCCCAGTCTGCCGGATCGAGGATGATTTCGGAGAGCTAAGCGTCTCCGCCCTGCCGAATTCCTCGCCTAAAGTTCGATTCACCTTTCCCTCTAAGGTGCGGTCAGCTAGTGGTTTTAGGCGAGATTTGCGGTGCGGTGGTCTCGAAAATCGCAGGTAAACGCGATTTTGTTCGAAAGGGCCCATTTATGTCCTGGCAAACTGATTACGCAGACAAAATTCAGACACCGGAGCAAGCGTTGCAAGCCGTGCGGTCCGGCATGCGGGTGTACATCCAGCCGGGGTGTGCCGAGCCGGAAACGCTCGTCGAAGCGCTGCTGAAGCGCGCGCCGTTTGTGCGCAACGTCGAGGTGGTTCATCTCCTTACCTTAGGCAACGCCGACTACGTCAAGCCGGAAATGGAAGGCCATTTTCGTCACAACGCCATGTTCATCGGCGGAAATGTAAGGGAAGCGATCAACGAGGGCCGCGCCGATTACACGCCAACTTATCTGAGCGAAGTGGAGGCACTTTTTGAAAGTGGCGCCATGCCCATCGATGTGGCGCTCATTCAGGTTTCGCCGCCGGATTCGCATGGGTTCTGCAGCTTTGGCGTTGGCGTCGACACCACGCTCACCGCCGCGAAATGCGCGAAGTACGTCGTCGCGCAGGTCAATGACCAGATGCCGCGGACGTATGGAGACAGCTTCATTCACGTAAGTGGAATTCACGCGCTCGTCGAATCCTCACGGCCCCTGTGCGAGTTGCCGAAGCCCGAAATCACCGAACTCCACGTGGCCATTGCCAAGAACGTGGCCAGCCTGATCGAAGACGGCGCAGTGCTGCAAACGGGAATCGGCGGCATCCCCGACGCGGTGCTGCCATTCTTAATGGACCGCAAAGATTTAGGCGTGCACACGGAACTCGTTTCCGACAGCGTTATTCCCCTCATCGAAGCGGGCGTTATCACTGGAAACCGCAAGAACTACAAGCCGCGCAAGATTATCTTGGGGTTTGTGCTCGGGACGAAAAAGCTCTTCGATTTTGTGGACAATAACCCGATCTTCGAGTTCCGCACGACCGCCTACGCGAACAACCCGATTACCATCGCGCGCAACGACCACATGGTGGCCATCAATTCAGCCTTGCAGATCGATTTGACCGGGCAAGTTTGTTCGGACTCGATTGGCACTTATTTCTATAGCGGCATCGGCGGGCAAGTGGACTTTCTGCGCGGTGCATCGAACTCGAAAGGCGGCAAGCCCATTATCGCACTGCCTTCGACGGCTAAGGGCGGCACCGTCACGCGAATCGCGCCGATGTTGTCTCCTGGGGCCGGAGTTGTGACGTCGCGCGGCCTCATCCGCTACGTCGTCACGGAATACGGCGTCGCGTATCTGCACGGGAAGTCGATCCGCGAACGCGCCAAGGCGCTGATCGAAATTGCCCATCCGAAATTCCGTGAGGAACTCTACGAGTATTGCGAGCGCACGAAGTGGTTGCGGCACAACGACTTGGCGCCGGCCCTGGCCGCGAGGTGAGCATGGCAAACCAACCAAGAGGTCACGTCATCATCCACGTAGAAGAGTGCAAAGGGTGTGGGCTCTGCGTGGAGTCCTGCCCGCCCGAATGCCTGGAGTTGGCTCCGGAGCTGAGCAGCTACGGTGTGCACCCCGCCCAATATCTGGGAACGGGCTGCACCGGGTGCGGCATCTGTTTTTATTGCTGCCCTGAACCTGGCGCAATCGTGGTTCTTAGGCTGAAGTCTTCCGTAAAAAAGGCTGCTCCTGCTCCACAGCCGGAAGGAAACTATGCGCCAGCTATGTAAAGGCAACGTCGCCGTAATGAAGGGCGCCATCCTCGCCGGGTGCCGCGCCTATTACGGCTATCCGATTACTCCCGCCAGCGAAATTGCTGAAGCGGCCGCGCTTTACTTGCCGCAAGTAGGCGGCACCTTCGTACAAGCTGAAAGCGAAGTGGCGGCCATCAACATGGTTTACGGCGCATCGGCGGCGGGAATGCGCGCGATGACGGCCTCCTCTGGGCCGGGTCTGAGCCTCATGCAAGAGGGCATTTCGTACCTGGCTGGCTCGGAGTTGCCCTGTGTAATTGTTGATGTGATGCGCGGAGGGCCCGGCCTCGGCAATATCGCGCCCGAACAAAGCGATTACTTCGCGACGGTCAAAGGCGGCGGCCACGGCAACTATCACAACTTGGTGCTGGCGCCGGCCTCCGTACAGGAAATGGCCGAACTCACGATCCTGGCATTTGAGTTGGCCGACCGTTATCGCAATCCGGCGATCGTGCTTTGCGACGGTTTCGTCGGACAGATGATGGAGCCGCTGGACCTCGCGGACCACAAGCCTCACGTATCGCACAAACCTTGGGTGGTCCAAGGCACGGCAAAGACGCGCAACAATCTCATCAGTTCCATCTACTTGGAACCGGACGAATTGGAAGCGCATCAGCGGAAGCTGGAAGAGAAATACGCCAGAGCCGTGGAGCGCGAGCCGCGGCACGAGTTGTACCAAGCGGACGATGCGGAGGTGCTGCTGGTCGGTTTCGGCATCGTTTCTCGAGTCTTGCGCACCACTGCCGAAGCGCTGCGCAAAAACGGTCTGAAAGTGGGCCTGTTCCGGCCGATCACCCTTTGGCCTTTCCCGACGCGAGCTTTGCAACAGGCGGCCGAGAATGTGGAACGCGTCGTTGTCGTTGAACTGAGCAACGGGCAAATGATTGAAGACGTGCGGCTCGCCCTGGACGGGCAAGTTCCCATCCAGTTTTATAACCGTGTTGGTGGCAACGTGCCGTCGGTGGAAGAACTACACGAAGTTGTCGCCGGGCACACAGCCGCGATCGCGTGAATTGAGGAAGCCATGGCAGGCGAAAACAAAATGAATGTAGCGGAAACTGCGGTGGCGCTCGACGATTTTGAAGTTGCGCAATCCAAGTCGCCAGTCTTCTTTGATGTTTACGACCGCAAGTCGGAGTTGAAGCGTCAGACGCACTATTGTCCCGGCTGCGGCCACGGGATAGTTCATAAGTTGATCGCCGAAGCGCTCGAGGATTTGGGTCTACAGGACAAGACCATCCTCGTGAGCCCCGTTGGCTGCTCGGTCTTCGCTTACTACTATTTTGACGTGGGCAATGTTCAGGTGGCGCATGGCCGCGCGCCGGCCGCAGCGACGGGAATCAAACGCGCCTGCCCTGACAAGATTGTCATTTCCTACCAGGGTGACGGCGACCTGGCTGCTATCGGCACTGCTGAAATCGTGCACGCTGCCAACCGCGGCGAAAAAATCACGGTCTTCTTCGTGAACAACGCCATTTACGGAATGACAGGCGGGCAAATGGCCCCCACGACACTGGTTGGCCAGAAAAGCACAACTTCCCCCTGGGGCCGGCGGCCTTCCAATGAAGGCAATCCCATTCACATGGCCGAACTGCTCTCAGCGTTGGAAGCGCCAGCCTATATCGAGCGCGTGGCGCTTTCCGAAAACAAGAACATCATGAAGGCCCGCAGGGCGATTCGGAAGGCGCTCGAGATTCAGCGCGACGGAGTCGGATTCTCGTTCGTCGAAATTCTGTCGCCCTGTCCGACAATCTGGGGACTGGAACCCGTCGACGCGCGCAAATGGGTTGCTGAAAAAATGATTCCCGTTTTCCCATTGCAGGTTTTTCGTGACCGTAAGCCCACTCCTGCAGATGAGGTCACTCCGCCGCAGCGTTCCGTTCAAGAAGTGGCCGGTATTCAGGCTCAACCAGAGGTTGAACCCGAGGGAAAGGTTCCCTACACACATGACTTCGATCGGATAACGGTAAAAGTTGCCGGTTTCGGCGGCCAGGGCGTTTTGCTTTTGGGCCAACTGCTCGCGGAAGCAGGCATGCGCGAGGGCTTGGAGGTGAGTTGGCTTCCGTCCTATGGACCGGAGATGCGCTCGGGGAGTGCGCACTGCCACGTTTGCCTCTCCAAGAATCGCATCGGCTCGCCTCTCATTTCGCATCCCGATGTGCTGATTGCCATGAACGAACCCTCTTTGCGCAAGTTTGCCGGCACAGTTCTGGAGGACGGGCTCATTCTTTACAATGGCGCCTCCGTGCCGGCAGACCTCGGGCCGCTGGCCTGCCAGATCATCAGTCTTCCTGCATCGGAAGTCGCCGACAAACTCGGGTCGGCCAAGGTCGCCAATATGGTTTTGTTAGGCGCGCTGCTGGAAAAAATCGGCTGCCTCGATCCCGCAACGGCGCTTGCCGTAATCGAGGCCAAGACCGGCAAATCTGCCTTGCTCGAAGCGAATCGCAAGGCCCTTGAAGAAGGACGCAGGGCCGTCGACGAGGTCGCAGATTCACAGGCAGACGGCTGCCTGGTCACTAGCTGACCCCGTCCGAACACCATTCTCAAAGTCTGCCTGTAAAGAGATTTGGTGCCCGAGAGAGGACTCGAACCTCCACGACCTTGCGATCACTAGCTCCTGAAGCTAGCGCATGTCAGAGTTGTGTGTTGAGAAATCAATAAGTTACGGGGAGCTGTGCTTAAATCTGTGCCTTTTTTCAATGCCAGGTACCCGGACCCACCTTACCGGTCATGCGACTTAGCCGTGGACGACGGGACTGTTTACGCAGGCTCGCCAGGGTGACTACCAGCACAGACCTGCTGACGCACTTGCAGTACAAGCCCAACAAACAATTTCGGAGCTACGAAGTAACGTCCGGGGCTCGGTGAAAGGGTTTTTCGCGCATGACACTTTCGATCTCAGGTCGTCATCCCGGGCCCATCACATGGTTAGTTCAGCTCGCGATTTTGTTCGGCGCACCCGTTGCGGGGCAAGCACAAAACAAAACCGCCTCACCCGATTATTCTCCGATCATCAGCGAGTTTCGCGCCTCGATACCGAAACTGATGAGCCAGCAGAAAGTTCCCGGTTTGGCAGTGGTTGTGGTGGACAACAAAGGAATCTTGTGGCTTGAGGGCTTTGGTTACACAGACGACGATCGCAAAATCGCCATCACGCCCGACACCCTGTTCAGCGTGCAATCCATGTCGAAGAACTTCACGGCTGCCGCGGTGCTCGTGGCTGTACAGGACGGATTGCTCGACCTGGATACGCCGATCAAGCAATATCTGCCAGGGTTCACCGTAAAGAGCCGATTCGACACGCATCCGGAAGAGAAGATTACGCTGCGCCTGCTGCTGAGCCACCGGGCGGGTTTCACCCATGAAGCGCCCGTGGGGAACAACTATGACCGTGACGCCCGCTCGTTTGAGCAGCACATCCGCAGTATTTCGCAGACTTGGCTGCGATTCCCGATAGGGCAACGGTACAGCTACTCCAATCTCGGCGTGGACCTGGCGGGGTACATCGTGCAGGTCAGGTCGGGAATGCCCTTTCAGCAGTATGTCAAGCATAAGGTGCTCGGTCCGATTGGCATGACCTCCAGCTCATTCGACATGGAGTACATCAGCCGCTCGACGCAAAGAGCCGTGGGACATAGCGAACTCGCGCAAGAAGCTTTGGAGGTTCCGATGATTCCCGCGGGAGGTCTGTACACCAACGCGCGCGAGTTGGGGCGGTATGTGCAATTCCATCTGAACGGGGGGAAAGTGAATGGCACACCGATCGTCGAAGAGCAACTGCTTCGGCAGATGTATCAGATTCCTTCCCCGCTCCCGGGGCAAACCGACGGGTATGGCTTGGGTCTCGGGATTGAGCTTAGTCACGGAACCATTTGTCTGGATCATGGCGGCGGAGGTTTCGGGTTTCTCTCGAAAATGATCTGGTATCCGGAGTTTGGACTGGGAATCGGCATGCTGACGAATTCCTCGACACATAACTTCCAAAACAAGCTGCCCAACCAAATCCTGGATCGTTTTATCGCCGCCAAACTAGGTCGGATACCTCCTGAAAAAACCAACAGTGTAGATTCAGCGACAAAGGTGGTGGATGTGCCGCCAGCGCGACAAGGCTTGCTCACCGGGCAATACCTCTACAACCGGGGCGGATACATGTTTCTTGTGTTCAATCAAAATCGTCTCGGCGTCGAAGCTCCCAAGTTTGTGCCAGTGGTGTGGACCTCGGAAGATGAAGGCTACACGCCACTCGATGGAGTGCCGTATTCTTATCGGTTCTTCCGTAATTCGGATGGCAGTCCGTCGTATTTAGTGCGCATGTACGATGGGGAATTTCTCAACTACAACGTGGGTCCAGGGGACCATCCCGGCGCTTATAACCCGGAATGGGACCGTTATGTCGGCAAGTATCGGTTGACAATCGGCGGCGAAGCGGTGGGCTTCGTCAACGTCCATAAGCAGAACGGCGAACTCTTTCTCGACTACATGAAGTTGGAGGAACTCCAGCCAGGGCTGTTCTTCACCAGTCATGGCGAGACGCTCGATTTTCGTAGCACGACACCAACGTGGATGAACATTCAGGTCGGGAAAGTCTCGATTCCGGTTGCGCCGAAAGCAGCCTTGGTTGTTTGTGGGCTGGTTTTCCTGTCCGCTCTCGTGATTTGGCCAATTCTGTTGCTTATGCGGCTGATAAGGGCGCGCCGCAAGGGCAGCTTCGACAAACGCCCGATAGCATTGGAAGGAGTGGCACGCTTCGCTGCCTGGCTGCTTGCGCTGCTGAACGTCGCATTACTTTACGAATTCCTGACCACGCTATCTTTTCTCATTCACTTCGGCTTCCCGTGGAGTACCCGCTTGGACTGGGATGCCAAGGTGTTGTACGTCGCGTTGTGGATGAGCCCGGCACTTGCACTCGTGGTGCTGGCGATAGCACTGGCTGTCTGGAAGAAAGCGAGTTGGAGCCGACTCGAACGGCTTCACTATTTGCTGGTCACCATCGCGGCTGTGTTCGTCAGCGCCGTGTTTCTAGCTTGGAATCTGCCCAAATTACCACCATTCTGATCACCCGAATACACCATAGGTCCCGATAAACGGGCAGTTTGGGTCCGGCTACCAATGCTTATGTAAGATTTTGACCCTTTCCTGAGACTACCTTTTATAGGGGTTGTATATAGGAATCGTGAACGAAGATCTGGAATCAGGCTTTTTACGAATGCTTGAGACCTATGGTCGGCCTCTGCGCCGCCTGTGCAAAGTGTATTTACGAGATGCTGCAGAGCAGGAGGACCTGTTTCAGGAGATTGCTTTCGCGATATGGACTGCACTGCCGAATTTTCGTAGGGATTCAACTGAACGCACGTGGGCATACCGCATTGCTCATAATGTGGCGCTCAGCTACTCAGCGAAGCGGCGACGCCAACAATGCTCAGAACTGCCCATGGAGACGCTTCCCTGCGATCCCGCCATTGAGGGCCAGGTTCAGCGTAATGAATTGCTGGACGCGGTTCATCAGCTGAAGCCGATTGATCGACATCTAGTGGTTCTTTACCTTGAGGGTCTTACGGCACGAGAAATTGCGGAAGTGACCGGATTGACAGTGGATAGCATCGGCGTCCGCCTAAGCCGTATGAAGCATAGGCTGGCCGTGATGCTCCACGGGAAGGAGAACAACAAATGACGCCCCTCCAGAACGAACCGGATGACCTGCAGAAGGTCTGGCGCGGAGACGACAGGACACCAACTGCGGTGGGCCACTTGATGATGCTGAAACTCGTACAGGAAAAAAGACGCTCGCTGCAGGACTTCCTTCGGGGAGAAGACTTGACCAGCTATACAATCGCGGTCGCTTTCGCACCGCTTACCGCTTTTGCAATTTGGAAGTCACGACCTGTATTCCTTATGCAGCTTGGCTTTTTACTTATGACCGTAACGCTTGTCGTCGGTGCAGTAGTTACCTGGATTAATCAGCACCGAGGGAGCGCCTTGCGCCAAATGGATCTCAGCGTTCGGGAGTACCAAGCACAACTCCTTCGGTTCTTAGATCAAAGGATCCGATTTTCGAAGGGCGTCAAATACTGGTACGCCACTCCGTTGTTTCTCGGTTTTTCATTGGCGATTTATCCCATCGCTAGCCACTTCCTTCCGCTGTTCTGGAGCCTGTTGTTGATCATAGCGATGTTTGTTTTGTTGGAGTATTTAACTTGGCGCATGCACGACGTGCAGCGCGTAAAGGATCTGCAGCGCAGGAAGGATGAAGTCCAGAGTTTGCTGCGGGACATGAACGGGCTCGAATAGGCAAGCGTGTCAGCTCCTGATTAACGCGCTTACCTGCCAAGTACGTATCAGTACCTGGTAATGCGATTAGAAATCACCAACTAACTGGTGGGCGACTTCGCAGCGGGCTGCGCTGGACCCGCAAGCTTTTGTAGTTCCGAGAGGATTGCTGTCAGTGCCTGCTCGAAGTTTTTGTCCCGGTTTCCTTGGAGAATCGCTGTCTGGGCATGTTCGATTAATCCCCACAAGGTTTCGTGGGTCTTCACGTCCCGAATGGCAAGATGGAACTGCGAATCGTACTCACGATTTTGGTCGCCGAACGCTTCTGACCTGCTCGGCTGAAACACGATTAGGCGAATCTCGATAACCAGGTCAGCCTCTGCGGGACTGCCAACCAGTTCGTAGCGTCCCCATGATTTCATAGCTGCGTAGAACTCGTTATACAAACGATCAGGTCCGCCGCTGTAAAGAGACTCGTCTCCTCCTCCGTTAGCAATGAAAACTTTCTTCGCCTCCTCAATCAGCGCTGGAACCGGTGCAGGAGTCGTCTGCTTAGATTGTTGGGCTGCGCAGAGCTGGCCGCAATTTAACGACATCGCCAAGCCAGCGCTAAGCACAGCAGCTTTCAGACATTTTGTCATGTTCTCCGCCTTGCTACACACTATGTGCTGATCCATTCCCTCCGAATGCCTCAGTCGCGCGTGTACATAGTCATTCACTTTATAGACGTTGGGGGAGCAAACTTACGTTACGCCCCGCGCAGCGTGTGGTTAGCTCCTGGTAAACGCGCTAATTTCCCAAGTGGGTATCAGTTCTGTCTATTAAGAGATTTGGTGCCCGAGAGAGGACTCGAACCTCCACGACCTTGCGATCACTAGCTCCTGAAGCTAGCGCGTCTGCCAGTTCCGCCACTCGGGCACGAGTGTGAAAAGCTGACCTCGATCGAAGTCAGCTAAACAACGAGGCATTTTTAATTCTGCCCGCCGGGTGCTGCTTTGTCAACGCATTGCCAAGTTCGGTCAGGGGGTCAAATACAAAAGACCCCATGACCCCAAGTTCCTTTCGTCCCGTTCGCCCTTGAGAGAGTCTCCCTTGGAGGCGTTGTTTTGCTAGCGCTCGCACACGTGTCCAATGCAACTCGGACTGCTCCGTTCCCGTCTAACAACAAGCTCGGCGCCCTCGCCTTGACTTCCCCGTTAACCCGGCCTACACTACGGAGTTTTTAGATGGCCATGGGAAGCACGCAGAGAGTGGCGACTTTCCTGGACCGGGAACAGGGCTAGCATGGACAAGAAAAGGCTCGATTACTACAAAAAGAAATTGCTGGCGCGCCGCGAGGAGCTCCTGAGGACCATCGCGCGCACCCAAGAAGAAGGCCGGACGGCGGACGATGATCCGACTGTGGACTTGGCCGACAAAGCAGCGAACTCCTATACCAAGGAATTCCTGTTCGGCATGACCAACACGGACAGGACCATTCTAAACATGATCGACGCGGCCTTGAAGCGCATCCAAGAGGACGAATACGGAGTTTGCGCGAACTGTCAGGAAGAGATGCAGCAAAAGCGGCTCGAGGCGGTCCCCTGGGCGAAACACTGCATCAACTGCCAGGAAAAGATGGAACAGGGGCTGCTCTAAGGCAAGCTGAGTTCATAGCGAAGTGTCTGCTTTTGCCTGATCGGTCGCTTGCTATTACTCCTACATACTTTTTCTCTTTAATTACAATACGAGAAGTAGTAGAGTTCTGCCGTAAATGGCAGAAACAACGTCCGGCGGCAATCTTACGAAGACTGGCCCACAGCGTGTACGCGCCTGGGCAATGGCCGCTGGCGATGCGCTGATCAGCATCTTTTTCCCTGGGGATTGCCGCATTTGCGGTCAGTTCCTTGCCGATTCTCGGCGCGTCCCTATTTGCGACGACTGCTTCCGTTCGTTTCAGCGAATTCCTCAGCCTTCTTGCGAGATCTGCGGACGGCCTCTCCCCGGATTGGCGCGAAAAGAAGGTGAGCCACCGCTGTGTCCCGCTTGCCATGACAAAACGTACGCCTTTGACCGCGCGCGAAGCTTTGCGATTTACGATGGCCCGCTCGTTAAAGCGATCCTTCTCTTGAAATTCGAGCAAATCGAGCCTTTAGGAAGATGGTTTGCCGATCGACTGGGCGAACTCGTTCAAAGCGAACAGGAATCATTCAACGCAGATGTGGTCGTGCCGGTGCCGCTCCACCGGCAAAGAGAACGCGAACGTGGCTATAACCAGGCCGCCCTTCTGTCCAAACCGCTTGCCAAACGGCTTCGTTTGCCCCACAAAGCCGTGCTTCTGATGCGAACGCGGGCGCGGCCGGATAAGAGGATTCTCAGCCTGGAGGAGCGCTGGGAATCGGTTCGTGGCGCATTTGCCACACGTCCAGGCAGCCAGGTTGACAATCTACGCGTCCTACTGGTAGATGATGTATTGACAACTGGGGCCACGCTAGACGCGTGCTCCCGGGCGTTACGCGAGGCGGGTGCCAAATCGGTGATGGCACTTACGGTAGCGCGGGCGCTTAGAAACCCGCTGCCAAGCGCCAATGAGTGGTAAAATAGGCCAAGGAAAGTCCAATGGGTACAAACCGGCACATGTCGGCCGATTCCCGGGGGCACTATAGCCCCGAAGCGGCTGGAGCGGCTGTGCCCGGAGCCGATAGTCCCGCAGGCAGTAGATCCCACAACCCGATTTCCCCGCGCCGCGCATCGTTGATGCAGGAGCCGGTTTTGGTGCTCAACGCGACCTACGAGCCCATCAACGTTACCGCGGTCCGCCGCGCCATGGTGCTCATGCTCAAAGGCGTGGCTCAAGCGGAAGAGTTACACAGCGCCGAAGTGCATTCCGCCGCGCATTCTCATAGAGTGCCTTCGGTGATTCGCCTGCTGGCATACCGGCATATTCCGCAGCAGAGCCGGGCCCTGTCGCGCAAAAATATCTTGCTGCGCGACAGGAATACGTGCCAGTTCTGCGGACGAGTTTTTCCCAGTTCTGAACTAACGCTCGACCACGTTGTGCCGCGGTCGCGCGGCGGTCGCTCGTCCTGGGAAAATCTGGTGGCCTGCTGCTACCGCTGCAACAACAGCAAGGGCGACCGCACACCCGAGGAAGCCGGTCTGAAGCTGGCTCGGCGTCCGCGGCCTTTCACCCTGCATACCTCCCGGCAGCTCATGAGGCTGATCGGGCACCGCGACGAACGCTGGCGTAAGTACTTGTTTTACTAGGATTTGCGCTACTAAATCGATTTTTCTATTTTTTCACTTGCACGAAGGAAACCTTTTTCGCTACCGTACATCTAATAATACAAAACCACTTCGAGGACACACCCCGGGAAGCGGTTAGGGCTAGCCCCTAGCCGCTTCTCTCCTTTTCAGCGTGATTTCTGAATCCACTCAGTTCCAGGAGTGCCGGTTTCTATTTGGAGAAGCTCTGCATCGCTTCTTCTTCGCTCGGAAATTCGGGGAATACCTGATACAGCTGCGTGATCTTCAAAACCTCCTCCACTTTGGGCGAAAGGCCCACTACTTTCATTTGACCGCCCTGCTTCACAACCGAAACGTAAACTCTCGCCAGTTCCCCAATCCCCGAGCTATCCAGATAATGCAATCCGTTCAGGTTCAAGAGCATTTGATTTCGGCCCTGCTTTAGTAGCCTGGTGATCGAATCGCGAAATCCGGTGACTTCAAAAGATGTGAGGCGCCCGGATAGGTCCAGCAAACACACGTCGCCCTTTTGACGGATTTGCACCGTGAAATTGGAACCCTGCGCCATTTCTGCCCTCCCGGCGGGGAGGACATTCTACTCGCGGAAGTTCTCGTCCGTATGAAAAATGTGCTGGGGCAGGAAAGAGGAATAGCGACGCCGAAAACACGCTGCGCGCATTTCGTCCAAGGTTCTACTGGCGCATCATCACGCGCAAGCCGCGCCGCCAGTTTTCCGCCAATCCAACGCGGACAACCTCGAGTTCCGGCGAAAGACATTTCAATAGCGCATCGGTCGACGGATGGAACCGCAGCGCTGGCGCGACGAGATAAACAATGGGCGGGATTTTCTGCAGTTCCATCCCGGGAAAATAACCGTAACGGGCGATATCTCCGTTCTCCAGATGTTTGCACACCCGCAGCCAATAGTCCGCTGCCTGCAGCGGCAGGTGAATGTGTTCGCTCGCTTTCAATTCAATGATTGCCAATCTGCCCGCACGCGTCACCGTCAGCAAATCGAGAATCCCGTGCTCTCCGCCGACGTTTGCAAACACCTGGGAATAGACAAATCGCGGATCCAGTGTCGCATCCACTCGCGTGACGTCTTCGCGCACCATGCTCTCCAGCCAGCGTTCGGGCTGGGCGCGGTAGAGAGTGTGACGTGTATCTTCCGCAAGCGGATGACGGTACAGTGCGAGTTCTCTGAGGAGCTGCAGCAACGCCTTGCGAGAGGCTGCGTTGAGCTCTTCTTTGCTATCCCCTGCGCCGAAGAAAACCTGGCCCTTCTGCCAGCGCGCGAACGCCAGCCCACGGAACCGCAGCCACACCTCTTCCGTGTGCGAGCTGGGGTGCAAGGTGATGGCTTTTGGCGCGGTGGCGATGATAGTTTCCAGAGCCGGCCGCGCGCGTTGCAGCAGCAGCTCTGATTCCCGATGCGCAACCAGCCAAGTGTTCAAGTTCCCCGCCCGCAGGGCATCCACTCTTTCCAGCACGTTTAACAGCGGGTCATGCTCGAACAGCTCAACACTTCTTTGAGCATTCAGCCCTTTCATTCGGTGAGCGACAACACTCGAGGAGTCCTTTGGGACAATCAACCGAAGGCCCCCTACGGTTCCCCGCCGGCTGAAATGCCGCGCTCGCTCCTGCCAGAGCAATCCGAATGTCAGGCTGCTATCCACCGTATCCGAGGATTCACCCTCCGGCACGGCCAGGACTGCGAAATAATTGGAACCTCGGCGAAGCAAGCCCCGGATGTAGCTGCCCGAAAGCGAATGTTCAAGATCTGGCAACACCACCAAAGATTCCACCGCCTCGTCCGGAAATTGTTCTGCGAGCAGATGATGCAGCCGGTCGCGGTATTCATCGCGCGACAATGCCCGAGCGTCTCTCTCATATTCTTTGCGGATGAACTCCAGCCGGTCGGGCTTCACCCTGCCGAACCGTTCCACCGCCAGCGCCAGCCTCTGCTCGGAATGATCGGTGATGGCCAGTACGCGTCTTGTGAGATTGAACTGCTCGGACCAGAGGTGCAGCAGCGGCTTCTCGCTGCTTCCTCGGACTTCCCAGGACATCCCGGAAAAAGAAGCCACGCGGCCGCCATTCTCGCAAACTTCGACGGTCCCGCTCCCAGTGAATTCCTTTAGGCTAGCCTGCAGTTCGGCAGCGAATTCCACGCGCCGATTATAACTAATTGACGTATCACAGGCAGTATTCTTTCTGCCTTAGAATTGTAAACCGGTAACGCTGACCGCGGGCGCCTCCCGGTTCCAGGAGGAAGGGATGTGCTCGTAGGAAATCGCGAATTCCCTTCGGCCGCCCGGCGCTAACGGCGGCGCGCCGGGGTTGAACAGCACGCGGCTTTCGCGCAAAACTACCTGACGAAGTTCGTCCGAATACGTAACCGTCACTTCCACGTTTCGGACTGGGCGATCTCCAGCGTTTATGACTTCCCCCGCAAGCGAAGTGATTTCCTGATGAAGAAAATTCTCTGCCCGGTTCATGCCCATATGGTCGAACTGAATCTTCTTGGCATACGCTTGTTCGGCAGTTCCGAAGGGCAGATGAATTTGATTCTTTGTACTGGTTTGCGGCCTTTGCCGGCCCGACCAGAAATAAAAAACAAATGCCCCGACTAGCGCAAGCATCACGATCAGCGAGAGGAACGAGAATCGCCGCGGCTGCTCCGGCGGTGGTTCCTTGTCCGCAATTCGTAGGGTGTCGCTCATGCTTGTAGACCAAAGATTCTTACCGCCCCACTGTCAGCCGTTGGACCAACGGCTCGGGAAGATGCGCGGCCCTCATGCGTGCCTGAACCGCCGCAATGTCGTAGGGCACGCGCCAGAATTCCACCACGTGGTGCTCGAGGTCGGCAATCGCAAAGGCCGCCCTCGGGTCTCCGTCGCGCGGCTGTCCGATGGAGCCAGGGTTCAGTAAGTATCGCCGCTCGGTTTCGAGGCGCAGGGCGGTGAAAGACTCGCTTGCGCGCGGACGGATCGGCAGCACTTCGAGCGAAGAATCTCGATAGGAAAATCCTCCCTGATGATGCGTGTGCCCGAAAAAAGTGACGTTCGCCGTCGAGTCCAACAATCCGTCCAAAGCTTGCGCCGGCGTAAAGACGTATTCGTCTTCGTCTTGCAGCGCGCCATGAACCAGCACGATGCCGTCGGCTTCTACCGGCCCGTGCGGTAGTGCCGTCAGCCAGTTTAGATTTTCCTGCTTAAGCTCCGCGCGCGTCCAATCCACCGCTGCTTTCGCCACTGGATTGAAATCCTCGGTGGGCATCAAGCCGGTGACAGCCTTGTCGTGATTCCCGCGAATGGTTTGCGTTCCCATTTCGCGCAGCCGCCCCGTCACGTAATTCGGATCAGGGCCATACCCGACGACGTCTCCCAGACAGACAGAGACGTCCCAGCGTTCTTTGGCCGCGTCGAGGACGGCGTCAAATGCAGTTGCGTTGGAATGTAAGTCGCTAAGGACGAGGATCCGCATTCTTGGCTACCGCAAAAATGACCTTGAGTATAGATGAACCGGCGCGTCGATGCACGAGGGCCACCGAATCGTTCAAGAATCCTCCGACGTAAGGAAGGTAAAAACGTTTTGTTCCTGCGCGTGTTTTAGGAACACTTTATTGTTAAAAACATACAAAGCAATCGAGGCGGCACAAATAAGACGGATTTTTCGCCCAATTTGGATGCATCCAGCAAATTTTTATATCCTTCCGGCGAAACATTCGCCAACCCGAATTCGTCTATACGGGTGCAGCCGAGTACTGGGCTGTCCAAGGCGAGATTAAAGAGAGAACCCCGCGGTGGCAGCCGCGGGGCCGTGACACGCAATCTTTCCGGCCGTTAGTCCAGGAAGAAGTGGTGTCTTCACGGGCGAGAGTACTCGTCCCCCGCCCGCGTGTCAACTCCATCCCGTCTACGCCAGCTCGAAGCCCGGCTGACTCGATCCGCTTGAAAGGAATTTGACACGCATGAAAACCAATTCGTTTGTCCGCAGTCTCGCTTTGCTCGCCGCCATCGCCCTTGCGGTGCCGGTTTTTGCCAAGCCTTTTTCCAAGAACATCAGTGTCCAGCACACCGCCAAAGTTGGCAAGACGGAATTGCAGGCCGGCGAGTACCGTTTGCTGATCGATGGCAACAAAGCCACCGTTCAGAAGGGCCACGCCGTCGTTGCGGAATCCGAAGGCCGCTGGGAAGATCGCAGCGCAAAATCCGCCTATGACTCTTTGCTGATTGGCGAAGATGGTCAGGTCAAGGAAGCGCGGTTTGCCGGACAGACCCGCGTGTTTGTCTTCAGCGAATAATCCAGGATAACCCGTGAATCCCTTCCAATGGACGAGAAGGAGGCTGCATTTCTTTGCGGCCTCCTTGCTTGTCCGGATGGCCGCGATGCTTCTTCCCTGGCAGGATCCCGCTTGGGCCACGAGCAAGGCTCTTAGCTTCGCAATGACCGCCGTGCGGCGTCAACGAATCAGCATGCAATCGCCGTAACTGTAGAACCGGTAACCTGCCTCTACGGCATGCCAGTAAGCCGCGAGAACGTGCTCGCGGCCCGCGAACGCGCAAACCAGCGCCAGCAACGTCGAGCGCGGCAAATGGAAATTAGTGAGCAACTGGTCTAGGACGCGAAATCGAAAGCCGGGAGTAATGAACAGCTTTGCGTCTGCTCTCCCGGCCAAGACCAGATCTTTGGCGACCGATTCAACCGCACGTGACGCCGCATCCTCAAGCGCTCGAACGACCGTCGTTCCGACGGCAAACACCCTGCGCCCTTTTCTATGAGCTGAATTGATCTGCGCCGCAGTTTCTTCTGGGATTTCGTAAGTTTCTGAATGCATTACGTGGCCTTCCAACGTTTCACTGTGGATCGGTTGAAACGTGCCAAGTCCCACGTCCAGCGTTAGCTCGCAAGTCTCGACGCCGCGCTTCGCGATTCGTTCGAGAATTTCGGGCGAAAAGTGCAGGCCCGCAGTGGGAGCGGCGATGGCTCCGGGGCGTTTCGCGAAGATGGTTTGATACCGTTCGCGATCGGCTTCTTCATCCGCGCGGTCGATATAGGGTGGCAGCGGAACGTGCCCTAATCGTTCAAAATGCTCTCTTACACTGCGTTGGTCGTGAGAAACAAACTGCAAAGTGCGTGAGCCAAATTCCCCGCGCGCGGTGATCTCTCCTTCGAGTTCTCCATTGCCGAATAGAATGCGCTCACCGAGACGCATTTTGCGGCCGGGGTGCACTAGCGCCTCCCAAACGTCGGCGCCGATTTGCCGGGTCAAGAAAACCTCCACTTTCCCGGTCAGATGTTCGGCCCGCGTCGCTCGTGATGGCTTTTGCGAGCGAACTCCAAGCCGCCGGCCAAATAATCTCGCGGGGATCACTCGAGCATTGTTCAGCACCAGCAGTTCGTCACCATGCAGAAGCTCTGGAAGCTGTGCAAACTTGCCGTCTTGGAATGCGCCTGTGGCCCGATCCAATAGCAGGAGGCGGGAAGCTTCGCGGCGCTCCAGCGGCCGCTGAGCGATTTGATCTTGTGGCAGGTGATAATCGAGCTCGTCCAAGCGCATGAGACGCGGTCAGTTTAGCAGGACCCTTGAGTCGGGGAAGATCAGCAAAGCCATCGAATGGAGCAAATCGCACTTTGCAAGCCAAACTACTCTGCTTTGAAAATTAGATTGCAGGGCAATATACATTGCGGCTTTTCATCCCCTTGCCGCCCAAACGCTCCGCGATTAGCCAGGTAGCTCGGCGACGGAATTAGGGACCCAAAGTAAGATGTTGAAAATAAATGGTATATGCGCAGGCTGCAAAGCCAAAGGAAATACTTGACAGCATGGAACTCATATTATATTATGCGTATGCAATCATCTATGGAGGCGCTTACAACTATGAGAACTATCGCTCGTTGGGAACCTTTCCGCGGCGTTACCACCCTGCAGGACCAGATCAATCGCCTGTTCAATGAGACCTTTGAACGCAAAGGCGAGGAGTCGAGCCTCAGCGCTTGGGCGCCCGCTGTCGATATCTACGAGACCGAACAGGAACTCGTGGTCAAGGCCGATCTCCCCGATGTCGATCCCAAAGATCTCGACATTCGCGTGGAGAACAACCTTCTGACCATTCGCGGTGAGCGGAAATTTGAGAAGAAAGTCAGCGAAGAGAACTATCTGCGCGTCGAGCGCTCCTACGGTTCTTTCGCCCGCAGCTTCACGCTCGCGAACACCGTGAACTCGGAAGCGATCAAGGCCGATTACCAGAACGGCGTGCTGACGCTGACGATCCCCAAGCGGGAAGAAGCCAAGCCCAAGCAGATCAAGGTCAACGTCGCTACTCCGGCGATGGCCGCGACGGCTGGCAGCAAGTAACTCAGTTCCAGAAAGTTAAACCTGGGTGTAAGAATAGGGGCTGGCGAGTGCGCTGGCCCCTTTCTTTCAGCACCACAGGAAATTGAGGTTGGTATGTTGCGATTTGAAAAAATGACGGTGAAGGCTCAGGAAGCGGTGCAGAGCGCGCAGGAAGTTGCGGCGAGTCACGAGCATCAGCAGATTGAGCCGATTCATTTGCTTTCGGCGCTGGTCGCGCAAGCCGACGGTGTAGTTCCTCCCTTGTTGGCGCGGCTCGGAATTCGCACGGAAGCGCTCACGCAAGATATTGAGCTGGAGCTCAGCCGCTTGCCGAAAGTGCAGGGTTTTGCCCAGCAGCACATGGGGCGGCCCTTGAATGATGTTCTCGAGCGCGCGTTTCAGGAAGCAGACAATTTCAAAGACGAGTACGTCTCGACCGAACACTTGTTTCTCGCCATTGCCGCACAAGACCGCGATCCAGCCGGACAGTTGCTGAAGCGGCACGGCGCTTCGCATGAAGCGATTCTGCAAGCCTTGGCCGGTGTTCGCGGCACCCAGCGCGTCACCTCGCAAAACCCGGAATCGACGTATGCCGCGCTCGAAAAATACGCCCGCGATCTGACGGAACTGGCGCGCAAGCAGAAGCTCGATCCCGTTATCGGCCGCGACGAAGAGATTCGCCGCGTGATGCAGATTCTGGCGCGCCGCACCAAGAACAATCCGGTGCTGATTGGAGAACCCGGGGTTGGCAAGACCGCAATTGTCGAGGGGCTGGCGCAGCGTATCGTTTCCGGCGACGTGCCCGACGTGCTCAAGACCAAGCGCATCGTGGCCTTGGATCTAGCTGCGCTCGTGGCCGGCGCGAAGTTTCGCGGCGAATTCGAAGACCGTCTGAAGGCCGTACTCAAGGAAATCACCGAAGCCGAAGGGCAAATCATTCTATTTATCGACGAATTGCACACGTTGGTCGGCGCGGGCGCTGCCGAAGGCGCAATGGATGCCTCCAACATGCTCAAGCCTGCCCTGGCACGCGGCGAATTGCGTGCGATCGGCGCCACCACTCTCAACGAATACAAGAAGCACATCGAGAAGGATCCCGCTCTCGAGCGCCGCTTTCAGCCTGTGCTCATTGCCGAGCCTACGGTAGAAGACACGATTGCGATCCTTCGCGGCTTGAAAGAACGCTATGAAGTGCATCACGGCGTGCGAATTAAGGATTCGGCGATCATCGCGGCGGCCACGCTCTCGAATCGCTACATTTCCGACCGTTTTTTGCCGGACAAGGCCATCGACTTGATCGACGAGTGTGCGGCCAGCCTGCGCATGCAGATCGATTCGCTACCCGTCGAGATTGACGAAATCGAGCGCCGCATCCTGCAGCTAGAAATCGAGCGCCAGGCACTGTTGAAAGAAACGGACGCGCACTCGAAGGAGCGCCGCGGCCAGATCGAAAAAGAGCTGGCCAAGCTAAAGGAAGAATCGAGCGGGAAGAAAGCGCGCTGGCAGGCGGAAAAAGAAGCCATCCAGAAAATCCGCAAGCTGAAAGAGCAGATTGAACAACTGAAAGCAGAGGAGCAGCGCTTTGAGCGCGCCGGCGAACTCGCCAAGGTTGCCGAGATTCGCTACGGGAAAATCGCAGCTGCGGAACGCGAACTCAAGCAAGCTCAGGAGCGTTTCGCTTCGGTGCAAAAAGACGCGCCCATGCTGAAGGAAGAAGTCGACGAAGAAGACATCGCGAAGCTGGTAAGCAAGTGGACGGGAATACCGGCCGGACGCCTGCTCGAAGGCGAAGCGCAGAAACTTGTACACATGGAGGATCGTTTGCGCCAGCGAGTGGTCGGCCAGGATGACGGCATCGCTCGCGTGGCGAACGCCATCCGCCGCAGCCGCGCCGGTCTTTCCGACCCGAAGCGTCCGATCGGTTCGTTCATTTTCCTCGGCCCGACCGGTGTGGGGAAAACCGAACTGGCTCGCGCGCTGGCGGAGTTTCTCTTTGACGACGAAAAACTCATGATCCGCATCGACATGAGCGAGTACATGGAAAAGCACAGCGTGTCTCGACTCATCGGCGCGCCTCCGGGCTACGTCGGCTACGAAGAGGGCGGCCAGCTCACGGAACAAGTTCGCCGCCACCTTTATTCCGTTATTTTGTTTGACGAAATCGAGAAAGCGCACCCGGATGTTTTCAACGTCTTGCTGCAAATTCTCGAAGACGGCCGCCTGACTGACGGCAAGGGTCGCACTGTCGATTTCCGCAACACGGTTCTGATCATGACCAGCAATGTGGGCTCAACAGCCATTTTCGAGCTCGCCAACAAGGATCCCGAGCGCGCGCGCAAGGAAGCGCTCGATGCCCTTCGTGCCTCATTCCGGCCGGAGTTTATCAATCGCATCGATGAAATTGTGATCTTCAATCCACTCGGCAAGGAACAGTTGGCGAAAATCGTCGGCCTGCTCCTCAAGGGCGTTGAGAAGTTGCTCGCAGAGCGTCAGATTACTCTAGAGCTGACCCCGGCGGCGCAGGACTTGCTCCTCCGCGAAGGCTACGACCCAGCGTATGGCGCACGGCCTTTGCGCAGAACGATTCAGCGGCTCATTCAAGACCCGCTAGCGTTGCAAATTCTGGAGGGCGCGGTGCTGCCAGGGGATCACGTCAAAGTCGATCGCGATGGACAGAAGGAGACCATGCGCTTTGAGCGCGCTCCTTCTAAACAACCTGCGGCTGCCGCGCGAATCTAATCTAGTAAGAGAAAGGGAATTGATTTGTCGCGTCAGTCCCGGCCGGCGAACTTTTACGCGCGGGCTGTGCGCAGGTAGAATAAAGGGACCACTATGAGAGTGTTTCGCACAACTTTTTTGCTCGTCGCTCTAACGCTCCTGCTGATGTTCATTGGCCAAGCCTTTGGCGGACGCAATGGCATGACCATCGCACTGGGATTTGCGGTGGTCATGAACGCGTTCGCCTACTTCTTCTCGGACAAAATTGCGCTGATGTCCAGCGGCGCGCAGCCGGTTACACGGGAACAGTTGCCGCGCCTCTACGCGGTGATGGAACGCCTCGCGGCAAAAGCGAATTTGCCCGTACCGAAACTCTACGTGATCCCGGAAGCTGCGCCCAACGCCTTCGCGACCGGTCGCAATCCTCGGCACGCCTCGGTTGCTGTGACCCAAGGGTTGCTTGAATTAATGAACGACGATGAACTTGAAGGCGTCATCGCTCACGAACTTTCGCATGTCCGCAACTACGACATTTTGATCAGCTCCGTGGCGGCTACGATTGCCGGCGCGATCGTTCACCTCGCATCCATGGGAAGATGGGCCATGATTTTTGGCGGCTGGGGCGGTGGCGGAGACCGTGAGGACCGTGGCGGCGGGGGAATCACCGCCCTCTTGATGCTCATTCTGGCTCCGTTTGCTGCAATGATGCTGCAACTGGGGCTTTCGCGGCAGCGCGAGTATTCGGCCGACGAGACCGGCGCTAGGATGGTGGGGAACCCCTACGGCCTGATCAGTGCCCTTCAGAAGCTGGGTGCCTATAACAACCGCATTCCCACGACTGCCATCGGGCCATCCACGTCTTCCCTTTGCATCGTGAAGCCCTTGTTCGGAGGGGGTGGTCTGAATTCGCTTTTCAGCACGCACCCACCCTTAGCGGACCGAATTGCGGCTCTCCGGGAGATGACCATCGGTCCGCATCGCTAAGGTGGCCGAGCCGGGGACGAAATTCTGCATACTTTCAGCGCCCCAAGTGTAATCTTTTCAAAAGGGGATTGCGCTGAGATTGCTCCCCTTCAGTGCTAATACGTTTTAATTCACTGATTTATAAGGGCTTAGCCTCTACCTCCACAAGGCCCTTCTTTGGCTGCGGAAGTGCACTACCGTACTTGCCCCAAGCTCTCCTCTTGGGGACCTGGGGGACGGGGAAAATGAGCTGTCGAGACACCATCCATTTGATTTGTTGGTATTTAGAGGGTAGGCTCTCTTCTACGGTCGAAACTGAGATCAAGCGCCACCTGGAGAGTTGTTCCGACTGCCGCACTGTGCTCGAAGCAGCGGTGAACACTTTGGACCGCTATTTCAGTGCCGAGCGCGCTCCCTCTGCCGACAACGCTTTTCGCGCAGCCTAATTCTCGGATTCCCTTAAGCATCTGATTCTAAACTTCTTACTCTTCTTCATTTCAGATTCCTCGCTTCCTTCAATTCACAGTCCTACAAGGAATCCCCTGGCATTGGTGCCCTTTAGATATCCCTTCCCCTCCTGTGGCAAGAGAGCCCCACTTCGTGTAAGATTTACCTGTACTGTTACTTCTAGAATAGCCCTCCTCCTTGCCCTCTCGCCCTCTAACCTCTTTTTTTTGAGTCTCTTGGGATGCACTTCCCCTATGGTGGTCCTTTGGCGAGGGAGGTGCTCCCTTTCCCAAGCACAGGGCGAAAAGCCAAAGGAGAAACGAAAGTTTATGAGCGATTTTCTAGATTCTTCCAACACCAGCACGACCGGTACGCCGCGTTGGGTAGGACTGGCGGTTGGCATTTTGGGCGGCCTTTCTTTGATCGGCCTGGGGGTGGGCTGGAGCGCTTTGAATCAGGCGAAGAGCCTGGAGCAGACCACCCAGACTTCCCTGCGGCAAGCCAACGATGCACTCACACAGCGGCTGGCAAAGGAAGACGAGATCAACCAGCAGCTTCAGAGCGACCTGAAGGTCGTCACCAGCAAGCTGAACCTCACCCAGGCGGATTTGATTGCAGCCCGCAAGCAGGATAAGAACGCTACCAACGCCGTCGACCAGAAGGTGACCAACCTAGCCACTTCGGTGAAGGCAGAATTGGCCGGCAAAGCGAGCACCGATGACGTCAATAAACTGAATGGCGATGTCACTGGCGTGAAGAGCGACCTGGACGCCACCAAGAACAATCTTCAGATGGCGCGCAGCGAAATGGGCACGCTGATCGCCCGCAACCACGATGAAATCGACGAACTCCGCCGCATGGGGCAGCGCGATTACTTTGAATTCACCGTCCAGCGCAAGGGCGGAGCCACCAAGGTTGGTGCTATCCAAATCGAACTGAAGGACACCAACACCAAAAAGAACCAGTACACCATCAACGTTCTGGCCGACGACAACAGCTTCGAGAAGAAGAACCGTTCGGTCAACGAACCCATCTTCTTCTACACTGGCGGCAGCCGCGCGGCTCTTGAACTCGTGGTCAACAAGGTCACCAAGACGACCGCCACGGGCTACCTGAGCATCCCGAAGACCGCCCCGGCGACGACAGCAGCCTCAGCAAGCTCGGGCCAGTAATCTCGGCCCGTGCCGAGCGTGGCTCAAAGCTCCTTGAGAACATAGCAGTTAGGGGAGAACTTCAAAGAGTTCTCCCCTTTTTTATGCCTATCCAGGCATAAAAAGCGGACCTATTTGGTCTTAGGATGTGGCTGGACACCGGACCCTGGCTATGCCAAGCTACTGAGCGGCCCGGCGGGATTCAAATCCGCAGTGGATTTCTGGAGGGGGAAATCATGAAAGCAAGATTCTCGATGGCAATTGCAGCGACGCTCTTCGCGGGAACTCTCGCGATGGCGGGCGACGGCTCCTGGACTGGGTGGATTTCTGACAGCGCGTGCGGAGTGAAGGGCGCGAACGAAAATGCCCGCGACTGCACGATCAAGTGCGTCAAGGAGCATGGCGCAAAGTACGTGTTCGTGAACGATGCCGATAAGAAGGTGTATGCAATCGATGCGCAGGACAAAGTGGCGGCGCATGCCGGCCATCACGTGACCGTTAAGGGCACGGTGGATGGCGACACGCTCAAACTGAGCAGCATCGACATGGCCAAGTAAGCATTCTCTGATATCGACGAACGGGCTGGCTGATGGATTCAGCCGGCCCGTTTTGTTTTGCTGCGTGGAACATTTCCGTTACGATGTTCCACTGCCATGTCGACCACTCTCATCCAAGCCGGCCTCGCGCTGACTCCGACTGCTGAAATTCAAGATGCTGGAATTCTCATTCGCGAAGGCGTCATCGAGACAGTGGGCCCGCGCAAAGGGATCACGCTGCCTGCTGGCGCGCAGGAGATTCGTGCCCCGGACAAGACGGCGATTCCCGGATTCATCGATGTTCATATTCACGGTGCCGGTGGCCACGACGTAATGGAAGCGGACAAAGCCGCTTTGTCCGCCGTCACGAAAAAGGTCGCGGAATTCGGAACAACCTCTCTCCTTGCGACCACCGTTACAGCCAGTCCTGACGATACTTGTCGCGCCGTGGAGAGGATCGCTCAATATATCCCGCAGCAGCATGCATCGCTGCCATCCGGCGCGGAAATCATCGGGATTCATTTCGAGGGGCCATTCATCAGCAAGGAGCGCCGCGGCGTGCATCCCCCACAATGGATTCAGTTGCCATCCGCGGAATTGCTCGAGCGTTTTCTACAAGCGGCCGCGGGAAATGCGCGCTTGATGACCATCGCTCCAGAGGTTCTCGGCGCGACGCAGTGCATCGAGGCCGCGCAGAAAGCTGGCGTGGTGATTTCGATCGGCCACACCAATGCGAACTATGAACAAGCGCGCATGGCCATTGCCCACGGGGCGCGCAGCGCCACACATACCTACAATGCCATGCGGCCGTTCACTCACCGTGACCCTGGCGTGATCGGCGCGGTTCTTACTTCGCCAGAAATCAACGCAGAATTGATCGCCGACGGTGTTCACGTCGCGGAAGCCGCAATGAAGATGCTCCTGCAAGCGAAGGGCTCTGAACGCGTAATTTTGGTAAGCGATGGCCTTTCGGCCACGGGCATGCCCGACGGGAAATACATGCTCGGGGATTTCGAGGTTACCGTGTCGAACGGAGTTTGCCGCAACGCGGCCGGAGTCCTCGCCGGCAGCACGCTGACCCTCGATCGCGCGCTGCGCAACATTCTGAATCTTGGCGTGCCTTTAGCTGAAGCGGTCCGCATGCTGACGCTGAATCCAGCCTCGCTTCTTGGGATTGAATTCAAAAAAGGGTCTTTACGCGCAGGAGCCGACGCGGATGTGCTTCTACTCGATGCAGGACTGCGTGTGACAAACGTGTGGGCGCGGGGGTGCGCGCTCAACTAGAGATAAGGTAACCACACAGGTTACGGGTTCAGCGGAATATTTAGTTCGGAAGCCAGCTCTTCGGGATCGAACGGGCTGCAGGCAAAGTAGCGGCCCTCCACTTCAATAGTCGGCACCTTGCGTTTGCCGTCGTTTGCCTTAAGCACGACTTCTTCTGCGGAAGCGTCTCCTTCAATGTTTACTTCGCGAAAGGCAATGCCCCGTTCCTTCAAGAAAGCTTTGGCGTAGTGGCAATCCGGGCACCAACGCGTCGTGTACATGGTGATGGTTTCCATAAGCCGTCTCTATTAATTTAGATGAACGCATTCGCGCGCGGTAATGCTCGCGACTCTTAGTGCCGCGAATCGGTTAGGAGTTTAAAGGGAATATTCAGTGGGAATTTACCGGTGCGCCCCGGTACTTGCGGGCGATCTGGATGCGAATCAGCGCGCGTTGCAAGGCAACGCTGGCGCGGTCCCAGTCGATATTGGTGTCACCTGATGACAATCTCTTTTCCGCACGCGCCTTGGCGGCTTCAGCTCGCTCGATGTCAATTTCGGCCGCAAGCTCCGCGGTTTCCGCAAGCACCGTTACGCGATCCGGCAAAATTTCTGCGAAACCTCTAATGATCGAAATCGGCTCCGATGGCTTGGCGCTGTGAAAGGTCAATTCGCCGATGCCCAACTCGGTCATCAGCGGCGCGTGCCCAGGCAAGATGCCAAGATAACCGTTGGCGCCAGGCAACGTTACCTCCGTTACCTGCACGCGCAGCAACTGCCGCGTTGGCGTCACGACTACGAGTTGGATCGCGTCGGGCAACATTGTCGTTAGGCGCTGGCCTTCATCTTCTCCGCTTTTTGTATGGCCTCTTCGATGCTGCCGACCATGTAGAATGCCTGCTCCGGCATGTCGTCGTACTTACCTTCGACAATTTCCTTGAAGCTGCGCACGGTGTCTTCGATCTTCACGTACTTGCCTTCCAGGCCAGTGAACTGTGCGGCCACGAACATTGGCTGCGAAAGGAACTTTTCGATTTTGCGCGCGCGCGCGACGGTGCGCTTGTCGTCGTCGGAGAGTTCCTCGATTCCGAGAATCGCGATGATGTCCTGCAAATCCTTGTAGCGCTGGAGAATCGACTTCACCGCTCGCGCCACCGTGTAATGTTCCTGGCCCACGATGCGCGGGTCGAGAATGCGCGAGTAGCTGGCCAGAGGGTCGACCGCGGGATAAATGCCGCGCTCGACAATTTGGCGGCTGAGGTTGGTCGACGCGTCCAAGTGGGTGAACGTCGCGGCCGGCGCCGGATCGGTGTAGTCGTCGGCAGGCACGTAAATCGCTTGCACCGACGTGATCGAGCCGCCCTTGGTCGAAGTGATGCGCTCCTGCAATTCGCCGATCTCCGTGTTCAGGTTCGGCTGATAACCCACCGCCGAAGGCATGCGCCCGAGCAGCGCGGAGACTTCCGAGCCGGCTTGCACGAATCGGAAAATGTTGTCGATGAAGAGCAGGACGTCGAGATGTTCCTGATCGCGGAAATATTCCGCGACGGTAAGACCAGTCAAGCCAACGCGCAGACGCGCCCCCGGCGGCTCGGTCATCTGTCCGTAAATCAACGCGGCACGCGACTTTTCTGAATTTCCGGGCACCACGACGCCGGACTCCTGGAATTCCAGCCAGAGGTCGTTGCCTTCGCGAGTGCGCTCGCCCACTCCGGCAAAAACCGAGACGCCGCCGTGTTGCATCGCGACGTTGTGAATCAATTCCTGAATCAAAACGGTCTTGCCGACACCCGCGCCACCGAAGAGCCCAATTTTTCCGCCTTTCAAGAACGGCTGAATCAAATCCACAACTTTGATGCCCGTCTCGAACATTTCGAGAGTCGTGGACTGCTGATCCAGCAACGGCGCCGGCCGGTGAATCGGATACGAAGTCGAACTGGTCAGCGGCCCGAGCTGATCCACTGGCTTGCCCAGCACATTCATCACGCGACCCAGCGTTGGCCGTCCGACTGGAACGCTGATGCCTTCGCCGAGGTCGACCGCCTTCATTCCACGCACGAGGCCTTCCGTCGGCTCCATGGCCACGGCGCGCACGCGCCCTTCCCCGAGGTGTTGCTGCACTTCCGCCGTCACGTCAATCGGTTCGGGGAGGTTGTACCCTTCGCTGGTGATCTGGACGGCGTTGTAGATCGCCGGCAGGTGTCCGGCCTCGAACTGCACGTCGAGCACCGGTCCGATAATTTGCACGATGCGTCCCGCTTGTTGTCCAGATGCCATACCTTCTCCTAAGCCGTGCTAGAGGCACCGCTCACAATTTCAATAATTTCCTTCGTAATCGCCGCTTGTCGCACTTTGTTCATGTGCAGGGTCAGCGCGTCAATCACGTCGCCTGCGTTTTTGGTGGCCGATTCCATCGCGGTCATGCGCGCGGCATGTTCCGCGGCTGAAGATTCCAGCATCGCGCGCAAAATCTGCGTCTCGACGTAGCGCGGCAACAATTTGTCTAGAAGTTGCGCCTCGGGCTGCTCGTAAATGTAGTCCACGTGAGAGACAGCTGACTCAGCGGCGCTCTCTTCTGCCGCAACTGACTCGACCGGAAGGAGTTTTTCCAGCGCCAGGTTCGCGGACATCACGGTCTTGAACTCGCTAAAGGCGATATAGACCGAGTCGATTTGCTCCTTGCTGTACAAATCGATCACTAGGTTCGAAATTTCCCGGGCGGTCCCAAATTCCACGCGCGCCAGCACGTTGACGTATTCCGCGATCATGTTGAATCCGGCTTTTTTTAGGGAATCACGGCCTTTTTTCCCCACGGCAACCACGGAAAGCTTCTTGCTCTTGTTCGCGCGGAAGAACTCATTGGCCTTGCGCAAAATGTTGGTGTTGAATGCCCCTGCCAGGCCGCGCTCTCCCGTCAGGACCAGCGTAAGAATTCGCTCCTCCGGCCTATGCGCTAACAGAGGATGTTGCGGTTCCGCGATGCGGCTCATGGTCGACCGCAGCACGCGCGCCAGTTCCCTTGCGTACGGACGGGCCGCCAGCGCCGCTTCCTGCGCGCGCCGCAACCGCGCGGCGGCGACAAACTTCATCGCACGCGTAATCTGCTGGGTGTTTTTCACCGAGCGGATGCGTCGCCGGAAATCAATCAGTGTAGGCATCGAATGTCGTTACGCCCGATCTTAGTGACTGGCCGCGCCCGCGCTTGTAGTGAAGCGCTCCTTGAATGCATCCACGGCGGTCTTGATTTCTGCCTTGATTCCGTCGTCCAGGGCTTTCTTAGCCGCGATATTTTTCAGCACCGACGGATAGTTTGTTTCCGTAAACTGGAGAAATTCGCGCTCAAACCGGCGAGCTTCCGGGACTGGGATGCTGTCGATTGCGCCGCTTGTCGCCACCGAAATGATGAGGACCTGTTTCTCTGCCGGCAGCGGCACGTATTGATCCTGTTTCAAAATTTCCGTAAGCCGCTGCCCGCGCGCCAGCTGTCCCTGCGTCACTTTGTCGAGTTGGTCCGCCCCAAACTGCGCGAATGCCGCCAGGTCACGGTACTGCGCCATGTCCAGCCGCAGCGAACCCGCGACTTGCCGCATCGCCTTGATCTGCGCATTGCCGCCCACGCGGCTCACAGAAATGCCCACGTTAATCGCGGGACGAATACCGGCGTTGAACAAGTCCGCTTCCAGATAAATTTGTCCGTCGGTAATCGAAATCACGTTCGTCGGAATGTACGCGGAAACGTCGCCCGCCTGGGTTTCAATTACGGGCAGGGCGGTCAGGGAACCGCCGCCCATCTTGTCGCTCAATTTTGCCGCGCGCTCCAGCAACCGCGAATGCAAATAAAATACGTCGCCGGGAAACGCTTCGCGCCCTGGCGGACGCCGCAGCAGCAAGGAAATCTCGCGGTAGGCTTGTGCGTGTTTCGAAAGGTCGTCATAAAACGCCACCGCATGCCGCTTGTTGTCGCGAAAATACTCGCCCATGGCGCACGCCGCGTACGGCGCGATGTACTGCAGCGAAGCCGGTTCCGCTGCGGAAGACGCCACCACGATCGTGTAATCCATGGCGCCCGCGTCGGAAAGAATCTTGACCACTTGCGCGATCGTTGAGCGCTTCTGGCCAATGCCGCAGTAGATGCAAACGACGTCGCCGCCCTTTTGGTTGATGATGGTGTCGAGAATGAGCGCGGTTTTACCGGTCTGGCGATCGCCGATGATCAACTCGCGCTGCCCGCGCCCGATAGGAATCATGCTGTCGATCGCTTTGATTCCCGTTTGCAGCGGCTCGCGCACGGGTTGGCGGTCGATCACCCCCGGCGCGATTCGTTCGAGCGGATTGCGCTGTTTCGCTGCAATGGGGCCCTTGTCGTCCAGCGGCAGTCCCAGCGGGCTCACCACGCGTCCCACCAGCGCGTCGCCCACTGGCACGGACATAATCGTGTTCGTGCGCTTGACGACGTCGCCTTCTTTCAGCTCTGTCGTTTCGCCGAGCAGCACCACGCCAACTTCTTCCTCTTCCAGGTTCAACGCGATGCCGTACACATCGTGTGGAAAGGCCAGCATCTCGCCGGCCATCACTTTTTCTAAACCATGCACGCGCGCGATGCCGTCGCCCACGCTGATGATCGCGCCCACTTCGTCGACCGCAACGGTCTGCTCGTAATTCTCAATCTGCTCGCGCAGAATCTTGCTGATTTCGTCTGCCTTGATGTTTGCCATGCCTGCTCCGTAGCTCCTGCAAAACTGCCGCGATAGTTCCCGCTATTCTGAATTTCCAGAGATTTCGACGTTACTCTGCCGCCAGCCGGTTTCGCATTTCATTCAATCGGCTGCGCAGCGACCCGTCGTAGATCGTGTCGCCGATTCGAACAACTGCCCCGCCCAGCAGCGCGGGATCCAGCGAATATTTTGTTTCGATCTTTTTCCCCGTCAGCTTTACCAGGGTCGCCGCCAGCTCTTTTTTCTGTGCTGCGGTCAACTCCACCGCGGACGACACTTCTGCTTCCGCTACGCCTTGCCGCTGGCGAATCACTTGCTGAAACGTTTCCAAAATGTCGGGGAGAAGTTGCGTCCGCCGGTGGTCCGCAATCACGAACAAAAAATTGCGGATAATTTTGCTTGCGCCTTGCCGCGCGGTGATTTTTCCAATCACCGCGTGTTTCGCTTCCACGTTAACTGCGGGGCTGGCGAGGAACGTCCGCAGTTCCGCCGATTGCGCGTACGTCGCGCCAAACTCTTGCAACTGCTTGGCCGCCGGTTCAGCGGCGCCTTGCGCCAGCGCGATGTCCGCCAGCGCGTTTGCGTATTGCAGGCTCGCGGACTTCAATTTGGCCTCCCCTCGAGGCTTTTCACGAAATTACTGATCAGCGCCGCTTGCGCCTGCGCGTTGAGCTGCTTGACCAACAATGCCTCGGCGCCTTCCACCGCCAGCTTGGCCGCCAAGGCTTTCAATTCCAGGCGGGCAGCGCGCTCCGCCGCTTCAATTTCTGCTTTCGCCGCGGCAGCGATCTTCTCCAGATCTGCCCTTGTGGCATTGTGGATTCGTTCCACTTCTGCCGTTGATTCACGCTCCGCGTAAGCGCGCAGTTCAGCAACTTCTTTCTGCAGATTCGCGAGCTTATTTTCGGCTTCGCGCAATTGCGCATCTGCGGCCGATTTGGCGCCAGTTGCTTTCGCAATCGCCGAACCGATCGCCTCCGCGCGGCCGCGGAAAAATCCCGGCGCCTTCTTCACGCACAGCCACAGAATCGCTCCCGCAACGATCGCGAAATTAATCCACTTGAAGATTTCCGTGGCGGTTTCCGCGCCTCCCGCGCCGCCTTCTTCCGCCGCGTGCGCAGTGACCGCGAAGAAAAGCGCCGCAAATAGCGCGCCAGCAAAAATAATGGCTTGGCGGCTTCTTCTCTCGCCACTCGTCACTCGCCACTCGCCACTTCTTCCTTTCATCGCGCTTCCCTCGCCGGAGCGCTTGGCCGGGGCGGCACCTGGAGCATGCGCCGTGCGATTTCCGCCGCAAGCTGCCCCACCGACGCTTCCACGTCGCGCCCCGCCGCCGCAAGTTCCGCAGCCACGCGCTCTTTCGCCACGCCAACTTCGCCCGCCGCTTTACTGCGCGCGTCTTTCAGTTGCGCCGCGCGCTCGTCCAGCAGTTTTTTCCGCGCCGCCTCCTGCTCCGCGTACACCTGCCCGCGCGCTTGTTTCAGAGCTTCCTGGTATTGCTTCACTTTTTCCGCGGCAGCCGCTTGCGCCGCTTCGGCGGCCTTCTGCGCGCCTGCGGTTCGCGTGTCGCGCTCGGCCATCACTTGCAGCAGCGGCTTGAAGAAAAGTGCCCGTAAGATGAAGTAAAAAAAGAGGATAATCAGGACTGTGGGCGCAGCCCCAAGGAACAGTTCGCCAAGTTGGTGACCGATCGATGGCATCCAGTTGTCGCGACTAAATTTCCGTCAAGTCCGGCCCGATTCTGCATCAGGCCGCCAGGTTGGCTGCCGCGCCGCTCTCCCACCCCATGGGAGCACACTGCGTGTTTCAAGCCGCCGACTCGAACCGTATTTTATAGCATCCGCCGCGCCTTGCCGTCAACGCGAGCACGAAGCCTGTCATTACCGTGTTTCCACCGCAGATTCCGCATGGTATAAGGAACGCCACATATTGGCTCTATAGGCGCAGGTCGGAATATGAATCCCATCGCGAAATTATTTCTTGGTGCCAAACACTGGCAGATTTTTTCTCTGATCTTTGTCCCGATGGCCGTCGGTCAGATAGCACTCGCAACCTCAGTGTCCGCGGCCGTGCCAACGGAAGAGGGTTTTCAGAGAGCCGCTACTTTGGCCGGAATTCTAGCGATGCTCTTCATGCTTTTTTTGGTTGGCTGGTTTTGGGCAATGGGGTCGTTCTTGAGTTCGATCGCGGATCCGCGGCTCAGACTAAGGAGGGCGTTCTTTCACTTTGCCCTTGTCTATCCTCCAATCTATTTGCCAGTGTTTATAGCAATCTTCGCAAGAATAACCACAGCTCCGGGCGTATTCGCCATCATATTCCCACTCCATTTCCTTGTCGTCTACTGCACGCTTTACCTTTTGTATTTCGTCTCCAAGAGCCTCGTACTAGTTGAGAGAGGTCAGCCAGTATCTTTCTACGACTACTCCGGGCCGTTTTTTCTTCTCTGGTTCTTTCCGCTAGGAGTTTGGGTTATCCAGCCGAGAATCAATCGGCTCTACGAACAGCACGGTAGTGTAGAACTCAGCCCGGGGGACAGCGTTGTCTAGTTCAACAATCAATTCCCCTACGGGAACTCGAGCACCAGATTTCTCGAAGACTTCCGGAGCCATTTGGTTCGGGGACGTTGCCATCCTGATTTACATCGCTGTCGCCACAATCGTCGTGCATCTCTTCACCGGGACGCGCTACGGCTTCCATCGCGACGAACTGGCCACGCTGGAAGATTCGCGCCATCTCGCGTGGGGCTTTGTCGCTTATCCGCCAATTACTCCGTTTTTCGGCCGACTCTCGCTCATCCTTTTTGGCACCTCACTTACCGGTTTCCGCTTCTTCGCTGCTGTGGCCGAAGCGATTGCTGTCGTCCTCACAGGCTTGATGGCCCGCGATCTCGGCGGCAAACGCGGCGCGCAACTCGTCGCTGCCGCTGCAGCCGTCCCCGTTTGCCTCGGTGGCGGCGCGCTCATGCAGTACGTGGCCTTCGACTATCTTTTCTGGGTCTTGACCGCTTACTTCGTTGTGCGTCTTCTCAAATCCGACGACCCGCGCTGGTGGCTGGCCATTGGCGCCGCCATCGGCCTCGGCATGCTGGCCAAGTACACGATGGGCTTCTTCACGATCGGCCTGGTTGTCGGGCTAGTCCTCACTCCCGCGCGCCGCTATCTCAAATCCAAGTGGCTTTGGCTCGGCGTGGGCCTCAGCATTTTGATTTTCCTGCCCAATCTCCTCTGGCAAGCCCAACACCATTTCGTCTCGCTCGACTTCCTCCAGCACATCCACGCCCGCGACGTGCGCCAGGGCCGCACTACGTACTTTCTCCCCGATCAATTGAGATACACACTCTTTGTCCTCCCGCTCTGGCTCACCGGCCTCTACTTCTATCTCGTCTCGGCCAAAGGCGCGCGTTTCCGCATGCTGGGCTGGATGTACGTCGTCACGCTCGCTCTGTTCGTCATCGCCAAGGGCCGCGGCTATTACATGCTTCCCGGGTATCCCATGCTCTACGCCGCCGGCAGCGTCCACGGCGAGCAGTGGCTGGCCACGATCCGCCGCAGTTCCGCTACGATCATCCGCGCCCTCGCTTGGACCGCGCTTTCTGCCAACGTGATCGTGACCATGCTTTTTTTTATGCCAGTCAGCCGCATCAACTCGCGTTTGTGGAACATCGAGAACGCCGGCAACGGCGATTTGCGCGAACAACTCGGCTGGGAAGAGCTCACGCAAACCACCGCGCAAATCCGCGACACTCTTTCCCCCGACGACCGCGCGCACCTCGGCATCCTTGCGGGAAATTACGGCGAAGCCGGCGCCATCAATCTTTTTGGCCCGCGCTACGGCTTGCCGCGCGCCATCAGCGGCATCGATTCCTTCTGGCAGCGCGGCTACGGCGACCCTCCGCCGCAAACGCTCATCGTCATTGGCATTTCGCGCGGTTACCTGGACAAGCACTTCACCTCCTGCCAGTTGGCAGGCCACACCGGAAACCAGTTCGGCGTGAAAAACGAGGAAACCGAAGATCACCCGGACATTTTCGTCTGCCGCGGCCTGCTCCAGCCCTGGCCGGAGTTCTGGAAAGACTTCCGGTACTACGGTTGAAACTTTGCACTTAGGTGCTTCGGTCGCGAGTTTCGCATCAGTTAGTTCCGCTCACGACAAACCGCGAGCTTTTCGCCCTTCCTGCGGCTCGTTTTGCTCACAGAATTGAGTTAGAGCGCAGGCGCTTGGGGGTGGGGGGATGGTCCAGATTAAAGGCTCGGCGATTCAGGGGACCATCAACCAGATCAAGTCACGCGCGGGCGACGATGCCCTGGACAAAATCCTCGGCCTTCTCGATGAGGACGCAAAAAAGATCTTTACGGGCGAGATCTTTTCCTCCTCGTGGTATCCACTCGATGTCTTTGCGCATTTTCTCGAAGTCGAGATCAGCGTTCTCGCCGCAGGAAACGAGGAATTGGTCACTCGCGGCTCCGAAGCGGTTATCGAACACCAGCTTCGCGGCATCTATAAAGCTTTCGTGAAGCTGGGCTCTCCGGAATTTGTGATCAAGCGAATCGCCGCGGTTCACGCTACTTATTTCGACGGCGTTCCCATCGAAGTGCAGATGCCCGCGCCCCGGTCCGCAGTCGTTCGTTACCGAGGATTCCAGAAGCAGCACCGCATCATGGGCTTTGCGATCATCGGATTCTTCAAGAAGGCCCTGGAGATTTCCGGCGCCAAAAACGTCGGCCTGAAGTTTACGGTTCCCATCGAGCAAGGCGGAGAATTTGCGGAGCTCTCCATCACCTCGAGCTAGATCTTCGCTGACGAAACAGTAGTGGCCTGATTTAGCAGGTCCGAACCGAAGAACTTACTTCGTGGACGGCTCCGGTACGATTTCGTACACGTAGTGAATTTCCATGGTATGGCTATTTCGTCCGCTGCCTTCGATATGCAGGTTTTCGTAAAGCTGCCTTCCATCCGGTGACAGCTCAAACGTCCGGCTCATCTTTCCTCCCCGCGGGCTCTTTTCATCAGAGATCAGCCGGTTGCCATCCCATTTCGCGGCGATTTCTTGATAGCTGTCGTCCTTCGACTTCTGGAGCTTGCGCCCATCGGTCATAAACGCGCGCTTGCGGTCGTGATCGTCCATCAAATCCACTTCCGCTCCGGTCATTGAGAAGGTGATCGTTGCCGGCGGGGTCAGCAGTTCATGCATCTTCTGCCGCTCTTCATCGCTTTCCCCGCCATATCCGCCGTGATGGCCGCCGTATCCCCCGCCTCCACCGCCGCCGGGCCAGCCTCCGCCTCCGGGTCTCCCGCCGCCGTAGCCGCGGTTGTTGGAGTCCTGCGAGCGGTTGCGCGTGTCGTCGCTCTCGTCTTTGTTCAATTTCCACGCGCCCAGGATGCTCTGGCGCGGTGGCGGAAGCGGCCGTGGCTCGGGCGGCTTCACCGTGTTTCCTGGCGCAGCTTGTGGCGCCGAAGTCAGCGGCCCTGCTGGCGCTTGCGCTTTCGCGGGCTGCGCCGTCAGCAAGAACGCCAGCGCCATTCCTAGAAAGGAAAGGCCGAGGAAAGAAAGGCTCATTAAAACTTTCGATTTCAAGGGCTCCTCCGCTCCTCTCCTGAAGAATACAGAGGAATAGGTGTGCAAATAGTTAGAAGTTAGATTCTACCGCAAGGATGCTTCTCATTTCTCGCAAAATTCTGCGGCACGGTCAGAGCTTTGCCGCTGCTTGGCTTCGCACTTCATCGCACACTTCGCGCACCGCTGCCACCACCGTGTCTGGGCGCTCCAGCGGGATCATGTGCGTGCTGTCCGGCACCACAATTTGCTTCCCGCGCGTCGAAAGATGCGCCAGACGCACTTGCAAATCCTCCCTCCACGTTTTGCCGAACTCATCCAGCTCCTGTTGCGATACGCCTTTGGGAAGATCCTTCAGGTCCGCCTGTTTCCCCGCGGTCAGCACCACCAGCGGCCGGTCTCCGAGATTCCCCGACGCGCGGACTTCCTCGGCGCTCTCGGGGAAACTCTGCATTTCCGCCACCGAGGCATCCACAAATTTCGCCTCCAACTGGAGGTACTTGACTTCGTCGCGAAATTGCTTGCTCATCTTGGTCATGCCTTCATCATTGGCTGTGAGCCGGGCGATTCCCAGGAAAATAAATAGGCGTGCCAGCTTTTTCTGAGTCTCGAGATCCTTCTCCGCGTTTTTCATCATTTGCTGGAGCGTCGGCGGCATGCGTTGGATTTGGTCTTCGTGCGAAGTGTCCACGAAGACCAGCCCTGCAACGTCGGCGGGATATTTGCCGGTGTACACGCGCACGTTGAATCCGCCAAACGAATGCGCTACCAGGACGTAAGGCCCTTTCTCGCCGGAGGCCGTGAGCAGTGCATGCAGCTCTCTTGCGATTTCGCTGCTCGTGCGTGGCATTGGGCCTGCGGTGCTCCAGCCATAGCCCGCGCGGTCGTAGGAACAAACGCGCGTGAACTTGGCGACTTCCGGCTGCACAAAATCCCATCCGACGGCCGGAACGCCAAGTCCGCTGTCGAGAATCACGCTGGGGCTTCCTGCTCCGGAGCAATTCAGATTCAGGGAGACGCCTGGAAAGTCCGAGCCTAGCGCCACGGACCTTCCTTCTTGCGGAAACCGCCGTGCGTCGTGCCAATTGCCAATCGCCTGGTACGCAATCCCGCAAAGCGCTGCAGCAATCACCAGCAGCACCGCGCCAATGAGGATGCGCTTTGTCCAACGCCAAAACCACCGCTTCTTTGGTGGAACCGCAACGCTCGCGCTCACCATTGAAACTCCTCCGCGCGACGCATCTTAGTCCGCGATGCGAGTGGCGTCAATTTCTAACCAAAGTGTCGCGTAGATATTTGTAGATATTTGCGGTTGAATGGCTCGGCTTTAGTGCTTCCCGAGTGGCGTAAATAGTTTCAGCGTTTTCCCTGCTGATGCTAAGAGCGATTTCCAGCGCGCGAAATGTCTAGTGTTCTCTGTTACCAGCGTCGCCCCTATGCGCGAGGTCTCCACAGCAATGAGTACGTCACGAAAGTGGCGAACAAAGTCCATTTGTCCGAAGACAGTTCGGGCGCGGCGCAGCAGAATCCCAGCGTCAATCCATTCGGTCATCGACGGCGATGAGAAATGGCCGCGTTCACGGTGGGCTTGACAGAGCTCATCCAAGACGCGCTTCTCACGGTAACTGCGAGTGCCGGCATAGAGTTCCGCAGCAACTACAGCGGTAAGGACAGTCCGGCGGTAAATCTGGTCGTCTTCTCGCAGCCAGAGGTACTCTTCCTTCCGGCTAAGCCGAATATAAATACTGGTATCGAAGAGAAGTAATCCGGCGGGCGGTGCCGTCATCTTTTTTTTCTGGCCGGAGCTCGTCCGAAAACATCCTCCAGCCCCCCTAGTTCGCTGAGGTCCCGTAGCGCGTTCAGTCCCTTTTCGACATTCAACGCATCGTTGATGGCTTGGCGTACCGCCTCGGAGTTGCTGCGGGACTTTAGGGCTTTGCGGAGACGCCGGACTTTGCCGGTATCTAGCAGGAGATTTGTGCGCGTAAGCGAGTTTCGGCTCATTGTGGCCTCAGTGTGTAACTTCGACTACAATTGTACACAACTGTGCAGAAAAAACGTGAGAGTTTATTCTTAGCACCGCTTACTTCAACAAGCGATTTAGTTCGGTGGCGCAGCGGAGGAGGGAGAGCGCGCCCAGTTCGCGGAAGCGTGCAGCGCGTTCACGGTAGCGGTGCTCGCCAGGAGAGATGATCGCCAGGAAAGGCACGCCTGCGTGGCGCGCGGCAAGCGCGTCATCGACGTTGTCGCCCAGATACACCGCCGTGGCGGGATCGCGTCCGTCAAGAATTTTCTGTAAGCCTTCGGGATGCGGCTTTTTCTTCGCGTCATCCATGGTGATAATGGTTCGGAAGTATTTCGTCGCCGGCCAGCGATCAAACGAAAACGAGAATTCCTGGCGCGTGCGGCCGGTGAAAAGATTCAGTTCGAACTGTGCGGCCCATTTCTCGATTTGCCGCGGGGAGATGAGTATTTTTTCGTTGCGGACGTTTCCGGGTTTTCCGTCGCTGCCCCAATAGAATTTCTCGAACGCAGCTCGCGCTTCGTCGTACGAAATGGGTTTTCCCAGCGACGTCACCCACGCGGACACCATGCTCCAGTCATCATTGAATCCCGGCTTGCTCTTCCATTTGTGCAATTGCGCGTAGGTCACGCGCTTGCCGGTGAGGTAGTGAACCGTATCGAGCGCCGAGCGCCAATACGTGCCACGCACGTCGACCAGCACGCCATCCACGTCAAAGATCAGGATTTGTGGCCGAACGATAAGCGGGTTCTGCTTTCGAGTGGTCTTCGTTTGTCGTCGCGCTTTCCTTCCTGCCGTTGATACTTTTTCGCGTTTGCCTGGCACTGCTCCTCTTTCCTTTCCGTGATTGCGGAACAGAAAGTTTCGCCGCTGCTTTTCCATGCGTCAAGCGGTGTCCGGTTGCTGGCTATTCGAACAGGTTGCTACACTTGAACGCCGCGTCTTACGCCGCCCTCGCTTGTCACCCCGAGCGCAGCGAGGGATCTGCTTTTTTCCTTTCAGGTTCTGCAATAATAAGCGGCGAAGAGGAGTTGCGCATGGGCAAATATGCCGGAGTGGATTTCATCGATTTTGATTCGCAACTCAACGACGAAGAAAAACTCGTCCGCCAGACCGCGCGCGAATTCGTCGAAAACGAAGTGATTCCCATCATCGAAAAACACAGCCGCGAAGCCACATTTCCAAAACATTTGATTCCGCAGTTGGGGGAATTGGGATTTTTTGGCGCGAACCTGCAAGGGTACGGGTGCGCGGGAATGTCGAATGTCGCATACGGGCTGATGACGCAGGAACTGGAGCGGGGCGATTCGGGATTGCGGAGCTTTGTTTCGGTGCAGGGCGCGCTGGTGATGTATCCGATTTACAGTTACGGGAGCGAGGCGCAGAAAAACAAGTGGCTGCCGCTCCTGCAGCAGGGAAAAGCGATTGGGTGCTTTGGATTGACGGAGCCGCAGTTCGGCTCGAATCCGGGCGGCATGCTGACGCGAGCGGTGAAGCAGGGCAACAAATTTATTTTGAACGGCGAGAAGATGTGGATCACCAGCGGGTCAATCGCCGATGTGGCGGTGGTGTGGGCCAAAGCCGAAGACGACAAAGTGCGAGGATTCCTAGTGGAGAAAGGAACGAAGGGATTCAAAGCGTGGGATGTGCATGGGAAATGGTCGCTGCGCGCGTCCGTGACTTCGGGATTATCAATGACGGACTGCGAGATTCCGGAAGAAAATTTGTTGCCGGGCGTGGTGGGATTGAAAGGGCCGCTGAGCTGCCTGAACCAGGCGCGCTACGGAATCGGCTGGGGCGCGCTAGGGGCGGCGATGGCGTGTTACGACACGGCGCTGCAATACGCGAAGACGCGAAAGCAGTTTGCGAACAAGCCAATTGCTTCGCATCAGCTCGTGCAGGAAAAGCTGGCGTGGATGATCACGGAGATCGTGAAAGGGCAATTGCTGGCGCTGCACGTCGGCCGGCTGAAGGACGCAGGGAAAGCGGATCCTTCACACATCTCGATGCTGAAGATGAACAACGTGGGCATTGCGCTCGAAACCGCGCGGAAAGCGCGCGACATTCTCGGCGCCAACGGCATCGTCGACGATTACTGCATCATGCGCCACATGAACAACCTCGAGAGC
This sequence comes from Candidatus Acidiferrum sp., assembly GCA_035623215.1. Classification (GTDB taxonomy): domain Bacteria; phylum Acidobacteriota; class Terriglobia; order Acidiferrales; family UBA7541; genus Acidiferrum. The sequence goes on from DASPTW010000005.1 coordinate 62,591, forward strand.
GTGTACACCTACGAAGGCACGAACGACATTCACAAGCTGGTGATTGGCGAGCGAATTACGGGAATATCGGCGTTTGTGTAAAGAAGGCCGTGACTGGTGACTGGTCACTCGTGACTCGTGAAAATTTAGAGCCGACATCCGACACTCTGCCTCACATTTTCTCAACGCTGAATTGAGCGTCAGTCTTGTATGCTGTGAGGGCACGATTTATCGTGCCCCTACAGGAGCAATGTCCATGAATGTCCCCCCATTTCGGACCACGCGAATCTCGGTTTGCCGAATCCTGTTTTTGCTCTTGATGGCTTTCGCTACGTTTCCAATCGCGCGGGCGCAGCAGAAAACCGCTTCGGCGGATGCAGCGAAGCCGAAGATACGGGCAATTACGGCGTTCATCAATCTGGACCGCACGCAATACCAGCAGCAAGTGGCGGACGCGCTGAAGATGCTGCGGCGGGCGCAGACGATTTTCGAGTCGCGCGGGTTCACGGTGCAGACGATTCGCATTGCGACGCAGCCGTTTCCGGAATACACGAAAGGATTGAGCACGCAGCAAGCGGTTGAGTTTTTCAAACAATATGATGCGCTGGCGCAGCAGCAAAAGTTCGCGGCGGCCATCGGCCCGGCAATGCTGAACGCCGACGACAGTCCCGCGCAGGCGGATATGCTCGCGGAAATTATGACGAACACGAAGACGCTCGATGCGAGCCTGGTGGTGGCGGGCGAAGATGGAGTGCGCTGGGGCGCGGTGGGGGCGGCAGCGCGCGTAATGAAAAAGCTTGAAGAAGCCACCGAGCACAGCCAGGGAAATTTTCGGTTTGCGGCGATCGCCATGGTGCCGCCGGTGACGCCGTTTTTTCCCGCGGCGTATCACACGGGATTCGGGCACCAGTTCGCGATTGCACTGGAATCAGCGAACGTGGTGGCCGCGGCGTTCAAGGATGCGCCAGACCTGGCGACGGCACGGCAACGCCTGACGGATGCCCTGGCGGCGTCGGCGTTCGAGATCGAGCGGCACGCGGGACGCGTGGATCAGGAAACGGGGTGGACATACATGGGAATCGATCTGTCGCCGGCGCCATCGCCGAAAGGCGGATCAATTGGCGAGGCAATTGAGAATTTGACGACGCAGCCAGTGGGACTGAGCGGAACGCTGACGGCGGCGGCAACGATAACGGCGGCGATCCGCAACGTGAAGGTGAAGCAAACCGGCTACAGCGGGCTGATGCTGCCGATTCTGGAAGACACACGGCTGGCGCAGCGCTGGAGCGAAGGGCGCATTTCGATTGACGCGCTGCTGAGCTATTCGGCAGTGTGCGGCACGGGGCTGGATACGGTGCCGCTGCCGGGGGACACCACGGCGGAAGAGCTTTCGCTCATCATCGGCGACATGGCCAGTCTGGCGGTAAAGTGGCACAAGCCGCTTTCGGCGCGGCTGATGCCGATTACGGGCAAGGGCTGGGGCGAGACGACCGATTTCAACGATCCGTTCCTGGTGAATGCGACGCTGCAGCCGTTCGAGAAGAAGTGAGCGGAGCGGGAACGTGGGCCGCGTTCCGTGAACCGTGTTCCGAGATCGTGACCGGTAATTCGTGATTCGTAATACTCATAAATAAATAACTACCTGAAGATCGATCGGCACACTCACGCGCAGGCCGAAGCAAGCTTCGGTGCGGGAAGGCGGCAGCAAGCTGCCGTACTCCGGAAAAAGAAAACGCATACCCTTTTGCAGGACTTCCGGGTGGGTTGTTTGCCGGGTCCCAGGGCGGTTAGTAGCGCTGATTGGAGCCGAAGAGGCGAAGGACGATTCCGGCGGTGACCCAATAGCTGGTCTGAGTAGTATTGGTGCCGAAAGAGGTCCGGTAATAGTCGGCGTCGAGGAGGCGGATTTCAAGGTGCCGGGTGGGGTGGACATCGAGGCCGCCGCCCACTTTATAGGAAATGCAATTGGTGGAAGTCTTGGCGCCGCTGTAGGTGGTGTCGAGGCGCGAGCCGCCAACCAAGCCTTCCGCAAAAGGAGTTATGCCAAAGAAATGGTGGCGGCGGTAGAAGTAGCGGACACCGTAATGGTTGCCGTAGAGGACGTATTTGTAGCCGCCGGAGTTGTAGTAGTTGAAGCTGGTGTCGCCGGCGATCTGGAGCCAGGATTTGAGGTTGTAACCGAAGGCACCCATGCCGCCCATTAGGTTAGTGGGGGAGCTGCTAGTGGCAGCGAAACGGCTAAAAGCGAACCCGCCATAGAGGTCGAGCAAATTGTTATGGCGTCCGGCGGGGTTGGGTAGCTCCCAACTTTGGCGGGTGCCGGCGTCACGGATTGGCTCGACGGGTTGCGGGTCCGGCGGTTGCGAAGCCGGCGGCTGCGCGGCTGAGGGTTGAACTGGCGCAGGCTGAGCCGGAGCGGGATCAGGCTGAGCGGCCGCTGGCGGAGTGGGCTGAGTGACTGGAGCCGGAGGCTCCGGAGTGCGCGGAGCGGCGTCCGAGGGCGGAGTTGAGGCCGACGTCGCTGGAGCGGAGGTGGGTTGAACGGCGGCAGACTGAGGATCAGTTGCCGGCGTGGAACTGGCTTGCGTAACCATGGCAGCCGACTGGGGGAGGGTCGATGCCAGCGTAGTTGTGGAAGCGGCCGGTTGCGAAGTCACTTGAGCGGGAGCGGATGGCGCGGAGGCGACAGCGTTTGCGGCTGAGGCAGGGGCCGATTGAAGCGTAATCTCAGCTGGAGCTGGAGTGGATTGAGCCGGGGGCGATTGAACTTGAACAGAGGCAGCCGCGGCGGGCTGCGGCGCGGGAGCCGGTGCAGGCGCGACGGGCGCGGCCGAGGCAGTGACAGCGGCGGCGGCAGGGCGTTGCGTGCGCTGGAGCACGGCCACGGAGTGGTCGATCGAGATCATGCTTGAAAGAACGTAGCCGACCTTGTTGTCGGTGGTTTGAATGCGCGAGAAGATGAAGCCGTAAAGCAAGACGATGAAGCGCTCGCCGCAAGGAACGGAACCGACGACATCCGTGGACTGGCGCGCCTTGCCATAAATTTGTGAGCCATCGGGATGGCTCGAGCAATCGACATAACCGATGTCGTCAGCCAGAGCGGCTGAAGCGAGGACAAGACACCCCGCCAAAAGAAGTAACAACCGTAAACGTAGCATTCCCCCTCCTCGGCCCGGAGACTGGTCGAGCCCCAGCTACTGTTATCGCGCGAGGAGAGGCGGGGGGAAACCGTCCGAAAGGACAGGAAATGTTCAAAGCGGCACCGTCCCGGGAGACAGGGCCGTTGGGTACTTTGGAAGAGGCAATATTTCGCGCTGGTCTGGGCTGACGGAGTGGAGGGTGTTTCTGAACCTTATTCTTGAGGATTCTTGAGATTCAGGTTCGCGAGCGCTTCGGCTTCTAATTTGCGCTCTGCTTTGAGGTCGAAACGATTCCCACAATTCGGACAAGTGAAGAAATCACCCGTCGGGATTGGCTGGGTTCCTGGAAGCTGATCGCCAGTGCCTTCGGAAAACTTGCAAGTGGCTCCGCATTTGCACTTGAAAGCTAAAGTTCGCGTGGTAGTCGACTTGAGGACCCTATAGGGCCCAGGATTTGTACCCCGCGGAAGGCGGGAAATATCCACGCTACGCGATCCAGTTACGTTCATTTTGGCCAAGAGCCAGCCTAATACGACGCCTAAGAAGAAAACTCCGAAGACGGCGAGCCAGGAAATTGTGACGGTCGAATTCATCAGAGCACCCGAAACGAAGCTCAATAGGCCAAAGATCTTGAGTATGCGTTCAAGCTAACGGTCCCGTGGTCTTTCTGCAAGGTTAGTTTTCGGAGAGGTGTCTCAAGACTTCAGAGGCGTGGCCCTTGGCGCGGACGATGGGCCAGACTACTTCGATTTTGCCGGTTTTGCCGATGAGGAACGAGCAGCGGACGATGCCCATGAATCTGCGGCCCATGAAGAGCTTTTCCTGCCAAGCGCCGAAGGCTTCAATGGTTTTGTGGTCGGGATCGCTGAGAAGCGGGAAATTGAATTTGTGCTTTTGCTTGAAGGACGCCAGGGCTTTGACGGAGTCGGCGCTCATGCCGAGGATAGCGACTTTGAGCTTATCGAACTTCTTTTTTGCGTCACGAAACTCGGACGCCTCGATGATTCAACCGGAGGTATTGGCTTTGGGATAGAAAAAGAGGAGGACGCGCTGGCCCTTGAAATTTTTAAGAGAGACGGGGGTGCCATCGTCGGAGGGGAGGCGGAAGGCGGGGGCTTTGTCGCCTGGTTTGAGCATGGGGACGAAGTGAAAGAAGTTTAGCAGGTTGTGCAGGCAGAGCAAAACGGGAAGACGAAAATCGAAACGCGAAATTCGAAATGAGGTAATAAGGGAGTCGTCACCGTGCGGCATTGGCAGACGGAAAGGCGGCAGCAGGGCTGCCGCACTCCAAATTAAGAGAGGAGCTTACGAAGGATGTCGTTGACGGATTGGGGATTGGCTTGGCCGCGGGTGGCGCGCATGACTTGGCCAACGAAAGATTTGAACACACCTTCATGGCCTGACTTATATTTCGCAACAAGATCGGGATTCTTGGCGATGACGTCGCGGGCCGCGGCTTCGATGGCGGAGTCGCTGACTTGAGCTGCGAGGCCCTCGGCGGCAACGATGTCGGCAGCGGAGCGGCCGGACTCGAACATGGTGGCGAAGACTTTTTTGCCAACGTTGGCGGTAATCTTGTTGGATTCCACAAGCTGAACGAGTTCGGCAAGAGATTGCGGAGAAACGGGGCTTCCGGCGATTTCCTTGCCGGAATCGTGGAGGCGGCGGAGAAGCTCGGTTTGCATCCAGTTGGCGGCGGCTTTGCCGGGAGCGCCGGCTTTCACGACGGATTCGAAATAGCCAGCGAGGGCTTGCGTCGTGGTGAGGATTTCGGCGTCGTAGTTAGTGATGCTGTAGGAAGAGACGAAGCGGGCGCGCTTGGCTTCGGGGAGTTCGGGGAGGGAGTGGAGAACTTCGTCGCGCCAGGCGGAGTTGATGTGGACGGGGAGAAGATCGGGCTCGGGGAAATAGCGATAGTCGTGGGCGCGTTCCTTGGAGCGCATTCCAACGGTGTGACCTTCGGCTTGGTTCCAGAGGCGCGTTTCTTGAAAGAGGCGGCCACCGGACTCGAGGACGGAGATGTGGCGCTCGATTTCGTATTCGAGGGCTTTTTGCAGGAAGCGGAAAGAGTTGAGATTTTTAACTTCGACCTTGGTGCCGAATTGTGTTGCGCCGCGGGCGCGGACACTGACATTAGCGTCGCAGCGGAGCGAGCCTTCCTCCATGTTGACGTCGCTGACGCCGGTGTAAAGCATGATTTGGCGAAGTGAGGTGAGGTAGGCGTAAGCCTCTTCGGAAGAGCGAATGTCCGGCTCGGAGACGATTTCGACGAGCGGAGTGCCGCAGCGGTTGTAATCGATGTAGGCCTTGGTGGCGGATTGCGAGAAGCCTTCGTGAAGATTCTTCGCGGCGTCTTCTTCGAGATGGAGGCGAGTGATGCCGATGCGCTTGCGTGTGCCCGAGACGTCGATGTCGAGCCAGCCGCCGGTGGCGAGAGGAAGTTCGTATTGGGAGATTTGGTAGCCCTTGGGGAGGTCAGGATAGAAATAGTTTTTGCGAGCGAAGCGGGAGCGCTCTTGAATGGTGCAATTGATGGCGAGGGCCGCGCGCATGGCCATTTCGACGGCGCGCTTGTTGAGAACGGGAAGCGTGCCGGGGAGGCCGAGGCAGACGGGGCAGACGTTGGTGTTCGGAGGATCGCCGAAGCGAGTGGAGCAGCCACAGAAGATTTTGGTTTTGGTGAGAAGTTGGACGTGGACTTCGAGGCCGATGACGGGCTCGTACTTGGCCAAGATTTCTGGGGATAGAGCGGCCGTGTCTGGAGCGGCTTTCGGCATAAGGGAACAAAGATTATAGCACCAGGATTCGTGCACGCTGGCAAAGGGCAAAGGTGAGGACCGGTTGAGATCCTTCGCTTCGCTCAGGATGACGCGCCACCTCCGCGGTTGCGTTCGTCAGTTGTGGCCGGAGAAGCGGTAGTTGAGGCCGAGACGGATATCGCGGCCAAGGGCAGGGTAGCCGAGAGCGTCCTGGTAGAACTTGTCGAAAAGATTGGTAGCACGGGCGTAGAAGGAGACGCCGTGGCCAACGTTGTAGCGAGTGGCGACGTCGAAGCGGGCGTAGCCCGGGTCGTGGTTGAAGCCGAGGCCAAGAAAGTCGTTGTCCGTGCGAATGCCGGTGAAATAACTGGACAAACTGAAGCTGAAGTTGCGCCAGGCGGCGTCCAGAGAAAGTGAGCCGGAATTGACGGGGCGGCGAGTCAGGTGGTCGCCGGGCTGCTGCGTGGGATCGGATGAGTTTGGGGCAGCGAGGATGCGAGTGTCGTCGTAAGAGTAGTTGGCTACCAAAAAGAGCCAGGAGAGGGGATGCGCCTGGACGGAAAGATTGGTGCCGCGGGCCAGCGCGCGATCGGTGTTGAAGTAATAGCCGAAGTCGGGCGGCGCGTTGGGAAAAGTGATGTCGCAGGTGTTGCCGGTTAGTGGCGGAGGGTTGGGCGTGCAAAAGGCAAAACTGACGATATTGTAGAAGCTGGTGTAGAAGTACTCGGCGGAGACGAGGATGCGATCACCAGAGAGCTTTTGCTCGAAGGCGGCGGTCCAGTCTTTACTGGATTCCGGCTTGAGATGAGGATTGCCGAAGTCCCCGAATTGATCGTCGTAAAGCTGATCGAAACGCGGCTCCTTGATGCCTTGCCCGTAGAAGAAGCGGAAACGAGTGTCGCCAAGGGAACCGTTGGCAGAATGCAGAAGCGCCGAGAGGCCAGCACGAGGAACGACGCGAGTACCGAAGAACTGGTTGTCTTCGGCGCGCACGCCAGCATTAAGCGAGATTCGTGAAAAGGGCGAGTAGCGGAAATCGAGAAAGCCGGCTTGATTGTTGCGGCGAACGTGGCCGGCCTCAAGGAAGTAGATTCCGCCATTTTCGATTTCGTATTGATAGCCAGCGGTGAACGCAAAATCTTTCTGCAGATACGTGCTTTGGGCCTGAACGCTGGCGCGGTTGTATTGGAACAAACTGTCGTAGGTGAAATCGCAGAACTCTTTCGTGGCGACGGCAGAAGGATTGGTTTGCGGGCAGAAGGCGTTGGGATCGGTGGCAAAGAAACTTTGTTGCGGGTTGTAGCTGTGCTGCCAGTTATACGCTTCGCTGCCAGAAATTTCGTGATGCCAGCGGGAAGTGGTGGAGAAATCCCAGCGGGCATTGGCCTCAAAAGCGTGGAGAACGTAGCCTTGGTGGAGGCTGGGGGGAGTGAAGACGGTCTGGCCGGGAATGCCGGCGCCGGAGTCGTTGTTGCGCAAGGAAAGACGAAGCTGATTGTTGGCAGTGAATTTGTAGCCGAAGTTTCCAGAAAGGGAGCGATTAAGAAAGGCGTCGTTGGGACCTTGGCCGTCGGTGCGGAAGTACGAGCCTGCGGCGGAGTAATCAAATGCGCCGAGGAGGCCACTGAGTTGCGCACCGCCGCGGACAGAAGAAAAGTTGCCGCCTTCAGTATTAAAGCTGGCGATTGGGATGCGAGTAGTTCCCTGGTGGGAGATGAGTTGAATCACGCCAGACACAGCATCAGTGCCGTAAAGCGCGCTTTCTGCGCCGCGAACGATTTCGACCTTATCGATGTCGTCCAAGGTGAGATTGGAGAAATCGACAGCCCCGCCGGGAACGTTGATGGGTGCGCCGTCGACAAGGACCTTGGTGAAGTCGGAATTGCCGCCGTTGAGAAAAACGGAAGTGAGGCCGCCTTCGGCATTGTTGCGTCCAATGGCAACGCCGGGAACAAAGAGCAAGGCGTCGGCGAGAGAGAGGAATTGATGAGCTTCGAGATCCTGTTGTGTAAGAACAGTGACAGGGGCAGTTGTTTGTTGCAAAGGAGTTGGTTGAGGCTGAGCTGTGACCACGACACTGGCCGAGAGAGTCTCGAGTTCGAGGCGGAGGTCGAGGGTGCGATTCTCGGAGGGGGCTAGGTCGAGAGTGATGTCCCGGGTCACGAAGGCAGCGCGCTCGAAATGGAGGCGGTAGCGGCCGGGGGGGATTATTAGAAGATAGCTGCCGTCTTCGCCGGACCTCGCGGGCCAAACGCGTGCGCCCACGCTGTTTTCGAGTTGCGCAGTGATGCGAACGCCGCCGATGCCGGAGCCGGAAGGATCGGTCAGCCTGCCCGAAACACGCGCGTCAGAAGAACTGGTTTGCGCTTGCAAACAAATGCTAACTGCGAAAACTGAGAGAGAGAGGAAAGCAGTTCGAAGAAGATTGATTTTCATGTGGTCCTCCGCTCCCTCACGCGCGGGAGCCTGAAGGTTGTCCTGAGCGCGGGTGAAGAGCGCACAGGCTGCGGACTTCGCCGGTCTCCTGGCTTGGCGGCAAATTCAGCTCGCAGCCTTCCCGCAGCGGCGCCCGATTGGAATGCATGAGCGTTTGGCCGCAGTGGTCGAGAACTTTTCAAAGCGCTCACAGAGTGAGCGTCTTCCGCCTTACAGTCGCGCGGCGGCGCCGGCTTTTTGCTGACTCGGCTTTGTCGAGATCAGCAAACCGTCTTCCCGAGCACGAAGTCCGCGGTGAATTGGGTCTGCGGAACAGCGCCGCAGGGTTGGGGTGGACGAGAAAACTGCCGGTGACTACGTTCCAGACAAAACGGTGACGCGAGGCCGCCCGTTCGAGGCGAACTCGACGGAGAGCGGCGTCTGGAAAACCTGTTCGAGCAATTCGCGCTGATAAATGCTGGCCGGTGGACCAACACGGAGGCAGCGGCCACGCTGCATGAGAACGACTTGATCGGCGTATTCGGCGGCGAGATTCAATTCGTGGGTGACGATGACGACCGTGTAGCGATTTTCCGCGGCGAGGCGGCGAAGGGCATCGAGCAGGCCGACCTGTGCGGCAATGTCGAGGTGCAGCGTCGGCTCGTCGAGGAGAAGAAGAAGTGGCTGTTGGGCAAGGGCGCGCGCCAGGATGACGCGCTGCTTTTCGCCGCCGGAGATTTGATCCATCCAGCGATCGCTGAGCTCAGCAGCGCCAACCTGAGTCAGCGCGTTTTTCGCGATGAGAACATCGTCAGTGGTTTCGAAGCGGAGCGAGCGACCGTGGGCGTGGCGACCTTGAAGAACGAATTCCCAGGCGCGAGCGGGAAAAAGGAGGCGGCTCTCCTGCTGCACCATGGCGATGCGCTGGGCGCGAGTGCGCGGGCTGAGCGAGTGGACAACAAAACCGTTGAGCAGGACGCGACCGGAAAGAGGTTGGAGCGCACCAGCAATGATTTGCAAAAGAGTGGATTTGCCGCTGGCGTTCGGTCCGAGAATGGCGACGATTTCCCCAGGACGGGCTTGGAAGCTGGTGGCTTCGAGAGTGAACAGCGGAGCTTGCGCGGGATTGGCGGAGTAAGCGTAGCTGACTTGTTCGACGCCGAGGCGAGGCTCGTTGCCCAGGCGCGAGGATTCGGAAGGATTACGCGCAAAAGCGGGGCTACTCATGCGAGTCTCCGGCGCAAGAGATAGATGAAGAGCGGAGCGCCGACGATGGCGGTGACTGCTCCGACGGCGATTTCATTGGGCGCGACAACGGTGCGAGCAAGAGTATCCGCGACGACTACGGCGATGGCGCCTCCGAGCGCGGCCGTGGGAAGCAAAGTGCGATGATCGGAGCCGAAGATGAAACGCATGATGTGAGGAACGATGAGACCAACGTAGCCGACGGCCCCGCTGACGGAAACGGCGAGGCCAGTTAGAAACGAAGCAGCAACGTAGACGACGAGCCGGACGCGGCGGACATCTACACCAAGATGCATAGCTTCTTTTTCGCCGGCGAGAAGCAAGTTCAAATCGTTAGCGGTTGTGTAGATGGCTCCTGAGGCAACGAAGAAGCCAGCAGCGAGAAACCAGTAGACGCTTTTCTGAAATGAAGTGGAAAGGTTGCCCATCAGCCAGAAAGCCATGCCGCGGGTGTTGCTGCTGGTGACGATGCTCATCAAGAACATGATGAGGGCGGAAAGGAAAGATGCAGTGATCACGCCCCCAAGGAGGAGCGTGGTGCTGTCGATCTGACCTTCGCGGCGGCCGAGGAAATACACTGCGGCAATCGTGGCGGCAGCTCCCAGAAAAGCGCACAAGGGGGTGAGCAGGCCGGCGAAGGCCGGAGCCAGTGTCAGATGAGGCTCGGCAATAAGGCCAAGAATCGCGCCGAGTGCCGCGCCGCTGGAAACGCCGAGAACGTAGGGATCCGCGAGCGGATTGCGGAGGAGAGCTTGGAAGCTGGTGCCCGCGACCGAGAGCGAAGCGCCAACGATGATTCCGAGGATGATGCGAGGCAGGCGGATATTCTGAATGATGAGCCCGTAATCGCTCGAGATTTGGCTGCTTTGGCCGAAAATGACGCGCAACAAGTCGCGTGCGAGAGCGTAGAGCGAGACGGGGACGGCGCCGAACTTGAGAGCGACGACCACGACGAAAAACAAAAGCACCGTCAGAAGCAGACATTGCAAAAGGAGGCGGCGGAGCGTCAGAGGGCGCATGCACACTCTCCGACAGTTTTGTGAGTTACAAGCGGCTGGTTTTGCTTGATGAAAGCAAAGTCCTGAAAGGGCTTCGTGGACTGTGAGAAATTTTGTTTTACCATTTTCTCTTTGGCGTCGGAAGGCTTTTCGACGAAGGCCTCCGGATGAAGTTGCTTGGCGAGTTCTTCGATGGCGGAAACGATGCGTGGCGCAGGACGATTCACCGCGTCGCTAATCACCGCGAACCGGCGATTGGCCACAGCACTAAGGATGCGCCAGGCCGGAAGCGTGGCGAGGGCGTCGACCTGAGCGGGGACCGTTTCCGAATGGGAATCTGCGAAGACAAGATAGTCCGGCTGGAGGTGAGCGACTTCCTCCAGGCTCACGTGGGGCCAATCCTGAGACGAATCGACAATGGAAACTGCCCCAGCACGCAAGAGGGCATCTGCAATGAAAGTGCTTCTCCCAACAGAGATCAAAGGCTGAGTCCAAACGACAAAAAGGACTTGCCTGGGAGGCAGCGTGGCGAGCTGGTGTTGAAGCTGGTCGAGGCGATGCTGCATTTCATCGCCGACCACCGCCCCGGCGTCGGGGACACCGAGCAGGTCGGCAACTTTTTTTGTGGAAGTGATGATATCGTGCACGGTGTGTGGATCGGTTGCGTAAGAGGAGATGCCCAGTCCTTCCAGAGAGTGCACGGTTTCGGGGAGATTAAACGCCTTCGTGACCAGAACCAGATCGGGATGGAGAGAGGCGATTTTTTCCAAGCTGGGGTTAATGCCGCCGCCGACTTTCGTTTTTGTTTGGGCATCAGGAGGGTAATCGCAATAGTCGGTGTCACCGACCAAGCGATCCTGGAGGCCGAGGGCATAGACGGTTTCGGTCATGCTGGGCGCGAGCGAGACGATACGCCGGACCGGTTGCGGAACGTGAACCGTGCGGCCGGTTTCGTCAACGACTTCACGGAAAGCAGGAGCGGAGAGAGAATCTGGCGACGCACTCTGTGCGCGCAAAGGCGTCGCAAAGAAAAGAAATGCGGCGATGGCGGCAAGAGCTGCCAAGCGAAGAAGCAGGGACATGAGTTTGTTCAAAGGTCTCCCTTAACCCTCGCGAGAATTTGCCAATGAAAATGAAAAAGCCCCGCGAGACGCCCCGGGGGCTTCCGCCTCCGCTCTTTCTCGCGAAGAGCGTAGGACTCTGCGGCGAAGGAGGGTGGCCTGGCTTACGGCTTTACTGCTAAGCGAGCCGATCACAGTGGCGGGACCGCGGCCGATTCACACGGCCTTCCCCGCATCCTTGGCCTGCAAATTGAAAAGTCAGTGTAAGCCGCGCGGGAATGCGTGTCAATGCGCGAGTCTGGGAGCCGCGTCAAACCTCAGCGATTCTTCCAATTCGGCTTGCGCTTTTCGACCAGGGCGCGCAGACCTTCCTGAGAATCTTCGAGACGATAGAGTTCGTTCAGGAAAATGTTCATGGAATGCTTGAGGCCGTCACGAAGAGACAAACCCATGCCGCCAAGAATGGCTTTCTTCGCCATCGTGAGAACGGGGCCTGAATGGCTGCTGATACGATTGACGAGATCGTTGACGGCCTGTTCGAGTTGAGCCTCCGGGACAAGGCGATTGATCATGCCAAGCTCGAGCGCGCGCTCGGCGGTTACCGGTTCGCCGGTGAGTACAAGCTCTAGCGCGATTTTTGGTCCGACGAGAAACGGAAGAATGGTGGAAGCGAGCGGCGGAAATACACCGATGCTGATTTCGGGCTGAGCAAAGCGCGCTTTGGGAGAGGCGATTACCAAATCGCCGAAGGCCGCGAGCTCGGCGCCGCCACCGATCGCTGGCCCATTGACGACACAAATGACAGGTTTGCTGACTTCGAGCATCCCTGCGAATGCGGAATGGAACGCGTCCAGCATTTGGAAAACGCGCTCGGAAGTGTACTCGCCGATGTCGATGCCACCGCAGAAAACTTTGCAGGCGGAGTCGAGAACGATCAACTTGACGTCACCGCGGTCGCCGGCATACGCGATTCCGTCAGCCATTTCGCGAAGCATGGCTTCATTGAGGAGATTGTGCTCGGGGCGGTTGAGGGTCATGCGGGCAACGGGGCCGTCGAAGTGTAGTTTAACGTATTGGAACTGGTCCGGTGTCCGTTTGGCGGACGACGATGAATATTCCTCGGCGTTAACAGGCTCGATCATTTCGTGACGCTCCTGGACGTTGATTTCTTTCCTGGCAACGAGGATCTCTCGCAAAAGAGTGAAATTTCATGCTAGCACGGAGGAGTGAAGCGCTTACGAGGTCCAAGAACCTTGGTGTACAAAGAGTTGCCACGCAGCAGCTGGCCTTGCGAGGCGCCGACGAAAATTGCTGAGCGAGAATTGCCGGGGCGCATTTTTCTTGCGCGTCGTTAAGCAAAGGGTATTCTGTGGGGCGCCGTTACTGGCGCTGAGCAAGGAAAAGTGATTCGTGGGAAATCAGTCCGAAGAAAAGTCTCTGCTGAATGCAAGAGCAATCGCGGTGCGAACAACAAAGCCGCTCGATGCCGAAGGATTTCCCACGCCGTCCGCATGGGAGCAGGCGCCACCGTTGCGGTTTGACGCCGACTGGCAGGGGAAAAATGTGGACCTGGAGAGAGCGACGGAAGTGCGGTTGCTCTGGACTATCGAGACCTTGTTTCTGAGATTTCGAGCGAAATACCGCACGATTACGGTTTTTCCTGACGCGGAGCCCAACGGAAGGCGCGACCAGCTTTGGGATCGGGATGTGGCGGAAGTATTTCTGCAGGCCGATCCATCAAATCTTCGCCGGTATAAGGAGTTCGAGGTGAGTCCGAATGGGCAATGGATTGATTTGGACATCGCGCCGGGAGAAAAACAGGATTTGAAGAGTGGAATGCGTCGGCGCGCGATTCTTGATGAAAATAACCAAACCTGGGTTGCAGAGCTTGCAATCCCCATGAAGTGTTTGGCGCGTCAGTTCGATCCCAAGCAGAAATGGAAAGTGAACTTCTATCGCGTTGAAGGAGCCTCGGAACCGCGGTTCTATTCGGCTTGGCGTCCGACGGGAACGGCAGTGCCGAATTTTCACGTCCCAGAAGCATTTGGCGAATTGGTGTTCGTCGAAGCGGCTGCGCCACAAGCGTAGCGCCCCGAAAAGTGTGATCAAAAGGGTTGGAGTGGTGGAAGGCGCGTTTTTTGCCTATGCTCTCTCCTGTGAAAAATCACCTAACGCTTGATAGCAATGCCCAGCTGAACTTTCTCAAACGACTAGCGGTCATTCTGACCTTCGGTTGTTTTTTGGTTTGGCCCGAGGTGGCGCAAGGTGGCCGCCCACAGCAAAACCCCACCGATGAAACACCAAAGGTGACTAAGGTCGATCCTCCGAATTGGTGGGTGGGACTCACGCCGCAATTGATGGTGCTGGTATCCGGTCACGATTTGGAGGCGACGCACGTTTCGTGCAACTTGCCGACGCTGCGAGTTTCGCGCACACAAGCAACCGCCGGTGGAAACTATCTCTTCGTCTGGCTGAAAATCGGAAATGACACGCGATCAGGAACAGCGGTTTGCCGGATTACGACGCCGAAGGGTGCAACTTCGTTCGAGTTGCCGCTAGCCACGCGAGCTCCGACGCTGGGAAAGTTCCAGGGGCTTTCGCAGGATGACGTGATTTACCTGATTATGCCGGATCGTTTTGCCAATGGCGATCCGACGAACGACGAGCCTGCCGAAGCGCCCGGCTCGCACGATCGTGGGAAACCGCGCGCGTACCATGGTGGAGATTTGCGTGGAATCGAGAATCATCTGCCGTATCTGAAGGACCTGGGCGTGAACACATTGTGGCTTACGCCGATTGTCAAGAACGGCGCCACGCAGGATTATCACGGCTACGGCGCGGTGGATTTGTACGCCGTCGATCCACATTTGGGTTCGCTCAAGGATTACCAAGATTTAGTGGCTGCGGCGCACAAAAATGGAATGAAGATTTTGTTCGACGCTGTGCCAAATCACATCGGTCCGCGCCATCCGTGGGTGTCGAATCCTCCACTGCCCGATTGGTTCCACGGAACGCTGCAGCATCACCTCGATGCCCATTCTCCCCTGAAGGGAACGTTTTATGGCAAGCCGAGCGGGGAGGCGGCGCAGAACGATCCGTTCGAATCGCTTATTGATCCTCATGCGCCGGACTGGATGAAACGCAATCTGACTGAAGGATGGTTTGCCGGGGTTTTGCCGGATATGAATACGGAAAACCCAATGGTTGAGGAATATCTTCTGCAAAACAGCATCTGGTGGGCAGAAATTTCCGGACTGGACGGCTACCGGGTGGATACATTTCCGTACGTGTCGCGAAAATTCTGGGCTTATTGGCATGCGGGATTGCGGCGAATCTATCCCAATCTGACGACGATCGGCGAAGTGTTTCATCCGGATCCCAGCGTGACGTCCTTTTTTGTCGGAGGCGTGCGGCGGTACGACGGAATCGACAGCGGGCTTTCGACGGTCTTCGACTTTCCGATGTTTTTCACTCTGCGGGATGTGCTGTTGCGAAACGCGCCGGTGGGCCGGATCGCGGATGTGTTGCGGCACGACGCGCTGTACCTGCACCCTGAAATGCTGGTGCCCTTTTTTGCGAATCATGATGTACCGCGCTTTGCGAGCGCGGAAGGCAGCTCCGCGGCCAAGTTGAAACTGGCGTTCGGGCTGACGTTAACCTTGCGCGGTATTCCGGAGATTTATTACGGCGACGAAATTGGAATGCAGGGCGGCGGGGATCCGGACAATCGGCGGGATTTCCCCGGTGGATGGACTGGCGATTCGAATGATGCGTTCACGCCGGCTGGACGCACGCGGGAGCAGCAGGAGATTTTCGCGTACGTTCAGGAGTTGCTGCGGACTCGGCGTGAACATGCGGCGCTGCGCGGCGGACAACAATGGCATCTGGCATCGGACGAGGGCGCTTATGTGTTTCTGCGCGAGTCCGAGGAGGAACACATCGTCGTCGCGTTTAATAATGCGGACCGGAAAAAAGAACTGGACGTTCCGATAAATGGGACGCCGATTCAAAAAGCAGAACAATTCTCGCGGCTGTTCGGCGAAGCTGAGGCCGAGCTTGCTGAAAAGCAATTTCACTTGTCCATGCCGGCGCAATCGCTTTCGATTTTTGTGGTGAATTGAGGCGACGAATGGACGGACTAGTAGTTGAGGCTCACGTTCCAGTTTTTCACAGCGTCGGGGACAGTCACGGTGACAGTGTGCGCCTGCGGGTCAAAATTCCATTCCTGAATGATGTGATCGTCAAGGCGGATTTCTTTGGGTGCGGCAACGACTCCATAGATTGTCAGCGCGGTTGCGTTCCACCACGGCTTGAAGGCGTTCTTTTCGATGTGGCTCGAAATCGTAATAGAGCTGGATGACAGTGAACACGCGTAGCTGATGCGAAGAATCTCGCCTTTCTGATAGGCAAAGGTGTGGCCATCATCCTGGTAAAGCGAACCAGAACAGTCGTCTCCGGGATAAACGCGCAACTGAAGAGGTCCGTTCGGAGTTTCGGCGGTGCTTTGAACAACGGACTGCATGGGGAGGATCGCTCCGGCACGAGCGTAGAGAGGCATTTCGTCGAGGCGGGGATGCAGCTCGAACTTTTCTTTGTTGATTTGCTTCGTTCCAGTCCAAAAGTCGTACCAATCGCCGGGAGGAAGCAAGACTTTTTCGGGATCTAACATCTCTATCGTGACCGGTGCGACAAACAAATCACGGCCAAACAGAAAGTCTCGATCGTCGTTGTAGAACTCCGCCGCCTGCGGATATTCGAGGAAAACAGGGCGCATCAAGGGAATGCCGGTTCGCGTAGCTTCCTCAATTTCCGTGTAGAGGTGTGGCATTAGAGTGTAACGAAGCTCGATATATTTGCGGCGAATGGCTTCGTGTTCGGGGCCGTGAACCCACGGTTCTTGATCCGCGGTGCCCTTCTCCGTGTGGTCGCGGTAGATGGGATTCAACGCGCCAACTTCAAACCAGCGAGTCAGGAGATCGGCGGTGGGAGATCCCGCGAAACCGCCGATGTCGTCGCCAATCAGGGGAAAGCCGGAGATGCCCATGCTCAAAAGGATAGGCGTGCTTATTTTCAGGTGGTTCCAAGTGCTGCTGTTGTCGCCGGTCCAAGTTGCTGCATAGCGTTGCGCGCCGGAAAAAGCAGCGCGAGTGAGCACGAATGGGCGCTCCTTGGGTTGCAACTTCAACAAGCCTTCAAAAGTTGCGCGAACATTTTCCATGCCGAAAATATTGTGGGCAGCACGATGATCGAGCGTGGTGCCGTCGTCCAGGCGGTGCACGGTGTCGAGAGGCATGGTCTTATCAGCGCGAAGAAAGATCGCCGGTTCGTTCATATCGTTCCAGAAGCCCGCCGCGCCCATCTCCACAAAATCTTTGTAAAGTCCGCCCCACCAATCCCGGACGCGGCTCAGCGTGAAATCCGGGAAAACGCTCTCGCCCGGCCAGACGGAGCCAACGTAAACCGAACCGTCGGGGTTTTTTATGAACACGTCGTTCTTCATGCCGGAATCATACGGGTCATAGCCATGGCCGGGATTTTTCTTGATGTGCAAGTCCGTGATCAAAATGGTGCGCACGCCTTGCGCGCGAAAATCGGCAATCATCTTTTCGAATGTCGGGAAGTACTCGCGATTGATAGTGAAGGGCGCGTAGTCCTGCTGATAATCGATATCGAGATAGATGGCGTCGGCAGGGATTTTCTTGTCACGAAGCGTTTTCACGATTTCGCGCGCGCGGGATTCGGGATAGTAGCTGTAGCGGCACTGCTGGTAGCCGAGCGACCAGAGCGGAGGCAGAGGGGAGCGCCCGGTCAGCGCCGTATATTGTTCCACGACCTTTTTCGGATCGGGGCCGACGAAAAAGTAGTAATTCAGTTCGCCGCCTTCCGCGCCGAACGAAAAGTAGTCAGGAGATTCCTTGCCGAAGTCGAATGTGCTTCGGTAGGTGTTGTCAAAAAAGACGCCGTAGGCTTCGCCGTTACGCAAACCCATGAAAAACGGGATGGATTTGTAAAGCGGGTCGGTGGATTCCTGCCAGGCGTACGCATCGGTGTTCCAGTTGGTGAAAGAACGGTTGCGGCGGTCCATGGGTCCGGCCTTGTCGCCGAGACCGTAATAATGTTCGTCCAGCGGCATCTTTTTCCAGACGCGAATATGCGAACCATTCCAAGCCATGGGCAAACTGGGTTCATCGGCAAGGACTGCATTCCCGGCAGCGTCGAAAAAACAAATCAGCAAGGGAGATTTCGTAATGGTCGCGCTGATGGTTCCAGCGATCAGGAGCTTCACGACATCTTTTTCTTCACGGATTTGGATGGGGATTTTCCTGTAGTCCAAGGCCGTTTCGACGACGGCCCAAGAGAAATCTTTCGGGAAATGGCCGTTCGGAGCAACGCGCACGCGGAAAACCCCGTTATAAACCTGGGTAATCCGAACTTTCGCAGGCCCGGCGGTCAGCTCCACGCCATCTTGGGATCCATCGTTGAATGATTCGACGCGCTGCGCCTTGCCGATGTGCTGCCAGCCTTGCGCGGAGACACCACCGCATCCTAACGCCCAAGCGAGTACACAAATTCCCGTGCGCGACACACGCCCCGTCATCCCAAACTCTCCTGGAAATTTGAAAAGACGCCAAATTCTGTGCACAGCTTCGCACTTCCAAAACGAACGAGATTCCTCATCTGATTTCAGGCGGCAAGCCAGTGCTCGAAAAAAGCGGACGCTTTTGCCCCTTCGACCCGCCGGCGCACGGCATCCATCGCGCGGCATCGAACGACGCCCCCACGTTCGTGGAAGCCAAGCCAATACGGCAGGTGGAGTTTGCAAGGGGTGGGCGTGATATCGAGCCGGGCATCCCGGAGTTTGAAAAACCCTTGCTGGAAAATGACGCGCAAAACCTTGTCGCGAAGAATCTCGGCTGCGCGTGCTTCACTAAGGACGGGCGGGATCCGGTTATGTTTTTCAAAGAGGAGCACTTCCTGGTCACTCGGCACGCGAGGAAATTCAAACAGGTCTAGCGAGCCATCCACAGCATCGATGGCAAAGAGGCGCGGCCGTCCGTTTCCGCACTTTACCTGGAAAAGAAAATAGGGCACGTAGACGTCCGCGATTCGGCGCAGAGGCCCGCTGCGCATTCGCCAGTACAGCGCAGAAAAGCCGGCTGCGGAAAAGGTCCTCAGAGCTTCGTCCTGCGTAACGTTGGGCTTCAACATTCGGAAGGAGCATTTTGTCATGATTGTCGTTCCCTACGCGGCTCCTAGCGGAAATAAATCCACAGCCCGATGACGGTGGAAAGGAGCAAGAGACTGAAGACAATGTTGATGGTGTGTTCCATGGGGGTCTCGTGTGCGGGCTTCCGCATAGGTGGCCCGCCCACAGCAACGGTTTCAATCTTGTCGTCCACCGTCGCGAAAGTCAGTCCAGCAAGCCGCCTGCGGTCTGGGGCGGGAGTCATCAAGCTGACCGCTACCAGGACGACCGAGCACACCACAAACATGAAGATCGCGTAGTGCAGGAAGTTCATGTCGATAATCCAACGTGCAACCGAGGAAGTGAAATGGCCGCCGCTGGCTCGGTCAGCAAGTTCGAGAATGAAACGCGTCGCGCCAAGCACGAACCCAGTGAGCAGTGAGGTGATGGCGCCCGATCCGTTAAGCCGGGGCCACAAAATTCCGAGAACGAAGCAGGCCGCAATTGGCGGGCTGATGTAAGCCTGCACGCTTTGCAGATAGATGTAGAGCTGGCTGCTGATGTAGTGGATGAAAGGAACCCAGAGCAGGCCGAGCAGAACCATTATCCCGGTCGCGATTCGCCCGAAAGTCACCAACTGCTTTTCAGAGGATAGCGGACGAATCTTTTTGTAGAAATCGAGAGTGACGAGAGTAGAAGCAGAGTTGAATACGGAACTCATCGCGCCCATCACGGCCGCGAGCAGCGCCGCCATGACCAGCCCCACGAGACCAACGGGGAGAAGATTGAGGACCAGCGTCGGGTAAGCGAAATCTGGCTTCTTCACCTGCTCGGGGAAAAGAGCAAACGCAATGATGCCGGGCAGCACGAGCATGAAGACGGGGAGGATTTTGAGAAATCCGGCAAAAATTGTGCCGGCCTTGGCGTGACCTTCATCTCGTGCCGAAAGGACGCGCTGCACGATCACCTGGTCCGTACACCAGTACCAGATACCGAGGATCGGCGCGCCGAAGAAAATGCCGGTCCAGGGAAAGCTGGAATCCGATGCGGGTTTGATCATGTGAAAGTAGTCAGGCGGCACCATGGCGCGAAGATGCTCAAACCCGCCAACACGCATGAGGCCAATGATGGTGAGCGCAACAGCGCCGGTGATCAGGATCAACGTCTGGACCGTGTCCGTATAGATGACCGCCGCCAAGCCGCCTGCGACTGTGTAAATACCGGTGGCGATGACCAGCACTACTGCAGTCTTCCAAAGCGACCAGCCCGCGACCCTTTCCAGGACCACGCTAGCGGCGTAGAGCTGAACCGAAATCTTCGTGAAAATGTAAGCGATGATCGATATTGCCGCCAGGTAGACGGCGCATTGGCGATTGAAGCGCCGCTCGAGAAATTCCGGCATTGTGAAGACATTGCTGCGCAAATAAAACGGAACGAACACCCAGCCCAATATCAAAAGGATGAGGCACGCCAGCCACTCAAAGTGGCCAACAGCGAGACCTGAGGAGGCGCCCGTCCCCGACAGGCCGATGAAATGCTCGGTGGAAATGTTGGAGACAAACAAGGAAGCGCCGATAAAGAACCAGCCGACGTTGCGGCCCGCGAGGAAGTATTCCTCGGAGGACCGCTCTCTTCGGGCAAAGTACATGCCGATTCCGAACACGATCGCGAAATAGAATCCAATGATGATGATGTCCGGAGTTCCGAGAGCCCGGTGCGTAACCTCGACCGCCGATGCCAAAAGCATCGCTGCCTCCTTGCCGGTATTCGCCAGAGCGAAGATGTGGACCGATTCCCCTCACTATTGCGAGGCCACGCGGGGGAAGAAACACGTGACCGCCTCTAGTAAATCGAATTTCTCCACGCCGCCAGCGCTGCCCCCCGAACGAGCGGCAGAGGATGGATGGCGAAGTCTATAACAGAGGGAAGAAAGGCTCAACGGTGATTAGTCAGTTCGGGCGCGGTCGAGCGGATGTGGGATGGCAATCAACGATTTGGACGCTACCTCTATTGGGGCAACAGCGCGGAGCTGTCCAAGGCCAACAAATAGGCCCACGCATGCAGACCCCACCCAAGCGAGGATGGCTGGTTATAACGAGTATAAATGGGCTGGTAAGCCGTCTTGCCAACTCTCAGACGAACGATCTCAAACGTTAAGGCCGGACGCGCAACTAGAGCATTCCGGCCTTTTTTATTGCGTACAAACCCGTAGGGACTGTTAGAAGTGTTAGAAAGTGCGACAGCCTAAGGGCAGCCCAACTTATTGAAAGATTTGGCTCCCCGGGCTAGATTCGAACTAGCAACCCTTCGGTTAACAGCCGCGGGTGAAAATCACTAAGTCGTTGCTTTGGCGTCACTTACAAATCTGATAGGGCGCTTGAGTTGGCCAATTGGCCAACCATACCCACTTCGATCATTTCCCCGAACCCGCCGTGGAGGCGAGTCGAATCGCCAGAGCCAACCGATCGGTGTAATGCCCTTCCTCGCGATGATCAGTGCTAGCTCCGGCCACGAGAACCGAGATGCGGGCACGCGGTACGCGAAGCAACTGATTGATCCAGACGCTGCAGCTGCGATTCTAGATCGTTGACCTGTTGAAGGACAGAGGCCCTTCTCTGCAAACTAAGAGAGCCTGTTTCGTCCACCGAGACAAGCCTGGCGTGAACTAATCAAGGGCCGCAATCAGAGCTGCCAGCCTTCCGGCGCAGCACCCAGACACGCGAGACAAAAGACCCTTTTCGCATATACAGTACAGTTAAGACAAACCGGATTAAGTGAGCATTCCGAGAAGGCATGCGAACAGATTTTGGGGGTTCGCACTAGGTTGAGTAGCCATTTTCTAGATCCCTCACCCACGCGTGAAGAAGGTACCAACAGGGGCGGCTTCAATCTGAACCAACGGTTCAGGCCGGCTGCTCAGTGATTCCACTAGCTGTACCTTTTTGCCTGCCGCATAGATTTGGTGCCGACCGTGATTTCTATACCAATCGGCCACCGTCGCCGTATGATGGACGCTCTCGAGTACCTTGCGCCAGCCACCACCATTGTAGGCACAAAAACTGATCTCGCCCTGCCAAGTTGCTACCGGCACGTTTGAATTGCAGATCGTCGCAAAGTCGTAGTTGTAGGCGTCTTGGAACCACATACCATTGAGAAACATGAGTCTCCAGCGTGCGGTTTTCGCAGAGGCTTGCCGCGACCAATCGCCGTCGCTTCTCGTGAAACGATACAATGAGCCCTCAAACAGACCACGGAGCTCATGGGGTCCCAATCCCGAGGGAGCCTTCGCCTGGTTGAAATTCCGAAGAAGTGAAAGCAAAACCATGGCCCTGGTCACCCCAGGCGACCTGCCAGAATCTGTTATTTGTACAACGTCTTGCATGAACCTTCCGAGATCGAAGAACGCTGGAATCGGAATCGCCTTCCCCTTCTCAGTATCTACAAGCAACGGGCTCATAATCGCGTGGTCCGGATGCATGTCAGGAAAGAGACTCCCACGCTCTGCACCCCGGTCAAGGACATCATCCAAATGGCTGAAGATCGCGTACGCCGAAGCTGGGTACCAATCCCGCATGGGCCGCCAGTCAATCGAGGTTTGGGCTTGCAGGTCGTAAGCGAGTTGAGAGAGAGGATACCGTTCTGCATACCGGTCCTCAGTCGATATGCACTCGTCGCGGCCGGTGAACATAACGGGCTGAAAAATTACGCCGTGGATTTGATCGGCGTTGCAGAGAGCGAAGCGCACGATCTCTCCCACGCAATCATTGTTGAGACCGTTGACCACGGTAACTTGCAAGGTGGTTTGCATTCCAGCCGCAGCGATGTTCTCCAGCGCGCGGAGCTTCACTTCCATGTAATTTCCAAGCCCGCGATGTTTGTTCTTCTCCTCGGAGACGCCATCGAACTGCAGGTACACGCCGTGCAACCCGGCGGCGCTCGCCTCGACGGCAAAATTTCGGCTTTCCGCAAAACGAATACCATTGGTCGAAACGTGAAGACGATGGAAGCCCTTGCTCTTCGCGTGTCGAATTGCGTCAAGGAAGATCGGAGAGAGTGTGGCCTCGCCACCGGAGAACAAGACATTGATTTCGCGGTTAGGCTTGAAAGAGCCCGCCCGTTCAAAAATCGTCTTCAACTCTTCCATATCTGTTTCGTCGACGTAACCAACTCCGTTAGCGTCCATGAAGCAAGGTCGACACATCATGTTGCATCGGTTGGTCAGATCCACGATCAAATACGACCCTCGGCCCGCCCGGATGCTGTTAGGGCCGTGGTCGTGGACCTCACGGTCGCCAACGCAATCGAAGTCGCCCCCCAAGGACTGCGCTTCCATCCTCCGAAAGAAATCGGGATGGTTCGATAGCACGTCCTCAAATGGACCATGCGTCTCGCACGCCTTTCGCATGAGGATTCGCCCGCCTTCCTCAAGGATCTCGGCGTCAATGATTCCCGGACGCCCCCTAAAACCGGCTACATCACACTGGCCCCTGATGACCGCCTCGACTGCTTCGCGGTTGCATTCCGGGCAGAGCGACAGGGTTCGCCTCGGAACCCCCGTCCCCATTGGCGTTCGTTGGTGCTTCTTCAGAAGCCGACCCGGCGCCCAGCTTGGTGCGGGCAGCGCCCCTTCAGGCAGAACGCGGTTAACGGAGCTGGCGATGGTCCATGCTGCGCTGGATGTGAAACGAGAGTGAGAGGCCATACACTCGAACATGAAATTTACCTCCTGTCGCGGTTTGCTCAAGGATAGAAAAACGTGGCGGCGAACCCTTCCGTCTGGGCAAACTCATTTTACTTGCGCTGTCAAGTCAGAGGGCCCTACCCGACGCCGATGCGCAACGCCGTTCTGCGTGCGACAAGTGTGTTGACTTCTGGTTGTGAAAAGAACGCAGAGATATCTGTTCTCAAGCGCCGGGTACACCCACCAGGTAAGCGAAATAGCAAGACCGGTTTCGGCCGTGGGTGGGAAAATGTTGGCGGCGCCGAAATGGCAAAATCCGAGCTCGCAGCCCGCTTTAGAGATATCAGCGCTTGCTGCTGAAATTCAAATGGATTGGGTGCTGCTGTACAGGGCGCTCAATTTGGAGATGTAAAGTGGTATCGAATAAGTCGTTGGAAGTGAATGCTACGCTCGCCGAGGGTGCAAAGCAGGCAACGTTTGAAAAGGAGGCGCAAACCCCGAGCGGAACCGGCACACCGGCTTCTCCGCCGAGACCGCAAGGGCAGCCCGCAGAAACACCGGCGGAACAAAACGGTAGCGGCAAGACGCCGCAGCGTTCTTTGTCGACGAGCTCGGCCCAACCTAACGGGAACCAGCTGGATCTCGAGGGACAGAACGCCGTCAACAAAGTCATGTTGGCCGGGCGACTCTGCCGGGATGGCGAAGTGAGGCATACCAAAGGCGGTCAGATCGTGGCGAATTTTTCTTTGGGAACCCAGGAGTCGTACAAAGACCGTTTGGGCGAGTGGCAAAAAAAGACTGCGTGGCACCGGGTTCAAGTGTGGGGAGACCTTGCGGAAACGGTAAGCGCAAACCTGCGGCAAGGTGCGCGGGTCTATGTTGAAGGAAAGCTCATCATCCGCAACTGGATCGACAAGCAAAACCAGAAGCGCCGCTCCACAGAAGTGGTGGCAAGCGATGTACGTTTCCTTACGCTGGCTCCAAGCAATGGGGCGCAAAGCGGGAGCGCACTCGCCGACGAGCATACCGGCGATTAGCAATGACCGAGAACTTGGGGCTATCGCGCGCTCGCAGTCGGGCTAGCCCCAAGCTTCCTACGATTGATTTCCTAGATAATTCCTTGCCCGCCTGCACCAACGCCAGGCTCTACCACAGCCATCGTTGAACCTACGATTTGATCCAAAGCAGCGAAATTACACTGTTGTAAGCAGGCAGCGCCTTGGACTCCTCCCATATGGCCTCTGGAAAACCGGTCGCGGAGATCCACAAACGCGCGGGGAGCGCCTGCGGTTTCCTTGGACCAGGTGTTCCCGCAAAGCATTGCAACGCAAACGTGCCTTGCTGAAGGGGCGCCCCCTTTTGGAGCGGAAAGCCAAAGTGGCTCGAGCGTTTCGACCAATCGATTCGGGCATTCGTGGCCCACACGATCGCGCAGCTTTGCTTCGCCAGATCGCAGTACCGCCACGCCCCTGCCGAAAGAGAAGTATGAAATCGCTGGGCGATTTTTTCGATCACTTGCAGAGAAGGCGGTGCGGACTCGACGATCGGCTGGACCGCGGAAGCGGGCAGGAGAAGCTCGGCGGCAAATTCATCGGCCTCGCGCTCGAGTTCTCGCGACCAGTCGCCCCAGTTCCCGATGTCGGACTTGGTGCAAATGAGCTCCGTCTGGTCGTGATCGGGAAGCAAAAAGTGAGCGATTTCATGGGCGAGAGTGAAATTCTTGCGGCCAGCCTCGCGGATCGATTGCCGGACCGCAATCGTTCCCAAAGGAATCTCGCGCGCTCGAATCAAGGCGCCGTCAAACCCATCAGCGTCCACCTCGCGAACTTGGAGTCCGAGTCGCGAAGCGATTGCCCGCAGATCGCCATGCTCGAGCGGCAGTTCGCGCGCGAGGGCGCGTGCATAGGCGCCGCCTTTTTGCGACCCGCTCATCGACCGTCTTTCGGGCGGCTGCGATTATTGCGTTTCAAAAGATCCTCGGCGAGGTCGTCCAGGAGTTTCTTGTCCCGTTCCGAGAGTTCCTTCTTGTTTCGATAGGCGGTAGCCAAAGTCACACGCGGCAGCCTCGCGAGTCGTTCCTGAATACGCTGAGCGTGGTCGATGACACTCCGGATGACCGCTCGGGCTTCGCGAACTAATGCTCGTTCCTTTGGGGAACCGGGTACGCCTGGACGCAAGTCACTCAGCGCCTGTTTCAAGAGCGCCGGAACGGGCCGGCCTGCTGCCGCGTACTCTCTTGCTAGGGCATCAAACTTTCGATAAAGGCGTGCTTTGACGTCTTCCGGATCAATTCCTGCGCGCCGCAAGAGTTCCCGGGCTTCCCCGGCATCCAGCTGGCTCGGGCTGCCGTACAAGCTGTCGGACAGTCGAGCCAACCGCGCGTTTTGCGGAAAAAGATCCTTTTCCTTCTGTTCGCTCATGCGGTTTTCCTCCCTACCAAGTTGTGATCGATGAGTTGCCTCTGCAGCCTCTTCTTCCTGTTCTGCACCTCTGCTGCAGTAATGCCCAACTCAGCCGCTATTTCGCGGGGCTTGTAAAGGTTGAGTTCCAGCACCGCCCTCACAACTTCCGCTAGTTCGGGTTCCCCGGCAAAGGCAGTCCGTGCGCGTTCACCGTACCGCTCTTCATCGATGGAGGCCGCAAAATCTATAGCCGATCCCGGCAATTCGTCGAGCGACAGGGGAGCAGCATCGGCATCCCGTTGGGCAGGAAGCGGGGATCGGCTCTCCTCGTGGGCATGTGCCGCCTTACGAAGGGAATCGATAATGTCATTGCGCATGGCGGTCGCCAGCAGGGAGAACAAATCGCCACGGGAGGCCCGATGTTGAAGCCTGCCTTCCATATATTCCACCAAGACTGCCGAGACAAAGTCGTCGACGGACAGACCGACGCCGGCGACTGTAGAGTTACGCCCACCGAGTCCAAACTCGTTAAAGGTTCGCAGCCCAAAAGCAGTCAGCCGATGGGCTAGTTCCTCAAAATCCAGGCTCTGCTGCGCTTCCAAGAGGAAACCTCGGACACCGAGATGACGGCCGTCTAACCGGCGGGAGTCTAAGGTTCTAACATGCATGGGCCAGCGGAATCACCAGGATAATACTCAGTAAGCGAAGTAAAAGATCGTTTCTGGCCACGCACGGGAGGGAATATTGTTTTTTTCGGAACACCCAAATTCGGAAGATTGGTTCGCTCTGTCGGTATCAGCCCTGGGGCAGAATTCGAGCATTGCGTGCCCCAAAAAAGCGCGCGGATTTTGGAGATGGACTGTGATATCGGACAAGGCGTTGGAACTAAACATTTCTTTGGTTTTAGAGGTTCGTGGTGATTCCGTGAAATGCACCGGGATTCAAGTCATCAAGCCCCGTGGCGGCTTGGCAGGCAATGGAATCGACCCCCACAGAGCAATGACGCGCATAGGAAAGGAAACCAGTGGGACGAACGGGGTTCCTCCTTGGTGCGTTTCTCATGAGCATGTTTTGGGGAAAGGGCCGGCTCAAGACGGGGCACAACGCGAAGAGAAGAAGGAAGAGCCGATAGGTACCACAGCAGACTGCCGGAACACCTGGATCTTTAAGGCCAGCTCGGAATTCTCCGACGTTCGGAGTGCAGTTCGCACCCTTAGGGAACATACCTGGCTCGTCCAGCAGCACAAGGAACAGATCAAATTCGGAGACAGGGTGTATTTGTGGGAGTCCGGTCCGCGGGGAGGGATCATCGGACTCGCGGAGGTATCCGAGCCGCCTCGGATTCAACCGGAACCGAAGGAACAACTGCTGTTCATCCGGAACAGTGAAAAGTTCCGAGGAAACCGCCTTCGCGTAAAGATCCGATTGCTCAAACTGATCGAACCAGCGATTCAACGGACGTATCTTTCATCGCGGGCGGAATTCGCTACCTTGAGCATCTTGCGGCGCCCGCGGGCCACGAACTTTCGCGTGACGCGAGAAGAAGCAAAAGCCCTGGAAGGCATTGTGGACGGCATGGGTGTGGCAGCTGCTCCTCATGATTCATTGAAAGGAGAGAAACGGATCGTATTTGCCCAGGCGTAAGGACTAGCGCTCTTAACATGGGACCAGCCGCAAGGAGCACTCGCCGGAGACCGCACATCGGTCAGCGTGTCCGTAGACAAAGCGAAACGGGCAGAACCCCCACTTGGAAGCGCAGGGAGACCCTCTCCCTCGAGGAACACGTCGGGCTTTTCTTCCGCACCTGTGGCAAGACGATCCAAGGAAAATGCCGGAGACGGTCGTTGCGAAAGAAAGGAGGTCGGACGGGAATTGAATCGGATTCGGACTTGATCCAAACAGCTCTCGCTAACTTAGCCCGGCTCGACCACTTTCCGGACTGGCTGCTCTCTCGGAACTCCATGGCTGATGCGCAACGCGACGGATTTCCACTTCCTTCGGCAACTCGGTCCGCCAGGACGGATTCTGTTCTACAGGGTTTAAGAGTCGGTTTTCTGAAACCCATCGAACATCTCATTCTCGATGACTCCATCAGCAAAGCGATTCACGCCAATTCGGCGAAGCAGGGCCTCGCCCGCTTCGCGAGTTGCGTGTTGCAAAGCGGCGTCGAACTACTCTACCGAGCTATCAAGAGCAACATCGCTGACTCGCTCCATGTCGTGATTCAGATCAAGCGCAGACCAGGACGCCGCTACGTCTCGGAAGTGCTCGAAATCAACAGCTACGACCCCGACGCGCCCCCTTCGATTACTGTGCGATCTGCCAGACACAGGAGCCATCCCAATGACGACGGACAAAAGTCGAAACGTGAAGGACATCTCAGCAAGCGAATACATCCTTACAAACTTTCATCCGTCTGATCGGATTGCCGTCCTGGTCCGCAACGGCGGTACGGGCGAAACGATCCAGCGGATCGCGACTGCTGAACGGATCGCGGGAACTTCCGCTCAGGAATGGCTCCAGCACAAGAATGAAAAAGAGGCATGCGACATCTACATCGGAATGAACACTCTGAAACCCGAGGCACGCACGCGAACTAAGGGGGACATTCAGACCATCCGTCATCTTTACCTGGACATCGATCACGATGGCCCATCGGCCTTGGCGAAGATTCGGCAATCCAACCTGGTGCCGCCGCCGAATTACACCGTAAATACATCGCCTGACAAATTCCAGATCGTGTGGCGGGTCGAGGGTATTGACCGGGAACACGGCGAAGCCCTGCTGCGTGCCATGGCACGCAAACTCGGAGGCGATCCTGCGGCCACCGATTCCACTCGCGTTCTGCGTCTCCCGGGATTCATCAACCGAAAGTATAAAACCGACTTTCGAGTGCAAGCCGAGAAGCACACCGACCGCATTCATCACCTACAAGATTTTCGCCTACACACTGAGCCGATCGACAACAACTTCCGCGCGCACTACAGGCTGTTAACGCAACGGTCTTCTGAAACGCGACCCTTGAGCCAGTCCGAGCACGATTGGATCTATGCGAAGCGGGCCCTCGCCCGCGGCGACGACCCCGAAGAAATCATCCGCAGGATCGCGAATTTTCGCAGTAGTGAGAAAAGCGACCCGCTATACTACGCGCGGCTAACCGTCAGCAAAGCGCAGCAGCACCTTGCGACGGAAAAGGCAACTCCGACCAAGCCGATTGATGGCTCTCACAGATCAATCTAGCGCATTCAATTCGATGGTGAATGTACAAACGCCCATCTTGGGCTGACAACCTAGCCACTCATGGAGTTCGTTGCTCCCCCAAGCAAACCGTACGTAGCGTCCAGGACGGAAATGCGGAATCGGATCGCTTTTGCCTTTTACGTTGGTCCGTGCTGGGAAGCGTTGCAGATTACCCGCTCGAATCCCAAATCATGTCTCTGAAAACAGAATCCATGCACCGCTAAACGCAGGAACTTTACGTCGGAAAGCGGCATGGTTCTCACGGAGTTCGTCGAGAAAATCTATCTCTCTTATATCGAGGAGTTGCGCGAGTCCACGAAAAAGGGATGTCGGGAAATCTAGAACAACCACATCCGCGATCGTGTCGGGCATATTTGCATGCATGAGTTCAGACGGATGCAAGCAAGATGTTGAAGGCAATTGCCGAAGACAACGATTTAAGTAAAACAACGCTTCAGCACATAAAGAGTAATACCGAATGATGTTCTTGTGCCCGAGGTGAAAATCGGCAGTGAACCAGATGTTGAGCATCCCGGATCCTCTCACTTCACCGTGGCAGCGACGCGAAGAATCTGTTTTTGGATGGAAGCGCGCAAGTCCTTTGGGAGGAGGTCCGCTTGTTCGAGCGATTTCCAGCCTGCGGCGGTCTTCTGCGCAGTCTCGACGGCGATCTTCCAGAGCGGGCTTGCTGGAATTCTTGCCTTGTCGGCGAAGCGGCGCATCTGGTCTGGGGTGATCTCAGAAAGGCTGCGGCTGTCGCCGAAGCTCAGGCCGAGCTTGTCGTTGGGAATATAGGGCAGCGTGGCGACAAAATCGTAGCCCGGCGACAGGACGGGCGTGCGGCGGTTGGGATAAAGGAGGGACCAGTTCTTGAGATGCATATCGGCGTTGCCGATCAGCACGGAGAATACGAGGCGGCGGACGAATTCGAGTATGGCGTCCTCGCCGATTTCCGCCCAGAGGACAGCGGCAATGTTCGCGTAGCTGTGACGTTTATACTTGTCGTCGGGAAATTCCCCGAAGACTTGTGCGAAATCCTCCATATGAACGGGCTCCCCACCCGGCTTTCGGTCGAAACGCTTCGCGGCGAGCGCTCGGCCTTCCACTGTATGCGCTTGTTCGGGCAGTCCTTTGATGCTTGCTATATCTACGAGCTTGTTTTCAGGGACGGAGATGCCGACGCGTCGGGCCAGTTCCATCATGGCGAATTCATTCTCGGGAACCGACTTATAGCGGGTTGAAGGCAGCTTGACGATCCACGATCCGCCCATGCCGTCCACAGGAATGGTCAGGCCGCCAGAGGCCTCCATGACGGCCGAGAATTTCAACTGCACTCCGGCGAGAGAAAAACGCAACGGTTGTTCGCTGTCGTGCGCATGGTCGTGCCCATCGTCATGATCATGATGAGCCTTTGGCCCCTGCGCCTGACCCTCAAGTGGCGCAATGACAAGCGCGCCGGGAAGGTCGGCTCCAAGCACGGTGAGGAGGAAGAATTCGCGCTCGGGATTGACGTCCGCGCGCTTGGCGAGATAGTCGCGCAGGTGACCTTCCGGGAGAAGGTTAGAGAAGAACGGTGGCACGCGGCGCGCCGTGGGACGCGTTTGTGTCACGAGCCCACCAGTGCTGCCCTTGAAGGAGAGGCTCAGAGTCGGACGCTTCGGGTCATCTATATACTCCTGCTCAAATGCAAAAAGCTGGCGGTCGCCCGCGAGGCGGGTGATGACGCCTATGTGCCTTTTGTGTAGGCGCACGGAGAGCGCGCTGATTGTTTTCGGATCAAACTTCATCGCGCAGCTCCGCCGCCGTGTCCTCGTCTCCGTCGGCGACGTAAAGGGGGCGTTCCTCGCCTTCACCTGGCTGGTCTTTCAGGTGGTCGCGGACAAGGGACTGCATGACGGGCACAAGAGCGCGGGGCACCATGAGGAGGTCGCGGTCGAGGGCGCGGACCAGCTCAAGGAGTGTGTCATAGCGCGGCACGATCTTGCCGGATTCGATGCCGGAGATATGCCTCTGGCCGATGCTGAGACGGCCCGCTAGGTCTCTTTGGCTCCAGCCGCGCTTCTCCCGAGCCTCCCTGAGGGCCCGGCGCAGCTCGGCGGGCAGCGCTTTCTGCCGGAGGGGCTTGACACCTTTTTTTACATCATTCTTCATGATTGACACCATATAATACATCAGAGCGAAACACAAGCGATACCCTAAATTATCTCAAGGTGAGCATGTTATACAATAAAGGGTATCACTCAGTGTTTCAGATATCGAAACAAGATCGGGCTCGACGTTGGCGTCATGTCGGGTAGGTCGAGGGGCCCCGAGCTCCTGCGAAGTCTCTGGCAGGTAAAGCTGCTCGCCAACTAGGGTTCACAGATTTTGGTTTGCCACGGGTCCGTCGGACCAAACCTCGAACGCTAACCCATCCTCGCTCACGAAGTGCCGCGCCTTCCCCGGTTCGCGCCGGGGTTCGATTGCAATGGATGCCTCGGGTGCCAGAAGACGATGCTCGCTTTGCTCACCGCGGTGAAATGGCTTTTTATCACGACTAGCTTGGTTGACGTTGGAGTTTTGATCGTGACGACTGCGAAAGTGGAATTGGGCTTGTCCTCCTTACATGTAAAAGCTATACCGCGACTGAAACGGATCTGTTGGCTTCATGTATTTGAAGATGCTGCCGACCTTGCGTGCCGCTTTGAGCGTGATCGGTTCGAAGTTGTAGAATTGCGTATTGTTCCAGTTCATCTTCGTTAGCGCAAGGATCTCTTGAGCAAGGAAGAGCGGCCTCTGCTCGGTTCGCTCGTAAAGAATGGGCTGAAAAGGTTGGGCTTGAACTTAAGCTGCGAGCCTGCCGCTGGGAATTGGCCAACTTGGCCGACTTTCTGAGGCCAAAACTCAATCCGCGAAAGCGGCGTAATCAGTAGCAAATGTGGGATTTTGGCTCCCCGGGCTAGATTCGAACTAGCAACCCTTCGGTTAACAGCCAAAGTGGTTGAAATCTTAAATGCTTTATCGTGTGTCGCTTACCGGGAAACACGACCGATTTTTAGTCCCTCAGTTGGGCTACTTGGGCTACTCACTCCTGCCTAACGATTTTCGACGCAAGGGCTCTGTGACAAACTGGAAATGCTCGGGGTGAATTGATTTGAACCATCGACCTCCTGGTCCCGAATTAGGGTCCGTGAAACACTAAAATGCTTCGTTAGCGAATGATTTCCCGCCCACCCGATCACGGGCAAAAGATCCATATGGGATTTCTTGCTTTCGCAACCGAAAGGTGCGAGTACCATGTATCTGTGCTGCGGTGCGGTGAATCACGCTATTGCTTTCTCACTTCAAGCGCCACCGGACGCGCTACCGACCTAACGTCGGGGTCGTAATATTCATACACCCGCGACTGGAATGTTCGCGTCCGAATCGGGTACTTGGCGCGAAGCCGAAACTTGACCTGCACCGTCTGCCCTGGCGCGAACGCGTTGAAGTATAGAATTGCCTGCGTTGCCGTCTGGCTGAATTTTTCCAATCGCCCACTATTCAGCTTCGACGATTTGCCCTGGTATTCCTGAAAATCCTCGCTCAGGAGGTCAAAGCCCGGCGGAATTCCCAGATCCACCATTACCATGTTCGCAATCTTAGACAGGTTGTTTTGCATAATGGCCGTCGCGGTCACAATGTCATCCTGCGCCAGCTTCGTGCGGTCGTAATTCACCGAAATCGACATCGGCTCTTTCTCGATTTCTTGGTCCCACGGAATGAAGAATTGTCCCGCCGTCTG
>DASPTW010000006.1:0-29002 GCA_035623215.1 Candidatus Acidiferrum sp.
TGATCGAGGTCGCCGGAATCACCGATTTCGCGGGTCACGGTCATGAGATGCGTGAGCGGCTGACTGATGGACCTGGCGGTCGAGATGGCGATCAGGAAGCCTGCGATCACGGCAAACAGCGTGCCGCCAATAGTCATCAAAGCGCTGAAGGTGCTCGCGGTGCTGGCGGACCTAGTGCTTTGCTCGAGGAACTTGGTGATGTCATTGTTGCTTTGATCCAGGACGGCGGAGGATTTAGTCAACCAAGAGGCCGGGTCCTTCTGGAGATAGAAAATCTGAAGGTCGGAGACAGTAGCGTCACCAGAATCCACTTGGTGGCGCTTGGCAATGAGCGGCTTTGCGAAATTGTCGGCCCAGCTGGCTTCAGTGCTCTCAACCTGGATGAGCGCAGTTCGCACGGTCTCATTGCTGGTCTGGGACTCGCCGCGCTTGATGAGTTCGGAGATGTCGGTGAGGCCCTTATTGACCTTTTCCTCGTCGCGGGGATCACCACTCAGAAGGAAATTGTTCATGTTGAGGCGATTGAGCATGATCTGGTAGCGAACGGATTCGACGATACGGACACTGTCGAGAGCGCTGCTGGAATTGGTGCGGGCTGACTTCTCCATAAATCCGGTGATGATGTTCACGACGAACAGGACACCGAGAATGCCCAGGATCAGGCCAAACCCCATGTACAGTCTTCTTCCGATGGTCATTGCGAAATGCCTCCGCTCCCCTCAACAGCGCGGCCAACGATGGACCGCGTCTGCGCAAAAGTGCCCTTTGCGTGAGCCCCCTTAATTGGCACTGCGAAACTCGAATTCAACAATCTGAGTTGATTCTTCCGGAGCCGGCAGAAACTTCCATTCCTTCACGGCGTCCTGGCAAGCCTGAACCAGAAGAGGATGGCCACCGACGATGCGAGTGCTTTTGACATGCCCGTCCGGAGTGATGACGACTTCGATTTTGACTTTGCCCCCAACATTCATGCGCTTGGCAAGCTCCGGGTAAACCGGAGCCACCTTGGTCTTGACCTTGCGCTTGGACTCGTCGGTGGTGCTGGACTGGGCGAATGCCGTGGATCCGGAAAGAATGGCCACAGCGGAGGCGGCAAGGGCCAGTTTCTTGAACTTGCTGATTCTCATCGACACTACCCCTCTTGGGATTAGGAATTACCCCGATGGAAGAAAGGCACGTCGGGTGCCACCACAGGCGGGCGCAGAAACGACTTAGTAGAAGCGGGAAAATCTGCTGTAAGCAACAGAACCAAAAAAGGTTAGAAGGAGCTTGCGGAGCATTGTGCCAGGCACGTCCAAGGCGGGAGCGTCTCAGCAGCTAACGCGTTGACTGGTTAGGGTCTCAGCGTGAGACGAAAGCAAGAGATATCGGTGAAAGCCTGTAGACAGTTTCGCAACAAGCGGCAGAGCGGCGATTGACTCAGAATGAGACTGGCGCGTAACGTGAGAGTTTGCAGAGACTCGCAAGTTGAGACGCAGGATGCTTCCCTCCCAAGCATGAAGGATATGAGGACAGGCTCGTCCCCGAAACGCAAGCCACGAAGTGGTTTGCCAGCGGCGCGCACTGTTGCGTCCCGGAACGCCGAAGAGCTGATGGAACTTGCCGTCGAGGCGGCGCAGTCGCGGCACCTGCCGGACTTTCTCGGACAATTTGCGTTGCGAACTGCGCGAATGCTGGACGCGGCGTGGGGCGGAGTGGCCGTGCATTTGGGCCGCGAGACGCAACTCTACGGTATCGAGGGAAGCCTTGGCCAGGGGATGCGCGATGCGGAAACCTGGGTGATTTCGTCAGCAAAAGAGAGCGGAAGCGAAATCGAATGCCAGGCCCTGCCGGAAGAACTCGCTAAGGCAGGCGGATTGGCGGGAGTGTCAAATTCTGCGGTGTTTGTGCGAATCGCTGGGAGCGACAAGGAGAAGCTCGGCACGCTTTGTTTGATTCGGGAGCGGAAAACCCTCAGCACGGAAGAAAAACAGCTGCTGCGCGCCCTGGCGAGCCATGCAGCGCTTTCGCTGGAAAATTTCCGGCGGTTTTCGCAACTGGAGCGGTCCAAACGTCAGTGGGTGGAAGACATTGACGCGATCAGCGACTACATCGTGGTGCACGACCGGGCATGGAATATTGTGAGGACGAACCGGTCGCTGGCGTCGTATCTCGGAGTTCCGCCAGTAGCGCTGGTGGGTGAAGCGATGAGCAGTTTGCGGCAGATTGCGGAAACCGGGAGTGAATTGCCCTGCCCGTTTTGCCGGGATACTCAACGGACGCGAGAAGAGTATGTAGCCGCCTCGGTGGAGCGGATCTTTCTGGTGTCGACTTCGAGAACGCCGGGAGTGACCGACGACGACACGCGAACGATTCACGTCTTGAAAGACATCACGGACCGGCGGGAAGCGGAGCGACGATACCGGGAACTGTTTGACAGCATTCAGGAAGGATTGTTTTTCGCCACGCCAGAAGGGCGTTTTTTGGATGTAAACGACGCGATGGTGCGAATGCTCGGGTACGCTTCGCGCGAAGAATTGCTGCGCGCAGACGTAAGTCCTCATTTGTACCCGGCGCCGGAAGCGCGGGAGAAATTCTTGCGTACGCTGACGGAGCGAGGCGTTTTGCGAAACTACGAGGAAACGCTTCGGCGACGGGATGGGACACTGCTGCACACACTGCAAAATATCACGGCGGTGCGCGACGCGCGCGGGCGCATTGTGCAAATTCGCGGCCTGATGCTGGATGTGACGGAGCAGAAGACGTTTCAATCGCAGTTGCAGCGGGAACGCGATTTCAACCAAAAGATTTTGAACACGACGCGCAGCATGATTCTGGTGCTGGACACAGCTGGGTTGATTAGCTACGCGAACCGGCGGTGCTACGAAGCCGGGTACCGGGAAAGCGAGCTGATTGGGCACCGGCTCGTGGATTGGGTCGAGGCCTCGCACCGGGAAGACTTTGAAGCGGCGCTGGAAACGACGGCAAACGGCCACCAAGTGGAAAACCTGGAATTGCGGGTCAGAAGGAGCGACGGATCAATGGGGCATTTTTCCATCAGCTTGAGCCCCATGCGAGATGAACAAAATACGGTGAACAGCGTGGTCGTGGTGATGACCGACATCACCGATGCTGCGCTGCTGCAAGCAAAACTGGCGCACAGCGAAAAAATGGCTACGATCGGGCGGCTGGTTTCTGGCGTGGCGCACGAGGTGAACAATCCGCTGGCCGCAATTTTGGGATTCACTGACTTGTTGCTGGAAAATCCCGCAGTGCCGAAGGGCGCGCGCGAAGATTTGCAGATTATTTTGCAGGAAACGCAGCGGACAAAAGACATCGTTCAGGACTTGCTGAGCTTTGCGCGGCAGCGGCCGGTGCAGAGGGAACCAGTATTCGTGAATAGCGTGCTGCGGCAAACGATCAAGCTGCGCAGTTACGATTTTGCGAGCCATGGAGTCGAAGTTACAGAGGAATTCGAAGAAGCGCTGCCGCCGGCACTGGGAGACTCGCAACAGTTGCAGCAAGTTTTTCTGAATATCTTGAACAACGCGTATGACGCGGTACAGGAAGCGGGGCGGCGCGGGCGGATTCGAATCCACACGCGGCGGCAAGAGGAAATGATCGAAATTACGATCAGCGATAACGGGACCGGGATTACGGATCCAGAGAGGATCTTTGATCCGTTTTACACGACGAAACAATCGGGCAAAGGAACCGGGTTGGGATTGAGCATCTGTTATGGAATCGTGCGCGCGCACGGCGGTGAGATTCAGTGCTGGAACGATGAGGGCGGAGAAGGCAGCACTTTCGTTGTGCGGATTCCCGTGGCCACGGAGAGCGCGCTCGCGGCCGCAGCAGCCAAAGAGGCCGGGCGATGAAAGCGCAAACGGCCCGAGGAACCGGAACGCCGATCCTGGTGATCGAAGATGAGCCGTCGGTGGTTGCATTTTTGCGCGCGGCTCTGGAGCGGAGAGGATATGCGGTCGTGAATGCTTCGTCGGGCGAGGAAGGCCTGGATCGACTTTCGACTGGGCAATTCGTGGGAGTGATCTCCGACATTCGAATGCCGGGGGCGGTAAACGGAGCAGAAGTGCACGAATGGATTCAGAAAAACCGGCCGGAACTGAAGGCGCGAGTGATCTTGATTAGCGGCGATACGGCAAACAGCGACACGCAGGCGTTCTTGGCGCAGAGCGGAACGCCATGCATTGAGAAGCCGTTCCGCGTGCAGCAATTGATATCGGCGGTGGAAAAGACGTTTGGAAAACCATGAGCGACGAGATGAAAACACGTTTATTGGTGGTGGATGACGAGCAGAGCATCCGGCGGCTGTGCATGACGATCGGCAATACACTCGGCTATATTTGTGCGGAAGCGGAAAGCGCGGAGGCTGCGCTCGCAAGACTCGAGTCCGATGCTCCCGATTTGATCTTGACTGACCTGAAGCTCCCTGCCATGTCCGGAGTGGAGCTGCTGAAACAAACGAAGATTATTTTGCCGCGCGCCGAAGTTGCGATCATGACAGGACACGGCTCGATTGAATCCGCAGTGGACGCGATGAAATTGGGAGCCTACGACTACATCGAGAAGCCGTTTCGCGTAGAAAAGATGCGGCTGCTCTTGCAGCGCATGGCCGAGAAAGTCCACCTGGTTACGGAAAATGAGTTTTTGCGCGAACGGGTGACCACCGAGCAGAACCTTGACGGCATTATCGGCACTTCGGCCAACATTCAAGACGTGCTGCGGATGATCTCGCGGTTGAAAGACACGCGCACTCCTGTTCTGATCGCCGGCGAGAGCGGCACCGGGAAAGAATTGGTGGCGCGCGCGATTCATTTCCGCGGTTCCATGGCGCAAACTCCGTTCATTGCGGTGGATTGCGGTTCGTTGGTCCCGACGTTGATGGAGAGCGAGCTTTTCGGCTACGAGAAAGGCGCCTTCACAGGGGCAACGAAGTCCAAGGCGGGCCTCTTTCAAGCGGCGAATGGCGGAACGATTTTTCTGGATGAGATTGGGGAACTTCCGCAGGAAATGCAGGCGAAGCTGCTGCGCGTTTTGCAAGAAAAAGAGGTGCGGCCGGTCGGAAGCAATGAAAAAGTCAACGTGGACGTGCGGGTAATCGCGGCGACCAACCGCGATTTGGAAGCCGCCTATCGCGCCGGAACGTTTCGCAAAGATTTGTACTTCCGTTTGAACGTTGTCACCGTACACCTCCCCGCCCTGCGCGACCGCCGTTCGGATATTCCGGTGCTGGTGCACCATTTTCTGGAGCGCTACGCAAAGGGCGCGCAAATCCAAGTGACGCCACAGGCCATGAAAAGTCTCTTGCAATACGATTGGCCAGGAAACGTACGCGAACTCGAGAATTGTGTGGCGCGCGCCGTCACTCTGGGGGATCAGGTCACCATCGACGTCAAGGATCTTCCACCGGCCATTCGCAGCGAGCAACCCGAATCGGGCCAGGCTTCCGCACAAGACAGCGCGTCCCTCTCGACAACCGCACTTGCAGAGATGGAGCGCATGACGATTCTGCGCGTGTTTGAGCAGGCCCGCGGTGACAAAGCGCTAGCCGGAAAAATGCTCGGCATCAGTCGCGCGACTTTGTATCGCAAGCTGAAGCGATACAACATTCCCCTAAAATCGGATGACGGAGAGAGCCACACCGAGTCTGAGACGACCGTGCAGTAAGGGGCAGTACGTCTCAATTTCTGGAGGATCGCGGAGTCAAAGGCTGAGACAGCCACGTTTCACGGTGAGACAATTGAGCTGTAGCAGGTCTCCAGGAAAATTCTAAGTCCTTCCTTTTCTGCATCTTCAACAGCGTTCAGGTTTCGCAATTTTTGGCGCGCAGCGTGCATCTTTGTCTGCGGGAGCCTGTCTCTGCACCGGTGAAAGGTGTGTCTCGCCGTGGCTGCGATCAGACTCCAAGTGCAAAGCGCGTGAGGCAACGTGGGAAAGTCCGGGAATTTGGCTCTGGCAGTGAATGAACAAAGTTGCGCCGAACAGTTGGCGCGGTTTTTCCCGCAGTCCATGCCGGTCAGGATCCCGGTACAAGTGACGGCGCCGCGCGGCGGCAGCGCGCACTTGCGGGAGGCAACCGTTGTGGAGTTCAGCGGCGGCGGCCACGCCATTTTCATCTCGACGCTGCCGCTGGAGTTCGGCGATCGGGTGAAGGTCGAAGCAACGATGAAAGGAATTTTCGCGGAAGCGACCGTGGATGCCGTGCAATTCCACGAAGGACGCAAAGCGGTGGCCGTGAAATTCTTGAACGGCCATGGCGACTGGGTGGTGAGATAGCCGTGAACAAAACGACGACTACACTGAATATTCCGGCGCCGGCGAAGGCGGAAAATCCGCGAACGGCGCAGTGGAAAGAGGCACGCGAGGTTTTCCCGATCTACCTGGCGCTCGCCAAGCAATTGCAAATCGAAATTCCCATTCCCCAGGCGAAGCGGACCCTCCCGGAGAAGCCTGAACTCGAACTCTTCAGCAAGGCGCAGGAGTGGCTCGATTCGATGGATCAGCGCGTCCTGGTGCACCAACTTCGTCACCTGCTCCAGATGACGACGTTGAACGCGAGCGAAGCCAGCTTGCGCGCGCTGATTCAACGCCACTTGCGGAAATCGAAGAAGAACAATACGGATCGCGACAAAATCGACTTCCTGCTCGTTCAATATTTCGCTTTGTGCGCCCCAGCAAAGATTTATCACAAGCAGATTGAACTTGCTGACGTTGCCCAGGTCATGCAGCCGGTGCTCGGGGATGTCGATCCCGCTCCGCTGGACTGGTGCGGGCCTCTGGAAAAGATGATTGAATCTCTGCGCGGCTACCGGAGTTTGCGGGAAATCCTGAAGACGAACTTTATCGAGCAAGGCCGGAAAGTCAAAGAAACCGCTGGCGGAATGTTTTACGATCCGGCAGCGCTGGTGGCGTTCATCCGCTTCAATTTCTTGTTGCGCCGCACGCTGATCGAGTTGATGCACGCGGATTTGATCGCTATTCGCGGCGGTTTGGCACAGCTGCAAGCGGCGGGAGTGCGCATCATCGACTGCCACCACGCTGGGCTGCTGGCTGGTGAACCACTCAACAAAATCAAGGGAATTGCCGACGAGTGGAAACAGCCGTTCCAGAAGGAATATACGGAACGCTCAGTAAATCAAGCATTTGAGAAGCTTCTCGGGCTGCGCACGGACGTTGAGCAGGCGCTCGAAAAGGCCGTGGGCAGTTCCGCCCCTAGCAGTACGCCCGCAGTGCAGGCGATAGCCTCAAAGAAGGCTGCGCCGGAAACGAAAGCCCCCAATGGAAACGCGAAATCCAAGAGCAGCCCGGCTGCACCGCCAGCAGCAGGCGCGCCCAATCCCGATGCGGCCTTGGACTTCGAATCCTGCATGGAACAGATCTGGGAACAATTGATCGCGACGCCGCCATCGCGCGGGCGTTCCATGACCACGGTAAAAATTGGGGGCGCGAGGATTTTGATGTCGTCATGGGAAGTGGCCGCCTTCGTCAGCGAAGATGGACCATCAGCGGAGGATTTGCGGCGCGCCGTTGTGGCGCGCGTGCTGGTTACGGCGGCGATGGAATCAGCCAAAGAAACCGGCAACGCCACTTCGCTCGATCGGGCCATGAACATGGCGCGCGTCGAAGTGACGCGATTGCAAGAGCGCGTGGACGTTGCCAAGCAAGCGAAAGATACCGAGGCAGCGGTCAACCTCGGCATCAGCACGAAACGCCTTCTCTCAACGCTGGATGAGGCGGAGAAGCTGTAGGTAATACGGTGGCGAGCCGGTTAAGCCGGGAGAACTTTTCAGGGGAGCGGGTTTCTTTGCGACAGGCCAACGTAATCATCCTCACTGATGAAACTGAGTTTGCACGGCTGCTGACCGCCTGCTGGCAGGCCGAACGCCATGCCCCAGTGGTCACGGTGCTCACCAGCGATTTGTGGCGCGAGCAGGAATCTCCCGCGCGTGATTTGATCGTAGTTGGGCCAGTGCGCGAAGGAAAATTGACGAGCGTATTGCGTTCGCTGGATCCTTCGGCCGCGGTGATTTTGTGCGTGCCTCCCGACTCCAAGGAATTCGTTCAATTGAAAGCGAAGTTTCCCCGTCTAGTTCATGTACCGCTGCGGGAAGACTGGGCGCAAACGTTGCTGCTTGTCGCCGGAGAATCGCTGAAGCGCGCGGAAGCAGTTCGGCTGGCCCGCCAGGCAGAGCGCACTGCTGCTAAGAATGAAAATCACGCCACGCTGGGACGCTACATGCTGGAGATGAAGCACAGCGTCAACAACGCGCTGACCTCGATGCTAGGAAACGCGGAATTGCTACTTCTGGAACCCGGGCAACTCTCCTCGCAGTCGCTGGCGCAGATCAAGACCATCCACAGCATGGCCCTGCGTATCAATGAGGTTATGCAGCGTTTCTCATCGCTGGCTTCGGAGATGCAAGAGGCTGAGAATGCTTCTCAAGCTGAGACGGAAGAGGCAGGTTCCCCGGCGGGACCGCGCCGCTGACGGCCTCTTCTACTGCGCCTAACCGGTTCATTTGTAAGGATTTAGCACAAAACGACACACCCGCAACACCAACCCCAGAGCTGGCTGCTGACGTGCACCTTTGCTCTGCGGATAAGTATGGGGAGAGTACGGCTGTGCACAAAAAAGTCCTGATCGTTGATGACTCACCAGCCGAAGTCAAGTTTATGCAAGGCTTGCTGGAAAAAGAAGGTTATTGGCCCGTGGGCCTGAACGACCCAAAGCGCGTGGAGGAAATCATCGCGCATGAGCGGCCCAGCGTCATTCTCCTCGATATTGTGATGCCCGACCGAAATGGATATCAGGTCTGCCGCGATCTAAAGGGAAATGAGGAGTACAAGTCCATTCCCGTGATCATGGTGACGTCCAAGGGTTCCGTGAGCGACAAGTTCTGGGGCGAACAGCAAGGTGCGGACGCATATGTGACCAAGCCCTTCACGCGCGAAGATCTGCTTCGCGCGGTGCGGCGGTTCGCGTGAGCGCATCCCGGAAAATGTGCAACCGATGAGCGAAGACTTCCATCTCGAGCCGCTTCCCGCAGACGCCGATACCGGCGAGCTGCTCGAAGCGCTTGGACCAATCGAGGAGCGGTCGCCGGAATCGCAATACTGCGTGTTCCGCAGCGGACGTGAACGCTTTTGTTTGCCGGTTCTGGATGTGGAAGAAGTGCTGGATTGGCCGCTCGTGACCAAGGTGCCCCTTGGTCCTGCGTATCTTGTCGGGATCTTCAATTTGCGTGGCGCGATTGTGCCTTTGATCGACATTGCGATTACCGAAGGCCGCCGGCCCGGCCTTCTGCCCAAACACGTGGTCGTGGCTTCGCTGCGCAGCGAGAGCCATCACGAAGACGTCCGCATCGGGATCGCCGCGGACGAAGTTATCGGAACCTATTCAGTGAAGAACGAAGATTTTCTCGAGCAAGCGCCGGAAAACGTGCCTCATTGCATCGGAATGCTGAGGCACGATGACCGGCTGGCGCTGGTCATCGACCTGCGCCGGCTTCTCGAAGTGTTTCCGGGGCCCAGCATTTGAGTTTTGTGGGGACGCCGCCGCACGACGGCGCGGGCTCCGCGGAAGAGATTGGGAGGGTGGCATGAAATCGCGACTGAGTTCGACAATCTGGACGCTAGTCTTCCTGAACGCACTGGGCTTCCTCTTTGTCCTAGGACTGGCGTTCAGCGCTGGAAAAAAGGCGGGCGAGGCGTCCTTTTTTGATTTTGGGTCGCCGGGCGGCGGAACCATCATCGCTGCCATCTTAGTGGTGATCGGTATGTCGGTGATCCTCGCCTGGCGGTTCGGGTCGTTGATCGGGCCGGTGCAAGCTCTGGCCGAGTTCTCCGAGCGGCTGGCTGCGGGCGATCCGCGCGCGCGCGCCGAAGTCAATTCCAACGATGAGCTGGGCTACATCGCCGACAACCTGAATCGCGCCGTCGCCAAAGTCTCCAAGGCCACCAGCAATCAGGATGCGAGCGACGCGCTGCAAAAGAGCATCACCGACCTGCTGACGGTCATCAACCAGGTGGCGCGCGGCGACTTGTCGCAGCGCGGAAAAGTCACCAACGACGCCCTCGGCAACGTCACCGACTCCATCAACTACATGCTCGACAACTTCACCAAAGTTCTCGAACGCGTCCGCAAGGCGGCCATGGAGGTGACGGCCTGCTCGAACAACATTCTGGTTGCGGCCGACGAAATGCAAGCCGGCGCCACGCAGCAAGACCAGGAAATCACCAACACGTCGAGCGCCGTCGAAGAGCTGACGGTTTCGATGAAGCAGGTGTCCAACAACGCCGAAGCCAGCGCCGAAGCAGCTCGCCGTGCGCTGGACGCTGCCGAGCAGGGCAACCGCGCCGTGCGCGATACGCTCGAAGGCATGCAGCGCATCCGGGCATCCGTGCAAGCTACCGCGAAGAAAATTAAATCGCTTGGCGACCGCTCCCTGGAAATTTCGGAAATCATCAACGTGATTAACGACATCACCGAACAGACCAACTTGCTGGCGTTGAACGCCGCCATCGAAGCGGCGCGCGCGGGCGAAGCAGGCCGCGGTTTCGCGGTCGTTGCCGACGAAGTCCGCAAGCTGGCAGAACACAGCCGCAGCGCGACGAAAGACATCGCAGCCCTCATCAAGGCCATTCAGGCAGAAACGAACGAGGCGGTGGTGGTCATGGAAGAAGGCACCAAGGAAGTGGAAGGTGGTGCGCAACTGGCCGATCAGGCTGGCCGCGCCCTGGACGCCATTTCGAACGTTGTGCGCCAGTCCGCAGAACTCGTCCAGGAAATTTCGCTGGCCTCCAAACAGCAGGTACGCGGAACGGAAGGCGTCGCGCACGCTATGCAGATTATTTCGAGCATCACGCGGCAGACTTCGCAAGGAACCCGGGGCACGGTCGCAACCGTCAGCCAGCTCGTCAAGCTGTCCGATCAGCTCAACGAAGCGCTGGCGCAGTTCCGAGCGTCCAAGGCCGCAGCGCAGGCCGCACACGAAGAATCTGAGCGGCCCACCCCGGT
Organism: Candidatus Acidiferrum sp.; assembly: GCA_035623215.1. GTDB lineage: Bacteria > Acidobacteriota > Terriglobia > Acidiferrales > UBA7541 > Acidiferrum. The sequence goes on from DASPTW010000006.1 coordinate 11,018, forward strand.
CCCGGCAGGCGCGCTTCGTTGAGTAGGCAGTCTCTTCTTCGCCCAAAGAAGGAAGTAAGAGGCCAACCGAGAAAATGGGAGAGCGATGAGCGAACGCCACGGATCAGGGCACGGGCTGAGCGAACATGAGTTGAGCGAGATTCGCATGTTGATCGAAGAGCGGACCGGGATTTGCTTCGATGAATCGCGCGAGCGCTTCTTTTCGACTCGTGTGCGCGAGCACCTGCGCGCCAAGAGCATGTCTCGCGGCACGGATTTGCTGCGGAGCATGCGCAAATCGAACGTGGAGTACGAAGCCCTGCTCGAGCGCTTGCTGACGCAGGAAACGACGTTCTTCCGCTACCCCGGCGTGTACGAAGCCTTCGAAAAGCGTGTTTTGCCAGAGTTGCACACCAAAAAGTTCTGGAACAATCCACGTACGCTGCGCATCTGGAGCGCGGGCTGCTCGACGGGCGAGGAACCTTACTCGATTGCGATTACGATCGCCGATGCACTTTCGTTTGCGGATGCCTGGAACGTGGAAATTCTGGCGACCGACATCGGGCGGCACGCCCTGAAACATGCGGAACGAGGGATTTATTCTGGCCGCAGCATCGCCAGCGTAAACGAAAAACAATTGGTGAATCACTTTTCACCGGTGCCGAATGGACAGCAGGTCAAGCCGAGGCTGCAAAAGATGGTTTCGTTCGCGCAGATCAACCTCGCTTCCCCGGTCTACGTCGGCCGCATGGACGTGATTTTCTGCATGAACGTGCTGATTTATTTTTCGGAGGAGCGCCGCCGCGCCCTGGTCCAGCGTTTCTACGACACGCTGGAGCCGGGCGGCTATCTTTTTCTGGGACACTCGGAATCCATTTCCAAAATGCCGGTGAAGTTTCAGGCGATTGTGCTGAACGACTGCATTTTGTATCGCAAGCCGACTGCGGACGAATTGCTGAAACCCGAACTGGTGGCGGAGGGACGAGCGTGAGCGCGCCGGACCGCGAAGCCGTCGAAGTCTTCCTCCAGGAAGCATCGGAGCACCTGCAGTATCTGCGGGAATACGTCACCGTGCTCCAGGAAGTTGAGCCGCGCAAAGAAGGTCTCGAGCGCCTTTACATTGCCGCGCATACGCTGAGCGGAACTTCGGCGAGCTACGGGTTCCCCCGCTTTTCCGAAATTGCCGGAAAACTGGCGCACGTTTTTCAATACGCGCTGAATGCGCCCCTTGGTGAAGATCTGCACGGGCCATTGACCGAATTTCTCTCCGATGGCATCTCGCTGCTCGAAACCGATTTGCTCGAGATTAGCGACACTGGCAAAGAATGCCTCGACGACATCGCCGTCTTCAAAGAACGGTATCGTTTTGCATTCCCGACCGAACCTCCTCCGCTGAACCTCGCGCAGCCGGAAATGCAGAGCCGGATCGTTGTCGAAGAATATGAAGAGCCTTCGGTCGCGGCTGCCACTGGTTCGTACTTTGACACGCTGCCGCTCGATGACGAAGTGCCCGACGAGATTCTCGAATTCTTCCAGCCCGAAGCGGAAGAGCATCTTCAAGTGGTCAGCGATTGCCTGCTTTCGCTGGAAGGCAATAACAATCCGGAAGAAATCAACAAGCTGTTTCGCGCCATCCACACGGTAAAAGGTTCGGCGGCGCAAGTTGGTTTGAAGCGTTTGGGCGGCATCGCACACCGCGTTGAGGATTTAATCGGGCGCTTGCGCGATGGCGAGATCGAGCCGTCGCCCGCGGTCGTGGATCTCTGCCTCGAGTCCGTGGACATTCTCAAGAAGACGCTTCACCGCCAGTGGGCCGACGAAGCGGAAATGCGTACCGGCGTCGATTCTCTGCTCGGGCGAATCGCGGAATTTGCTCCGCTTGAACCGGAAGAGGCCGAGTCAGAACCAGCTGCAACCGACGCTACGGCAAAGCAGGAAGTTGCGGAATCAGGTCCGGCTGCACTGCTGCCCGCTTCCGTCAAGAAGACTGTCCAACAAATCGCAGCAGGCGCTTCCACAGCAAAATCCGTTCGCATTGCGCTCGCTCGCCTCGACCGCATGATGAACACCGTCGGCGAACTGGTGATCAACCGTACGCGCATGGTCGGCCGCATCGCGGAACTCGAAAAACTCGTAGATACGCTGAGTTTTTCGAAAGAACGTTTGCAAGGCAAAGTCGCCGAGTTCCAGGAAAAGTACGAGTTCAACCGCATCAGCAACAGCCGCGTTTCGCAGGGACCTTGGAATCCGGAGCCGACGCCCCAAATGCTCACCAGCGCCGCTGCGGGAGACACGTCATTCTGGTCCGAGTTTAGCGAACTCGAAATGGACCGCTACGACGACTTCAATATTTTGTCGCGCTCCATGGCCGAAATCTCTGCCGACGTCAACGAAGTTCTCTCGCAGCTCGAAGCCTTCATTGGGCGAGTCGAAGGGGACATCGACGAATTCACGAAATTGGCCCATCACCTCCAGGACGAAATCACCGCCGCTCGAATGGTGCCCATCGGTACGTTGTATTCGCGCTTGTCCCGCGCTGTGCGCGACGCTGCGAAATCGACCAACAAGCTCGTCGAGCTGGATCTGTCCGGCAGTGAAACCGAACTCGACAACAACATCATTCAGCAAATTTCCGATCCGCTTGTCCACCTCGTGCGCAACTCCGTGGCCCACGGCATCGAGCACGGCAACGACCGCTTGGCCGCAGGAAAGTCTGCCAACGGCAATATCTATCTCCGCGCCTATCACCGCGGCAACCATATCTACATCGAAGTCGAAGACGACGGGCGCGGCATCGACTACGAGCGCGTGAAGCAAAGCGCCATCGAACGCGGCCTGGTTTCGCCGGAAACCGCCGATCGCCTCACCGAGCGCGATCTTCGCGAAATGCTCTTCCACCCGGGATTCTCCACCGCGCCCGTCAAGACTGAACTGGCAGGCCGCGGCGTCGGCCTCGATGTAGTACGCGCCAATTTGAACGCGCTGAATGGCGAAATTGAAATTCAGAGCACCAGCGGCAAAGGCACCAAGTTCACCCTGAAAGTGCCCTTGACGCTGATCATCTCTCCCGCACTCTTCGTTCGCTGCGGTACGACCAACTTTGCGCTGCCCCTTGCCGTTGTCGAAGAAATTCGCCGCCTGCGCGCCGACGAAATCGAGGATGTCGGCGGGAAATTGCTCACCAAGGTTCGCGACGTCGTGACCGAAGTCGTGCGGCTCGATACCTACCTCGGCTTGCCACCACTCGAACCCATCAACGGCTATTTCCGCATGGTGGTTGCCAACGCTGGCAATCGCCAAGTCGGCCTGGTCGTCGAAGAAGTTCTCGGTAAAGACGAAATCGTGATCAAAAATCTCGGCGAATATCTCCGCCGCGTGAAACTCTTCTCCGGCACGACCATCGCGCCCGATGGCAGCTTGATTTTGCTCATCGACCTGAACCGCATGGTGGCCACCGAGCCCAGCGAGCGCCGTCCACTCCAAGCCAGCGCCAGCGCCGCGCGCATTTTTGCGCCTGGCTCGGCTGCTGTGGCACGCGGAACCATTCCTTCAGAAGCGATTGACCGCGTTGAGCAAGAGCGCGTCATCGTCGTCGCGGACGATTCCATCAGCGTGCGCAAGTTCGTCGGCCGCATGCTCGAAAAGAACGGCTACCGCGTGAAACTAGCCGCCGACGGACTGGAAGCGGCGGAACTCGTAGCGCAGCACGGCTGCCACTTGGTTATCACCGACCTCGAAATGCCGCGCATGACGGGGTACGAACTGATGGTGCAATTGCGGCAGAGCCCGACGACGCGGCGCATCCCGGTCATGGTCGTGACTTCGCGCGCCGGAGCCAAGCATCGCGACAGAGCCATGAAAGAAGGCGCTTCCGCGTTCCTCACCAAGCCGGTGCAAGAAGATCAGCTGATCGCCGCAGTTGAACAACTTATGGGAACGGAGGCACCACGCCCGGTCGCTCCCGTGGCGTAGACGAAAATGGCAACTCCCAGCAAAAAGATTCGCGTCCTCGTCGTGGATGATTCCAACTTCATGCGCAAGGTCCTGGAGAATATCTACAACGGCGACGAGCAGATGCAAGTGGTCGGCAGCGCCAAAGATGGCCGCGAGGCCGTTGCGATGGCCGAGTCGCTCAAGCCCGACGTTATCTCGATGGACATCAATATGCCGCACGTCGACGGTTTGCAGGCGACTGCCGAAATCATGACGACGAATCCCAAGCCCATCGTCATCGTTAGTTCGGAATCGAAAGAAGGCGCCGCCAGCACGCTTCGCGCGCTCGAACTTGGCGCTATTGAATTTGTTGCAAAACCCTCCAGCGCGATCGATCTGGATATGCAAAGCGTGAAGGACGAACTCCTGCGCAAAGTGCGGATGGCCGCCAAGGTGCGCGTAGTGCGAACTGCGACGCGCCTCGCGTCCACCATTCAGAATGCCGGCGCGAAGCCCGTATCCGCGGCGCCTGCAGCTCCTCGCCCAGCAGCGGGCACTGGCCTCGATCAGCGCTTCCCCGTGGTTGTCCTGGCCGCTTCCACCGGCGGCCCGGCAACCGTTATGCGCATTGCCCCGAATTTCACTCGCGACTTCCCTGCTGCCGTCATTCTCGTCCAGCACATGCCTGCAACCTTTACAACGCAGTATGCGGCGCAACTTGCGGAATTCACGGAAATCCGCGTGAAGGAAGCGGAAGCCAACGAATCGATTCAGCCCGGCACGCTTTATATCTGCCCCGGTGGCCAGCATCTTCGCGTTACGCCCACCGGCAGAATGCAACTGGATAGCACCTCCGGCCGGATCAACGGGTACCTTCCAAATATGGATGTCACCTTGGAGTCGGTTGCAACCTATGCCGGCGCACTGAGCATTGCTGCAATCCTGACCGGCATGGGCAATGACGGCGCCAATGGTGCAAAAGCAATTAAGGCCGCTGGCGGTCTCGTCCTCGCACAGGATGAAGCCACTTGCGTGATTTTTGGAATGCCAGCCGAAGCGATTAAAGCCGGCGGCGTCGACCATGTTTTGAGCATTGATGACATTTATCCTTCGATCGAGAAGCGTGTTCTTGGAATCTGCCGCCCAACTCCCGCGGGGGTTCGCTGATGCGATTGGGATTGCCGGCAAAGCCGAGTCCGCTGCGGACGGAACAGATCATTCTCTTCCGCATTAGCAGCCAAATCTTTGCCATCTCCTCCGCTTCCGTCCAAGAAGTACGCAGCGCGGATGGCCTCGCAGGTGGAACCACCGAACTCAACGTGCCAGGCATTCGCAAAGTTCGCGAAGCCCTGCGCCGCGGCGACAATTCTGTTTTCATCGTGAACGGCGCCGTTCATTTCGGCTTGCCCGCATCTCAGGGAATGCTAGTTTTCGTTCTTCGCAAGACCCGCACGGCTCTGCTCATTGATGCTATCGAGAAGATGACCACTATGACCCGCTTGCAGGCTTTGCCGCTTTCGTTCTGCCACGAGGAGCGGAACTGGTATCGCGGCCTGACTGCTCTCGATCAAATTGTCGTCCCGGTTGTCCATCCCGATGGTTTTTTGACTGCTGAAGAAGTGAAGTTACTCGATGCCGCTCTTCCTCCGCTCGAAAGCTTGCCTGAGGCAACTTCTCCGGAGACCCCACTGCCGCAATGACCGTCGCCGCCGAACTCGAGCTCAAATCGTTCGTCCTGCTGCGGCTGGGCGAGCGGCGCTTTGCCGTTGCGGCAGGGCAGATTGCGGAGCTCGTCGCGCCCAGCCGGGTTTTTCGTTTCCCGCATCGCACTCCTAAAATCGAGGGCGTGATTTTGCGGCGTGGCCGGATGATTCCCGTTTGCGACGTCGCGGAATCGCTGATCGGCAAGCGCATCACGGAAAGGCGCCTATACCTCATCGCCGTGCGCAGCTATGGAGCGAAAAACGAGTGGGTAGCGCTGCCCGTCACAGGTGAATGCGAGTTAATCAACGCTGAGCTGATGTCCGCCAGCCCTTCCGACGAGCCGCACGTCGGCGGATGGCTTTCTCACGCGGGCGACGTCATCGAAGTCTTGAATCTCGATGCTCTGACGCCCGGAACAGAAGACGTCACCCGCCGTGCTGCGCCTCAGGAATCCGCGGAGGTCCAGCCGTGATTTCCCCTGGCCGCCCTCTCCGGATTCTGCTCATCGACAGCAACGTCTATTTTGCAAAGCGCCTGGGCGATGCTTTGAAACGTGAAGGCTTTGAGGTTGCTACCAGCACCCAAGCGGCTTACGCCCTTACCGCCATCGAATACGACGCGCCTACCGCGATTCTCTGCGCGACGAATATGCGTGAGATGGGAGCGCTCGAAATCGCCCGAATCATTCATGCGGATTCCAAGAACGCCAACCTGCCCATCATCGCCCTCGGCGACGGCAGCCAGCGCGCTCTGATGGAGGCGTTTCAAGCCGGGTGCGACGATTATATCGACCGCGCCCAGCAGCCCGGAGTCATTGCCAGCCACGTGAAACAGATCATTGTCAGCAAAGTAGAAGGCTTCCAGCCGACGCAGATGCTCACGCAGTCCGACACCAGTTTGAGTGGCAACCTGACCCACCACGACCTCACCGGCGTGATGCAAATGCTCGGCCACGCCCATCAGACCGGCGCTCTGCACATCAACGCAGGCGAAACGGACGCTGTCCTGTTCTATGAAGGCGGCGAAATCACTCACGCCGAGTGCGGCAATCTCTTTGGCGACGAAGCGGTCATTCACATCCTCAAGAGCTGCGTCAACGGAAGTACCGGCGTCTACAAATTTGTTTACGGAACAACTTCGACGCAGCGCACCGTGCTGCGCTCGGCCACGGACCTCATGCTCGATGCCATGCGCGAATTCGATGAAGGCTCGCGTGACATGGCGGACAAGGAAGCGCTATGAGTGAAGCCATGACCATCCCGCCGCTGGAAGAAGCTCCCGCCAAGCGGGTTCCGACTGTCTATTTCATCGATGACAGCGCCACCATGCGCGAAGTCATCAAGATCGCTTTCCGCCGCGAGAACATCAACGTCATCACGTGTGCCGATGCTGCTTCGGCCCTCGCTCAATTCCAAGAAAATCGCCCTGACGTCGTCATCACCGACGTCATCATGCCCGACCAAGATGGCTACTCCGTCTGCAGCCAGATCAAGCAAAATCCTGATTACAGCGAAACCCCCGTAGTCCTGATGTCCGGCGTCGTCAACAAGAGCGTCGCGGACAAAGCCGTTTCGGTGAAGGCGGACGAATTGATTCGCAAGCCTTTTCAGCCTCAGGAACTGATCGCTCGCGTGAAGAGCCTCCTCGAACCGAAAAGCGCTCCGTCCGCTCCGGCAGCGGACCGCGCCGCCTCCGCCAATGCGCTCAGCAATCTCTTCGCGCCGCCTCCGCCGCCTGCTGGTCCAAGAACCCCCGTGCAGCACGCCCCCGCGCAGGAATCCGCCTGGCCCCGCGCTCTCGCCGAAGCGTTTACTCCCAAACAGCCGGCGCCGGCTCACCACAACACGCAGCCGTCCGCGGCCGCTCCCACGCACCATGCTCCTTCTGCCGCCGACGTCCAAAAGCTACGTGTGGAAATCGCGCATCTGGACCTCCTTGTCAAAAAACTCCAAACCGAACTTCAGATCGAGCGCCAATACAACCAGGCCCTCGAATCGCAAATCCGCGCCCTCACCGAAGCGGAATAATCTAGTCTCGAAATCCACCTTTAATCTTCACTCCTCCTCTTGACAATCAAGATGAACGGTGTATCCTTCCTCTTGAGCCTCAGGAGGAAGCTCCGCATGACGGACAAGCCAAGTGATCTCGTCCAGGGCACGCTGGATATGCTCATTCTGAAAACGCTGGCTCTCGAACCCATGCACGGCTATGGGATCGCCGTCCGCATCGAGCAGATGAGCCAGAGCGTTTTCCGCGTCAATGCCGGTTCGCTGTTCGTCGCTTTGCAGCGGCTGCAGCGCGCCGGATTAATCGAGAGCGAATGGAAAGCCACCGAGAACAGCAGGCGAGCGAAATACTACCTCTTGACCGACCAAGGGAGAAAACGGCTCAACAGCGAGACGAGAGAATGGGGGCGGCAAGTAGCGGCTATCGCGCGAATTCTGGAGGCATCGTAATCCAGCCATGTTGTCCCTGCGAAACATAATCGATGGTCTTCGATCGCTCTTTCGAAAAGAGCGCAGCGAGAAAGAACTCGATGAAGAACTGAACGGCTTCCTCGAGATGGCTGCCGAAGAAAAAATGAAGCAAGGCATGAGCCGTAAGGATGCCCTTCGTACGGTGCGCTTGGAACGAGGGAGCCTCGAAGTGACGAAAGAGGTCGTCCGAACTGCACGCTGGGAATCCTTTGTGGAAACCTTTTGGCAGGACCTGCGCTTCGGCACCCGTATGCTGGCGAAGAACCCTTCATTTACCGCTGTCGCTATCCTGACGCTGGCCTTGGGCATGGGCGCCAACACTGCTATTTTCTCCGTGGCCAACGGCACGGTGTTTCGCCCATTGCCAGTAAACAATCCGGAACAGATCGTCGTCCTGGCCTCCAAGGAAAAAGATGTCGCCGACCCGCAGAACATCTCCTATCCAGATTTCCTGGACTATCGTACGGCCACGGATGCGTTTGCCGACATGCTGGCCTACGAAATTGGATCCGACGCCTTCGCCGTCGACAACCGCGCCGAAGAAGTCATCACCACCTATGTAACGGGAAACTATTTTTCGATGTTGGGGATTCAGCCGGACGTTGGCCGCCTGATTTCTCCCAGCGAAGGAGGCGCGCCCGGCGCAGATCCTGTGCTTGTGCTCGGCTATTCGTATTGGAGGAGGCGATTTAACGGCGATCCACAAGTCATCGGCAAGACTGTCCTGCTGAGCGGCCGTCCCGAAACGATCATCGGCGTCGCTCCCAAAGAGTTCCACGGCGCTTGGTGGTTCGCTGATGTCGACGCCTACCTCCCGCTCAGCCAAAAGGCTTCGGAGCGAGAGCCGTTTTGGACGGATCGAGGGGCTCGTGGCGAAGGCGGCTTCTTCGTCCTCGGCCGGTTGAAACCCCATGTCAGTAATCGTCAGGCCCTCGCCTCTCTCGAGGTGGTGGCCCAGCGTCTCACCCAGCAATTTCCCGCAACCAACAAAGACATCTCCCCGGAAATCTTCCCGGAGCGGCTCGCGCGTCCCCAGGCGGGCGCAGCGAGCGTCATGCCCCTCATGGTCGCTGCGTTTCTTGGCCTGGCAGCCGTCGTCTTGATCGCTGCCACCATCAATGTTGTGAATCTTGTCCTGGCCCGTGCGAACACGCGACGCCAGGAGATGGCCGTGCGCGCCGCTCTGGGCGCGAGCCGTATCCGTCTGGTGCGGCAATGGATGACTGAAAATCTGCTGCTGGCCCTGGCTGGCGCGGTGGCCGGCATTTTCTTGAGTGCATGGCTGAGCCGAGTCCTGGCGGTCATCTGCATTCCCGCCGACTTTCCATGGTTCCGCGTGGACTTCACCGTGGACTGGCGCGTGGTCACCTACACGCTGGCCGCCGCTGTCTTCGTCGGATTCTTGATGACCCTGTTGTCCGTGCGTCGCGCCAGCCGTGTGGATCTGAACACGGCACTGCACGAAGGGGGACGCGCGCAGTCCGGCAGTCTACGCCGGAACCGCACGCAAGCTGCGCTCGTCGTCGTGCAGATAGCCGGCTCCATGGTTGTGCTGATCACTGCCGGGCTCTTGCTGCGCGGCTTGAGAAATGCCGAACGCATGGACATCGGCTTCGATCCGCGCGGGGTCGTAAATTTTGGTCTGGACGTTACGCAAGCGGGCATGAACCAGGCCCAGGGAAAGCAGTTCTTCGCACGCTTGATCGAGGACGTGCGCGCGTTGCCGGGCGTGGAGTCGGCGAATTATGCGCACTCCGTGCCCTTCGGCACCACTGGCTACTACGTGGCCCACCCCAACGTAGAAGGCCACCTGTTGCCTCCCGGAAAGTCTGCTCCGGCGGTTTCCTACAACATCGTCTCCCCGTCGTACTTCCAGTCGCTGCGCATGCCTCTAGTCACGGGCCGTGGCTTTTCCGAGGCCGACGACGAAAACGCTCCGCAGGTTGCTGTGATCAACGAGGCCATGGCTGCGCGCTTCTGGCCGGGTGAGAATCCGGTGGGCAAGCGGTTCAAAATGGGTGCGGCCAGCTCGCCGTGGGTGCAAGTGATCGGGGTCGCGCACAATGGGCAATATAATTTTCCGTCGCTGCGACCCGAACCGTATTTGTACGTGCCGCTTGCGCAGCGGTATGAAACGCTTTTGAATCTGCAGGTGCGCAGCGGTCTGCCGACTTCCGCGCTCGCGCGCGAAGTTCAAGAAGTGGTCCGCGACATGGCCCCGGCATTGCCAGTGCAAAGCGTGCTCACCATGGAGCAGCAGATCGGCGGCGCCACCGGGTTGTTCTTGTTCCGCGTCGGCGCGGACGTGGCTGGTGCACTGGGAATACTGGGACTCGTTCTCGCGGTCATCGGTGTCTATGGAGTCATGACTTATTCGGTCGGCCAACGCCGTCACGAATTCGGTATTCGCATGGCGCTCGGCGCCGGGAGGCGCGACATTTTGGATGCGGTCTTGCGTCCCGGAGCCCGGCTGTTGGCATTCGGGCTAGGTCTCGGCATGCTGCTTTCTGTTCTCACGAGCCGCGCAATGGCGAGTCTCTTCTGGGGCGTGAGCGCGACTGATCCTCTAACATTCGCTGGCGTGCCGGCACTGCTGCTGACCGTCGCGCTGGTGGGGTGTTGTGTACCTGCAAGGCGCGCCTCGCGCGTGGATCCAATGATCGCTCTGCGTTACGAATAGCGAGTCATGTCATTGCTGCGAAACATCGCCGATGGCCTGAAGTCACTCTTCAGAAAGGACCGCGTCGAACAAGAACTACATGAGGAACTGAATGGCTTCTTGGAAATGGCGACCGAGGAAAAGATGAAACAGGGCATGAGCCGTAACGACGCTCTTCGTGCGGTGCGCTTGGAGCGGGGGAGCCTCGAAGTGACCAAAGAGGTCGTCCGCTCGGCGGGCTGGGAATCTTTCTTTGAGACCTGTTACCAAGATGTTCGATTCGGGTTGCGTATGCTCGCGAAACACCAGCTAGCAACTCTGGTTTGCATTGTGGCGCTGGCGTTGGGGATTGGCGCGAATACCGCGATGTTCAGCGTTGCTGAGGCTTTCCTGCTCCATCCTGCGCCGTTTGAAAATGCGAATCGCATTGTCGCCCTGGTGGACTCCCGCCCGCAAGAAAACGTGGACATGAACTCCGTTGCGCCGGCCACTTACTTCGATTGGCGCCAGGAAGCACATTCCTTCGATCAATTCGGCGCTTACGCTTGGGATGAGGTCAGTCTCACCGGCGACGGCCATCCGGAGAAAGTCCAGGCGTTCCGAGTCTCCGCCAACTTGTTTGGGATGCTCGGCGTGCAGCCGCAGATGGGACGAGTGTTCGCCCCGGAAGAAGAACAGCCCGGCAGAGATCAGGAAGTTATTCTTGGTCACGCGCTATGGGAGCAGCGCTACGCTTCCGATCCACAAATTCTCGGGAAGAACGTAAAGATTGACGGAAAGAGTTACACCATTGTCGGCGTAATGGCCAAAGGATTTGACTTTCCCTTGCCGGCAGAGGCCTGGATTCCGCTGTCCATGGACATCAAAGAGAGCCAGCGTCGCGACAACCGGTGGCTCTGGGTTCTCGGCCGCTTGAAGCCAGGCGCTTCCTTTTCCAACGCCGCCGCCGAAATGCAGAGCGTCGCGCAGCGCCAAGCCGAGGCATATCCGGATACAAACAAAGGCTGGAAACTTCGCCCAATGCCGCTCGCTCAATTTATGACCGGCTATCTCACCCGCCAGTACACGATTTTACTCATGGCTGCGGTCGGGTTCGTTTTGCTCATCGCCTGCGCCGACGTGGCTAACGTGCAATTTGCCCGCATGAGTGGGCGCTCCAACGAATTTGCCGTGCGTACTGCCCTGGGCAGCAGCCGCTGGCGTATCGTTCGTCAGTTGCTCACCGAAAGCATTTTGCTTTCTGCGGCCGGCGCTCTGGTGGGACTGCTGATTGCGCAGTGGGACCTCCAGATGATTCTCTCCCACATGCCTCCCGATGTTGCGAAGTTCATTGCGGGATGGAAGACCATTCGTCTGGATTCCAACGCCTTCTTGTTTACATTGGTGATCGTCGTGATCTGCGGGATTCTCTCCGGTATCGCTCCTTCACTCCTCGCCTCGCGCGCCAATCTCGCGGAATCGATGAAGGAGGGCGGCCGAGGTTCTACGCTAAGCCAAGCCCGCGGTCGCATGCGCGGCGCGCTGGTCGTCGCGGAAATCTCTCTGGCGCTCATATTGCTCGTGGGCGCCGGCCTTCTGGTGAAGAATTTCCAAGGCTTGCTCCGCGTGAACGAGAGTTATTTGCCGCAGACTCTCCTGACCATGAACCTCACGCTCCCAGAGACGCAGTATAAGAAGCCCTCGGCGCGCCTCGCGTTCCACGAGCAAGTACTGCAGCGGCTTAACGCATTGCCTGGAGTGCAGTCCGCCGCAATCGTCACTCACGTGCCCTATTCGAACGGCGGGGGCCCGAGCACCTATACCTTTTCCATCGAGGGCCGGCCCCCGGAGCACCGCGGCGACTTCCGCACGGCCATCATTGAGACTGCGAGCCCAAATTACTTTGCCATGATGAATATCCAGCTTCATCAGGGTCGGCTCCTCGCCGAGAGCGATGGGGCGGAAGCGCCTCCAGCAGCGGTAATTAGTGAAAGTCTCGCGCGGCGTTACTTCTCTGGCGTGAATCCGCTTGGCGCGCATATCAAGGTTGGAAAAATGGGTTCCGATCGGCCCTGGATGACCATCGTGGGCATTGTTGCTGATGTTCACTACAGTTGGATCAGCAAGGAAGACGTTCCGACAATTTACGGCCCATTCCGGCAAGCGCCGCCGTACTATACAACCATCCTATTGCGGACTCCGGGCGACCCACTGCAACTCATTTCGTCTGCTCGTGAGCAAATTGCGTCTGTCGACCCCGAGCTACCCCTTTACAACATCAAACCGATGGACCGCGTCATCACCGAATCGATTGTCGGCATCGCCTACGTCGCAGCAATGATGGCCGTGTTGGGAGGCATCGCTTTGGCCCTCGCGTCCGTTGGCGTTTTTGGATTGATGTCTTACTCGGTCAGCGAGCGCGCGCATGAGATCGGTGTGCGCATGTCGCTTGGCGCGCAAACCAAGGACGTTTTGTGGATGGTGTTGCGCAGTGGGATGACGCTGACAGCAATTGGTTTGCTTATCGGATTGCCGATCGCCTTCGCCTTGGCGAGAGCGCTGTCTACGTTGCTCTTCGGAGTGGAAGCTGCCGACCCATTCTCGTTCATCGGCCTGCCGCTGCTGCTTGCGGGGATCGCGGCGCTGGCGTGCTATTTGCCAGCGCGCCGCGCTGCTCGCCTCGATCCCCTGAAGACCTTGCGCTACGAGTAGCGTTCCTAATTCCTGCCTGCGTCGATCCACAAGCTCGATCTCCGCGAAACCATGCCGACAACCGCATTGTTGCTTTGAAAACTGGCCTCGCAGGCAAGGTTGACGCTCTAACTCGGATTCTGTAGCCTCACTCTGCGACTTTCATTTGTGCGCTTTTTTCCTTTCACTGGGGGACTATCGATGGGCAATGAGAATGGCTCAACTATCTCCCGCCGCGAATTTGCTCGACGGGCGGCGATGGTCTCTGCTGCTGCTTCGCTCTCGCCGGCAGAACTTTTGCACACACAAACGGCTCCGGCCGCAACGGTTCCCCCGCAGTCCTCAACTGCCCCGAACCTCTCCCCAGAAAGCCAGATCGAGGCTCAGTCAAGGATCGAGTCGATTCTCGCGCAATATGGCAGCCGGCTCTCCGATGCTCAAAAAGCCGATTTGACGAGGCTTTCCAACGCCGCTCAGCCGATGCTTGATCGTTTGCGTGCCTACCCCGTCGGCAACGCGGACGGTCCCGGGTTGTACCTGAAACCGCTGATCGAGCATGAGAGCAAACCGCGTCCCCTCGCCAGCAGTCCGAAGCCAGCCGTAGCGACAAGCAAGCCCTGAGGAACCCATGCCCGGCGAAGAGCTTTTCTTTCTCTCATTAACGGAACTCGCGAAACGCATCGAAACCAAAAAACTTTCTCCCGTCGAGCTTACGCAACTCTATCTTGACCGGAGCCAGAAATTTGGCCCGCGCTTCAACGCCTACGCGCTGCTCACTCCGGACCTTGCCCTCGACCAAGCCAAAGCCGCCGAAAAAGAAATCATGCGCGGCCACTATCGCGGCCCGCTCCACGGAATTCCCTACGCCGCTAAGGATCTCCTGGCCGTAAAAGGACTGCCCACCACTTGGGGTGCAAAGCCCTTTGAAAAGCAAGTGCTCGACTACAACGCCACGGTGATCGATCATCTGAATAACGTTGGCGCGGTAATGATTGGCAAAGCCGCCATGATCGAGCTTGCGGGCGGCATGGGCTACCGTTTCGCCTCCGCATCTCTGCAAGGCGAAGCCAAAAATCCCTGGAACCCCGCGTGTTGGACCTGCGGTTCGTCTTCCGGCTCCGGCGCAATTGTCGCGGCAGGCCTTGCGGCTTTCGCCATCGGCACGGAAACATGGGGTTCCATCATTTGTCCTTCTGCATTTTGCGGCGTCAGCGGGTTGCGCCCTACATATGGCCGTGTCAGCCGCTATGGCGCAATGGCGCTCGCTCCCTCGATGGACAAAATCGGCCCGTTAGCTCGCAGCGCGGAAGATTGCGCGCGCATCTTTGCCGCCATCGCCGGCCACGACATCAAAGACCGCGGCACGCTTCCCATCGACAAAGCTGCGTTCACCTATTCGCCTTCCGTGGGCACGCGCGCTCTTCGCGTCGGCTGGCTTACCAATGCCTGGAAGGCGCAAGACTTGGATCCTGGCGTGGCAAAGCCGATCGCCGCAGCCGAGCGAGTATTACGAAAAAACTTTTCAAGTGTCAGGAATGCGGCTTTGCCGGTTGGCCCCTGGGAGGATGCAGGTGCCGTCATCTGGGGAGTCGAAGGAGCCGCCTCGTTCCGCACGCTCATTCGTTCGGGAAAGATCAGCCAGCTAACCGATCCTCTGAACCAGATTGCCTGGTATCTGAACGAAAAGTTTTCCGCCGCCGACTATCTGCAAGCCCTGCGCGTCCGCGAAGTCGCACAGAAAAAAATGGACGAGCTGTTTGAAAACTTCGATGTGCTGGCCGCGCCCTCACAGCCGGTCCCGGCAACTCCACTCGAATTGAACCTCGAAACCGGGTTGTCGTTTCCGGACCCGCTTGGCGGCATCGGCAACATCTGCGGCCTTCCCGCGCTCTCCGTTCTTTGCGGCTTCACCGAGAAAAACCTGCCTGTCGGTCTTCAGTTCATCGCCCGCGCCGGTGACGATCTCGCCGTCATTCAGGCCGCGCGCCTCTTTCAACAGCACACCGACTGGCACAAGCGCCATCCCAAAATCCATTAGCCAGCTCGGCTTTAAAGCTTATCGAAGTAGTTCGTGCACCGCGCGCAACAACGCGCTGCGGCTGAATGGCTTGCTGAGCATGCGGATGGCAGGGTCCGGTTGCAAGGAGTCCGAAGCGGCCCGTTCGCTATACCCGGACATGTACAGCATTCTCAGCCCCGGCTGGTTCTCTTTCAATCGGGCCGCAAGTTCCACGCCGGTCATCCGAGGCATCACCATGTCGGTGATCAGGAGGTTGATCGTACCTTTATGCTGTTCGGCGAGCGCCAGTGCTTCCGTTCCATCGCGCGCTTCCATAACCGTGTAGCCGCCCGACTCGAGGAATTCTTTTGCCACCTCGCGCACGTCCTGCTCGTCTTCGGTCAGCAGAATCGTGGCCGTGCCGCGCGGCGCTTCGGTCAATAGCGGAGTCGCGCCCATGCGATCGACCGGCTGATCCACGCGCGGGAAATAGATCTTAAAGGTTGTCCCTCGGCCCAGTTCGCTGTAAACCCAGATGAAGCCCCCGCTTTGCTTTACTACGCCATAGACGGTGGCCAGCCCGAGCCCCGTGCCTTTGCCTTGCGCTTTGGTGGTGAAGAACGGCTCAAAAATGTGCGACTGCGTTTCCGCATCCATCCCCGTGCCCGTGTCCGAAACTGTCAACAACACGTAAGGACCCTCGTGAACGATCGGGTGCTTGGCGTTGTAGGTGCCATCCAGGTCGGCATTGAAAGTCTCAATCGTCAGCCGTCCACCGGCTGGCATCGCATCGCGCGCGTTCACCGCCAAATTCATGATGACCTGTTCCATTTGGCTGGCGTCCGCGCGAATAGGTCCAAGATCTGGCGCAGTGCTGATGACTAACTCGATGTCCTCGCCAATTAACCGCGGGAGTAAGCGGCCCATGTCGGCTACAACCTCATTCAGATTCATGACATGCGGTTGTAAAACCTGAAGCCGGCTGAACGCTAGCAGTTGCCGGGTCAGCGCCGCGGCGCGGTCTGCGGCGCGGTCAATTTGCTCGATTTTTCGCGAGTGTTGCTCCGACGGCGGCAAGGAATTCAGCAGCAGTTCGGTGTGCCCCTTGATCACCATCAATAAATTGTTGAAGTCGTGCGCGACCCCTCCCGCCAGCCTTCCTACCGCTTCCATTTTTTGCGATTGGCGGAGTTGCTGCTCCAGAATATGCCGCTCGCTGACGTCCTGCGCCACGATCAACCGCACACGTCTGCCGGAATGCTCCAGTTCGTGGACCGTCGTTTCGACTTCGATGACCTTGCCATCTTTTTTCCGATGCTTCCAGTGCCCGTGATACAGCCCGTCGCCGCTGTTCTGCTCCAGGTAGTTCAGAAACTTGGTCTTTTCTTCGTCAGGCCGGAAATCGAGCACCGTCATTTTCTTGAATTCTTCCGCGGAGTAGCCGTAAACGCGGGTCGCCGCCTCGTTCACCTCGAGAAACCGAAGCGTCTCGCGGTCGATCACCCAAGTAGGCAGCGGATTATGGCTGAAGAGCAGACGAAACATTTCTTCGTTCTTGCGCAACGCGTCTTCCGAGCGCCGACGCTCAATGGCGAGTGCGATGTGCCCGCCAACAGAGTTGAGGAACTCGAGATCGCGCTGGTCGTAGGCGCCTTCGTTCTCGTAATGCTGCACCACTAAAACGCCAATCGTCGCGGTCGGAGTTTTCAGCGGGACGCCCAGCCAAGCCGGTGCCGGCGCTCCCACGAGTTCCACTTCTCCGGCCGCGGCCAGCCGGTCGAACTCGGTTTGCGGAATCAGCATCGGCACTCCCGTGCGGAACACGTACGCCGTGCAGCTATGGCCCACTCGCTGGGGTGGCGGAGCAACGTCGAATTGGTCAGCAAAAAATGGAAAAGAGAAGGTGTCTGTCGTTCTATCGTAAAGAGCAACAAAGCAATTCTCGGCGGCCATCACTTTCTTTAGCGCCTGGTGAATTCCCGCCAGCAATTCGTCCAGATTTGCGGTTTGATTCAGCGCTTGCACGACTTCCGAGATGATCTGCCGCTCCGCTTCCATGCGGTGCAGGTCTGAAACGTCAATGAAGCTGACAAGAACTGCTTCGATTCCCGGCACTCGCGTGCAATCTCTTCCCGAGGTATCAAACCACCGCCAGCCCCCGTCTTTTCCCTGAAGCCGGCACCGGTTCGCGCAGACTGACGAATTGCCGTTCGAAAGATTTTCGAGTCGTTGCCGGGCCCCCGCCAAATCGTCGGGATGGACCAGCGATAGGATCTGCCTTCCAATCAATTCTTCCGGGAGGTAACCGAGGAGCCGTGTAGAACTGGGGCTTGCGAAAAGTACCGTTCCCTGCGGACTCAGGAAGGTGAAGAGCTCCTTCGCTGAATCCAGCAGCGCGGAGATTTGCTCGGGGTTGATTGCCATGCCTGGCTCAGAAATGGAGCGTTGCGCCATGTTTTCACTGCCCTGAAACCATGCCCGCGAACAAGATTCCGCGGGCAAAGTTGAGCGTTTCGTCCTCCGATGAACATGTGCTTGCTGTCTTCGTCTGGCTGGCCCGAGTC
>DASPTW010000007.1:0-4887 GCA_035623215.1 Candidatus Acidiferrum sp.
ACGCCTTCACTGCCGGCCACACTCCGAAAATCAGGCCCACACTAATGCTCACAGCGATTCCCGTAGCCGCAGCCCAGAGGGGCACGCTGCCTGGCCAGTCCAATCCGTACTTGATGAGAAGCACCAAGCCATTCACAAGCAGGAGAGCGATTACACCTCCGACGCCGGTGAGGGTCATGGCTTCGAGCAAGAACTGCCAGATGATGTCTTTTCTCTTCGCGCCAATCGCTTTGCGGACGCCGATTTCGCGCGTGCGCTCGGTTACGCTGACAAGCATGATATTCATCACGCCCACGCCACCAATCAATAGTCCGATGGAACTCAACACCACAGTGGCCAGGGCAACCATGCCGACAATGTTGTGAAACTCTTGTACCTGCATATCCGCGGTTTCCATGCCGAAGTTGTTCTTGCCATCATAAGGGACATTGCGCCGGCGCCGGAGCACTTCGGTGGCCTGATCTACAGCCTGGTTCAGCATGTTAGGGTAGGCTTGCGCGCGAATGGCATTTTCATACGCGCCGGGATAGACCTTCTTAAGCGTATTGTAAGGAATTAGCACGCGGCGGTCCTCATCGCCCATGCCAAATCCACCTTTCGGCTTTTCCACGACGCCGATCACCAGAAAATCTGATCCGTCGATCATGACGTCTTTCCCGACCGCGTGGCCTTCCGGAAAGAGTACAGGAGCGACGTTTTCCCCAAGCATCACCACTTTTTCCTTGTGGAGATCGTCGGCGTCACTGATGAAGCGCCCTTCGATAGTCGCGGCATTGGCGTAAACTTGGCCGAAATTGGCCTGCACGCCACGAAAATCAATCGCCGTGACGGTGCCGGCCTTGGTTCTTACCGAATGCGGCTGCTCCCACCAGGTGGTCCAGGTGGTGACGTTTTTGATCGCGGGACAGCTATCAAGCAGCGCTTGCGCATCTTCGAGAGTCAGCGGCTTGCGTTCGCGTTCCTCTTTCGGGCGGGGGCCGCCGCCGTGCGGACCCTGGTCAAACCGCGTAATGAAAACGGTGTCCGCGCCAAACTGCTTGATGTTTTCCTGGATTTGCGCGTCGAAGCCCGTGATCAGCGCGGCCACCAGCATGATGACGCTGACGCCCAACACCACGCCAAAAACGGTGAGCGCACTGCGCATCTTGTGGGCGCGCAGCGTGTCCAGAGCTTGCTTCAGATTTTCACCGTGCTGTTGGGCCATTTCCGTCTCTGGAGCCCGCTAAGCCGGGCTCGACGCTCCTCAGCCATCCGAGCGCAGGGCCTCGATGGGGTCGAGCTTCGCCGCGCGCATGGCCGGATAAATTCCAAAAAACAGGCCGACGCCCGTCGCCATCACCAGCGCGATGATGACCGCGCTGAGTGGAGTGCGCACAGGGATCGGGGTCAGGGCGCGCACCGTGGCAACGGCGGCATAGGCAAAAGCAAGGCCGATCAACCCACCGATGGCGGCCAAGGACGCCGATTCCGTTAGAAATTGAAGAACAATGTGTTTCCTTCTCGCGCCCAATGAGCGCCGCAGCCCAATCTCGCGCGTTCGTTCGGTCACGCTGGCCAGCATGATATTCATGATGACGATGCCGCCCACCACCAAAAACACTGAAGTCAATCCCACGATAAGCATCTGGAGATTTCCCGTGATTTCCTTCCACAGGCTCATGATCGAGTCGGAGCCCAATATGGCGAAGTTGTCTTTCGCGTCCCAGGGCAGATGGCGCAGCGAACGCATGAGCAAAGTGGCCTCGTCCTTCGTTGCGTCCATCATTTCTGTGCTGCGCGCCTGAACGAAGATCGCGATCCAGTCATTCTGCTTGTGCCATTCCTTGTAGTAGGTCACCAGCGGAATGAGAATGTAATTATCCTGAGATTGTCCGAACGCGCTGCCGATTGGCTCCGCCACGCCGACGACTTCGTAGGTGTGCGTCCCAGCCCGGATGGTCTTGCCAATGGGGTCCACGTTGTCGAAAAACTTCTTCGCGACGTCCGTGCCGATGAAGCAGATTGGCGAGTGATGAAGTTCGTCAGCCTCAGTAAAATAGCGGCCAGAAGCCACGTTGATGTTGCGCATTTCGGCGTAATTGGCGGTTGCGCCGGTCACTTGCACGTTTTCCTGAAGGATATTGCCGAAACGAAGGTCGCTGCTTACGTAGCCCATGGCCGCGATGCTCTTGGGAGTCTTCATGTTGTCGCGCAACCATTCGTATTCCTCGAGAGTGACCAGCGGCCGTTTTTGCGCCTTAATCCATTCATCCTCGCTGGTGATGATCCCGAAGCGGTCAATCAGGAACACATTGGCGCCAAGATTG
Source organism: Candidatus Acidiferrum sp. (assembly GCA_035623215.1). Classification (GTDB taxonomy): domain Bacteria; phylum Acidobacteriota; class Terriglobia; order Acidiferrales; family UBA7541; genus Acidiferrum. The sequence goes on from DASPTW010000007.1 coordinate 2,307, forward strand.
GCGATGCGGTCGGCCACGTAAAAATTCAGCCCCGCGACCACGCTCATCACCGATACCAGGGTGGTCACAGCCAGAATTACCCCCAAAAGAGTGAGGAAGCTGCGCAGTTTATGCGCACGAAGCGAATCCACGGCCAGGCGCAGCGTCTCCCCTACCGTGATGAGCGCGGTGCGCAGCCGGCCCAGCCTTCGGGTAGCCGTCAGCGGCCGCGTAGCGAACCGCGGCAGCGCGCCAAGACCTTCGATGGGGGTTACGCCCAAGCAGACCTCCGCTTCTATTAGATAAGACGAAGTTCCCCGCCCAATCGTTCCCTAAGCTTAGACGGATAAAAAGGGGCTTTGCTGACAAGGATGGCCGGAGTATCCTTGCTTCTGACTGCCGGGGAGTGCAATAGCCCAAAGCCACTAAGCTCAGTATACCCTTGCGAGAAAAGGACTTACGGGACTGTTAGCGTAGCGGTAACGAGGAAGAATTCTTCCAAGAGGAGTTTGTTTATGAAGCGCAGCTTTCAGATTGTTTGCACCTTTGTGTGCCTACTGGTTCGGCCTCCAATCCCTGCACATGCCCAGGAAAAGCCCGCTAGCGCCGGTCCGACAGCGGGGTATCGGGCTGAGTTCTTGGAGGACCTCGCCTATTACGAGCAACGGTACACCCGGCTGGCCGAGGCAATACCCGCTGAAAAGTATGCCTGGAAGCCCGGTGAGGGTGTGCGGTCCGTGGGCGAAGTCTATGCCCACATCATCATGGCGAACTATGGTGTGGCCAAGGCTCTGGGCGCGGCGTTCCCGGCCGGACTAGATCCGAAGGCAATTCAGGCCACCTCCAACGACAAGCCCAAGGTTCTGCAGGGCCTGAAGGAATCGTTTGCACATCTGCGAGGCGCGGTTCTCGCCCTCAGCGACGCCGACGCGGATAAGCCGCAAAAAATGTTCAACCGGCAGACCACTTTGCGCGGGGCGTTAATGATGGTAGACCGGCACTGGGGCGAGCACCTGGGTCAATCCATTGCCTATGCGCGCATAAATGGCGTTGTGCCGCCGTGGACCGAAGAGCTTCAGCAACAACAGAAGGCCGCCGAAAAGCCGAAACCGTAAGTTATTTCCTGCATTGAGCCGACCCCCACATGTTGGCAATGGCATCGCCAGGGTCCTGGCGCGGTACAACAAATGGGTGCGCTGGGGAATCCAATCTGAGTGCACTTTTGCGGCTTTACTGCAACCTTAAGCGATGATCAAACTGCCATTCTTCCTCGTCGCAGGTTTTTTCTTCAGCCTCCCGCCTTGTGCGGCGGCGCAATCGGCATTGCCGAGCTCATCCGGGGAAGTTGCTTCTGCTCCTTCTGTCCTTTTCGAGCATGTTATCGGCAATCAAAAAAAATCGGAAGAGGCGCTGGACCTTTATGAGCGCTTCGAGCGCCTGGAAACGCGAAAGAATCCAAACGACCCTGCCCCCGGCGCCGTAAAATTTTCGCGCGTCATCCCGTCCGGGACGGGAATGAACAAGATTCCCGTGGATGCGGACGGCAAGCCTACAGATGAGGTGGCCTACCGCGCGCGGCTGGAAGGTCTCGAGCGAGCACTGGCACTGATTGTTAATGACTATCGCTCGCAGCGCGACGCGGTAGAAAAATATACGAAACGGAGAAAGGACCGGCTTGACCTGATTGACGCCACGCGCAATGCGTTTCTCTTCAAGTTTATTGCGCGCGAGCCCCGCGGCGAATTAATGCTTGCAAAATATGAGATGTCCCCAAACCCTTCTTACAAACCCACCACGCGCTTTACGTCGATCTTTCCGAAGGTCCATGGCTACGTCTGGGTTGAAGAGAACTCCGGTGAACTGGCCAAAATCGAAGGCGACGTGACGGACGATATTTCCATTGGCCTGTTTCTTGGAAAAATCTACAAAGGCAGCCATTTCATGCAGGAGAGCTACGAAGTGAAACCCGGCCTTTGGCTGCCCAGCTTCTCGCAATACGATTTCGACGGCCGCAAACTATTTTCCGGATTTTCCATTCACGAGCGCACCTTTTACTCGAACTACCGCTACATTGGCCCACCGAAAGAAGCGCTGGAAGTCATCCGCAAGGAGCTGGGCCATGCTGACTTAGGCAAGCCTGTCCCATAGGCCAGCTTTCCTCGGCGCGTTTCCCCTAAACTGAACGTAACTAGGAGTATCCCCCCAGTCCTCGGAGTCTGGAGGCATCATGCTACGTTCGCTTACGCTGGCCCTGCTGGCCCCGCTTTTCGCGGCGTTTTCCGCGGCGGCGCAATCGCCTGATCCCGCGCCCCAGCCATCCTCTCAGCAGCAGGATTCGACTGCGCCGGCGGATACAAACAAGCCCAAAAAAGTCTGGACCAATGATGACGTCAAATCCGCAGGTCCCGTTTCTGTAGTTGGCGACCCCAAAAACAAGCCAAAAACCTCGGGGCCGAAAACAGTGAGCGATTCGTACGTGGCTTCCGTCCGCAAACAGCTCGAAAAGTTGCAGAAGCAAATCGACGACATCGACAAACAGGTTGTCGATTTGAAGAACTTCAGCAAAGGCGAGTCTTCCAACAACGCCAGCGGAATCAAGCTC
>DASPTW010000008.1:0-42794 GCA_035623215.1 Candidatus Acidiferrum sp.
CAGTGAAGAGCTGTCGAATAAGACGCTTCAAGGCGTGAAGCGCGAAACTCGCTTTTCCAGCCAGCGGTCTATCGAGGAACAAAAACAGATTCTCCGCGAGAGGGGCTTGCTGTGAGAACGAAAAACTTGCCGCATGATAGCAAATTGTTCTCTCTGCCCACTTCGAGAATCGCCGCATTTTATGCGGGTGTTCTGCACGTTAGAGGTGAACGCCAACTGAAACATGTAGTTCACCGGGTCGTTCACCTTCACGTTCACCCTGGCGGTCCGCGCAACTCTCGCAATGAGAAACACTTGAACGTGCGGTGTTGCGACTTTTGGGCGCGGGCGAAACACCCAAGTGGGCTGGAACGACCCCGCCTTTTTCTCGCTTGCGCACCCAAAAGGTTTTCTGGGGTCGTTCCAGCCCACATTCGTGGGCGAAAGGCAAGCACGATGCAGATGTCTGCAATCCTGATTCCCTAAATGGCAACCGCGTCCCAACCCGGCCCTTTGTTCGCTGTGGTACACTCGCGCCCGGTAACGCCTTCTCCGATGAGCACGGGAGCGAATCCAGTGCCAAGGAGACGGTTTCAGAGAGGTAGTTTGGTTGAAAAGTCCGGGCGGCGGTACGGAGTGTATCGCGTGGATGTGCTGCAAACGGATGGAACGTTCAAGCGGGAGCAATCCTGGCAGCCCCTCGGACTCGTAAGCGAACAATCGAAACGCGCAGCGTGGAAGCAGTTTCAGCCGTTCTTGGACAAAGTGAACGAAACTGCTCTTAAAATTCCGCAACGACTCGGCCTGACACTCGCCGGATTTGTCGAAGAGTGGCGGCGCGACGTTGCAGTGAATTTGAAGGGCTCGACAACGAGGGCGGCGGAGTCGCATCTGCGAGCGCACATCATCCCAAAGTTAGGAACTCTGTCCCTGACGGAGATCACCACAAAGACAGTACAGGGCTTTGTGGCGCATCTCGCCAGCGGCGGACGTTCCCGCAAGACGTTAGAAAACGTGTTGCTCACTCTTTCATCGCTTCTCAGGACGGCGCGGGCTTGGAATTACACCTGCGGAGATTTTCGCTTCGCAGACCTCACCTTGCCGCGTGAGGGCGTGAAAGCAGAGCCGCGTTGTTTCACCGATGAGGAAGTCCAGAAGATTATCGTCAATGCGCCGGAGCCTTTAAGCACGATCGTCGCGGTTACGGCTGTTCTCGGCCTACGCATTGGCGAGACTCTTGGACTTCGCCGGTCTGACGTGGACTTCGCAAAGCACATCATCCGCATCCGGCAGAGCGTTGACGCTGTCACGCGGACGCCAGGTGCGGTGAAGTCTAAGGCCAGCAGCGCGGACTTGCCCATGTCGAGGGAGCTTGAGGCGCGGTTGTGTGCTCATCTCTTGAGGCATGCCGGCAAGAACGAATTGCTTTTCGTCAACCGGATTGGCAGACCACTCTCAGCAAACAAGCTGCGCGAGAAATACCTGCATCCGCTTTTGGATGCGTTGGGTATCCCGCGCGGCGGGTTTCATTCGATGCGGCACGGCGCGGCTAGTTCCTTGCTTGCTGACGGCGCAACACCAGCCGTTGTGCAGCGGCAATTGCGGCACAGTGACGCGAGGATCACGCTGGGAATCTACGGCCATGTCATCGGAGATGAGCAGCGCAATTTTGTTGAGAATCGCTCGGCAAAATTGGTTCACTGAGGCTGAATTGTTAGAAAGCGGGGTTTTGTTAGAAAGTTTTGTTGCAAGTCATTGAAAACAAAATTGGTTTGGTAGGGGCGGTGGGGATCGAACCCACGACCTTCGGCTTAAAAGGCCGCTGCTCTACCACTGAGCTACGCCCCTATGGCGTGAACTTTTTATTGTAGCATGCTCGCGGGGCGGTCCAAGAATCGCAACTCGTACGCAATTTTTCGTGCGCAGTTTTTCGCGGCTCGCGCGCGATTTTCTTTGCCCACAATTTAAGAGAAATTCCTCGCAGAAGCGACCAGAGCGTAAGAGCCGCGCTTCGCTCCTCGGAATGACGAATGTAACCTCAGCGAGTTTCTTGGCGCGCGGGGCTCTTCCCTTTTGCAGCGGCTAGGAAATGGCCCCGGCGCGGACGCGGCTGCGCGTGCGTTTCCATTCAAAATGTTTTCGCAGCTTGGCCTGGTGTTTTTTCACCTGGGTCTCGAGGTCCACGAATGCTTTCTTGCAGCTGGCGCGCACGGCGGGACCTTCGCCTGATGCGTGCAAAGTTCCCGTAGGCATGGAGAGATTTAGAGTGCATGAGATCTCCGCAGTGCGCGGGTTTATGGTGAAACCGCCATGCAGTTGCAAGAGGTCCGGCGAGTACGTTTTCAGCAGCCTCTCCAATTTGGCGACATGACGACCAACTTCAAGTTCAACCGGCTTGTGATACTCGACATGCTTGTAGTTGATGGAGAGTTTCATGTGTGCACCTGTAAGGGATCGAAAGGAAGGGCGGCGGGAAGCGGAACTGGCATTCGTTCCACATCGGCCAAAGCATAGCAGCCTGCAAGGCGGAGGGCAACTGGAGGCAAGTACCGATCGTTTGGTACCGGCGCATTGACACTTCTGTGGACTTGCCACTACTCTGCTCGCGGCGCAAGTTCCGCGCGCATCGATTCATGCCGCAGCGCAAACGAAAAACATCCGCGGAAAGCAGGACGCGAGGGATTTTTCCGCAGACGAGCGGCGAGCGTTCGGAAGCGAAAACGGCGGTGGCGCATACGCTGCGCATTGGCCCTGCGGGGTGGTCGTATCCGGACTGGGCGGGATACGTTTATCCAGCGCGACGGACCAAAGGGTTTCACGAAGCGGCATATCTCGCCGAGTTTTTCGACACTATCGAAATCAATACGTCTTTCTATCAGCCGTTGCAGCCGGATCACGCGAAGCACTGGGTCGAGCTGGTGGCGGCGAATCCGCGATTCGTGTTCACCGCGAAACTGTGGCAGCGCTTCACGCACGATATTGTTTCGGCAACGGCAGGCGCAACGGCAGAGGATGAACGAGCGGTGCGCGCGGGGTTCGACGTGTTGCGGGAAGCGGGAAAACTCGGGGCGGTGCTGCTGCAATTCCCTTTTTCGTTTCATCGGACAAAAGAAACGATGGCTTACTTGTCGGCGGTGTTGCTGCGCTTCCGCGACTATCCACTGGTCGTGGAAGTGCGCCACGCCACGTGGAATTCGCCGGAAACGCTGGCGCTGCTGCACGAGCATGGAGCGGGAATCTGCAACATCGACCAGCCGATTATTGGAAGATCGCTGGCGCCCTCGGCGCAGGCGACTTCCCCGGTGGGCTATGTGCGGCTGCACGGACGTCGGTACGACACGTGGTTCAGCGATGACGAAACCATTCCGTCGCATGAACGGTACAACTACCTTTATTCGACCGAGGAACTCGAGCCGTGGGTGGCGCGGGTGAGGAAAGTGAGCGCACACACGCGGGACACGTTCGTGGTGACGAATAATCATTTTCAAGGCAAAGCCGTGGTGAACGCGCTGCAGCTCATCCACATCTTGAAGGGCAGCAAAGTGAAGGTGCCGGAGCCGCTCCGGCAGCATTACCCCCAGCTCGACGAAATTGCAGATACGCCGCCCGCGGAACCGACGCTGTTCCCGATGGGGCTGGGAAGTAAGGACGTAAAGAAGTAAGGATGTAAAGATTGGAAGAGATCCGAGAGCAGAGACCGGTGAGGAGTGAGTTGGCGTGTCCCAAAATGGGAAGAATTTAGGTACACCCCGGTATTTTTCGTAAGAGCGGCAAACAAAGGACGTAAATCCTACGCAAAATGGAAGAGTGCGCAAACCATTGAAAACATGGAGGAAAAAATTTGATGTTTTGGCGGAGAGAAGGCAAAAAGCTCGAAGCGACTTCAAGTGAATCACACAACACGCTAGCACGAAAAGCGGTTGCTGTCAAGTACTTTATTAATACACTTATTAAGTGACAGAAAGTAAAGAGGATGGGAGACACAAACGGAGAGTGCGCTACCTAGTGGGCCGCGCGCGAGCCATCTTGGACGGCGCGCCCTGTTCCCAGAAGAGATCTGGTGCGCGGCCCGGGCTGAGCCTAGCGCCTGGAAGTGCGGGGCAATGTGACGAAAATCACACGTGTTTAGCCTGAGTGGGATTGTTGTGGCAGTCAGGGCTGAAGAGCAAGGCCTGCTTTGCAGCTCCAACCTTGGCAGAGAGCGCCCTTCGTCCCTCAGGGCAAGCGAAAAGATAGTCCTCTTATAGCATATTAGTAGTGTTTCTCAAGCAGAAACATAAATGGCTCGGATCCAAGGAGTTAGAATCCCCATGCGCAAGACAGACCGGGCCATGGGGTACCCGGCCGACGCTATCAAGACTGCAAATGATGCTGGAGACTGGCAAATCCAAATTACGGGGAAATGGCGCGAGCCAGTCCCATCAGAGCGGGGTTATTCCAATCGTCGCGAGGAGCAGCTGCTGCACGCGCGAACATCCATAGGCGGATGCGTTCGTGATTAACGCCGAGCAGGTCAGCGAAGCTTCGGATTGTCCGGTGAGGATCGGTTTGCAATCTTGTGGAGCAATTGAACAGATGCTGGGTGGCGTCGTAGGCGGGATCTCCCACAAACGGCTTCGGGTCAATGACAAGCCAAGGCTCCCGTTGCGCCCGGAGGATGTTGCCGGCGTGCAGGTCAGTCGCCAAGAGCGCTTCATTAGGCGCGCTGCGTGGCAATTCTTCAAAGAGACGCAGTCCTTCGCGGACCAAACCGGCGTCGGGCCAGTTCTCCGCTTGCGTCAAAGTCTCGTCACTCCAATACGCGGTCAGGGCCGACAGCGGGCGAAACGGGTGAGGTGTTGCCGGCTTACGCCATAGACGACGCAACAGACCTGAAATGACCAAGTCTTGCTCGCGCTCGTCCTGTTCCCGAAGAACTGCCCCCGGCTCACACCGTTCCAAAAGCATCGCGGAGAGATTGTCGTCCGCTTCGAGTAGGCGGACAGTTGGGTCTCCCTGCCAGAAGCGCAGGCCTTGGATTTCTTGTTGTCCCTCCATGTGGGGCATGCCGACCTTCAGCACGGCCGGCGTCCCATCTGCGCAAGCGGCGGGTGCCACGTACGAACAACTCACCTCTTCGCCATCGAACGGAGCACCAATTTTTAGTGACCATCTCAGCTCCAGCTCTCGCAGCACAGCAGGCAGACGCTCCAGCCAGGCCATGCGCTCAGCGGACTTGCGGCAGCTAGCGGCCAAGCCGCTTGGGATTCTGAATGGCATTTCCTTCATTGTAGTTCGTTAGACGAGGAGATGGGGGCGTGGAGCCGGTCTGAAGACCGGCTACTACTCTTTTAGAAGCTGTGCGAAGAGAGATTTCTCGACTGCGCAGGGCAGACGCGTTCGCCTTCGCGAACGCGGAAGAGAGAGTCAGCCTGCTTCGCTCGAAATGACGGTTTGGGGGGCTTATTCGACGAAGCTACTTCTAAATACATCTAATCCCGCCGAGAGCGGTTCGTGCGCTCCAAGGCTGTGATTTCGGGAGGCAAATTCTTCGCGGCGCGAAGGCACGGCGCCAGGGATTCAACGAGCAAAGGAAGCGACTGCCGCTTTATCCTCGGACTGGCTTAGGTGCTGCTCGAGCTTCGCCAGGAAAGTATTCTGCTCGATGGCTTCCAGGTGGCTGGTATTTTGTTCGATCTTCATCTGACATAGTGCCACTTGTGCTTGAAGCTTTAGGGCAGTTCCCTTCCCATATCCCCACACTCCACCGAGGATGGCGGCAATTACCGCGCCCAAAAGCTGGAGAGGGATCAAACTGTACGTTGCCGGCAGCCGCAGAATGCTTAGGATCAGCGGCTCTAGGAAATAGATGGCAACCCACGCGAACACGGCTCCGACCGCTGCGTAGCTTGCGATTAGTTGCGAGGCCCGCGAATAGAGCTTGTCTGCGTTTTCCTGGAGAACACTGGAATCGTAGCTCGTCATGACATACCTCCTGACTGCTCCCCAACCATTGCACGGAAGAACCTACTCGCAGTCAGTGAGTGGCATCACTAGTTGGGGTGACAGCAGGGCGGCTCTGTGGGGACACGTTTTCAGACGAATACGCCCCTCGAAACGCGAACATGCCGGGCTAAGGGCTGGCTGACAATCAGATATGCGCTGCCGCGCCCCGCTGCGGGGCTCTAGGATTTAACCCCTTCTCCGCCAACCCCGTTAATCAGGCACTTGGCTACTTCCGATCTTCCGCAGGCGTTGGAGAAAAACCGTTGGCTCGCCGTACCGGTTTGCTCTTTTTTGACCGGGTACGATCACCAAGAACAACAATGCTAGGACGTTCATGAATGGAACAAACATGAGGATAAGAGTCCATCCCGGCCAGCCAATGTCATGGAGCCTGGACAACACGGCCTTCAGCGCCAAGATTGATGCAGCTATAAATATGAGGGCTTGTGACAACGGGTGTGGGTAAGGTCCAACCGTTGTGCCCGTGACCGTAGCCACAATCACCAGCATGATTCCAGCGCCAAGAACTGACGCGACGTACCAAAGCAGAAGTTCGAGTCTGCCGAGCCGATTGGCCATCATGATTCGTGTATTCGCCTTCGATTGTAGGACAACGCCGTTTATCCCCGATCAGGAAAACGAGGGCATGTGCATTACGACCCAGGCCGTGAAACTCTGCCAGGCAGCGGTGTTGCCGAGCGGATTGCGGATTTGCTGCACGACGACCAGAAAAATCGCCGACCAGATCGTTAGGCGCTGCACCTTGCCTGTGGACCACCAGTCGTAACCGATCAGCAGCAAGAGCAGCGGTGTGAAGCAGATGGAGGCAAACGGCGCAAATGACAGGGCGTCATGCGTGACGCGGGTAGTACTTTTGCAGTATTGTTCTTGGGAAGCCCCGCCGTTTAAATCTCACAGCATTTGGTGACCAGGTCACTTCCTGGTGTGACGCGTTAGTCGAGGGGAAGAGTCGTGCGGCAAACCGCGGGCTCGTGGCGGAGCTGTGTCTATAGGCAGCCAAGCCGGAGATTCCGCCAGGAATGGGAGCTGCAAGTTCAAAAGGGGTGGAGTCCATGCGCAAGGTCCTAGGGGTAATCCTTTTCCATTTTGTTGCGGCGGCGATTTGCTTGGGCCAAAGCAATACCGCGGTGGTGACCGGGTCGGTAAAGGATCCGCAGCGGTTGGCGGTGTCGGGAGCGACGGTGTCGTTCAAGGCCCTGGCGACCGGAGAAGTCAGGCGCGTGACGACGAATGAACAGGGATTGTTTGAAGCAGACGGGCTGTTGCCGGGGGACTATGAAGTTCGCACGGAAGCGGCAGGCTTTGCGCCAACCACGCAAAAGCTGCGGCTGGAGGTCGGGCAAAAGCTGGCGATCGAAATCTCGCTGAAACTCAGTTCGACAGAACAGGCAGTGCAAGTAGGGAGCAGCGCAGAAGTGATGCGGGCGATGGATGCGAGCGTGGGCGAAGTCGTGGAGCCGCAATCCATCCAAGAACTGCCGCTGAACGGACGGATGCTGATCGACCTGGTGCTGACAGTGCCGGGCGCGCACGTGGGCTTCGGCGCGCAGACGGGCGAGACCAGTCCACTGTATTGGAGGCCGGGGCAACGGTCAGCGGTGGTGCTTGGAGGGGCGCGGCCAAACGCCAATTATTTTCTGCTGGACGGCGCGACGAATACGGACCCGACATTCAGCACACAGAATTTCAGCCCATCGCCGGACGCGGTGCAGGAATTTCAGGTGGAGACGAGCAGCTACACGGCGGACATGGGCGGCGCTGGGGGTGGACAGATCAACATTGTGACGCTGTCCGGCACGAGCCAATACCACGGAACGGTGTACGAGTATTTGCGAAACGGGGGGATGGACGCGAGCACGTTCGACTCGATGGGCAACAATCATTTGGTGCAGAACAACTATGGGGCGTCGTTCGGCGGGCCGCTGATCGGGAAGAAGACGTTTCTGTTCGTGAACTACGAGGGGCTGCGGCTGGCGCAAGCGGACGCGCAGATTCTGACGGTTCCGACCATGGCGGAAATTCAGGGCGACTTCAGCAAGAGCGGCGTGAACATCTACGATCCGACCACCGCGGTGCCAAATCCTAATTACAATCCGAGCTTGCCGACGGGGCCGTCGAATTTTCCGTATACGCGGAGCCAATTTCCAGGAAACAAGATTCCTTCCAACCGGATCAACCAGAACCTGGAGAATTTCCTGTTGGCGGTCCTGCCGGAACCCAATATGACGATGATGGGCACGTCGGGAGTGGACTCGAACAATTACCTGGATATACGGAATGGGACGCACTTCAACGATCAAGGCACGATTCGCGTTGATCACATTTTTTCGAATAACGACCGCTTGTTTGGGCGGTATTCGGCGAGCGGAGAAAGAGGATTTTCGCCGTCAAACGGCGTGACAGCGACGACGGAAAACCTGCCGGGATTTGGCTCGCCATTCGACAATCTCTCGCAACAAACGGTCATCTCCTGGAATCACGATTTTGCGGGCGGGAAAGTGAACGCGCTGACGGTGGCGGCGTCGCGGCTGTCGATGGATCACACCAGCCAGAACGACAATGTGAACGACTATGTGACGCAACTGGGAATCCAGGGAGTCGGATTTGGGGGCCAAGCGGCCTGGGGGGCGCCGTGGTTTGCGGTACAGGGATACACGGGAATCGGAGACACGTTTGCGGCAACGCCGATGCACGCGTGGGACACGATCCTGGAAGGGCGCGATGCGCTGGCGTGGCAGCATGGGAGGCACGGGATTAAGGTTGGAGGAAATATCAGCCGCTACTGGTGGCCGATGTGGGGTTTCTTTCAAAACCGCGGCTACTACCAGTTCACGAATGGATATACGACGGATGAGGGATTCAACGATGGAACGGGATCGGCGCTGGCGAGCTTACTGCTGAGCCTGCCGACGGTGAAGCAGCGCCAGGCGGGCATCCCGCAGATGAACCTGAAAAACTGGGGCGCGGGGGCGTACGCCGAAGATGCGTGGCGAATGACGCCGACGCTGACAATTAATTACGGGGTGCGATATGAGTATTCCAGCCCGCTGTACGATTCGAATTACACCAACACGAACCTGATTTTTCAGAAGGGCGTGCCTTCGGTATTCGTCGGCGGCCAGAACGGCTATCCGCAAGGACTGCTCTATTCGAACAAGCACAATTTTGCTCCGCGGTTCGGGCTGGCAAAACAGATTCCGCATTTCGGGCTGGTGGTGCACGCGGCGTATGGAATTTTCTTCACGCCGGTGGATGGCAACACCTGGTGCAATCAGCGGCACAACGTGCCGTATGTGTTTCCGGAAACGCAGCAGGCGGATAACTTCACGCCGCCAGCTTCGCTGTTTGCAAAGGGTTTGAACTTCGGAACGCCGGTGTTGGGCCAAGGAACTTTGCCTGCAACGACCGTCAGCTTCACGGCATTTGATCCGCATGCGGCCGCGCAGTACATCCAGCAATGGAACACGTCGGTGGAGAAAAGCCTGGGGCCGAATACGTCCGTGGAAGTTGGCTACGTGGGAGCGCGAGGATTCCACTTGCAGCGCGCGCATCTGATTAACAACGCGACGCCGGGGCCGGGGCCGCTCGGGCCGCGGCGGCCGTTCAAGACGCTGAGTTTCGTGCCGGATAGCGTGATTTCAACGAGTGAAAGCTCGGCGACATTCGTATATCAGAGCAATACGTTCCCGGTCAGCACGATCAATCTGCTGGAGAACTCCGCGCAGAGCTGGTACGACGCGGGCTATATCAATGTGCGGCGCAGGTACTCGCATGGACTGAGCCTGCTGGCCAATTACACTTTTTCGAAGAACCTGACGAACTCACCGGATTTCCGGTCGCCGATGGACGAATCAGCGATTCCACAGAATGACGGCGACCTCGCGGCAGAGAAAGGGCCGGGGTGCGACGTGCGGCATCGGTTTGCGCTGAGCACCGTGTATGACATTCCTGCCGTGCGCAGCATGGCATGGACGAGTCTGCTGACATCGAACTGGCATTTTTCTACCGTGTATCAGGCGGAGTCGGGGATGCCATTCACGATTTCCGTGTTCGGGGACACCGCCAACGCAGGGACGGTGCTGGGAGAAAACCCAATCCGCGCCAATTACACAGGACAGCCGATTTTCGGTCCGGGAACGCGAACCGCAGCGGAATGGTTTAACCCGGCAGCATTTGCGACACCGGCGGCCTACACGTTTGGCAATGTGGGACGCAACTCCGTCTACGGACCGCCGCTGCAAACGATGGATTTGGCGCTGCAGCGAACCTTCCAATTGACCGAGAAGCTGCACTTTCAGTTTCGCGGGGAAGCCTTTAACGCGCTGAACAAGACAAATCTGGGAACGCCCAACCGGTTTGTGAATACTCCACAGTTTGGAACCATCACCATGGCCATGACGCCCGGGCGAGAAATCCAACTGAGCGCGAGACTTTCCTTCTAAAGATCCGCAGAGTCAACGGTCGACAACTTAAAGTCAACAGCGAAGTGAAGCAGGACTTCCGACCGGCACTTGGGGTTTGGGAAACTCAGCTCCCTAACAACGGACATATTTGCCTGGTGCGGATCGAGAGGCAGCGAACCTGCGCGCCGACATGCCTCCTACCCGACAATGCGCGGGAATTTTACTTTGGCTGCGGAAGGGCGCAGGCGTTTTATGCAGGGGACGCGATTTGTGTGCTGCGATGTTCACATCAGGGTGGGCATGCTGAAATCGAGTCAGGATTCCTCGTCGCTTCGCTCCCCGGAAGGACAGAGTGGGTTGGTTGACTCAGGGAAAGCGCGGAACTAAGATGCGGGTAGTGCGCACAGGTGCGCTCCCACCCGGGTAGCAGTTCCACAAGCAGAGAACGAAAGCCGGATTGCGCGGGGCAAAGATAGGTTCGCGCGGAACCGGAAATCAGTTCATACCGAGGTAACGACGATGAAACACCCCTTCTGGCCTTTTGTGGCGATGGCAGTATCCCTGTTTTTCGTGGCGTGTCAGAGCGGGCCGACAAAACCGCCGAGCGAGCAGTTCCTGAGCGATGCGAGAAACAATTTGAAGAGTTCCGATTTCAGCGCAGCGTTGACGAACTTGGAAGGCGCGATGAAAGCAGCGCCGGACGAGCCCGCGGGCCAGCAAGCGGCCGTGCTGCGTGTGGCGCTGGTGACGGCGTTGGCCGATGCGAGCAAGCAGATGGCGGAGGCCTACACTGCGGGTTCGAAGCAGCCGGCGGCGCGCGCCGGTGCGTTTGGCCGGATGCGCAACGACTATTACGGGATCGCGCGGACGAGATTGATGGACGCAATGCAGTCGGTGATGAATCAGCGAGGCAAGCTGGGCGGCAACACGATGCCAATCGAGGTGACGTTTCCCGGGTTCACCGGCGGAACGGACCCGGCCGTGACGAAGGTCAAGAATGGGCAGTGGATTGAAGACCCCGAGCGGGTTGGCGCAGAAGTGGTGGCAGACCGGAACTCCCTGGCGAAAGTTCTGTCAGCGATGGCGGGCGCGGGCCAAGACGTGAACAAGGGCGAGCAAATGTTCAACAGCGGGAAGGTGGAGATTGATCCGCGGGTGTATTTGCTGGAGTTGAGCGATAACTTTTTGCAGACGGGCGGAATTTTTGAGGTGCGCGGGCTGAATGAAGTGGATCACCTAAGAACGGTGAACCAGGTGGTGAAGGGTAACCTGGACGTTTTGGACAAACTGCTGGCGGCCAAGCCGGACAAGGATTTGGAAACGCGAGAAAAAAAGATGAAAGACGACGTCGAGAAGACGCTGAGGAAGCTGGGTGGATGAGACAATACACCACACGCAGATGCGGCCTGTAGGCCCGCGCTGACTTAAATTAGAAACAGAAAATAGAAAAATAAAAACGAACGCGGAGGAAGGGTGATGCGAATTGGTGTTTTCGTTTTGTGGGGAGTGACTTGCGCCACGGTGATGGGAGCGGTGGGGGCTCGGGGACAAACGGCGGAGCGAGTGATGATTGACGCGACGGCGGAGGCCAAGCCGTTTCCGCATTTTTGGGAGCAATCGTTCGGGTCGGGGCGAGCGATCTTGTCGCTGAGGGAATCGTATCGCAACGATTTGCGGGAAGTGAAAAAGGTGACGGATTTTCGATACATGCGGTTTGACGCGATTTTTCACGATGAGTTGGGCGTGTACGACGAAGACGAGGCGGGGCGACCACAATTTAATTTCACATACGTGGGGCAGGTGTACGACGGCCTGCTGGACAATGGCGTGAGGCCGATCGTGGAAATCAGCTTCATGCCGAAGAAGCTGGCGGTGCGGCAGGATCTGCATCTGTTCTGGTACAAGCAGAACGTTGCGCCGCCGAAGGATTATGCGAAGTGGGATGAATTGATCCGGAAGTTCGCGCGATTTTTAGTGGACCGATATGGGATTGACGAGGTTTCGCAGTGGTATTTCGAAGTGTGGAACGAGCCGAATATTGATTTTTGGTCGGGCGAGCCGAAGCAGGCCACGTACTTTGAGCTGTACGACCACACGGCGCGGGCGCTGAAAGCGGTGAAAGCGCGATTGCGCGTAGGCGGGCCAGCGACATCCTCGGCACATTGGGTGGACGATTTTCTGGCGCACGCGGCGAAAGAAAATGTGCCGGTGGATTTCGTTTCGACGCACGGGTATTCGGACGATACGGTGGAGGATTTGTTCGGGACGCATGAGGAGATCCCGATCGAGAAGCGGGCATGCAAGGCGGTAGAAAAAGTTCACAAGCAGATCCTGGCGTCGGCCTACCCAAAGCTGCCGCTGTTTTGGACGGAATGGAACGTGTCAGGATACGGCGAGCTGCACGCCGGAGACACAAGTTATTCGGCAACTGCGACGGCGCAGACGATTCATGATTGCGATGGAATGGTAGACATCGTGTCGTTTTGGGCGTTCAGCGATGTATTTGAGGAGGGCGGCCCGGCGCGGGAGCCGTTTTATGGAGGGTTCGGACTGATTGCGCCGGGAGGGATCAAGAAGCCGAGCTACTATGCGTTTTCGCTGTTTCACAAGCTGGGGAGGACAAGGCTTGCGGCAACGGCGGAAAATGTGCTGGTGACGAAGAGAGATGATGGCCGGTTGGCGATTGTGATTTGGAATTTGTGGCCGCCGAACCAGAGCGGATCAGTGCGCGATTTTGATTTGGAATTTCGGGGAGTAAAAGGCGCGAAGAGGGTTCGGATTTCACGGATTGACGCGGAACATAGCAATGCGATGGCTGTTTACAAAAGTTTGGGAAGCCCGCGTTATCCGACCGAAAAGCAGGTGGAAGAGATCAATCGACGGACGGCGCCGGGGCAGCCGGAAGAGACGGCCATACGGGATGGACACTTGGTACTGCGGCTGCCGGTCAATGGCTTCGCGCTGCTGGAGGTCGAGCCCTGAGAGAGCCAGTGTAGGTGGCAGTGAGAAAAGAAAAAGCACGGGGCGATTGCCCCGTGCTTGGCGCCACTGGCGCGGCGAATAGGAGTCGTTTGAGGTCAAACTCAGATTGGAGCATCCCCGCTGACGCAGGTTCCTGAGGTGGCGTTGGCGCGAATCACGCCGGATTGATCCGAGCAGAAGGCTCGCTGGCCGCTCTGGCCCTGTACCTGGGCGTAACCTGTCGAGGAGTACGTTACATTGGGTGGGCCGCCAGCCGCATTCACTGCGAACGTATAACCGCTCTTGGTGCCAGAAGCCAGTACTTCATCAATCAAACACGCGCCTGACGAAGTCGCGCCGGTCGCAGTCGCGCAGGTGGCAGCGGCGCCACCGAGGCTGCCGAGGTTCGTAAAGCCGACCGAAGAATAGGTGGTGGAGTAGGCGATCTCCGCCGTGTTAATGGCGCGGAGAGAGCCGACCGCCGAGGCCTCATTCGCGGACATGCGCGAGCGGATGAGGTTCGGAATAGCGATGGCGGCGATAATCAAAATAATGGCGACGACGATCAGGAGCTCAATCAGGGAAAAACCTTTTTTGTTCATTCGCATAGGCTAATTCCACCTCGATAGGACAATTTGGCGATTCTGCCGTGAGGAGCTCCGCGGGAAGGGAGTCCCGACGCCTGAGAAGTATACGACAGTGAAGAAAGAATTAGAGGGACCAAATTTAGAGAATAAGGATGGAACTAAATTGATAGGAGAGGGGAAGCGCATAGGACTCTTAGTACCTAGCTTGGGTGTGTCTGGCAAGCTGGCCCTAACAGTGTTGAATTGTTACGGTTAGCTTTGCAGTTGAGGATTAGTTTTCTGCAGCGCCGGCTTTTGTGTCGGCCGCTTTGAGTCTCTTCAGTTCCCTTTCGTGATCGAGAAACGATTCGCCTTTGCTGATCCAAGCAGCCGCAGGCTCATCTTTTAAGTAGTGCCCAAACCAGGCATAAATACGGTGCTGATAGTCGATCTGGTTGGCTTTTTTACGCAGGCCGTGGTCCTCGCCGGCGTATTCGATAAGGACAACTTCCTTTTTGGCGCGGCGGGCAATGTTATAGAGCTCAACGCCCTGATGGTAGAAGACAGTCCCGTCACTGTCGCCCACTTCGATGAGGAGAGGAGTGGTCATCCCTGCAACGCCGAAGACGGCGGAATTGCGAATGTAGGCCTGGAGATCCTCGTAAAGCGGGACCTCCATGCGCTGCTGGCCGGTTTCGATGTGGTCGGTTTCGGCGATGCCAGAGCTCCAGTGGTGATTGCCGTAGTTGCTGACTAGATCAGTGATGGGGGCGCCGGCGATGGCTGCCGCAAGAAAATTCGAGGTGTGGGTGGCAAGGTAAGAAGCGTCGAAGCCGCCCCAGGAGTGGCCCATGACGCCGATCTTTTTCGAGTCGACGACGCCCATTTGGATGACCCGTTTGGCGGCAGCGGTGACGCAATCCACGACGGAAACGCCGGGGTCGCGAGGCTTGAAAATGATGTCGGGCTCGAGAAGAAAATAGCCGTGCTGTGAAGCAGCGCTGAAGTTGTAGTAGTTGCGCTCGGAAGGCGGACTGTAACGGTGCAGGCCGTCCGAGAGCTTCTCGTACATATAAATGATCATCGGATATTTTTTCGCAGGGTCGTAGGCGGCGGGATAGTAGAGCGCACCTTGCAGGCGGTCGCCATGAGAGTTCTTATACTCGATAAGCTCTTCGTGACCCCAGGCGTAATTGGATTGGAAGGGATTCGTTTTGGTGACTTGCTTGGGATCTTTCAGATCGGGGCCGGCGATGAAGGCGTTGGG
Organism: Candidatus Acidiferrum sp.; assembly: GCA_035623215.1. Taxonomy (GTDB): domain Bacteria; phylum Acidobacteriota; class Terriglobia; order Acidiferrales; family UBA7541; genus Acidiferrum. Next base: position 15,183 of record DASPTW010000008.1, read on the forward strand.
AGACTCGACGAAAGTTTGTGAGACGTATTCGAAGGTGTCGGCGTCTTTCGCTTTCGCGAGATGGTCGAGGCTCTTGTCGAGCAAAACGAGATGCTCTTCCGTGAGAGCGCCGGCTGCACCAGGACGGAGGCGCGCGAAGCCGGATTTTTTGGACCAGATGCCGAAGAGCGTGAGATAGACTGGCTTGTCGGTATCGATCCATTCTTCCTCCGGATCGAGTTTTTCATAGCGATGGCGGATTTGGTCGGCGGCTCCATCGGTGAGGCGAACGGCCTTGGAACCATCGGAAGCAACCTGCCAGAGATCGAATTTGTCATAGAGGATGACAGCAGCATCGTTTTTGGTCCAGCCCGCGACGCCGAAGGCGGGCTTTTGCTTGATGGTGTAGTCGGACTCGCGATTGGCGAAAGCGGTTTGGACGTTCTTGGTGATGTTGGTGATGGTGCTCGTGGCGGTGTTAACGGTCCAGTAGTGGTCGTCATGGAAATAGAGAAGGTAGCGACCGCTCGGGCTGGTTTCGAGGTAGTAGTCATCGTTGAGGTGGTCTTGCACTTTGGTGCGGTCACCGGTGGTGAGGTCAATCAGCGAAATGTCGGCAGCGGGACGACCGATGGAACGCTCCATGGCGTAGGCGGACCAACTGGCGGCAACGGCTGAGTTTTGGTGCTTAAGAGGAGTGACTTCTTCGTCGAGATCTTTTCCTAAGAGAACGAGAGAGTTCTTGTCTACATCCCAGGCGGCGAGCATGTTTTTCTCGCGATTGTGTTTGGCGCTGAGTTTCTGCTTCGGCATGACCTCGGTGTCATGCCAATTCCAAACGGCGACGGAGGGTTGCTCCTCTTCGTCCTTGTCTTTTGGCTTTGAAGCATCTTTCGAGGCCGAATCAGGCTTGGCGGCGTCTGCGGCAGAAGTTGCGGCGGGCTTTTTCGGCAGAGCAATTTTTTCGTCCCATTTGGCAACGCCGAGGAAAACGATGCCGCCGTCTTCCGCCCAGGATGGTTTGTGGAAGGAGACAGTGCGCATGCCGGTGGTGAATTTCGAGTCGGTGGTTGGATCGTAGAGGTGTGCGGCTTCAGAAGATTCACCAAGATGAGTCCAAGCGAGAGCGACTTGCGTGGAACCTTCGCGGTGGTCGTCGGATTTGGAGCGAAGGACGGCAATGTCAGCGCTTTTCTTGTGCCAAGCGAGGCCGCTGTAAATTGAGGAGGAATTGTCGAGGACACGGACGGAGGCGTTTTCGACATTGAAAAGTTGGACGCCGTTGCCGGTTTTGTCTTCGGCGTTGAGGGTCATGGCGAGGAGGGTGCCGCGCTTGGGAAGGTCCTGCCAGAGGTATTCGGAAACATTGGCGAAAGAAGTTTCGCGGCCGGAAGAAAGCTCGCGAAGGAGAAGAGTAGCGCCAGGGGTGTCGTCGCCATCGGGAGAGTCTGAATCTTTTTTGTCGGAATCCTTCTTCTCCGGCGGATAACGGCGCATTGCGAGATAGTTGCCGGTGGGACTGAAAGAGAAGGATTCGATCGCGTCCACGACGGTTTGTTCGCCGGAGGAGAGATTCAAAAGACCCATCTTTTTCTGAACGGGCTTCTTATCCTTTTTCATTTTTTCTTCTTGCGCTTCGGAGTACCCGATAGCGTAGGCGACCCAGTGCGAGTCGGAGGAGAAAACAGGCTGCGAGCCGAAGGCGGCGATCTTAGTGGTGCCGTCAGCGATGTTGGTGACGCGCAATTCGTTATCGCGATTGGAACGATTGATGCCGTAAGCAAGCCACTTGCCGTCAGGCGAGAGGCCGCCATACTCGCGGAATGTTTGGAGCGACTCGAATTGGCCGTAGTCAGAGGGCGGAACGGGAGACTTGGACTGCGCACGGGTGGAAACCGCGAAGGCGAGAATCAAAATGAAAGTCACGAGTATGCGTCGCATAGTTAGCTTTCCTTTAAGACGAGCGCGCGAATGGAGCGCCGTCGGGTCCCGGAGTGATTGTCAGGGCAGGCGGATTATGTAGCGATTCTCACGCTCTTTCAAGTGGACGGTGCGTGATGGCGAATAGCGAAGGGATTTCAACACAGAGGTCGCAGAGACCACAGAGAGGAGGAAGACGAATATTCTTGGAGATTAGAGTATGCGGCGAGGGAGCAAAGGACTGAGATGCATGGTGAGGTCGTAGACGGAAGCGCCGCAGGACTCGGAGACGTCTTCGGGGCGGGAGGCGGCCTGTGAATTGAAAAAAGTGGCGACGTCGCCGATTTTGACTTTTTCTTCGGAGCCGACTTCGACGATGCTGTGGCTGGCAGAAACGGAAGCGATGACGGGATAAAGATCCCCATTGATGCGGACCTTCGCACCTTTGGCGGCGGTGCGGGGCCAGCCATCGGCGTGGCCGACGGGAAGAGTGGCGACCCAGACGTCGTCTTTGGCCAGGTAGGCGCGGTTGTAGCCGGCGCTATCGCCCTTGCGCAATTTCTTCACGTAGATGACGCGGGCTCTGAGGCTGATAGCAGGGCGAAGATCGAGGACGCCGGTGTGGCGGAATTCGTTTTCGGAGTAGATGCCGTAAATGGCCATGCCGGGACGAACCATGTCAAAGAACGCGTCGGGGTGTTGAAAGAGGGCGAAGCTGGAAGCGGTGTGCTTTTTGCCGAGGACGACGCTTTCCTTTTCGAGCGCGGCACAGGTTTCGGTGAAACGGCGGAGCTGCTCCTTGTCGAACTCGGGGTCTTCGGTGAAAGTCATCATGGCCCCTTGGATCTGAACGGATTTGCGGGAAGCGAGATCGCGGACGAGCGACGCGGCTTGATAGTAGGGGACACCAACGCGGCCGATACCAGTGTCGATGCAAACGTGGAGGGGCACGGGCTTTTGCAATTGGGCGGAGATTTTGTCGAGGGTAGGGCCCAGTGAAGTGTAGACCATTGGCATGATGTCGCGGGCGACGGCATCGGCGAGATTCTGTTCGTCAAAGGGACCGAGGAGAAGGATGGGCTTGCGGATGCCCGCGTCGCGAAGGGAGTGGGCTTCGTGAAGCTTGACAACGGCGAAGCCGAAGATTTCGGATTGAGGCTCAAGGATCTGAGCAATGTTGGTGACGCCCGTGCCGTAGCCGTTGTTCTTGATGACAGCGAGGATGGGACGGCCGGAAACGCGGCGGGAGATTTCATGGACGTTGTGGCGAAGATTTTCGCGGTGGATTTCGAGCCAAGGGTCGAAGGAAGAATCCTCGGCGACAGGAGAAGGGGCAGGCTGTGTGGCAACGAGGTCGGGGACAGAGTTAAGAACCGCCGGAAGAGCCAGACCAGTTTGAAGGAAAGAACGGCGAGAGCGCTTCATGGTGTGCCTCCGGGAAGCAAGCATAGCAAGGAACTGCCTGGCGGAATGCAATGGGAGGCCCAGATGCAAGAGACAGGCTAAAGCCTGTCCTACTTTTTGAAGAGGTCTTCGAAGGCTTGGCGGGCGTCGCTGGAACGCGGAGGGGCGGGAGGAGCGGCGCCATTCGTGGAAGGCTGAGAGTAGGAAGTGGGAGCAGTATCCTTTTCGACGGTCATACGAAATTCATAGAACGTACAGTTGTTGCGAGCATCTTTCGGGGAGATGCGCTCGGGAATGGGCTGCATACATTCAAATTGCGCGCCGGTATCGAAGAAACGGCATTGCTTGCAGCAGTGGAGCTCGAAGTTGCACTTGGGGCAGGTGCCGTTGGGGTCAAAACCTGGGGTAAGGACTGCGCCGCAGTTGGAACATCGCGCGCGGGTGACGGTGCCGACCATGCGCGGGGTGCGCGGGCCGAACTGATCGGCGCCTCGAGGACCGCCAGATGGGGGCTTCTTCTCGTGCGATCTCTCGCGCTTCTCCGATTTTTCGGAATCGCGATAGCCGCGGTGACTGTACTTTCGATCCACAAATACCTCCGTCCGCCAGCCGCGACGGACTGTAACCGCAACAACACGTACTTTTGCGCGCGGAGCGCTTGCCTACTTGGCTTGTATCCAATCGGATTGCTACACTCGGCCGGACCGCAAGAACATCCCCAAACGTTTGACTGCAGAGATAGGCACGTCCGAGAGCAGGAGATGGGACCTCTATGTTTTTAGCGCTATGGGAGTACGAAGTCAAGCCGGGTTGTGAAGAACGGTTCGAAAAAGCCTATAGCCCGAAGGGGGACTGGGCCAAGCTGTTTCGAAACGATCCGAACTACCTGGAGACTCGCCTGTTGCGTGATGCAAGCCGCGACGCCGTTTACCTCACTTTGGATTTCTGGAATTCGCGAAGAGACTACGAACACTTTATGGAGACCCATGCCACTGGTTACAAAATAATAGATGCCGCGAATGAGGATTTGGTGGCCAGGGAGAGCAGGATCGGCTGGTTTGAGGGAGAAAGGTAAAATCAGCATCAATCGCTGGAGTGATTTGTCAAACGGTTGCCGAGCCACATGGAAATGAAGCCGTCAGGAGGCAGATCAGGTCGCAGAAAAAAGCGCGGCGTGCCGTGGGAGCGTAGTAGAGCTTCGGCGGCGAGATAGCCGCTGCGGACGGCGCCTTCCATGGTGGCGGGCCAGCCGGTTTGCGTCCAGTCGCCGGCGAGGAAAAGGCCTGGAATCGCGGTCTGTTGCGGAGGACGCCAGCGGTCGACGCCCGGTTCAGGAGAGAACGTGGCGGCGGCTTCCTTGATGACGGTGGCCTTGAGGAGTTGCGCGTCGCGGGCGCGCGGCAGGGCTTGGCGAATTTCAGCGAGACAGAGATCGATGATTTCCTGGCGCGATTTCGGCAATAAATCGTAGGAAGCACTGATGACGAGTTGAAGATATTGGCGAGCGCCTGCGGGTTGCAGTGCTTCGCGCGATTCATTCGCCGGAACGGACCCTGAATCCGCATAGATCGCAGTCTTGTTGAAAATCCACTGCGTGGTGGTGTCGAGGAGAGTCACGAAGGAGTCGTCCATGACGGTGCGATCGAACCAGAAATGGACGCCGGTGATGGGGGAAACTTTGAGTTTTTCGAGGTTGGCGAGTCCGGGATCGGATTGCTTCACACTTTCGGGTAGCAATTCAGCGAGAGCCGTGTGCGGGACCGCGAAGACGTATGCATCGGCGGACTCTTCGCGGCCTTCGTCGAAGCGAATGCCAGCAAGCTGGCCGCTTTCGATTTTGAGGCCGCGGACGGTAGCGCGAAGGTTCACTTCCCCGCCCCGGCGCTCGATTTCAGCTTTGCAGCCGTCGTAGAGATTGGAAAGCGGCACGGCGGGGACGCCCATGCGATAGCCGGCGCTGTTGGACAGAAATGCTTTCCAGAACACGTCGACGCCGAAGCGGGCGTCGGTGCGGTCAAGTTCTTCGTCGAGAGCGCTGACGAGAACCACGCGCCAGAAGCGGTTGATTGCGCCTTCGGTTTGCCCGCGGCGGCGAAGCCATTCGAGCATCGAGATGTTCTCGCGAAGGTCAGGAGGGTTACCGGCGTGCTGGAGAATATTGAGCATGGCGCGGGCGATGGAGAGTTTGTCGAAAAGCGTGAGCGGAGCAAAGGAAGCGAAAGAGCTCGTGAAATGAAACGGAGCAAGAAGCGTTCCAGCTTGGATGACACCGCGTCGGCCCTGCGGGTCAAGAAAAAGCAGGTTGTCAAAGAATTTGATTTTGTTTGCCGCGCCGACGCGATTGTAGAAATCTTCGAGATTGGTGCAGCAGCCGAGGGTGACGTGCTGGCAATTGTCGACGTGTTCACCATCGGGCAAGACGTAAGAGGTAGCGCGGCCACCGAGGAAGGGACGCTGCTCGAACAGGCGTACGCGCCAGCCGGAATCAGCCAGCGCGACGCCGGCTGCCAGTCCCGCCAGCCCGCCGCCGATCACGATCACGCTTTTCAAGAATATTCTCTTCCGTGTGGCGCCCGAAACGCGCCTTGGCAATAAACATCATTTTTTCCGCTTTGGAAAGATGGACCTTTTCTCCGAAGACGGCGTAGTCGAGCCCTTCGATACGGCCGAGGAGGGCGCTGTAAGTGTGAAGAAGCAACCAAAGAGCGCCACGGCTGTCAGGATCGACGAGACCCAGCAAAGCCGAACCTTCTTCGTAGAACTGCCAGGCGCGTTCGGATTCGAAACGGAGCAATTCGCGGATACCGAGAGTGGCTTCGCTGCGGCCGAAATCTTCGGGGGAAACACCGTAGCGGGCGAGATCCTCTTCGGGAAGATAGACGCGGCCGAGTTTGCGGTCTTCGTGAACGTCGCGAATGATGTTGGTGAGCTGGAAGGCGAGGCCGAGTTTTTCGGCGAGGTCAAGAGCTCGAGCATCGGAAAAACCGAAAACGTGCGTGCAGGTAAGGCCGACGGTGCCGGCGACGCGATAACAGTATTCGCGGAGCCGATCGAAGGTGGGATAGGACTGGACGGTGAGATCCATCTCGGCACCAGAGATAAGGTCGTGAAGGTAGCGCGAGGGCATGTTGTAGCGGCGCATGGTGTCGACCAGAGCGGGCAGGACTTCTGCCGCTCCGCGCAGAGAAGCCACTGGAGAAGAAACGGCGGCGTTGCCGTCGATGAGTTGTTCCTGGCCGGTGATGTATTGGTCGAGGGCAGCGCGCCATCTGGCTAGGCCGCGTTGTTTGGCGGCGAGATCATGACCTTCATCAGAAACATCATCGATAAGGCGCATGAAAGCGTAGAGTGCGGCAAGAGCGTCGCGCTTGGGTTTGGGGAGGAGAAAAAAAGCGTAGTAGAAATTGCTGTTCGAGGCCCGGGCGATGTCATGGCAGTGGTTGTAGGAATCCGCCACGGGAACCGAAGTGCGTGGCAACTGGGGCGCAGCATGCTGCGCCCCTACAATGGACAGTGCCGGAGCAACCGTGGCGCGATGCGAATCCGAGGCGAGCAGATGCTTCAAAAGTGCGCGGCCTAGAAGACGGGCTTGGGTCAGTTTGCTGATGGCGGAGCGTTTGTGGAGCGTGTCATAGCCCTGGGCTTCGATGGCGTCGAGAACGGCGAGGCCGCCGCGGCTGAACATTTCGAGGTCGACGCTTAGGCGGCTATCGACCATTTTTGCAAGCGGAAGGCCCTCGGCGAAAAGGGCACGTGTGCGGTCGATCAGATCCTGCATCAGACGGACGTATCGATCATCAAAGCGGCGCTCGACGATGTCCTTTTCGGTGAGGCCTTGGGTCGCTGCGGCACCAAGTGGAATATAGATGCGGCCCTTCTCGAGATCGCGCGACACATCCTGCCAGAAATTCGCAAGCTGAAGAGCGGTACAGGTTGCGTCGGAGAGGCGCTGGCGCTGCTCATCGCGGTAACCGCAAAGATAGAGAACAAGGTGGCCGACGGGATTCGCGGAATAAACGCAGTACCCAAGGACGGCGTCCCAATCGGGATAGCGCTTGGTGGTTTGATCCTGGCGAAAAGCTTTTAAGAGATCAGCAAAGGGTTGCTTCGGGATGTCTTTGGCAAGTACGGTCTGGCGCAAGGCAACAAAAACAGGATGAGCGGGCTTGCCTTCATAGCAGGCGTTGAGCTCGCGCTCCCACCAATCGAGAAGCTGAAGAGCACGCATGGGATTGGAGACTTCGTCACCAAGATCGTCGGCCCAACGACAGTACGCGTAGACGTTGTAAAAATGCTGGTGGAGATTCTTGGGCAGGAGCCAGGAAACAACGTTGAAATTTTCGTAGTGATGGGTGGCGAGCCAGCGCGTGTAGTTCTGGGCGGCAGCCGGCGAGCAGCCAGGCTGCGGGGCACCATGCATGATCTCGAGTTCACCAGGGAGGAGCATTAGAAGAGAGATTCCTCGCTCCGCTCGGAATGACGGCGTGGATTTGTACGCATGTAGAAAGATTGAGCTGCCAGCACGCGCAAACTAGGGCCTGACGGCGAGTTTGATTTCGCCGCTGCGGGATTTCATACGCTCGAACGCCTGTGGCAGGTCCGCCAGGCGAATTTCTTCCGTGACAAAGTCATGCGCGGAAATGTCGCCACGCCGGATCGCTTCCAATGCCTCGCGGAAGAACCGTGGAGTATGGTGGAAGGTGGAGATTAGCTTGATTTCGGAATAATGAATCGCAGCGGGTTCGATTTCGACGTGCGTGCCGGAAGGAAGGCCGCTAAAGAAATTCACAACGCCGCCGCGACGTACCATGGCGAGAGCCATACGCCAGGTGGCAGGATTGCCGGCAGCTTCAACGACGGAATCCGGTCCTCGCTGATCTTCTGTGAGAGCTTTTACGGACGCAGCCACGTTTTCTGTCCTTGTGACGTTGATCGTGGCGAAAGCTCCCAAGCGCTTGGCAAGATCAAGAGGCGCGTCGCGCCGAGCCAAGGCGACAACACGCACGCCGCGGCGCGATAGCATGCGGACGAAAGTTAACCCGATCGGACCGCAGCCAATGACGACGGCGGTATCGCCGGTGCGAACTTCCATTTCGTGAATGCCGCGGAGCACGCAGGCAAGAGGTTCAGCGAGCGCCGCTCCCTGATCATCCACGGAGTGCGGCACTTCCAGCATGTTTTCAACCACAATGCGGCCGGGGATGCGCATGTACTCGGCATAGGCGCCGTTGTTGAAGAGGAGATCGTCACAAAGGTTTTCCTGGCCACGGCGGCAGTGGTAACAGCGCAAGCAGGGAGCGGAATTCGCGGCGACAACGCGAATGCCGATGCGCCAACGGGGATCCACGCGCTTGCCGACAGCTACGATATCGCCGACGAGTTCGTGGCCGAAAACGGCGGGCGGCTGAATCATGCGAGCGTGATAGCCACGCTTCCAAACTTTCAGATCGGTGCCATCGGTGAGCGCGAGACGAACGCGCAGCAAGACTTCGTCAGCTGCGAGCGAAGGCACATCGATCATTTCGATGCGCAGGTCTTCGCTGCCATAGAGCACAGCAGCCGTCATTTTTGATGGCAACGCAATGCGTGTCGCAGCAAGTTTCACTTCTTCGCCTACGTCTGCTTTTCTGGTGGTCGCTCTCATGCGTGTGTAATCAACACCTTCAGTGATTCCGCAGTGGGATTAGCGGCCAGCTCCAAGGCCTCTTGAATTCTATCCAGCGGGAAGCGGTGCGTCACAATATCCATGACCGGCAGTTTCTTCTGGAGCACCAGAGAAGCCGCTTCTTCTTGGATGTCCACAGCGGCACTATAGCTGCCTAAAATCTCCTTTTCGTCGATGCCCACAGCGGCGGCCGGAAACTCTATCTTGGTTACGGGATCGTTTGCGGCAAACAGGAGTACGCGCCCGCCGGGCCTTGCTGCGGCAAGCGCCTCCACGACCACCGCGGGATGCGCCACCGCTACGAGCACGGCGTCGGCCCCCCGCCCCTCCGTGCGGGCTTTAATTTGCTCCACCAGCTTACCACCAGTGGGGTCAAAGGACTCAACTGCGCCCAAAGAAATACTTTTGGCCCTGCGCACGCCCATGGGATCGCTGGTATAAATGCGGGCTCCCTCGAGTTTGGCGACCATGAGCAACTGCAGACCGATGGGGCCGCACCCAATGATGAGAACAGTCTCGCCGGGGACGACGCGGGCTTTTTGGACCGCTTTCAGGATGGTGTTGATGGGCTCGAGGAAGGTGGCCTCTTCAAAACTTACATTATCAGGAAGAGCAATGATGCCGCGTTTCGCGACCCAGGGCATGGCTCTGACGTATTCGGCGAAGCCACCGCCGTTGGGGGTAAAACCGGCGGTGAGACCTGTAGTCTTGTATTGTTTGCACTGGGAAAAAAGACGGCGCTCACAGTAGAAGCATTTTGCGCAGGGAATGTGATGAAAACTCATCACGCGGTCGCCGATATGCCATTTTGTGACGCCGGGAGCAACAGCAACGACCGTGCCAGCGAGTTCGTGACCGAGAATTTGGGGCGGTTCGACGTAGCGGTGGAAGATTTTTTTGATGTCGGTGCCACAAATGCCACAGGCGGCGACTTTGATCAGAACTTCGCCGGGGCCAACTTCGGGTACGGGGACTTCTTCGACGCGGACGATACTTTTTTCGCGGAAGACACCCGCGCGCATGGTTTGCGGGATAGGACCGAGGGAGCGAGTAGATTCCAGAGTTGCGCCGGTGCGGCTCATCGGGCAGCCACCTCACCGTATGCAGCAGCCGCAACTCGTCCGTCAAAATCTGCGAACAAACCCAAAAATCGGTCCAAAAAGTCTGCTAGAGAATGTGCCGCTCTGCTGCTCTGCCAGCCAAAGCGAAGGAGAGGAGGTATCTTTCGCGGATGGCGAACAAGTTCTCCCATTAGCTGAGCCTTCTTGATTGTCCCGTCGCGTTCCATGACCTTGTTGAAATCAAGGGGAAAATCGTCCCAAACGGCATCGCTTATGCCTCTGACAGCAAGAGCAGGAATCTGACTCCCAGTTAAGGTTTGCAGAACGTGGTAGCTCTCCATATCCACAAAGTCGCCAAACTTAGACATTGCAGATTTTGCAGACGCCTCACTGACTATGTGGGTCTCAGTGATCAGCGTGTTAGCTATCTTAGCGCCGCACTCTTCTGCCAGCTTTAACAACCGCTTGTTGCTTAGGATTCGCGCCCCGCCCTGACGCAGAACCAGTTCAGTAGCCGCAACCACGTCGCCCGGATGGAGTTCGTCGTTCAACCCACCTGCCAACCCTGTGGAGACACAGCAGTCGGGCTCTCTTTTTAGCAAATGGCGAAGCGCCTTGTGCGCAGCATTGACGAACAAATTCTCCCATCCGATGCCGGTAAGCAAGACACTAACTTCAGATCCACCGACGCTTCCCTCAAAGACTTCGTAGGAAGGTCGATCCAAAGGAAGATCGGGTATTGTGACTTCAGTGCGAGTGAAGCCATGCCGCCTCCGCCAGGGGGCGAATTCGGCGTCCACGGCGAAGGTAACTAGGATGCGCATCAAACTCCCACTTGCCAGATAAGATGCCGCCTGAACGGCAACGCTACAAAACCAATCCACCACAGCCCTAATACTTGTAGCCCACTAGGGCGCAGCATGCTGCGCCCCTACGAAATCACGCGGTGGCATTACAAACCTAGGCAGCGGCGGCGCGGGCCATGCGCCTGGCGCGGCCTTTAGCGATGTAGCCATTGCCCTCGTACCAGCGCACGGCGCGCTCGAGCGCCGCAGCGACAGGGCCGGGTTTAAAACCCAATTCCCGCTGCGCGCGCGAGCAATCCACAAACATCATGTGCCGTGCGATCTTCACGCCTTCCACAGGAATACCCGGCTCCCGCCCGATAAGCCGCGAAAAGATGGTGTTTGCATAGGCTACACCGAGCGCCAGGCCGTGAGGGATTTTCATGCGCGGCGCGGGCAAGCCAGTAATTTTCGAAAGCGTATCGAGCATCGCCTTGAGCGTCAGGTTTTCGCCGCCCAATAAATAGCGCTCACCGGGTTTGCCCTTCTCTGATGCAAGCAAATGGCCGGCGGCGCATTCTTCTACGCCAACGAAGTTCAAGCCCGTGTCGACGTAGCCGGGCAGCTTGCCATTTAAGAAATCCAAGACGATCTTTCCCGTCGGCGTGGGCTTCCAGTCCCAAGGACCCACAGGCGTCGTCGGCATCACCACGATAATCGGTGCGCCGGCCTTTGCGACTTTGAGGACTTCCTGCTCGGCCATCCATTTCGAGCGTTTGTAATGACCAATCATCTCTTCAAGCTTGGCTTCGGTGAACTCGTTGGGGTACTGCGGGCGATCAACGGCAATGGTGGCGACGGTGCTGGTGTAAATCAACTGATCGATCTCAGCGCGCTCGGCAGCTGCGAGGACATTTTTTGTGCCGCCAACGTTGGAATCATAGATATCCTGCTTGCGTTTGGCCCACAGGCGATAGTCGGCGGCGACATGAAAGACGCGCTTAACACCTTTCATGGCGCGGTCGAGAGAAGCAGGGTCGCGCAAATCCCCAGTGACGTATTCGAGCGAAAGATCGGCGATGGCGCGATTGGTGCTCGAAGGGCGCATCAGCACGCGCACTTCTTCGCCATGCGCGACAAGCTGGCGCGCAACATGGCTGCCTAGGAAGCCGGAAGCTCCTGTGACCAGCGTAGTCATGCGACTTTCACGCCTTCCTCGCAGGTCTCACCCTCCCGGTTCTCTGCCCGCGGAACGCCGCGCAATTCCCTGTCCTTCACCTGCTCGAGGAGTTCGCGTTCAACCTGCAAGGAAAATTGGCGCCAACCCGCGCTGGGAATCAATTTTCGCGCTTCGGCAGAACGTGCACAGGCTTCCGGATTCACAGAACCAGCGGTAATCACCCAGCCATCCGGACCCATTTCCAAAAGCAAGTTGCGCAACCGATTGAGGCCGTCAGAATCAGCCGTCTCGCTCACCACAGAGCGGACAACCGTAAAAAAGCCGGAGAGACGCGCGGCGCGGAGGCCTTCGAGAGCAAGCTCAAATTCGAGTTTCTTTCGCGCGTCCAGATGAACCACCAAGAAGAGTTGTGGCAAAGGCTGAAATTCGTGAATGCGCCTGCGAAGAAGCATCCCATTGGTTTCAAGAAAAATCAGATGCTTGCTCTGCGCAAGGGCGCGTACAAGATGAGCGATGCCTGGATGCTCGAGTGGCTCGCTTCCGCCAATCCACAGGCCGGTAGCAGAACTCAAAAGGAGGTGGCGAATTTTCTCGTGGGAAACAGGATGGGATGAACCAGAGTGCAAAACGTCGGTGGGATCCACGAATTCAAGTAAGCGGCCGTTGTGGCCGTGTCGAAAGACTCGAGCGACGCGGGCTTTGGCTAGTGCCACGAGGAGAGGCGCGGGGAGGCGCATCGTGCGCTCTAAAACCCGCTGCGCAGCCGGAACTCGCCGGGATTGAGCTTCAACGCAGCGTAATCCTCGGAGCGGCGCGACTGGCCGACGTAGCGCGCAAGCGCGTAAACGGGGAAGGAATTCCTATAAAGGTGGTATTTCAGATAAAAGACCCCAGGGAAACCAGTCCCGGTGAAATCGGGTTCGCTCCAGGAACCGTCCGCCTGCTGGCTGTGGACCAGGTAAGAAATCGCTTTGGAGACTGCAGGATCGTTGGGTCCAGCGCCTGCGAGCAAGCCGATCAAGCCCCAAGCGGTCTGCGAAGCGGTGCTAGGCCCTTGGCCCTTCGTTGATGGCGCGTCGTAGCTCAACAGCGACTCGCCGAAACTCCCGTCGGCTCTTTGCACGGTGCGGAGCCAAACGACGGCGCGCTGGCAATATTCGCGGGCGGTCAAGGAAACGGTTTCCAGAGCGCGAAGAACGCCACTGGTGCCGTAAATATAATTCACGCCCCAACGGCCAAACCAAGAACCGTCCTCGCACTGGTCCTTCAGCAAGAACTCCACAGCGCGCTGGATGGCGGGTTGTTCCGCGGGCCAGCCAAATCGGCCAAGACACTCGACGACGCGCGCAGTAACGTCGGCAGTCGAAGGATCGATCATCGCATTGTGATCGGCGAAGGGAATGTTGCAGAGGAATTGGCGGTTATTGTCGCGGTCAAAGGCGCCCCAGCCGCCGTCGCGGTTCTGCATACTGAGAAGCCACTGAATGCCGCGGCGAATCGCACCTTCCATGCGCTGGGAATCGGGATATTTCACGCGCTGGAGTGCCATCAACACAAACGCCGTGTCGTCCACATCAGGATAAAAATCGTTGCGAAACTCGAAGGCCCAGCCGCCCGGTTCGGCATCTTTGTTCTTGATTTGCCAATCGCCCGGGCCGAGGACTTGTTTCGAGAGCATCCACTCCGCGGCCTTGACGAGCGCCGGATGATCGGGACGCAGGCCAGCTTCTTGCAATGAAACCATGGCGATGCACGTATCCCAAACCGGAGAAACACACGGCTGCATGCGAATGGTGTCGGCTTCTTCGATTTCAAAACGCGAAAATTCCTTAATCTCACGCCAGGTAAGAGGATCGTCGGGGCCGTGGCCCAGCGCCATCAGTGCAAAAATCGAATTCATCATCGCGGGATAGATGGCCGCGAGACCTTCGGTGCGCTCGATGTGATTCAACACCCAGGACTTGGCAACTCCTAGCGCACGCTGGCGAAACGGTTTCCAGGGCGATTTTTCATAAAGCTTAAGCCCCCGATCGACGGCCAGGAAAAAGTTCTTCCATGAAATAATCTGCTTGCTCCAGTCGAAGGCGGCCGTTTTGCGATTCGGGTCTTTGAAGAGCTCATCCACGCGAGCGCGTTCCGGCAAGCGCCAGTCCGGACGCAGGGTGGAAAGAATGGTCATGGGGATAACGATGCCGCGGGTCCAGGACGACATCTCATAGATATTGAAAGGAAGCCAAGTGGGAATCAGCATCAATTCGGGTGGAATCGAAGGCACCAATTCCCAGCCAACCGTGCCTACCAGGGCGAGATAGAAGCGCACGTAAGAGTTGGAATGCTCCAAACCGCCGAGGCGATGCACTGTCTCTCGAGCGCGAACCAGATTCGGCGCATCCGGAGAATCGCCGGCAAGTTTCAGCGCAAAATAAGCTTTGCAAGTGGCGTTTAGTTCCGAAGGCCCACCAGGATAGATGCTCCAGCCGCCATCGGGAAGCTGACGCTGGCGGACATAATTGGCGAGTTTGGCGATGCGCTCGGGATCGGCCTTGCCCAGAACGTGCAGATAGTAGATGTAATCGGATTCGAGGGTGGTGTCGGCTTCGAGTTCGCCCTGCCAATACCCTTGCTCGGCCTGCAGGGATAGAAGGTGATTTGCGCCGCGCTCAATGGTTTTCTCCAGTCGCTCGGCCCAATCCTGCTGTTGCCAAGGGACTGGCGCTGGTGCAACCGGAATTTCTTCTCCCATTCGAGCAATCGAAGCCATGAATGCTCCCCCCAGAGCAGCAATTCCTTTTTGGCGCCCCGGCAGACTCGCTCAGGACGCAGGAGAATTTGCTTTAACTGACATGTTGCCTATGACTTGCACCAAACTTGGGCAACTCCGACGTTAGAGTTCCAATAACATCGCTACCATAAAATTATCGCCGCCTTACCGTGGATGGTCAACGATTAAGATGCGGTCTTGTAAAGTCAGCGTTGTCAAAGGGAAACATCTCCAGCCGCTTCGAGTACCCGCTGAACCAGAACGCGCAATGGTTCTGGGAGCGGTTCGCCCTCGGACTGCAAGACCGAGGGCTTTTCGCGAAGCAGGCGGTCGGGAAGCTTCGTCCACGGGGGAGCGGGCGCAGGGGAGTCTTTTGGCGATGGGCGCAAAACGAGGGCGTCGGCGCGATCAAGCGCTGCGCGAGCGGAATCCTTGAAATCTTCCTTTGCGGGATCGATCACCGCGAAATAGAGACTGGGCTTGAGGAATTGCAAAAGAGAATTGCTTTCCACGATGAGCTGCAGCTCCTCGCCCGAATCGCCGCGCGCTCGCGCCAGTGCACTCCTAAGAAGGGGTAATCCTTCGGCGAGATAGCCTTGTTTGGTCCTTAGCCAAAACGATCGCCGGGCGCCCGCGGCGAGAAAACGCGCGCTATCCGTGCCGGTGTCGGACCGCGTCTCCCAGTCGAGCGCGCAAACGTGTTCGGTGGGCGCGCAATCGCAATTTTCGCCGTTTTGGGCGCAAACGCCATGGCCATATTGAGTAATTTTGCCAGCAATCCAATTTGTGCCCGGGAACGCGGAAATCACGTCACACACCAGTTGCGTCTTGCCGATACTTCGCGTGTGTCCGCCGACGACAATCACGCGCCAGCGAGGCCTCGCGCTCATGTCACTTGGTTCCAACTTTGGCCTCTAATTGTTTGATGCGCTCGGCTAATTCCGGGAGCCGGCCATACCAAGCGTACTGCTCTTTGAATTTAGCGAGAGAACGCGCCGGCGTTCCCCAGACGGTTTGGCCGCTGCGAATTGTTTTTTCACCGAGCACGCCCGATTGTCCTCCAATCACGGCCCCATCCTCCAGTTCGCAGCGTTCGCCAAATCCGGCTTGCCCGCCGACCACTACGTTTTTCCCGATAACGCAGGAGCCCGAGAAACCCGCTTGCGCGGCAACCACAGTGTGCGAACCAAAGTGACAGTTGTGGCCTATGTGGACGAGGTTATCGAGCTTGACGCCTTCGGCGATGCGGGTGTCGTCGAGAGAACCGCGGTCAATCGTGGTATTGGCGCCGATTTCCACCTCATCGCCAATTTCGACGATGCCTGCTTGGGGGAACTTCCAGTACTTCCCTTCTCCATGCGCGTAGCCAAAACCATCTGCTCCGATGACTGCGCCCGAATGAATCTCCACGCGATGGCCAACTCGGACGCTATTGTAGAGTGTCACGCGGGGATGAATGCGACAGTGTTCGCCGATCCAGCAGCCGGCTCCAATCACGCAATGGGCGCCGATCTGCGTCCCTTCGCCGATGTGCGCGTCCTCTCCGATTACCGCGTACGGGCCGATGCTTGCGTCTTTGGCGATACGCGCGAGTGGAGCGACGATTGCGGTGGGATGAATGCCCGTGGCGATTGGAGAACGATCGAGCAAGACGGCGGCTGCTTTCGCAAATGCAAGTTTGGGATGAGAGCTGCGCAGTGCGGTTTTTCCGCGCAAGTTCAGTCCTTCGCTAGCGATAACACAGAGCGCGGCAGAGGCGGTAGCGCGTTCGGCATGTTTGGCCGATTCGACGTAAATCAAATCGCGCGCTCCGGCCCGTTCCGGAGACGCAACTCCTGCAACTTCCAGTGATCCGTCCCCTTCCAGTTTTGCGCCAATCGCTTCAGCCAATTCTCTTGCGGTTCGCTTCATGATGTGCCTCACGAAAAATCGTACAGCGGCGGTTCGCCTTTGGGCCGCGTGTTCCACCGGCCGTGCACCCAAACCCATTGATCCGGATATTTTCGGATAATTTCTTCCAGCACTTTCGTAAATCTCTGAGTATTTTCCTGGATGTCGCGCTCGGCGTTGCCCGTTCGAATTAGCTCCACCGATCGCTCGAAACACAGCCGGTACTTCTTCAGATTTTCGTCCCATAGAGCATAGCCGGGCACGACCGCAGCATCGGTATGCAGCGCCAGGCGCGCGATTCCCGTGGTGGTGCTTGCCGGCTTTCCGAAGAAATCCACGAATACGGCTTCTTCCGGCATGGTGTTCTGGTCTGCTAGGACGCCGACAGTTCCGGCATTTTTGAGCACTTTTAGCATGACGCGCGCTGACTCATTTTTGAAGATCGGCTGATTGCCGGACAATCCGCGATAGCGGTTGATCAGCGCATCGATTCGCGCGTTTTCAATCGGTCGCGCCATGTAGCGCAGCGGATAGCCGTAAAGCGCATGCGCAAACGAAGATAGCTCCCAGGCTCCAATGTGACCAGTCAGAACGAGCACCCCCTTGCCGCGGCGCTGAGCTTCAAGGAAATTTTCATGGCCGTCGAGCACAACAAGCTGCTCGATATTTTGCTTCGCGTATTTCGGAAAGCGCGCAAATTCCGCCGCCATCCAGCCCATATTGCGCAGCATTTTTTGAATGAGCGCGTTCCGCTGGCTTTCGCTCCATTCCGGAAACGCGATTCGCAGGTTGATTTGCGCGGTCTTCTTCAATTTTGGGAGGAACAAATAAAGAATTCGGGTTGTGCCAACCGCTACGCTGCGAGCGAGCCGGCGAGGCAAGATGCCCAGGCCTTTCAAAATAAGCCACACCATTGCGTATTCGAGCCATTCCTTCATCGAGAAGGCCACCGGAATAAGAATGCCATCGCGCGACAGTATGCAAGAGGTCCGGCGCTGGAAGAAAGTGTTTCGATGTTAGACTCAAATTTCTGTGACTCAACCGACCACACCCAGCACTGAAAATACGCGCATCAGCAAGGCCAACAAGATTGGCTGGGGCGTCTTGATTTGCGCCACGCTCTACGTCTGTTACTTCAGCCACCTTAGCGCGATTGGATTTGTCGGACCAGACGAGCCGCGCTACGCCTGGATCGCGCGCGACATGATGGAGAGCGGCGATTGGATCACTCCGCGGCTGTATGGAAAACCGTGGTTCGAAAAGCCGCCGCTTTTTTATTGGGCCGCGGGGCTGTGCTTCAAGTGGTTGGGGGTCAGCGAAACCGCCGCTCGCTTGCCTAGCGCCATTTCCGCCTTGCTTGCCACGCTCGCGCTGGCCTGGCTCGCGCTTCGCTGGTATGGAGCTGAGACTGCTCGTTGGCTCTTGCTTCTGTTGCCGACAACCGTGGGCATGATCGGCTTCTCGCACGCCGCAGCCACGGATATGCCGTTCAGCGCCATGCTCACAATCGCGATGGTTTGCGCTGCCGTGATCCTGGGACTAACGCGGAACGAAAACACGCCCATCCTTCGGCGCACGCCGTGGTTTGCACTAGTCTTATTTGGACTAGTACTGGGACTAGCGGTCCTCGCCAAAGGCCCAGCCGCGATCATCCTGTGTGGCGGGGCTGTTTTCTTCTGGGCGCTTTTCACCAAACGCTGGCGCGACGCGTTTCGCCTGCTCCATCCCGCCGCTATCGTGTCGTTCTGCGTCACTGCTCTCCCCTGGTACTTTCTCTGTGCGCGCCGCAATCCCGATTTCTTCCGTGTCTTCATCATCGAGCACAATTTCAAGCGCTACGTCACCCCCGAATTTCAGCACATCCAGCCGTTTTGGTTTTATGTGCCCGTGCTGCTGGTGGCTTTTCTCCCCTGGACTGCGCTGCTTCTTTGGTCTTTGTTTGAGGGAGCGGTTCAACTTTGGCGTACGCGTTCTACGTCGCATTCGACGCTGTTCCTTCTCTGCTGGGCCGGATTTTGCGCGGCCTTTTTTTCCATCTCTCAATCCAAACTTCCAGGCTACGTCCTACCGGCAGTCCCGGCCATTGCCACTTTACTCTCCTCTCTGTACGTCTCCCGAGCTTCCGCTCATCAAAAGTCGTTTCGCCTGGCCATGTTGTCCGCGGTGTTTTTGTTTGCTGTTTTGATTGCAATCCTCGCAACCATAACGCCGCACGTGTTGCGCGGACACGAGAGGTTAGGAGTAATCGCTGGCACAGTTATCGGCCTGATGGGGATTAGCAATCTTTTTCTAGTCGTGCTTGGGCAAAGAACCGTATTTCGCTTCTCGCATGGGCTCGTTGTCGTGCTACCAATTCTTGCGGCTGTGGTCTTGAGCAAGAATTTGGTTAACTCCTATTTCTACTGGGACCCATCTGGAAAAACCATCGCGCGCGAATTACAACTTCGGAAAACGCCAGTTGACCAACTGGCCGTAGCGAACATAAAACGCGGAATGCAATACAGCCTGAGCTTTTATCTTCACAAGGAAGTTGAAAACTGGGGTCAGGCGAATTCTAAGAAAGAGTACGTACTTTCAAGCAAGCCCAGTTGCAGAACTTTAGCTCCGACGCCCTTTGCTTGCGAACCCATGTCCTTCGATGAGAAGTCCACTGGAGTATTTCTCTATCACGTTGTGATGGCAGGCTCAGTGGACGGGTCCACTGGTGGCGGGCAATCGCAACAAGAAGAATGACACGACGCGATTCTCGTAGTTGCGCTTGTCTTCGTCGGTAAGGCCAGTGAAATTGCCGTGCGGGATAATGGCTTGGTCACGCGGCTCAGGGGCTTTGAGAAACATCTGGCGCGTAATCGCCGCCAATTCCGGATCGTCCAGAGCCTGAATGAACAGCGTAGGAACGCCATTGATCGCCATTAGCCTTTTGGAAAGCGGCGGGTCCTGCCGATGCTCGTTGTTCAGGTACTCAAAGCTCAGTTCCGCAGCGCGCACCATGAAGGGAAAACTGCCGAGCCCGTTGCGCTCCACTCCCACTTTCACCATCTGTTCGGGCTGGTCGTACACCGAATCGAGCACCAGCGCGCGAGCGCGCTTGTCGCCCTCCGCTTCCCGCAAAGCGGTGTAGGCGCCGAGGTTGTAACCCCAGAAGCCGAACCTATTGGGATCCACGTCGTTTCGCGCGGCAAGCATGTCGACGGCCGTGCGCAACTCATCGGCTTCCTTGTATCCAAACGTGGTAATTCCCGCATTGGCCCCATGCGCCGCGAAGTCAAACACAAACACGTTGTATTGGTGGTCCTGCAGGGCGGACACGAGAGTCAGCAATTCGCCCTTGCTGGACTCGTATCCATGGCACAAAACAATGGTAGGCGCGCCGCGCAAGCCGGGGAAAAACCAGCCTTCTCGGGTGCCGATTTGCGGCACTTCGAACTGCACGATTTCCGGCCGTCCCGGAAAGCTGGCCATGTTGATTTCACTGCTGCTGCGTTGCGGTTTCACGATGCGGTAAACCAGAAACGCGGCGATCGAAGTAATCGCAAGCACGGCGAAAAAGACCAGCGCCAGCAGCGCCGTCAGCAGCTTGGTGTACCAACGTGTTGGATATCGCAGTTCGAAAAAGAATTGCATTCGTCGCCTGTGCCACTGAACCGGCGGCGCTTGCCGCCTTTCTATTCCCGCACAACAAGCCCGACTCGTGGCATCGTAGCACAGCCATCACAGCGCACCCGGAGAACTCCGGCGTCTTGTGTCGCATCCGTATCACCTAACTAGGCCGCTTGCCATCAAGCCTCGCCTGAATCGGCTATCATAGGAACCGCGCAGCAGGGCCCGCTCCAGCTCCGCGCTTCCATGAACATCATCGATCTCCGACAGACCACGGTTCGTCAAATCGAGCCGCTCCTCGAAGAAGAGGCGCGGCACTGGCGCGACGAACTGCATTGGGATTATCGCGGCGCGCTCGAATTGATCAAACGTTTCCTGGAAGCCCACGCGCTGGCCGGCTGCGTCGCCTTCGAGAACGGCGCAGCCGCAGGCTATTGCTTTTATGTCATGGAAGAGCAAAAGGGCCTTATCGGCGGCTTGTATGTTTCCGCCAAATTTCCCCAAGAGCCCCTGGGCCGGAAACTGCTGGAGGAATTGCTCTACTCCATGCGAGCGCTGCCCCACTTGACGCGCATCGAAGCCCAGCTCATGCCCTTCAGCGGTCCCGTCGACTCACCGTTGCTCGATCAGGGGTTTCACCTGTACCGACGCCAATTCATGCTGCTGGATTTGCAAAAAATGGTAGAGAGCAAGGCTGGCGCATCGGGCAGTTTGCGCCTCACGCGCTGGAATGACCGCTATTTCGAACCCTGCGCCAAGCTCATCTATCTTGCCTACGCCAATCATGTGGACGGCGAGATCAACGACCAGTACCGCAGCCGTACGGGCGCCCTGAAGTTCCTGAAGAACATTATTTTGTTGCCCGGCTGCGGCCAGTTTGTGCCCGGCGCATCTTACGTGCTTCACGAGCCGGGCAGCGACGACCTGGTGGCAACGGTCTTGACTAGCGAAGTTTCTCCCGGCGTTGGCCACACCACGCAGATTTGCGTGCTCCCCGGATTCCAAGGCCACGGTATCGGACGCATGCTGATGCAAACTTCGGCGGAGGCGCTTCGCGCCATGAAATTTCGCGAATTAACTCTGACGGTAACTTCGGAAAATCGCACCGCGGTCCAGCTTTACGAAAAGCTTGGTTTTCACACCATCAAATCCTTCACCGCTGGCGTCTGGCCGTGCTGAAAAGAAGCTATTTTGAGAAATTCGTTACCATTTCAGGAAGGCTTGCCAAAACCAGAATGTGGAGCGGTTCGACTACCATCAACGCGTCACGCCGGGTGGGAGACTGGGCGTCAAGAAGACGAAACTCGCAGCGCAGTTCAAAACTTCGCGGTTCAGATTGTGGTGAAAAAGTCCACTGCCGAATGCTGTCTACAACTATTTGCTGCAGCAGTGGATGTCCACTCACAATTTCCGCGTGGTCCACTTTCCCGTCATTCGCAACAGAAACCTTAACGACCACCGTGCCTGAAATTCGTGTCTGTCTCGCCAGCGGCGGATAGGACAACGGTTCAGCGTGAGTCAAATGGAGATCAGGCCGCCCTGCAAACAGCGCATCCGCATCAATATGCAAAGCCCAGCCTGCTTTGCGAGCCTTCTCAAATTCATCACCAGGCAGCCAAGTGACGGGCTCTGATTGCGTAGCTGCCGCGAACCCCAACTCATATCCAAAGGCGGCGATCTTCGCTAAACCTTTGAAGTCCCAATCGTCACGGTACACATCGGTCGGCTGATGGTATCGATTCTTGACATAATCCTTGGCCTGTTCTTCGCCCCAGGCCGCATCATGCCCCGTGAATTTCATCCCCTCACCAATGGAAAAGGAAGGGATGCCGACGCGCGCCAGGCTGAAATGATCCGAGCGGTAATAATGTCCCGCTTCGGGCACGGGATCCGGCCGGATGGCGAATCCAAATTTTTTCGCGGTGGCTTCCACCACCGGATAAAACGAGGTCCTTTCGGCCCCAGTGACTTCCACTTCCTCGGGAATGCCAATCGGTGAAAGCGCGTCAAAATTCAAATCCAGGATCGGATCAACCGGAAGAAACACCGTCTTCTTCCCCAAATATTCCGAGCCCAGGAGACCCTGCTCTTCTGCCGTGACTGATGCAAACAAGATGGACCGTGGCGGCGCTTTCTTGACTTTCGACCACGCGCGCGCCAATTCCAGCAAAATCCCGCAGCCGGTCGCATTGTCGACTGCGCCGTTGTAAATATTGTGGCCGCTCTTCGTTTTGTCGATGCCGAGATGATCGTAGTGGGCTGTGTACAGAACGGCCTCATTGTTGGTATTGGGTTTCGAACCAGTCAGCAGGGCCATGACGTTGTGCGCCACGAACGGGTGCATCTGGCTCGCAATATGCGCTTTCAGCCGGACGCCTAATTCAATTGGTTGAAAATCGCGCGACTGGGACCGCTCGAATAACTTGTCGAGGTCCTGCCCGGCCATCTCGACGAGCTTTTTTGCAACTTCCACTTGAATCCACGAAGCTGCTTGCAGTTTCGGCGTGTTGCCCTTCTCCAAGTAAGAACGCTCAGCGCCCCACGAATTCCGCACCACATCCCATCCATAGCTGGCCAAGTCCGTGCGGTGAATGATGAGCGTGGCCACAGCACCGCGGTGCGCGGTCTCCTCGAACTTGTACGTCCAGCGGCCGTAATAGGTGAGCGCTTTTCCTCGAAAGAACTTGGGATCGTCGCTGATGGGCTCGTTCACAAACAGCAGCGCTACTTTTCCCTTCAGGTCGTAGCCTTTGTAGTCGTCCCACTGGTATTCCGGGGCGGTGATTCCATATCCGACGAACACGATCGGAGCATCGAAGTCCGCCCACTCCGTCTGGCTTTCATTGCTGGTGACAAAATCGTCGAGGTTTCGCAGTGCCATGGGCTGCCCGTTTGCGGGGAGCAAAGTGAAAGTAGTTTCCGGCAGCGTCTTCATGCTGACCATGGGGACGCTTTGAAAATAAGTCCCAGCATCGGAACCGGGCTTCAGCCCATATTTCTTGAACTGCTCCGCGATATAGTCGGCTGCCAGGTCGCCTCCCTTCTGACCTGTCCCGCGGCCTTCGAGCGCGTCGCTGGCCAGATACTTGACGTGCTCCCGAATCTTTTGCGGATCGATCTTGAGGCTGGCGCCGGTCTTTGCGGCCCAAGAATCCGCGATCCCAGCGGCGCACAAAAACACTAGCGCCACGCAAAAAACAATCCACAACTTCTTCTTCATGGAATCTCCTCACTGAGAGAAGAACTACTTCTTGGTGCGATCCTTGAGCAGACTTTTCAGCTCGCTCATGAACTCCTGCACATCTTTGAAGTCCATGTACACCGAGGCAAACCGCACGTACGCCACCTTGTCCAACTTCTTCAGGCGGTGCATGATCATTTCCCCGATTTCTGTGGTGGTCAGCTCGCGCTCGGTCGATTCATGCACGACTGCTTCGATTTCATCCACAATCGCTTCGAGCTTGGGTGTGGGCACTGGACGTTTTTCGCAGGCTTTGAGCAGCCCCTGCAGGATTTTTTGCCGTTCGAAGCGCTCCCGCCGGCCGTCTTTCTTGATAACCATGTAGGGGATTTCGTCGATTCGCTCGTAAGTGGTGAACCGCCGGCTGCATTTCAAGCATTCGCGTCGCCGCCGGATCATGTCCCCGCCGCGGCCTTCGCGTGAATCAATCACTTTGTCGTCGACGTGCCCGCAGAAAGGACACTTCACGGCTTGGAGTCTCCTTGCCGGCCTGCTGCTTCGGCTTCCACTTCTTTTTCGTGTTCCGCCATTTCGCGCAGCTCCCCGAGCGACATCCCTTCGTGAATCAACAGCGGTACGCCCGCAAAACTGCATACAGCAAATGTGATCAACCACAGCACGATCGCGGCGGCAGCAGCCGGCTCATTTTCTACTCCAAAGATCGTTGTATAAGCAAGGAAAGACGCAACCTGCGAGCCGCCCCCGACTCCCGGCAACTGCACGGCCGATCCCACAAGCGTGAACGACATCACCAGCATTGCGTCTCCCAGGCTAAGTTCACCCAGCCTACCGCCGAAGCTGTGCGAGACCCACAGATAGACAAGGAGCACCAGCACCCAGTGAATCGTTGAGTAAAACACCGCAAGCGCAAGCTGGCCCCACGTCCGCAGCGCCTGCACGCCTCGCGCAAAGCCCAGCAAGATTCCCGCGACTTTTGCCCTCCAACCGTGCGCTTTCAGCCATCCTTGCAGTTGTCGCTCCAGCAACGCCGTTCCATGGAGCCGAAGGTAAATCAAAAATGCGATTGCCGCTACCACCCCTGCTGCAAAAACTGAGCCCGTAGTTCGTGCCGCCAGCTCGAGTTTGCTTGCTGGCCCTTCGGAATGGGCGCTCGCATTGAAGAGCAACAGGCCGATGGCCGCAATCACTGCCGTGCTTGCCAGGTCGAACAATCGCTCTAAAACGTAAATTCCAACCAAGTCGGCTATTGGTATTTTTTCTTTTCGAGAGAGCAACAGCGGCCGTACTGGTTCACCGGCCCGGCCCAGCAAAAACACCGAAGCGAATCCCGCAAGTGTCATGGCATAGATGATTCCAAATCTTGAACTGCCTAGGTTTTGCTGGAAAACCTGCCAGCGCAAGGACCGCAGCGCATAACATCCGTAAATGGCCACGATAGAGAGCAAAAGAAGGAAAGGATTGGCATTGCGGACCGCGTGGAGGAGTTTCTTCCCGCTGAAATCCGCGAGATGAATCATGCCGCTCGAGCGGTACACCACAAACCCCAGCACCAGCAGCGCCGCCAGCGCTAGCAGAAGTTTCCTCGACGATGTCTTCATGCGCAGGCCAGCGTATCGGCACCTGCCACGCGCGTCAAGTTGCGCACTTACGGTTAGGTTCTATTTGTGGATAATTTCCTGACGGTTCTCTCGGCTGCCTCCTCGCCGGTGCGCAGCGCACTTTCGCTCGAAAGCCCATCGAGATAATCTCCGCACAGGTCGTACGGTTCCTGCCACGCCGCCATCCGCCTTCGCACTGCCGTCATTTCTTTCAGTCGACCGGGAGGAAATTGCGCAATCCCGATGTTCCATCGCACTAGGTGAACGAATAATACTTTGCCGCGGCACTCTGGAAACATCTGTTCGACAATTTCGCTGGCTTGTTGCTTCAGCGATT
Source organism: Candidatus Acidiferrum sp. (assembly GCA_035623215.1). Lineage (GTDB taxonomy): Bacteria > Acidobacteriota > Terriglobia > Acidiferrales > UBA7541 > Acidiferrum. Next base: position 40,565 of record DASPTW010000008.1, read on the forward strand.
CGTCATCTGCATCCAGGCGCCGCTTCTGCGGCGTATCCCAAAGGAATACTCCCGCCATTCCCCTGCCTTTCGGGCACCGGTTCGGAGCACGCAGATGCTCCATTTCGATTTCAGCGCCCGGAACCACATCTGGGGTGAAGGCATATCCCGCGTAGGGCACGTTTGGCGGCCTCGAAAGAGCCACTGCGGCGTTCGCAATCTTCGAATGCTGCGTTCGTGCCAGCACTTCCCGCAGATCGCTCGGCAATCCAGGGCAAAGAGCAGGCACAAGCCGCCCCGGCACGGCAAAAATCACACCTCGTGCACGCAGACGTCTTTGCTGGCCCTCGATTTCGGCATCCACGTGCACTCCAGTCCCGTGTTTTTCAACATGCAGGACTTTTGCACCCGTGACCACTCGCACCTGCGCCGCAGCGGCCTCAGGAATTCGGTCGACTCCGTCCGTGAGATTCCACTGTCCACGCACCAGCAAATTCCAGATCACCTGCATCAATATCACGCGCGACGATTTCTCTACCGACCCGCCCATCGGGCCGTTCAGCCCGGGCCAAAAGATGCGCTCGAAAATTTCGGTGCCGCCAACACGCCGGAAATAGGTTTGGCAATCCTCGCCATCAATCGGCCCGCTGAGTACGCTATTCCCGTGCTGGAGTGCCCGGCTGAATCGAAGCAAATCCATTCCAAATCGCAGCGAGCCCAGCCTCGCGCGCATCGACATCCCGCGATCAAACAACAGGTCTCCAAAATGCCGGCCTCGATATCCGCGGCAACCCGCTGCATCTTGTATTCCGACGCTAAAACCTCCAGGGCAAACGAGTGATGACAGAGCCAGCCTCTTCACCAACGCTCGCATGCTACGAAAGCCATTTCCGAACAGCGTCACTCCCCGGTCGATCACGAAACCGTTCGCGCGATCGGTCGTCATACGGCCGCCGACGCGCGAATCGGCTTCCAACACCAACGGCTCCAAGCCGCGATCTTTCAGCCGAACTGCCGCTCCCAGTCCCGCGATTCCGCCTCCGATGACGATCACGTCCGCGTCGCCGTCGTGCTTGTGCCGCGCGTTCATGGCTAGCGCCGCGTCCCGGCGAACAAATCTACGGCTTGCGTGCTGCGCGCGTATTTCACGTCATCAAAACGTTCGCGCAGGAACTTGTCCCAATCCTGCCGCTTCGTCACGTGATGGATCACGGGCCCAAAAATCACGTAGTTATGCGCGTCCCAGCCGTGTTCGAAGAGCAGAACCTTTCCGTGCGGCTTCAAAATCCGAATGGCTTCGCTGAATAATTTCTCGCGCGCGCCGCCAGTCGGAAGCTCATGCGTGCCGAATCCGAAGCACACCGCGTCGCACGACGCGTCTGCCAGCGGAACGGTGAAGTGTTCGGCCTTGAACGACTCAATGCGGGGATTCGCCTTTGGCGGCACTTCCAAGTCGCGCACGTCCGCCACCGCTGCTTCGGGGGGTACCCCTTCAATGTTCCAGCAATCGACAGACTTGATTTGCGCTTCTGGTAGCACATCAGAAAGCAAGAACGCATGGCGATACGTGCCGATATGAAGGTCCGCAACGGTCACCTTACCCTTTACATCTCCCAGGGCCGCGAGCCGCCGGATGTACCTCACTCCAGGATGGCCATACATCCGGTACAAGCCAAAGAGCGAATAGGCAAGCAGCAACAATCCAATTTCTGCCAGCGCCACGGCTCCCCCAAAAGCCATCGGCACATGGAACAAAACTCCAATCGCTCCGAGCGGAATTCCTACCGCCAGAAAGACCTTCGTAATTTTCCAGTAGTCCCGGCGGCTCACATACACAGCCCGTCCCCAGTACCACCACGCGGATGGCCGCTTCTCGGCGACAGATGCCGGATACCAGTGGGTTGCAGTTGCCTGTGCGTTCGTCATTTCTCCTCCTCAATTCAGCAATTCATGTCAGTTAATTGCCATTCATCTTCAAAGCTCCGGAATTTCTCCAGCCAGTCCTGCTTCCCGCATCATTCCCAGCAGCCGTTCTTGAAGCGGTCGAACAAAGGGCCGTACCACAGACGAGTTCGTCACCTTCACCAGCCCCGCAAACAAATCCAAAACGCCATCAACCAGCTTGTGCGTCTTTGTTTGTCGCTCCGACTCGTCGTAAATAAAAAACAGGATCATTGCCAGATGCGCCAGCCACAGGACCCAAGGCAAAATCTGCTTGCTTTCCTCACTAATCTCCGCTGTTGCCAGCGCC
>DASPTW010000009.1:0-9119 GCA_035623215.1 Candidatus Acidiferrum sp.
GCTGCACATTGTCGCTTTGGGAACTGTCGCCACGACGAAGAACCAGGCTGCGCCGTGCGAAAAGCGGTCCAAAAAGGAACGCTTGACCTCGCGCGCCTGGAGAATTGGCGGAAAGTCTTGCGCGAACAAGCATTTCTCCAGCGAAAGATTGACCCACAGGCGCGCAAAGAACACAAAGAGCAGTGGAAGCTGATCCATCGAGCGGCACGGCAGAAATACCAGCAGAGAGAGAAGGACGGCGGCAAAGGACGGGGTTGACTATGGACAGAACTAACTACTGCTAGTGGACGACGCGCTTGTGGATGAAGTCGACGATGTCCTGGGTCGAAGTGCCGGGAAGGAAAATCTCGGCGATGCCGGATTGCTTGAGAGCAGGGATGTCCGCTTCTGGAATGATGCCGCCGACAAGCACGGTGACGTCGCTCATTCCTTTTTCTCCCAGCAACTTCATGAGTTGCGGGCAAATGGTGTTGTGCGCGCCGGAAAGAATGGAGAGGCCGATAACGTCGACGTCTTCCTGCACGGCGGCGGAAGCAATCATCTCGGGGGTTTGGCGCAGGCCGGTGTAGATAACTTCCATGCCCGCGTCGCGCAACGCGCGGGCGATCACCTTCGCCCCGCGGTCGTGACCATCCAGCCCCGGCTTCGCAATCAGCACTCTAATCTTCTTTTCAGGCATTGGTTAGGTGATGGCGACCTCTTCGTAGGTGCCGAAGACGTCGCGCATGGCGTCGCAGACTTCGCCTAGCGTAGCGTAGGACTTCACCGCATCGAAGATATATGACATCAAATTTTCTTCGCCCTTGGCGGCAGTGCGGAGAGCATTCAGGCGGCGATCCACTTCGGCTTGCGAGCGTTCCTCGCGCAGTTTGCGTAGCCGCGCTGCCTGCCGATGCGCGACGGTTTCATCGATTTGCAAAATCTCCAGCGGCTTTTCTTCGGCCACATAATCATTCACGCCGACGATGATCTTTTCCTTCTTATCCACCGCCATCTGATAACGATAGGACGCTTCCGCGATTTCGCGTTGCGGGTAGCTCCGCTCAATAGCCGCGACCATGCCGCCCATGGAATCGATCTTGTGAATGTAATCCCACGCGCCGCGTTCGACTTCATTGGTCAGCGTTTCCACAAAATACGAACCGCCGAGTGGATCAACCGTGTTGGTCACGCCAGTTTCGTGCGCGATGATCTGCTGCGTGCGCAGCGCAATCGTCGCCGCGAATTCGGTGGGCAGCGCCCACGCTTCGTCCAGCGAATTCGTGTGCAGTGATTGGGTGCCGCCAAGCACCGCTGCGAGCGCCTGAATGGCCGTGCGCACTACGTTGTTATACGGCTGCTGCGCCGTGAGCGAGCAACCGGCGGTTTGTGAGTGGAAACGGAGTGCCCAGGAACGGGGATTCTGTGATTTGTAGCGCTCGACCATCGCTTTGTGCCAGATGCGCCGCGCCGCGCGGTATTTCGCAATCTCTTCGAAGAAATCGTTGTGCGCATTGAAGAAGAACGAAAGCTGCGGCGCAAATTCGTCGACGTTGAGCCCGCGGCGCATTCCCCATTCGACGTATTCCATGCCGTCGCGCAGCGTAAACGCCAATTCCTGGATCGCCGTCGAGCCAGCTTCGCGAATGTGATAGCCGCTGATGGAAATGGTATTGAACTTGGGAGTGTTCTTGACCCCAAACTCGAACGTGTCGATGACCAGTCGCATCGAAGGTTCTGGCGGATAGATGTATTCCTTCTGCGCGATGTACTCCTTCAGAATGTCGTTCTGAATCGTGCCGGAAATTTTCTTCCAATTCGCCCCTTGCTTTTCCGCGACCGCCAGATACATGGCCCAGATGACCGCCGCCGGAGAATTGATGGTCATCGAAGTCGTGACGTTGGCGAGCGGAATCTGGTCGAATAGAACTTCCATGTCCGCGAGCGAACTAATCGCAACGCCGCATTTGCCGACTTCCCCTTCCGAGAGTGCGTGGTCGGAGTCGTAACCCATGAGGGTCGGCAAATCAAACGCAGTCGATAGCCCTGTTTGTCCCTGTGAGAGCAAGTAGCGGAACCGCTGGTTCGTATCTTCCGCCGTGCCGAACCCCGCAAACTGCCGCATCGTCCAAAGGCGGCCACGATGCATCGTGGAATGGATGCCCCGGGTATACGGTGGCTCGCCCGGGAAGCCAAGATCGCGTGCAGAATCCCGACCGGTCAGGTCGGTTTTTGTATAGAGACGGCGAATCGGGTGGCCGGAGATCGTCGTGAACTCGCTCTGCCGCTCGGGACTTTTTTCGAGAGTAGGCTGAAGCGTGTTCCTCTCCCAGGCGAGTTCTTGGGCAGAGGGTTGGCGCCCTTTGGACTGCGATTCCGAGGGAGCTACGGTCTGCGTCGTATCCTTGGATGCATCGCTCATGAGCGTTGCTCCCGTCTGCAAGTTCCGGCAACGTGCTAACCGCTTCCGATTTATGCTATGCGAAACGACCGGGACGGGCAAGTGTGTGTCTCGCTGTCCTGATCAGTGACCTGCTGTCCTTGCCTACAATGACATCTGAAAGCCACTCAAAAGAAAAAGGCGGCATTTGCAGCCGCCTTTTGTGGAATAGATGGGTTTAGCGACAGCCCGAAATATCACATTCCGATGAAATCAAGTCCAACTTGCTTAGGCAGACAGGTGTCACTGCCCGGAGTTAGAAAACAGTTTGTCCACTCCAACGACTTGACCGTGGAGCGTGCCGGGAATGAGCGTGTCGCGCTCGATTTCACCTTTGCCAGCGTCGGCGATAGTCACGTGGTTGACTTCGAGCGTGCGGCCAACGGCGCGTTCGTAGTTGGCTTTGGCTTCGACAAGGTTGGCCAGTGCGCGGAGCTCGGTACCCTGCGCAGCGATGAGGTCGCGCTGGGTGAGAATGACGTTGTAAACGGTGGAAGCACCGAGCTGATACTTCTTTTGCTCGGCGTCAAAGGTTTGTTGCTGAAGCTCACGCGCCTTGCTCGCCGCCGCGACCTGCGCCCGATCCTGCGTCAGCGCGATGTAAGTGTTGCGAACATCCAGCAACGCAGAGTTTCTAAGTTGCCGGAGCTGGGTTTCCTGCTGGCGCTGCACGAGAAGGGCGCGGGCGCTATCGGCCTGCGCCGATCGGTTGCGCAGGGGAAGCGTCAACATCAGCTGAGCCGCGTATTCCGGAAATTGATTATGGAAAATTTGGCTTTGCGCGTCGGTGAAACCAGCATGGCTCTCCCCGATAACGGTTGGTGTAACGAGCGGCTCAAAAATATCGACTCCGCCGACCGTTACAGGAACGCCTTGGGCATTCACGATGGGCACCCCGCTGCTGGAAAGCGTTGGGGTACCGTTAATCGGACCGTTCCCCGCCAAACCGCTGGCGCTGTAATAGCCGCCAAGGGTAAGAGTTGGCAGAAGAGCGTTGCGAGTGGCGCGGACGTCGATGGCGGCGTTTTGCAAGTTGATGGCTTGCTCCTGGAGATCAGGCCGCTTGGTAAACGCTTCCTTGATGGATTCCTCGAAGGAAGTTGTTTCAATTGGCGGCGGTTGGGTGGGCGAATCCGTGGGAATAATCTCGACATTGATGATATTTGGCGCCATGGGATCCTTGGATATGGCGTTTTTCAGGATTTGCTCGTCCTGGAGCTGGACGGTCTGTGCGAAGATCAGATTTTGCTGGTCGGTAGCAAGCTCGGATTCTGAGCGAGTCACATCCAGGGGCGCCATGCTGCCAATCTCCAACTGCTTTTTGTTGTCCTCATAGAGCTTTTCGGCGACAGCGACAGCCTGCTGATTGACTTTGACGTTTTCGCGGGCGTAGACGAGTTCCCAGTAGGCGGTAATCGTGTTGGTGATGGTGGTGATGGCTTGCTGTGCGAAGGCCCAATCCGCAATCTTGCGATTATTTTTCGCGATTTGAATGTTTCGCGTATTCACGAAAAGCCCGGCGCCGTTTAGCAAAGGCTGAGAAATAGAAACCGACAAGGACGATGTTACGGCCGGATTGAAAAAGTTCTCCGGAGAAGTCGAACTGCTGCGCGTATTGTTCCAGCTCACGCTGAAGTTGGTCCCCGTCTCGAAAGTTTGCGAATAGGAGTTATTGAACTGCGACGAATGAGACTTAATCGCCAGAAGCGTGGACGTGCCCGTGCCCGAAGTAAAAGGGTTGTTGACCGGGATCGTAATGTCGGCGATGGTTGTTGTGCTCTGGATGAGGGGATCAAAAGTCAGAATGTACAAGGCGAAGGGGTTGATGCTGGCCGAGGAAGAGGCGAAAGCGGCGCCTGGGGTGCCGTAGCCGAAGCTCCCGGAACTGGCTTTCAGAATGCTGTCGTCGGCAATCCACGGATAGTAGCGCTGGACGGCGATGTCCAAACTGTTCTCCAATGCCAATTCGACGGCGTCCTGGAGACTGATTTGGAGTTTTCCATCGTGAATGAGCTGATCGAGCCGCGGCGAATTGCTGAACACAGGGGACTCAATCTTAACGGGCTCGTAAGCCTTGAGGAGATTTGGAAAAGTCCTGGGGCCGCGCGAGAAACCGTGCTTGCCAAGGCCAAGGGATGAGACCGGAGCCATGGAAGACGCCTGCGGCGTTGGAGCCGCGGGCGGATTCTGGTCCGCGTTCTGTGCAAAAGCAGGTGAACTGGAGCCCGCAGCTAGGGCCCCCGCCAGGAATGCGGCAAGCAAAGACCGGACCGGCCGCCAAGTAGACCGCAGATTGTTGCTGTTTTCCCGGAAAACAGACGGCTTAGCCGTCCCCCACAGAGTTGCCATGGTGATTGTTACCCCTCGCGATTCTGTCCCATTGGGACGTTTTTGTTCTGATCTACTTATCTAAAACGCTCAAATCAGGGAATTTGTTTCATTAAGACGCCTGAATAGGGCATGGAGATAGTTCCGCCCTGGGCTTAGCGCCGGAAGGCGACCACACAGGGCAACTTCAGAATAATGGACGTGGAAGCGGACAACAAGACTCGTATGCAAAGCAAAATAGTGCGCGAAAGCTATAAGAACAGCCTTCTATTCGCTTAGCCAGGGACCAAAAGCCGAAATTTGCCTGAAGAGAGACTAGTTTGAGCCGTCTGGCCCGGTATCCGCTCTCAAGGTTCAGCGCAGGGCGCTGTTCCGGGATAGTTCGTCGGTACCCACGACTTTCCCGTGGATTGTTCCGGGAATGAGGGTCTCGCGCTCGACTTGTCCCGAGAGCGCGTCCGCGATAGTGACGTGATTCACATCGAGTGTGCGGCCCAAGGCACGTTCGTAGTTGGCTTTGGCTTCCTGGAGATTGGCGAGAGCGCGAAGTTCCGTGCCTTGCGCGGCGATTAAATCGCGCTGCGTGAGAATGACATTGTAAACGGTAGAAGCGCCGAGGCGGTATTTCTTCTGTTCGGCGTCAAACGTTTCCTGCTGCAATTTGCGCGCTTCAGTCGCAGCATCGACTTGCGCTCGGTCTTGCGTGAGGGCGATGTAGCTGTTGCGCACATCGAGAAGCGCGGCATTCTTGAGTTGCTGCATCTGAGTCTCGAGCTGGCGCTGTTCAAGGATGGCGCGGGCATTGTCAGCCTGAGCCGAGCGGTTGCGAAGGGGAAGAGTTAAGGTGAGCTGGGCGGAATAATCGGGAAAGCGATTGTGAAAGATGTCCGACTGAGCGTTGCCGAATCCTTCCTTTTTGGTTCCGAGAATCGGCGTGGGACCGTTGGCCGGCTCGAAGATTGGAGTCGACACTCCATTGATAACCACAGTGATCGGGTTGCCATTTGCGTCGACGATCGGGACGCCACTGCTTACGATCGGTGGTGTGCCTTCAATAAGAGAGTTGCCCGCGAGGCCGACGGAGCTGTATTGGCCGCTAAGAGTGAGCACGGGCCGGAGAGCGTTGGCCGTGGCTCGAACGTCGATCTCGCCATTCTGCAAATTGTAGAACTGCTCTTGAAGCTCGGGCCGCTTTGCATATGCCTCTTTCACGGACTCCTCGAAAGAGGGATTTTCCACGGCCTCCGGCGGTGTAGGTTCATCGCTAGGAATTATCTCGACGTTGACGAGATTTGGAGCCATTGGATCTTTGGTGATGGCATTCTTGAGAATCTGTTCGTCTTGCAATTGCACAGTCCGGGCAACGATGAGGTTCTGGCGATCCGTAGCCAGCTCGGATTGAGCGCGAGTGACGTCGAGAGGAGCCATGGTGCCGACCCCGAGTTGCTTCTTGTTGTCGCTGTAGAGTTTTTCTGACACAGATACTGCCTGCTCTTCGACCCTTACGTTTTCGCGGGCATAAACGAGTTCCCAATAGGCGGTAATGGTGTTTGTGACCGTGCTTATAGCCTGCTGGGCGAAGGCCCAATCGGCTACCTTGCGATTATTCTTCGCGATCATGATGTTTCGCCGATTCACGTAAAGTCCGAACCCATTGAGCAGTTGCTGCGAGAAGCCGACTGTCAGCGTGGACTGAACAGCAGGATTGAAAAAGTTGGCCGTCGAAGTCGAACTGCTGCGCGTGTTGTTCCAACTAACGGTCAGGTTGGCGCCTGTTTCGAAGCCTCGTGAAAATTGCGTGTTGTATTCATCGGTATGGGTGACTAGATGCGTAAAGCTGGTTGTGGCGGTTCCGGAGATAAATGGATTGTTCACCGGGGTGGTACGATCGTCGAGCAGGATTGTACCCGTTACGATGGAATCGTAGGAAAGCGTGGGGAGATTGGCCGAGGAGGAGCTAAGCGATGCACCAGGGGTCCCTCGACCGAAACCACCAGCGGCGGTCTTAAGAATATCCGTATCGGCAGCCCAGGGGTAGTAGCGCTGGACGGCGATGTCGAGGCTGTTCTCGAGGGCCAACTCAATCGCATCCTGCAGGCTGAGTTGCAGTTTGCCGTCATGGATCAGTTGATCGATCCGAGGAGAATTCGTGAGCAGCGGCGCTTCGATCTGGATGGGTTGATAGGGTTTGATCAAGTCCGGGAAGGCTTTTGGACCGTGCGTGAAGTCATGTTTGGCCAGCCCGAGCGAGGAAACGGGCGCGATGGTCGAGGTCTGAGGCGCAGCAGAAGCGTTTGATGGCGGATTCTGCGCCGGGCTCTGCGCGAAGGCAGTCGAAGATGCGCCTCCGCCGAGCGCTCCCGCGAGAAAGGCGGCAAGCAGGGAGCGGGCTGCACGGCAAGATGATTGGTGGTCATCGGCCTTGAATCTGCGCCGTTTCATGGCCTCCAGCCAATGGGAGAGCTTTGCGGTAGCCCCAAAAGTTTTCATGGTAATTTTCGCTCCTCGAGATTCTGTCCCTGCGGGACGAGTTTGATTTACACCAGCCATCGTGGAACGTGCCCAAGATGGATGTTGTTACACTCGGTGGTCCGGGTTGCCGCCACACAAGAGACCCGCCCTAGAAAAGCGCCTGCACGGGTGGCTTTTCGAGGTTTTCCGTCACAAATTGAGCCAGAAGATGGCCGCAAGGTTTTTGGCGCAGCCCAGAGACGCGGAAGGCAGTCTAACAGGGGCCGGATTCCTTGACAACGCGCAGGGCGACGGCTAGGCTGCTGGCATTTCGAGATTTAGGAGCTGGCGCACCGGGTGCCGAGGCCCATGCTGAAACGCGAAGAAATCTTGAAGATGTTTGAGCGAGTAGGGGCCGTGCGCCATGGCCACTTCGAGCTTTCCAGCGGGCGGCACAGCGAAACCTACGTCCAGTGCGCCTTGGTTCTACAGTACCCGCGATTCGCCGAACGGCTGGGGCAGGCTTTGGCCGCGCTGTTTTCCGACGCGCGAATTGAGGTAGTGGTGTCACCAGCCATGGGCGGACTTATTATTGGCCAGGAGGTTGCGCGAGCGTTGCCAGAGGTGGACGCGAGTTTGGGTGGGGGAGTGCCAGCGCTCTTTGTGGAGCGCGACGCGAGCGGAATGATGACGCTGCGGCGGGGCTTTGAGATTCGGCCGGACCAGCATGTGCTGGTAGTCGAGGACGTGTGGACCACAGGCGGCTCGACGATGGAAGCGATCCGCGTTGTCGAGGAAGCCGGCGGGCGCGTGGTGGCAGCCGGAGCGCTGATTGATCGAAGCGGTGGACGGATCGAGTTCGACGTGGAAGCGCGTTCGCTGATTCAACTCAATATCGCCAGCTATGAGCCGGAAGATTGTCCGCTTTGCCGGACCGGCAGCGCGGCGGCCAAGCCGGGAAGCCGGTTTGTGCGCGCCACCCTCTGATTCGAACGCGCGCTGGCTGATGCGTCATTTCAAGCTCACCATCGCTTACGACGGGACCGACTTTCACGGCTGGCAGATTCAAGCGAACAAACCGACGATTCAAGGCGAAATCGTAAACGTCCTGCAGCGCGTCACCGAGGAAAAGATCTTTCTACATGGGGCTGGGCGCACTGATGCTGGTGTGCATGCTCTTGGGCAAGTAGCGAGCTTCCACACCCATTCGGGGCTATCGGCGGAGGAATTTCAGCGCGCACTGAACGCGCTGCTTCCCCCAACGATTCGAATCGTCGGTTCCGAAGAAGTCGGTCCTGATTTTCATGCCCGCTGGTCCGCCTGCCGGAAAACCTACCGTTATCGCCTGTATCGAGAGAAGGTGGTGCCGCCGATGCTTTGGCGGTTCGTGCTGCATTACCCGTTCCCACTGAATGAGGACGCCATGAGGGACGCGGCGGCGCGGTTTGTTGGTATCCATGACTTTGCTTCGTTTGCGGCTTCGACCGGTTCGGAAGACGATGACAAGGAGCGTTCGACGGAAAGGGAGATTTATTCGAGCGAACTGGCGCGCACGTCAGATAACGAGGAACTGGTGTTTACGGTGACGGGGCGCTCGTTCCTGCGCTACATGGTGCGCAAAATGGTGGGAACCCTGTTGGAGGTGGGGCGGGGCAAGCTGACACCTGAGGATATTGAGCGTCTATACGAATTAAAGGATCGCTCGAAGTCTGGTCCTACGGTGCCGCCGCAAGGACTGGTCATGGTGGAAGTGCAACATCTCGAGGCCTGGAGGGTTGGCAAGCCGTAGGTCCACTTGAAGGGGTCAGCAGTTGACCGTTCAGAGTTGACGGGCGGGAACAAAAAAAGGCGCATCGCAGTTCAGTTTGACAGGGCAGATTTATTGTTGTGCACGAAACAATTCCTGGACTATTCCCGTATT
>DASPTW010000010.1:0-24286 GCA_035623215.1 Candidatus Acidiferrum sp.
AATCCCCCCCTCTCCGCCAGATTTCCCCTGTACTTCACTTTTCTTTGCCGAGGAGCTGGCGGGCGTACGCCGGCGCCTTGCCCGCGTCTTCGTGTTTGCAATAAACGAAGACATCCACTCCCTGGGCGAGCCACTTGTCAATTCGTTGCCGCCATTCCTTTAACTGTTTTGGCGTGTATTCTTCGCGCCTCAGCCGCACGTACGTGAAATCGGCGGTGAGCACCTCGAGCGGCGTCTCCTTTTCTGTTTCTGCCAGACAAAGAGCCGTTCCGCGCTCGCGCAGCAGCGCGTAGGTCTCCTCTGTGTACCAGGAGGCGTGGCGCACCTCGAAAGCGAATTGGAAAGCGGGAGGGCGCATCGCCAGAAACTCTTCGAGCAGCGGCTTGTCAAATTTGAAGGTCGGTGGAAGTTGCACTAGGACCGGCCCAAGGTGGTCGCCATCTTGCAGCACGCTGGCCACCTCCAAAAAGCGCTTCAAGGTGTCTCCGCAATTGCGAAGCCTCTTGATGTGCGTGATCTGTTGATTGGCTTTTAACGCAAACCGGAACCCCTCAGGCACGCTTTGCACCCAATTCAACAGATTCTTCTCTGTTGGCATGTGATAAAAGCTGTGGTTAATCTCGACCGTCGAAAACTGCTTGGCGTAGAAGCTGAGCATTTCACGATCGGGGAGCTTCTCGGGATAAAAGCTACCTTTCCACTCCTTATAGGAGTATCCCGAAGTACCTACGTGAAGCTGGCCAGTGCGAGAAATCAAGCACCTCCGAGGAGAAGCATTTAATCACAGCCCACCGGTGTGCAAAAGACAGCCAGCATGAGTCTACTTCTTTTGCTTTGTCTGAATGTGGCTGCTCAGGGCTTCGATGGCTCCTTCGATTCCTTGGCGGCTCTTCCAGAAGTCGCGCCACAAATCTCCTTTCTCTTTTAGCCGCGCGAAGATGGTCTGGATGTTCAGCTTTTCTGGACGAAGGCTTGGGCGCAATTCGCGCGCCGAGACAGGTGTGGAAACCGGCGCCTTGGGAAACGCGCGCACGGAATAAGCCGCCGCCAGTGGGCGGCCGTGAGCGTTCTGCTGCACGTCGATGAGCACGCGGCCCGCAGGCCTTTTCGCCACAGACCGCTCGTTCGTCACCAGGTTGGGATGTTGTGCCGTGACAGTCCGCGCGATGATCTCTCCAAACGTGCGCAACTGCTCATACGTGTAAACGGGTTCCACCGGTATGAAAATGTGGAAGCCCGTTGCGCCCGAAGTCTTCAGGAAGCTCACGATTCCCAGTTCCTCCAGCTTTTCGTGCAAGGCCCGTGCAATCGTGACCACAACGGAGAAATTCGTGCCGTCTGAAGGATCGAGGTCGAAGAAAAAATAGTCCGGATGATCGAAATCGGAAAGGCGGTTAGACCACGGATTATGATCGATGCAGCCGAGGCCCGTCAGAAACAGAAGAGAGGCACGGTCGTTGGCGGTCGCGTAATGAATTTCTTTGCCGACGCCTTCGGATTCGATCGGCACCGTCACAAACCAGTCGGGAACTCCTTCGCGCAGGTCTTTTTGAAAAAAGGCTTGGCCATTGATCCCGTCCGGATAGCGCCGCAGCACCAGAGCGCGATCGCGGAGAAACGGCAAAATGAAATCCGCCACGCGATAGTAGTAGGCCAGCAGATTCCGTTTCGTGTAACCGGACTCCGGGAAGTAGATTTTGTTTAGGTTGCTCCAGCGAAGCCGTTTGCCGTCCAATTCAATCGTGACGGTTTCGGCGCGCCCTTTGAACAGCTCGGCTTCAATCTGCGCCTCCGCCTTCAGCACCTTGCCCACGATCTCCGGCGCGTGAACTACCGGAGGCGGAGTCGCCGCCACAGCGGCAGCCTCAGACACTTCGTTTTCCCAGCGGCAATCCGATGGCTGCGCATCTTCACGCAATGCCACAAAAACGGGATGGCGCAGGGCATGTTCGTCGGTCCATCCGCTGAATTTGACGCGCGCGACCAATGCGGGCGAGACCCACGTTGGCTTCTCGTTGGTTTCCGGAACTTTGTCAAACGGGCAAGCCGCTGCTTGCAGCGTCTTCAACTTTTTCGCAAGTTCGTTTAAGTTCTTCTCGCCGAATCCGCTGCCCACATGCCCGATGAACCGAAGTTTCTTCCCTTCATACAAACCTAACAGCAACGAGCCGAAGGGAATCGCATCCGTGCGTGCCGCGCTCCAGCCGCCGACAACTGCGTCAAGCGTTTTCGTAACCTTCAGCTTCACCCAGTTTGCGCTGCGGTCGGAAACGTACGCGCTGCCAATGCGCTTGGCTACGATTCCCTCCAAGCCGTTTTCTTTTGCCAGTTCGAAAAGTTCTTTGCCGTGCTCCAGTTGGTGATCGGAAAAGCGAAACCGCTGGGAGCTGTGCAGCAGGCGTTGCAAAAGCTGCTTGCGTTCGAGGAGCGGCGCCGCCCGAAGATCGTATCCGTTGCAATAAAGAAGGTCGAAAATGTAGTACACGACGGGCATCTGTGAAATCAGGTTCTCGCTCGGTGCCCGGACGTGCATGCGTTCCTGCAGGCGTTCGAAATCGCTATGGCCTCGCGCATCCAGCGCCACGATTTCTCCATCGAGAATGGCGTCGCGCGCGGCAAGAGCTTCGGGAAGTGTGGCCAACTCCGGATAGCGTTTGGTGATGTCCTGGCCGCTACGCGCGCGCAGCGTCAGCACCCCCTCCGCAATCCAAGCCAAGGCGCGCACACCATCCCACTTGATCTCAAACAGCCAATTCGGATCGGAGAACGCGCCTTCGCCAATCGTCGATAGCATAGGTCCGAAACGCGACGGCATCGCGCTTTTGTGCGCGCCTTGCAGCTCGGACGCCTGCAGAGGGCTTGGCGCGCGTTTCGGGGGCAATTCTTCCTTGATCTCCTCGATCGTTCGCCCCGTCAAGACCGAGCCGTCGTGTTGCTCGATGTCCCAGCCGGAATCCTCGGCGGCATCCTTGTGCTTGATCATCAGCCATTCGTTGCCTTTTTCGCTTTTCTTGAGCTTGACCAGCACGAAACTGCCCCGCAGCTTTTCTCCGTTCAGGTTGACCTTGATCTCACCCTTCTCCAACTGCTTGAGCGCATCTGCGTTGCCTTCCACTTGAAACGTGCCGCGGTCCCACACCATCACCGTTCCCGCGCCGTAGCTGCCTTCGGGGATCTTGCCTTCGAAGCCGCCATATTCCAGGGGATGATCCTCGGTCTGCACGGCGAGCCGCTTGTCCGCGTGGCTCTGCGAAGGTCCTTTGGGCACCGCCCAGGATTTCAGCGTCCCGTCAATCGCTAGGCGAAAGTCGTAATGCAGCCGCGTCGCCGAATGCTTTTGCACCACGAACGTGTTTTCATACTCGGCTGCCGGACGCACTTGCAGCCGCAGTTTCGGCTTCGGCAGTCGCCCGCCTCCAGCGTCGGGCTTAGCTGCTGGGACACTCCTTGCCTTCTCCTCCAATTCCCCCGGCGGCTCTGGTGTCCGGTCAAACCGCCGCTTCCGCCGATATTCGTCGAGCTTCGCCACGCGCAGATTCTATCCCATGCGCTCGCCCTTGCTGCAGGATGTATGATTCAGTGTCGTAAGGAGACTCTCCATGCCTCGTCTGATGGGTTGGTTCTTCGCCCTGTTAATTGCCGCGTGTTCTTTCACTTATTTGGCTCCAGATTGCCAGGCGCAATCTCCATCGGCGCAGCTTTCGGGCAATTGGCGAACAGCGTCGCTTCCTTTTCGGGCAATCGAAGTCGCAAGCAACTCGAATGCCCTCTGGGTGTGTGGCCTTGATGAAATGATCGCCAAATCCCTGGACGGCGGGCAAACTTGGCAGATCAAACATCAAAAGAAAGACGGAGAAGTCCTCCTTTACATCGCTTTCATCCGACAAGACCTGGGATATGCCTCGGGGACAAATGGCCTTCTTTTGTGGACGAAGGATGGGGGCGAAACATGGTCTGAATCTCATTCTGGCTCTCTAGCTGTCTCTCGTATTTCGTTCTCGGACCATAAGAATGGCCTTCGACAAATCGGTTCCGCAGTTGAGATTACGCACGACGGGGGTGGGAACTGGACACCCATTTCCGCATATCAATCCGACGGAGAGGTAGCGAACTTCAAAACCGTTGCCGCCCTCGCCACTTTGGACGATAAGCGGGCCGCGATTCTGTTCAGGGCGGGCCCGGACAGCAGTCATGCGCTCGTTGCCACTAAAGACGGTGGGACCTCTTGGACCAGGACTGAGATACCAAACGCTCAAGTTTGGAGTCTCGTGGTGCACAACGCTGAATTCTGGGCGTTCGGCTATGAGGTAGTCGAGAAAGATAAGCCAGGGGGCGGCTATGGCGTGGCAATGGCACTTCATTCACCGGACGGTGTTAAATGGGCGCATGGAACACGAGCGCCCAGCGAGTTTTCCGCCTGCCGCGTCCAAGGCTGCATTCTCTGGGACGGGGCCATTGTAAGTCTTTACGGGGAGAAGCCCGCTTTTACCGCTGTCCCGGCGGATGGCTTCCTAACACCAGTTTGGGCACTAGCTAAAGGAAGTGTTTGCAGCGTGGGTTCGCAGCTCACGTGCGCCAACGCTCTCCCGGCTGACTCACCTCCTCAGAGACCGCAATCTAACCGCCCAACCACCGGGGGCATCGACCCGTTTCTTTCCAGTCCACCCCGTCCCGTAAGCGACTGCTTGATTTGCAACCTCGAGGCGTTCCCATTAAGTAAAAAGCTCCTAGGACAAATGCCGGTCACTGTGAATCTTCCGGGAGGCGGGCAAAGACAGATGAATATGTCCGGCATAAAGTCTACGCTCGAAACGGAATTCCTTGTCCGTCCGGACGGCAGCACTGACCAGATAAGGATAAAGCACGCTCCAAACAAAGAGATCGAATCGGCAGTGAAAGAAGCCATCCAGTATTGGGTGCTTAGCCCAACGGCGTCCGACAACCTACCAACGGGGGCTAAGCGGAAGGCCGTTATCGAAGTCTCTTGTATGTCCTTCCCCTCGAATGAAGAGGCGACGTGCACTCTCCGAGCCGAGTAAGATTGCCTCGGCTTGCGATTCTTCGCTGGTGGGATGAGAACTCGGAAACACATGCCCTAGATTCCCTTGATTCCCATTAACCTTGCGTTCTAACCTTGAGGCTCTTGCGCTTCCCTGGACTGCTTAGCGAAGGAGTGTCCACATGGCTACAACTGTCTGGAAGGGCCACCTCACCTTTGGCTTGATTTCCATTCCCGTGCGGATGTTTACCGCAGCGCGCGGAGAGCGAATCAGCTTCAACCAGCTCCACAAAGAGTGCCATTCCCGCCTCAAACAGCCGCTCTTCTGTCCCCACTGCAACCGCAACGTGGAACGCGCCGAGATCGTCAAGGGCTACGAGTACGAAAAAGACCAATACGTCCTCTTCAGTGAAGAAGAGCTCGACAAGATTGAGCCTGCCTCCGCGCGCGTCATGGAAATCCTCGAGTTCGTGAAGCTCGCGGACATGGACCCGCTCTATTTCGACTCCTCCTATTACATCTCTCCCGAAGACGCAGGCGTGAAAGCCTACCAATTGCTCATGAAAGCCATGGAGGATTCCGGCTACGGAGCCATCGCCAAGCTCACCATGCATCAGCGCGAACACATTGTCATCGTCCGGCCCGGCACCAAGGGCATGACGCTGCACACCATGTTTTATTCGAATGAGATTCGCGCTGCGGAATCCGTTCCCACAGACAAAGTGGAATTGAAGGATCAGGAAAAAGCTCTCGCGCAGCAATTGATCCAAAGCCTCGCTGCTCCCTGGGATCCGCAAAAATATCGTGACGAGTATCAGGAAAACCTTCGCGCCATAATTGCCGCAAAGCTCAAAGGCCAGGAAGTGACGGAAGTCGCTCAACCGCACATGGCTCCGGTGATAGACTTGATGGAGGCTCTGAAAAAGAGCCTTGCCGAAAAGCAGGCGCCGGCCGCAGCGTCGCCGGTCGCGCCGGTGGGCAAGAAGCCTCCGGCTCGCGCACTTGAGCCCGTTCCAGTCGCGCAAAAGAAGGCGGGTAAAAAGGTTGCCGGTTAATTCTTGATGGGTGCGACGGACAGATTCAGCTCTGAGGATGTCCAGCGCATCGTGGGCCTCACCGCGAAGCAGCTGGAGTATTGGGACCGTTTGCGCCTCGTTTCACCCCAAAAAGAACAGGGAGACCGCTTCTACGATTTCCGCGACCTCATCAGTTTGCGCACCGTAAAGCAATTGGTCGAAGAGGGTGTGCCGGCCAGCCGTTTGCGCCGCGCGATGACAGCGCTTCGCGAAAAGCTTTCCCACATCGAAGCTCCGCTGGCCGAGCTTCGTGTCTTCTCTGACGGGAAAGACATCCTCGTCGAACGCGGCGGCACGCGCCTGGAACCGTTATCCGGTCAATTTGCCCTGAATTTCGAAACAAGGGAACTTACCGAAAAAGCGCGCGTCATTCCCAGACCAGCGCCCGACGCCGGCGAATGGCTTGCCACTGCGCTCGAGTGTGAAGCAGAAAGCGACAACAGGCACGAGGCCATCGAAGCGTACGATCGCGCTTTGTGCATTGACCCGCAAAATCTGGACGCGCTGCTCAATTGCGGAACGCTCTGCTACGAAGAAGGCAATTTAAAGAAGGCCGCCGAATATTTTACCCGCGCGCTGCAAGTGGATTCCGAAAATGCTCTGGCGCACTTCAATCTGGGGAGCGTCCTGGAAGAAGTCGGCAGATTGGAAGCTGCTCGACTGCACCTGCGGCACGCCGTTCGGCTGGAGCCGGACTATCCCGACGCGCACTACAATCTCGCATTTGTTTGCGAACGCTTGGGCGCGCATAACGAAGCTCGGCGGCACTGGGAAGCCTATTTGCGGCTGGACCCAACCAGCCCTTGGTGCGCGTATGCGCGCCAGCGCCTCGCTTCCAACAAACTGGCAAAGCCCGCGGGCACTGCGAAATAACCGCCTTCGCTCTCACTTTAAGTGGAAAATCCTTTGAGCGATCTCGTCTCTATACTGGCGGGTTCGCGGTTTCCTGCTCCGCGGCTTCCGCAGCCACGTGAGTGCTGGGAGAGTGGCCGTTCTTGGATACAGGAACGGTCGGCAAACTCCCCAAAATCAATGCCGTCGCCGCGCGCTCACCCGCGGAAGCAGCGGTCTCTTCGGCAATTTTCATCAGGTGTTCCTGCGCAGAAAATGCGCTTCCGCGCCGGGTGCTGCGCGCGCGGGAGTAAGAACCGTCCGGTCCAAGAAAGCGTGCTTTTCGCGTATCTGACAAATACGCTGCCAGGATTTCCGAAACCACACGGTCGCGCAGCTGAGGATCTTTCAGCGGAAACAGGACCTCCACGCGTTCGTACAAGTTGCGCGGCATCCAGTCCGCACTGCCGAGATAGATTTCCGGCTCGCCGCCGTTCTCAAAATAAAAAATGCGGCTGTGCTCCAGGAACCGTCCCACTACGCTTCGCACGCGAATCCGGCTGCTGAGTCCGCGCACACCCGGCACCAGCGCGCATTGTCCGCGCACGATCAGATCGATTTCCACGCCTGCTTGCGAAGCCCGGTAAAGCGCCCGAATCACAGGCGGATCGACCAGCGCATTGACTTTGACAATCATTCGCGCCGGACGCCCGCGTCGCGCGTGACGGGCTTCGCGATCAATCAACGAGATACACGTTTTCGCCATGTCCCGCGGCGCCACCAGCAGCGGCCGGTAATGCGGCTGCTCCGCGTAGGCTGTCAGATAATTGAAGACGTCGTGCACTGCGGAGGTGATTGCCGGGTTACTGGTCAAAAGACTCAGGTCTGTATAAAAGCGCGCCGTCGACGGATTGTAATTGCCTGTCCCTAAGTGCGCGTAGTGCCGGATTTTCCCGTCCGGATCGTGCCGCAGAATCAACGCCAGCTTTGCGTGTGTCTTCAGTCCCACCAGCCCGTGAAACACCTGCACGCCTGCCTCTTCAAAACTGCGCGCCCAGCGGATGTTCGATGCCTCGTCGAAACTGGCTTTTAGTTCCACCACGACTGTGACTTCTTTTTTGTCGGCC
The DNA here is from genome assembly GCA_035623215.1 of Candidatus Acidiferrum sp. GTDB lineage: Bacteria > Acidobacteriota > Terriglobia > Acidiferrales > UBA7541 > Acidiferrum. Next base: position 8,034 of record DASPTW010000010.1, read on the forward strand.
GCCTCTAGCAAAACCTGCGCCACCGGAGAATCGGAACTGGTGCGGTAAAGAGTTTGCTTGATCGAGAGAACCCGCGGATCGTGCCCCGCTGTTTTGAGGAAGTTCACCACTCCGTCGTAGGAGTCATAAGGATGGTGCAGGAGAACTTCTTGCCGCCGCAGCGTTTCAAATAAAGAATCGGCATCGTGTCCGATGCGAATCTGCCGCGGCGAAAACGGCGCAAACTTCAGATCTGGCCGGGGCGTCTCCTCATACAGGTGGAACAACCGCTGCAAATTGACCGGCCCGTGCACGCGAAATACAAGCGATTCATCCAACTCGAATGTCGAGACTAGACGAGCAACGATTTCTGGATGCGCCCCGGCTTCGATTTCCAGCCGCACCGCATCGCCCTTCCGCCGCTGCGTCACCTGCGAGTCGATGGCTTCGAGCAGGCTGCGCGCTTCCTCTTCTTCGAGATAAAGATTGCTGTTCCGCGTAACGCGAAACGGCGCGGACGCCAGAATTTCATAACCCTTGTAAAGTTTCGAGGCGTAAGTCGAAATAATGTCCTGCAAAAAAACGTAATGGATGGCTTCGCCATCCGCAGGAACTCGCAGCAGCCGGGGAAGTGCTCGCGGCACCGTAACGACTCCGAAGAACGGCTTGCTGTGGCCGCGCCGCCGCCGCAACAGAAATGCGATGCACAGCGCTTTGTTTCGAACGTGCGGGAAGGGGTGCGACGGGTCCACCGTGACCGGCGTGAGCATCGGATATACGCGGCGATCGTAAAACAACTTTGCCGCTCGCGCTGCTTTCCCTTCCAAAGTCCGCAGAGGCAAAACTCGGATGGATTCTTTCGCGAGCGCCGGCAGGAGTTCCTCGTTCCAGCACTTATATTGATCGCGGACGAACGCGTGCATCGCGGCGGCAACTTTCTTAAGCTCGGCGTCCACCGTCAGCCCGTCCGGGCTAATGCGGGTGGAGCCGTGTTCGAGGTGCTGGAGGAAGCTAGCGACCCGAACTTCTACAAATTCGTCCAAGTTGTTGGCAGTAATGGCCAGGAATTTGACGCGTTCGAGAAGAGGGTTATGCGGATCGCGCGCTTCGTCCAGCACACGCCGGTTGAATTCCAGCCATTGGACGTGGCGGTTGAGATAGTAGCGCGGATCGTCGACAGCAATACGTGCCATAGATTTTCCCGGATTGGCACTGATAGCGCACCTGTGTTACAGCCAGATGAACGCGGCTTCGAAACAAGTCGCATGGGGCCTGCACTTTCTTACGCCCAGCCTTATAGCTTCTGTAATCTTTCGTTAATCGTCTTGTAATCTCGGAAACGTAGAAACACACCCTCCCATTGCACCGCTTGGCGCGCTGGGGGAACTCCGCCTTCCCTCTTTTTCTTCCTACGGGGGGAGAGTCTCGCTCCGGAAAGGTCAAGAATGGCCACGACAATCACCGCCGCCGCCCCCCATGCGCTTCACGAGAAGCTGAACCGTGCCCCCAGCCGCACCGGGATCCTCATCTTCGGGGTTGTTCTGATTGCCGGCCTCATTTTCATCGGCACCAGCATTGCCCGCGACCTTGGCGACCTCACACTCGGCTCTTCCTGGCCCTATTTCCTCCTGGCTACGGCCCTGTTTGTCGCTCTTGGCTTTGAATTCGTGAACGGCTTTCACGATACCGCCAACGCCGTCGCCACGGTCATCTATACCCACTCTTTGGACCCCAACATCGCAGTGGTGTGGTCGGGTTTCTGGAATTTTCTCGGAGTAGTAACGTCAACTGGCGCCGTGGCCTTCGGCATTGTCTCGCTGCTCCCCGTTGAATTAATCCTTCAGGTCGGCAGCAGCGCGGGTTTCGCCATGGTTTTTGCCTTGCTGGTCGCCGCTATCTTGTGGAACCTCGGTACTTGGTGGTTCGGCCTTCCCGCTTCCAGTTCACACACGCTCATCGGCTCCATCATCGGCGTGGGAATCGCCAATCAGTTGATGAGCGCGAAAAGCGGCACGAGCGGCGTGGACTGGGTACAAGCCGCGAATATCGGCAAATCGCTCTTTCTCTCCCCTCTCTTTGGGTTCGTGCTTGCCCTCCTTTTGTTCTTCTCCTTGAAAACCCTTATTCGCGATAAGAGGCTTTACGAGGCGCCGAAAGGCGCCGAGCCACCTCCGTTCTGGATTCGCGGCTTGCTCGTCCTGACTTGCACCGGTGTCAGCTTCTTCCACGGCTCCAACGACGGCCAGAAGGGCATGGGCCTCATCATGCTAATCCTCATTGGCACCGTGCCCACCACCTACGCCCTGAACCATGCTGTCACCCCCGCTCAGTCCCTCGACTTCATCGCCTCCTCGCATCAGGCCGCCGAAGCCATCGGCAAATATGTGGAAGCTTCCGCGGTTGTCGGAGACCCCCGCGACGAAATCACCGACTACATCCGCACCAAAGAGTTCAAGCCCGACACTATGCTCGCTCTGCGCGTCCTGATCAACGACATCAGCACGGAAATGGCCCAGTTCAAGCAGCTCGCCGCTGTTCCCCACGAACGCGTCCGCAACTTCCGCAACGACATGTATCTCGTCAGCGAAGCGCTCCGCCTGGTTCAAAAGACCGGCAAGCCGAAATTCGCCGCTGCCGATGTCGCCATTTTGAAAAACTACAAGGGCCACGTCGACAAGGCCACGCGTTTCATTCCTCTCTGGGTGAAAGTCGCGGTCGCTCTCGCTCTCGGCCTCGGCACCATGATCGGCTGGAAGCGCATCGTCGTCACCGTCGGCGAGCGCATCGGTAAGACCCACCTCACGTACGCCCAAGGAGCCGCCGCGGAAATCACCGCCATGGCCTGCATCGGTGCCGCTGATCAACTGGGCTTGCCCGTCAGCACCACTCACGTCTTATCTTCCGGCGTTGCCGGCACCATGGCCGGCAATTCCTCCGGCTTGCAGTGGGGCACGGTACGGAATTTGCTCCTCGCCTGGGTGCTGACGTTGCCCGCCGCTATGACGCTTTCCGGATTCCTCTTTTACGGATTCCGTCAGCTCTTCCGCGGCTAGACAGTCGTTTCGCACAGCGTTGCCACGCAAAAACGAAATAGCCTTCGCATTTTCCGCCAAGCGCGCTATTTTCCTATTTGGGAATCGCGTCGCGGGGACCATCGTGCAAACTCAGTCGGAGCAGCCGCCCAAGTCCATCTTCAAGGATCCCTCTTTCTATTCCTGGAGCCTGATCGCGATCGTTGCACTCGTCGTGGGGTGGATTTTCTTCTCCCGCTGGGAGGAAAACCGCGCTTTTGAAAATCGTATGAAGCAGGAAAGAACGCAGAAGCAGCTCGAAAACGACCGTGCCGCCCTGGAACAAATGGGTGGCAAGGAGCTCGCCATCCAGAACTTCTACGCCACCCCCGGTGTCGTGCGCCGTGGCCAATCCGTGCAACTCTGCTATGGCGTGGCCAACGCTAAAACCGTCAAGCTTGAGCCCCAACCCAATCCCGTCTGGCCTTCCTACTCCCGCTGTGTCGACGTCAGTCCGGCCAAAACGACCACCTACACCCTCACCATTGCCGATGCCTCGGGCCACACCCTCTCCCAATCCCTCGAAGTTAAAGTCCGCTAGCCTCCCACGGCCCGACACCCAATTTGGATGTGGCTCACACCGCTCGCCTTCGTCTTTAATGCGAGAGGGAGGCTCTCATGCTGGAAGTGATACTGAAGCGATTTGAGGCGCCGGATGAAGTGCGCACGTTTGAGAAGGGCAGGTTCGAGCTGGTGCGATTGGGCGGAATGACCATCGGGCGGGCTACCTATCAGCCAGGCTGGAAATGGTCAGAACACGTGGGCAAGGCCACGGGAGCCAAAAGCTGCATGGTGGAGCATGTGGGGATGGTGCTATCAGGCCGCGCCACGGCGGCCATGGACGATGGCCGCGTCATCGAAATCAAGGCTGGCGATCTGTTTTACATCGCGCCCGGACACGACAGTTGGGTCGTCGGAAATGAGCCATATGTATCTCTGCATTTTCTGAGCGCCAACGAATACGCCAGCGCGAAAAAATGACAAGCTGAGGCCTGAATCCGGCAGCTACTCTCACTTCCAGTTCGCGGACTGCCGTTTTTTCCCCCGTAGCTCAGGGCTTCAGCCCTGAGGCTTTGTCTTCTCTTCATGCGGGCATCACCTCGTGCCCTTTCTCGTAACGGCGACTTTATGTCGCCATCCTTCCTCTCTAGTCTGGGCACGATAAATCGTGCCCTCCCTGTCCCGGCTCTGGACTCCTTTGTTCGTGAACATCCAGAGCTTCTCCGCCGCCTGGCGCAGTGAGCCGCTATCTAACCGTGCCAACGATTCTTCACGCTTCCCACTTCCAGTTGGCGTATTGTTCCCGCAGCGCCATCTTCTTGAATTTGCCTACAGACGTTCGCGGAATCGCATCGATGAACACGAAAGCATCGGGGAGTTGCCACCGCGCAAAGGTTTCTGCCAGGAAGGTGCGCAGCTCTTCCGGCGTAGCGTGGGCGCCCTCTTTCAAAACGACGGCCGCAAGCGGGCGCTCCTGCCATTTGGGATGAGGGATGCCGACGACGCACGCTTCCTTCACGGCGGGATGACCCATCAACGCGTTTTCGAGATCGACCGAACTGATCCACTCTCCCCCGGACTTCACCAAATCTTTAGCGCGATCCACGATCTTCACGTAGCCGTCTTCATCCATGGTCGCGATGTCGCCGGTGCGAAACCATCCGTCGGCCGACCAGCGATGTGCCTGGTCGGGCGATTCATAGTAGCTGCCAGCGACCCACGGGCCGCGGACTTCGATTTCGCCTGACGTGACACCGTCCCACGGGGCTTCGCCCTCCGGTCGCATCAGGCGAATCTCCACAAAGGGAGCCGGCCAGCCCTGCTTGGCCCGAGCTTCGTATTGCTTTTCCTCGGGCCAGTCGCTCATGTGCGCCCGGAGACCGCCGGAAGTTGCGATTGGCGTTGTTTCGGTCATTCCCCAAAGATGCTTGATGTGCAGGCCGAAGCGGTCGAGTCCCCGAATGAGTTCGAGCGGCGGGGCCGAGCCGCCGACCAAAATCCGGACAGGCGGGTCGAATTTGTGATTGGGATGATTCTTTTGCAACTCCTGAAGCACAGGGATCCAGACGGTGGGGACAGCGCAGGCGACTGTGACATGTTCGCTGGCGATTAGACCCAAAATGCTTTCCGCATCCACGTTCGGGCCGGGGAGCACGAGCTTGGTGCCAAGCATGGTCGCGGCATACGGCATGCCCCACGCGTTGGCGTGGAACATGGGAGAGACGGGCAGGAGGGTATCGGCCTCGTTTATTCCAAATAGTTCTACCAGCCCGCAGCTGAAGGAATGCAGGACAAGCGCGCGATGCGAGTAAATGACGCCTTTAGAAAAGCCAGTGGTCCCGGAAGTGAAGCACATCGCCGCGCCATCGTTTTCGTCGATGGCCGGGTACTGAAATTCGGAACTGCTTGACGAGAGCAGCTCCTCGTAGTTCAGGAAGCCTTCCGGAACGGAGTCGAAACCGTAGGGAACCACGATGACCCGTTCGAACGGCGCGTCTTCGCGAAATTTCTCGTAAATGGGAAGCAGCACGTCATCGACAAGAAGGAAACGGTCGCCGGCATGTTTGGCGATGGCGGCGATTTCATGAGGATGCAGGCGCAGATTCAAAGTATGCAGAATGCCGCCGGCGCAGGGCACGCCAAAGAAAGCTTCCAGGTGGCCTGAGTGATTCCACATCATCGAAGCGACACGATCGCCCGGTTTCAATCCGAGCTTGATCAGGGTGTTGGCAAGGCGGCGGGCACGGCGGTAGAAGTTGCCGTAGCAAGTCCGCTGTACCGTCTTGTCCGGTTTTCGCGAAACAATCTCAACGCGGGGAAAGATCTTTCCCGAGCGCTCCAGCACGGTACAAAGCGTCAGCGGGAAATCCATCATGGTACCGCGCATAAGGCCTCTCGGGTGGGGACCAAATGGGGCGCATGCTAGCACGAATCGTCGCGGATTTGGGAAATGCAAAGCCGGACCAAGTAGGTCCGATAATTTTTGTTGCAAAAGCGGTCAATTTCCGGGAGGATGCAACAGACCGCTGAAGTTCCGGTCTCGCTCCCTCGGCGGCTCCGCAGATTCGCCTCCCGGTGAACGATAAGCTGTATCTTCGGCGCGCTCCGCGACTGGCAATTCAGGTTCCGGGCAGAAGGAGTACGAGGTGAAGAAGCTCTATGTGGGAAATCTTCCGTTTTCGGCGACGGAGGAGCAGCTTCAGGAGTGGTTAGGACAAGCAGGAGTCACAGCATCGGGGATCAATCTGATTCGTGACCGTTTCACGGGCCAATCGCGCGGTTTCGCCTTCGTGGAGATTAACAGCGACGAAGATGCGGATCGCGCGGTCAATGCTTTGAACGGGCAGAATTTTGGCGGGCGAAACCTGGTGGTGAATGAGGCGCGGCCCCAAACCGAACGAGGTGGCGGAGGCGGGCGGGGCGGTTATGGCGGCGGCCGGGGTGGTGGTGGTGGACGTGGTGGTCAGGGCGGACGAGGCGGCGATCGCGGGGATCGCGGAGACCGCGGCAATCGCTGGTAGAAAAGCAGTCATCAATACCGGCCTGATTTGAAAGCGCCGCGGATTGTCCGTAGCGCGGAAGTCCCTTCCAGAGAATCTTAAGTGGCAGGTCTGTGCCCACGAGATCTGATCTCGAGTCGTTTTTCGCTTAGGCATATTCCTTAATTGCTTAGGTCTTGCCGATCAAGGCGCGTGCCCCCGTCTCGCCCGGATGGGACAATGCTTGGGTATTTCCGAAGCTAGCTGGCGCAACAAATGCCCCCGTAACGGGTTAGAAACAGTAGGCAAGGAAAATTTCTTGCTGGGGCTATTGTGCAGTATATGAATAGCTCGGAGATGCAAAGCCCGTTGGCTGATTCTGAGCGACGCAACGCCCGGTGAACCTTCTTGAGGTTCAGTGCATCCAACGTTGAGTGACGCGTATCACGGAATAGCATGACGACCTGGAACAAACGCGATTGGCAGCAATTTTATGAAGTGGCGCGGCGCCCTTGGCGGCGTCACCGCCCACCGCGGCCTGTGTATCCGACGGGGCTGAATCGCGTGCTGCCTGCGCAGGGATTCAGCCTTTCCGAATTGGATGATGCTGGTGTGAACCTGGACTTGGCGGAGCGTCTGGGATTGCCTGTCGATGCGGGGCGCATCGGCACCTACGGGCCCAACGTTACGGTTCTCCGCGATTTTGTCCGCTCCTCGCGCCGCCCTCTGTAATTATTTCTGCAGTCCTTCAAAGTTGCGCGCATTCCTTCATATTTTTGCTTAATTTCTGCATGCCCGCGGGGCTAGAATAACGCCGCTTTGTTTTGGAGCTGCAGGATGAAAAAGTGCGCGTTTTTATTTCTGGCGTTTTTGGCCACGGCACTGTGCGCCGCGCCCGGACCTGAGTATTCCATTCAAGCCATCCGCTACGCGAATTCGCCAGGCTTTCCGCTCAACGGCTTGGTGATAGGCGCACCGAAAGACGAAAAAGTCGATATCGCATTTGTCGTGTGGCTCATCCGCGGAGGAGGTCACAACGTTCTATTCGACAGCGGATTCCATCGCGAGAAGTGGTTCAAGTATTTCGCGGTTACGGATTATTTGCGGCCGGATGAGGCCGTCCAGCTTGCCGGCGTGAAACCCGAGGAAGTAACCGACATTGTGATCAGCCACGCGCATTGGGATCACATGGGAGGCATCGATCTTTTTCCCAAAGCGGCGGTCTGGATTCAGAAGGAAGAATTTCGGTATTACACGGGTGACGCGTGGCAGCCCGGCGGGAATCATGGGGGCATCGATCCCGCCGATGTGCAGGAGCTTATAAAGCTAAATACTGAGGGCCGGCTGCATTTGGTGGATGGCGACAACATCGAGATTTTTCCCGGCATTCGCGCTTACACCGGTGCCCGGCACACCTACGCGTCGCAATACATTCGCGTAGAAGGAAACCCGACTTTTGTGCTAGCTTCCGACAATTGCTACCTCTATCGCAACCTTGCGGAACATAAGGCCAGCGCCACGTTCTCCGAGGCCGATCAGCCGGCAAACATCAAAAATCAGGCGCGGATGGCGGAACTGGCCGGCTCGGTGGATCGCATCGTCCCCGGCCACGACATGCTTCAATTCCAGAAATATCCGACCGATGGCCGCATCGCAAAGATCAAGTGAGTCGGGAGCTCTTCTTGTAAGAATACGTGCCCGCAAAACTACAAGTTCGAGGGCAAAGAGCGCGACACGGAAACCGGCAACGACGACTTCGGCGCCCGCTACTACTCCAACCGCTTCGGCCGCTGGCTCAGCGCGGATTGGTCCTCCACTCCCGTTCCCGTCCCCTACGCCAACCTCACCAACCCGCAAACCCTCAATCTCTACTCCATGGTCTCCGACGACCCCGAATCCTTCGCCGACCTCGACGGCCTCGACGGCCACGAGTGCACCATTAGCGCGCCCGGAGGGATAAGCTGCAAAGGTGAAAACAACATCAGCTCTGGTGCAATAGAGGGCGAGGGGACGGGTCCCAACAACTCAGGCACTAACGGGCAAGGGTCGTCTCAAGACACCCAAGCCCAGGCTCAAGCCCAAGCCAACCAAAACGCCAACCAAGCTGCCGACCAGCAGCAGGCGCAAAATCAGAACCCCGATCCTGTGCAGCAAGTGACTCAAGCGATGGCCGACGCCAAGCAGAAGGCAATTGCGGACCAGAATCGGCCTTCTACCGAACAAGATAAAGCGAAAGCCCTTGTAGAAGCTGGTAAAATGGGCGATGCAGGCGTAAAGGCAGGCCTCGTCGTAGTAGGCGGGGAGGCCGTTATTGCTACCGGAGTCGTCGCCGCTCCCACCGTTGCAGCAGCAACCACGCAAGCAGCGAGCGCAGTAAATACGACGACCCTAAGCCTTTATGTACGGACTACGACCGCCCTCGGTTCTGCCGGCACCGCAATCGCCAACGCGTTGGGACCCAGAGGACCAGTGTTCGGGACGAGGTTGGTGGCAATACACCTCTCCTAAACAATAATGACAAACTTCGAATGGGATGGAGTTTAATGAAGGGTGGTCAGTGGAGTTTCCGAATTGGCGGCGACTGGGTGGGAGCGATTAAAAGCAATCCACACATCAACCTGTGGCCGCCTTCGATGTGGTTCAAATGAGGAAGTCGACGTCACCTAACGAAGCTTCGCAACTCCTAACGGACTTTCAGAGTGATTTGGTCCGGCAGTTGGAGGTTCTTGTGGGAGCCCTCCCAGAAGGGGTGGCCCACTTGTCAATAGGCCGTGTCCCTGGCCATCCAGAGTGGCCGGAGCCGTATTTTGAAATCATTCCAAGAAACCCTCGGGCTGCTCCTATCAAGGGCACCGCTGTTGCGACCGATCTGCACCTCACGGTTGGTAACTCATGGCGCGAATTTTACGGGTTCGCTCGCGGCGGAACGGTAGTGCCGGGGGCGACGTGGCAAGAGGAACTCCGGAAGATTTGGGTCGCGGTCATAGCGGGCCGACTCACGGAACAACTTACTCTGGACTCCCAAGGGGAAGTCATCGGTTGGGACTCCAAGCTCGTACTGAACGGCAGCGAACTTATCTTTCGTAATGGGCGTCGGGCAGAACACCTGTTCGGGCCAGCAAAGGTGAAGACCGTCACCTACGAGCCCTACACGTAGGGAACCCGGGGACATGTCTAACGAAGTCGGCCGTGTTAAGAGAGACTTGAAGTGATTTTCTCCTCGTCCAGCGACACCCTTCCGAGAGTGGCGGGTGGCCCGGTCGTCATGAGTTACCACGGTGAGGGTGCCCCACACGCCGATTTTTGCGTGGGGGTTGGTCTTGGTTCTTTTTCTTTTGACGGCCCCGTTTACCACACCGGATCAACCGAGATTAATCCCATTTTCCCCTTTCGCGTAAACGACCAACTGTGACCCATTACCCGGGAAAGACTCCCCTTGACATTCTACTAGAGGGAAGGTATGTTCCCCTAGGATGTCTACCAAAGAAGAGCGAGAGCGGATCGAACTGCTGCAAGGCACGCTGGACCTGCTGATTCTGCGCACTTTGCTGCTGGGGCCGAGGCACGGGCACGCCGTTGCGAAGACGATTGAGCTCAATTCTGACGAAGTGTTGCAGGTGGAGCAGGGCTCGCTCTATCCGGCGCTGCACCGGCTCATTAAACGAGGGTGGATCGCGGTGGAAGAAGGAGTATCCGAGAACAATCGGCGGGCGAAGTTTTACCGGCTTACCGTCAAGGGGCGGCGGCAATTGGCGGTCGAGACTGGAAAGTGGGAAAAGCTGGCGGGAGCGATTGCGCGAATTCTGAGGCCTGCGGAATAGCGAGGACGGCCATGTGGCGGCGGAAAAGAATGCTGGAAGAGCTTGAGGAAGAAATCCGGGAGCACATCGAGAGGGAAACGCGAGAGAACATCGAGCGGGGAATGACGCCCGAAGAGGGGCGGCATGCGGCGATGCGGAAGTTCGGAAACGTGACGCGGGTAAAGGAAGACGTACGGGAGGCGTGGGGTTTCGTGTGGCTGGAGCAGTTGCTGCAGGACTTGCGATATGGCGCGCGGATGTTGCGGCGGTCTCCGGGATTCACGGCGGTGGCGGTGATGACACTGGCGCTGGGGATTGGCGCGAACACGGCGATTTTCAGCTTTGTAGACGCCGTGCTGTTGCGGGCGCTGCCGGTGGCTCAGCCGGAGCAACTGGTGGTTTTCCATTGGACGGCGCACGCGAAACCGAAGTTCACGGGACACAGCGGCTACGGCGACTGCGACGATCGCGCGATGGAGTGTACGGTTTCGGGGCCGTTCTATGAGACAGTGCGCGCGCAAGCCAAGAGCTTTTCGGGAGTGGCGGGGTTTGCCGGGCCGCTGGAGATGGACTTGAGCGGAAACGGGCCGGCGAGCATGGCCCAGGGAGAATACGTTTCCGGAGATTTCTTTTCGACGCTGGGCGTAAAGATGGCGCTCGGGCGTCCGCTAGGGCGGGAGGATGAGTCCAGATCGGCAACGCCGGCCATTGTCCTGAGCTACAGCTACTGGCAGAAAGCATTCGGTGGGGATCGTGCCGCAGTTGGGAGGACGCTCAGACTGAACAACACGCCGGTGGTGGTCGCGGGAGTGGCGGAGGCAGGCTTTGACGGCCTGACGCTGGGGAAGAAGGAGGATTTCTTCCTGCCGCTTTCGTTGTCGGACCGCGTGAAATCGGAGTGGTGGGGAGAGGTGGATCGGTACCGGGATCCCGCGACGTTCTGGGTGTTGATCGTCGGAAGGTTAAAAGAAGGCGTTTCGGTGGCGCAGGCACAAGAAGAGGCCAGCGCACTCTTCCGCAATGAAATGGTGCACGGAGCGAAGCCGCTCTCGAAAGAAGCCGACGAGCCGGCGATCCGGCTGGAGCGGGCAGAGCGCGCGCTGAACGGCGAGACGGGCCAGATCGCTCCGATGCTCTACGTGATTACAGCCGCTGTCGGGCTATTGCTGCTGATTGCCTGTGCCAACGTGGCGGGTTTAATGCTGGCGCGCGCAGCGAAGCGCCAGAAGGAGATGGCCGTGCGGTCGGCGCTGGGAGCTGGACGGCGGCGGATTGTGAGACAACTGCTAACGGAGAGCGTGCTGCTCTCGGTGATGGGGGGAGCAATCGGAGCGCTGGTGGCGTTTTGGGGCGTGCAAGCCATCACGAAGTTGATCTCAAGCGGTTTCGACAAAGGGTTTCCGTATGTGGTTGGGCTGGACTGGCGGGTACTTGCGTTCACCATTGGCGTGACCTTTGCGACAGGAATTCTGTTCGGGCTGGCGCCCGCGCGAAGCGGGTCACGGGCGGACCTGACCGCGGGGCTCAAAGAAAATGAGGTGTTCGTGGGAGGGGCAGGAGCGCGTTCGACGCGACGATTGCGCATGGGGGACGTGCTGGTAATGGCGCAGGTCGCCCTATCCGTCGTCGTGCTGACCGGAGCCGGACTGCTAGTGCGGACGCTGCACAATCTTCACGAGCTGAATCCCGGCTTCGACACGCGAAACATGTTGCTGTTTGGGATTAATCCTGCAATCGTGGGATACAAAGACGAGCAGAGCGCGCAACTGTACAGCGACTTGCGCGATCGATTTGCGGCGCTGCCGGGAGTGGTTTCCGCAAGTTATTCGGAGGAGACGCTGGTCAGCGGAGGTTGGTCCGCCTCTGAAGTGCATCTGGACGGGGCGCCGCCGAACTCGAATGTAGATACGGCTGTTCTGCCCGTGGGGCTGAATTTTTTCTCGACAATGGGGATTCCGGTGCAGGCCGGAAGAACATTTACCTCCGCGGATTTTGCATCCGCTTCCGCGACGAACGGTGCGATTAAGGTGGCCGAAGAACAAAGCCGCACAGGTGGTGGAAATGCCAGCGGTGTCTCGCAGGCACAGGCAGCTCCAGTCCCGGTGATTATCAATGAAGCGTTCGCACGCAAATTTTTCCCGAAGGAAAATCCGGTCGGTAAGCACATGGGGAACCGCGAAGACGAAGACGAGCCAGCGAAGGGCCCGCAGCCGGGGTACTCGATTGTGGGAATGGTTGGCAACACAAAATACGCCTATTTGCGTCGCGGCTTACTGCCAACGATGTACCTGCCGCTGGTTGGGAAGAGCGCACATTTCGAGCTGCGTACCGCTGGGAATCCTGCAGCGCTCGTCGGGATAGTGAGGGACGTCGTTTCGCGGGCAGACAAGAATTTGCCCCTGTTCGAAGTGCGAACGCAGACGGAACAGATCGAAGAGTCGCTCTTTCAGGAGCGGGTGATGGCCCGGCTGTCGAGCTTTTTCGGTGTGCTGGCGCTCATGCTGGCCTGTATCGGACTGTATGGCTTGCTTTCGTATGATGTGGCGCGGCGCACGAGAGAAGTGGGGATACGAATGGCGCTGGGGGCGGAGCGAAACGATGTGTTGCTGCAGGTGGTGCGGCGAGGGATTGCTTTGGTGGTCGTTGGAGCGGCCGCAGGGATTGGCGTAGCGCTGGGCGTAACGAAGTTCATGGCCAGCATGTTGTACGACGTGGGAGCGAACGATCCAGCCACGATTGCGGGAGTGGCAACGCTGCTCGTGGTGGTTGCGATCGCGGCTTGCTGGATCCCGGCGCGGCGGGCGATGCGCACGGATCCGATGGTGGCGCTAAGATACGAGTAATAACTCGCCCCTATTCCTCTACCGAAGGGCGCATCGCCAAGATCAAGTAATCCTCGTCTCTCCTGTTCTCGATGCGTCTAATTAAGTGCTTGACCCTGGAATGGATTCCAGGGTTGATACTTTTCCCGTTTGGGGTGTCGTCTCTTGCACGAAAGACTGCTTCGCTCAGGTCAACTCGCGCGACTGGTTGGTGTCAGCGCAGATCTGCTGCGCCACTACGAGCGCATTGGGGTCTTGCCGTCACCGATGCGCGGCTCGAATGGGTACCGTCTGTATCCGCCGACGGACCTGAATCGAGTTCGCACAGTACGGCGTTCGCTTGCAATCGGCTTTTCGCTGGCGGAACTAGCGCGGATTTTCGCGATCCGAGACCGCGGCGGAGTCCCTTGCAAGCAGGTGCGAGCACTCGCCGCTGAAAAACTCAAGCGGGTCGAGCAATCCATGGCAGAGCTTCGAAATCTACGCCGGCAACTTCGCAAGATTCTCGAAGATTGGGACCTTCGCCTGACGAAAACCCGAAAGGGAGAAAGGGCGCGATTGCTCGAATCGCTCGTGCAGCAACCAGCAGGCCGAAAACTCAACAACGTCAGGTTAAAGAAAGGATTCTAGCAATGAGGAAAACAATCCAAATAGCAGCAGTGTTTGCACTCTCTCTTTCTGTGGGCTGGGCGCAGGAGAAACCTCAGGAAAAGCCGGGCACGCCTGAGGCTTCCCTCTGCCCGATGCACCTGCAGCAGCAATCATCAAGCCAGCAGCAACATCACGAGGGCGTGGTAAAACGTGGCGATGAAGTGATGGGATTCTCTCACGAGAAGACCACCCATCATTTTCGGCTCTACGAAGATGGCGGGGCGATCGAAGTCACAGCTAATCGGGCGGATGATACGGAGAGCCGCGACGCCATTCGTTCACACCTGTCACACATCGCCGACATGTTCGCCGCCGGAAATTTTTCCACACCCATTCTGATTCATGCGCAAAATCCGCCGGGGACAGAAGGGATGAAACGCCTGAAAGACGCTATTCAATACAAGTTGGAGACGACCGAGCGAGGAGCGCGCATTCGCATTCTGACGAAGGACCCCGAGGCGTTGCGCGCGGTGCATGAATTCCTGCGCTTCCAGATTGCCGACCACCAGACGGGCGACTCCACCGAAGTAACGAAAATGCCCTAGCTGTTTTTGGAGCCCTATCTCAGATTGGCACCTGATCTCTGGCTAGACTCTCCCCGGAGAGCCACGTTCATTATGGCTCTGTCGAGCCGATCCAGTTCCTCTTCTAACTGCTCCAGTTTTGACTGCTCGATTCGCAGCTCTTCGTCGAGCTCAGTCTCATTGATTTGCGCTTCCTGTTCTTGCGGAACCAACGCCTCCATTTGTGCCTTGAGCTCGGTGATTGGGTCATCAAATTGTTTCCTTTGAGCGGCATCCTCAGCGCGGTCCTTCATCTCTTCGTACCGTTTGATCTGGACTGCCTGGTAGTTCTTCTGCGCCCGCCACTGCTCAAGCTCCTCCTTCGCCTGATCGACACGTTGCGAAGCACGTTCAACGGCCGCCTCTTGTACATGTAACCGGTAAATTAGAATCTGCGCTCTTCGGGCAGCAATCGCGGAAGTTTGCAAGTCCTGCCGAAGCAGACGAACCTCTGCCAGCAACGCTTGCAGCGTTTGCGATTCTGTCTGCGTTGTCTGACCGAAAGCGGCCGAAGAGAAGAACAAAAAGGTAAGCGCAAGGAAAGCCGGTCGGAGCATCGTGCACCTCCGCGGGGATTGGTTTATTGGACGCTCAAAGCGCGGCGGAAGTTCCCGGCCCGGCAGTTGAAGAATGCCCTTTCCTTTGAATTCGTTCCATCTGCTCCATCGCGTTTCGTTTTTGGCGCCGCTTATCAGAGCATCGCATTGAACGGTGCGAAGGAACCGCGTAAAATGAGGTTCGGTACTCGCCGTAATGGCCTCACCTTTCAACATAATCCCTAACACTCCGGTGCTGCCCGTGCCCCCACCCGACGTACATCCGCGTCCGGATTGGCTCCGCGTCAAGTTTTTTGGCGGGGAGCGGTATCAGGACCTGAAGCGCTTGATGCGCGCGCTGGACTTGCACACCGTGTGCGAGAGCGCCCGCTGCCCGAACATGGGTGAATGCTGGGAGCATGGCGCTGCCACATTCATGATTCTCGGGGATATTTGCACGCGGGCGTGCGGCTTTTGTGCCGTGCCTTCCGGCAAGCCGGCCGGCCCGCCGGATGAAGAAGAGCCGTTTCGCGTGGCGGAAGCGGTGCAGAAGATGGGCTTGCGTTACGCGGTGGTCACCAGCGTGAATCGCGACGACCAGCCGGACGGCGGCGCGCAAATTTTTGCACGGACGATCGAGGAGATTCGAAAACGGGTACCGGGCTGTAAAGTCGAAGTCCTTATTCCGGATTTCCGCGGCGACTGGAACGCTCTCGAAATCGTGCTTGCCGCGCGGCCCGATATTCTCAACCATAATACCGAAACGGTGCCACGGCTCTACCGGCAAGTTCGTAAGGGCGCGGTGTATGAGCGGTCACTGGAATTATTGCGGCGTTCGAAAGAGGTGCATCCCGATGTGCCGACAAAAACTGGAATGATGCTGGGGCTTGGCGAAGAGAAAGACGAAGTTCTGGAAACGATGCAGGAACTTGCCGCGCAAGGGACAGATATTCTCACGCTCGGCCAGTATCTTCAGCCCACTCGCGAACACTTGCCGATTGCTCGCTACGTTCACCCAGACGAATTCAAAGAATACAAGATCCTTGGCGAAGCCATGGGCTTCAAGCATGTCGAAGCCGGCCCCCTGGTGCGTTCCTCCTACCACGCCTTCGATCAAGCCGAATCGGCCCGCAAGTAGAGCGGCCTGCACCCTGCGGATGAGGTGTTTGGTGCTCCCTTTGATATCGACTGCCCATGCCGGTCCGGTTACGCGACGCAATATAAAAGGGCGCCCCTTGTGGAGTAGGTTTGAGTGCTCGCTCAACCGCTCCCGAGGAGGAACGCCCTTATGACTAGCACTAAATATATCGGCATGGATGTGCACAAGGAAAGTATTTCGATTGCCGTGCAGA
>DASPTW010000011.1:0-3261 GCA_035623215.1 Candidatus Acidiferrum sp.
CTTCCCTCCCCTTCGCTCCTGCGCGAAGGCGAGCGCAGCCAGAAGCTCGATGAAGAAGAGCTGAAGCAGCGCGCACGCGCGATTGAGGCGAAGTGCCAGGAGTTTGACGTCCAGGGCCGCGTGACCCAGATCAATCCTGGCCCCGTCGTCACTACCTTCGAGTTCAAGCCCGAAGCGGGCATCAAGTACAGCCGGATTATCGGGCTCACGGAAGACTTGTGCCTGGCGCTGCAAGCAGAGTCGATTCTGATTGAGCGCATCCCCGGCAAATCCACCATCGGCATTGAAGTTCCGAATGACCGGCGGCAAACCATTGCGTTGCGCGAAATCATCGAGGCTCCCGAGTTCATTAATTCGCCAAGCAAATTGACGCTGGCGATGGGCCGCGACTTGCACGGCCGAATTCGCGTGACGGAGCTTGCCGCGATGCCTCACCTTCTCATCGCGGGCTCGACCGGCACGGGCAAAAGCGTTTTCATCAACTCGCTCATGATGTCGATTCTCTTCAAAGCCAGCCCCGATGAAGTGAAACTGGTCCTGGTCGACCCCAAGCGCCTCGAGCTGAGCCTCTACGAGCACATCCCGCACCTTCTCGCGCCCGTCGTGACCGATCCGAAGATCGCTTCCAACGTGCTGCGCAATGCCACCCGCGAGATGGAGAACCGGCTGAAACTGCTGGCGCAGCGCGGCGTCCGCAACATCGACCAGTACAATCGCACGTTCAAGAAAGACCAGTCGCTCTCACTTTTCGAAAATCTCGACGAGCCGGAACACAAGCCGCTTCCCTACCTCGTCATTGTGATCGACGAATTGGCCGACTTGATGATGGTCGATACCAACAACGTCGAAGAATCCATCACTCGCCTGGCGCAAATGGCCCGCGCCGTGGGCATTCATCTGATTCTGGCGACCCAGCGGCCTTCGGTGGACGTGATTACCGGCTTGATTAAAGCCAACTTCCCTGCCCGCATTTCTTTCCGCGTGGCCAGCAAAGTCGATTCGCGCACGATTCTCGATTCCAACGGTTCGGAATCGCTTCTTGGCAAAGGCGACATGTTATATCTGCCCGCAGGTTCCGCGCGCTTGCACCGCATCCACGGCCCGCTGGTTTCCGAAGACGAAATCACCGCCGTCTGCGACTTCTGGCGCGAACAGGCACAGGCCAAATATCAGGAAGAACTGCTGGAAGCGCCAAAAGATGAAAACGACAAAGCCGAGGCTGGCGACGAAGACGATCCCGACAGCAGCGAAGAAGTCGACGATGATCTCTACCAGGACGCCATCCGTGTTGTTTGCGACGCGGGCCGCGCTTCCACTTCCACCTTGCAGCGCCGCTTGCGCATTGGCTACGGCCGCGCCGCGCGCCTCATCGATCTAATGGAAAAGGACGGCATTGTCGGCCCGCCCGACGGCACCAAGCCCCGCGAAGTCCTCAAAAACCGCAACTGGATGAAGGAATTCGACGACTCGCAACAGTAAGTCGGGCGTCATTAACGGACTGACTCCCGGGCCAAGTTCTAAGACCAAGGCCCGGAAGTGTACAATCCTTGTAGACCAAACGGGAGTCTAGGGATCTAACGGCTAGGGGTGCCCGATGTGCGTCCTCTTATCTATAGTTCTCGCAGTTTTCCTACAAGAAGGAACTTTTGGGTCGGCTGGAGTTTCCTATTCGTCCCACAATCGGCACGCTGAGAGGAATGCGCCGTTGACGCAGAAGCAGAAGGAGCGCATTCACTCTATCGCGGAGGAGCTTCGTGGAATTGTCGCTGGACTAGCGAGCGAGGAGCAGAAGAATCAGCTCTCGAGCGAATTGGCGGCGCTGTTTGCGGAGTCTGGCGACATCGAAGCGGCTCGTGAGCTTGCCGGCTCGATTAAAGGCGACGCAGCGCGTATGGATGCCTTGTCTTCGATTGCGCGCGCGCAGGAGAGCATCCAAGATTTTGCTGGCGCTCTGGAGACAGCAACTTCCATCAGCGCTGAATCCAAGCGCGCGAGCGTGATTGTCGATGTGATTGGCGCGCAAGCGGGAGCGAAGGACTTTGCGGGCGCTTTGCAGAATGCGGGGAAGTTAACCGGTGAGCCGGGAGCCTATACTAGTGCGCTAGTAAAAATCTCCGAAGCAAAAACGAAGGCAAATCAAAAAACCGAAGCGCTGGAATTACTGGCAAAAGCCTTGGAATCTTCGTCCGCAGTGACCACCTGCAACTATGAAGAAATGCAGGGTTGCCGATTGTCGCTGCTTGGGCAGATTGCCATCGCGCAATTCCATGCAGGAGACGCCGCGACGGCGCAAAAGACATTGGAACTAGCGGAGCAGGGGCTGGCGCAATCGCCGCAAGAGGAGCGATTTGCTTCTATCGCCGAATTGGTATCGGCCGAAGAGGAATTCGGGCACCCGGAACGCGCCAAGGAGCTGTTTTCTAATATGCCAGGAATGGCGGGACAGCTCGGGGGAGTCATGGCGACAATGGAACAGGTTTCGCAGGCTGCTGAGAAAGGGGATTTGGCCGGCGTGCGGACTGCCGTAGAAAACATCAGCGACCCGCAGCAGCGCTACTTTGGAGAGCTGATGTTGACGCAGGCTTACGCGAGTGCCGGCGACGCCAAGTCTGCATTGGACATTCTGCGAACTCTAAAGCCGGTTTCACAGCGAGCGCAATTCGCTGGAAGCGTTGCACAGGAATTGGCACAGAAGGGTAAATCTTCTGAAGCTGACGAAGCGTTGAAAATCGGCATAGCAGCAGCGGAAACGGAAGAAAATGACTCCCTCATGGAAGAATTGTTAGTGGCGGCGGTGCAGGTCCACGCGGAAACCGGCGATGCGAACGCGTCACAGGCAAAGGCTGCGCTAATCAAGAGTCGTGAGAAGCGCGCGCAAGCCGCGCTCAGGGCGGCGCAGACGTTAGCCTCGAAAAAGAAGGAGCAAGAGGGGTGCTGAAGTGGGCGGCAGCCGAGGAGTCGGTGCTGGTGAAGGCAAATTTGCTGCTCGGCGCAGCGGAAGGGATTGCGGCGCAGGAAGGCGATGAGAAGAAGCAACACTAATGTACAAACACCCTCGAACTGGGTGAATTGGCTCGGATAAAGCTAGCAGCATAATATGCGGCGTCCTGAACCGAATTGACACCCCTCGCCAACACCCCTAAAATTGAAAAGCTCCTGTAAACGCCGGGGTAGCTCATTGGTAGAGCGCCGCCCTGAAAAGGCGGGCGTAGCCAGTTCGATTCTGGCCCCCGGCACCATCCACGCGTAGAGTGGTTTCGC
>DASPTW010000012.1:0-46734 GCA_035623215.1 Candidatus Acidiferrum sp.
GATCAAAGTACCCAGCAAAGATACGGCGGAGGTTGTGGGGGCATTGAGTAAACACGTTCGTAAACTTCCCGCTACCCTGCGACGCTCGCTGACGTGGGACCGGGGACTGGAGATGGCGAAACACAAGGACTTTACGGTGGCGTTCTGGTACCTGGAAACACTTTGGTGAAAAACGCGCTTTTCTTTGAAGTGGTCACACTTCAAGCCTCTTCGATCAAGTGAAAAGCGGGAAGGCATCCTTTATATATGCGTATAAATGCGCTGTGCGCGTCATGTTTTTGGAATGCGGGAGGGAATTGGCCGTGACAGTGTAGGATTCTAATCAAGGACAGGGCAGCGTTCTAACCAACTGAACTACGTCCCCAAGCCTGTGAGCAGCAACTGTACTGTGCGGCAAAGCCCGCGGCGGAACCGCGATAACCCCAGCATAGCGCACACCACACAACCGAAGAACTGCTGCCGCAAGGGCATGAACCGGGCCGCAACAACTTCGTGGATGGTGGGCAGTGCAGGGCTCGAACCTGCGACCTCCTGCTTGTAAGGCAGGCGCTCTAACCAACTGAGCTAACCGCCCGCTCTGCTCCCAACAATTCATCCTACAGGAAGCCACATGATGCGTCAACGCGCGGAAACCGGCATGCGAAATTCCCCGTGTTTTTCGACGCGTTCCCACGAAGGTTCCGGTGCAACTGGAAGCGGGTGCAATTGCGCTGGTTTCTGCGGTTTTTCCACACTGACGGCGGCGTTTTGTTGCACTTTCTTGGCGCAGCCAGTAAACTCATTTGCTTGCACTTACGCCGAGGAAACGCACAGAGATGCTTCTTGTCCGGGATTTTGTGGCGCACATGGCCAACGAAGTGGTGAAACGGCTCGTCGAAGGCGGGCAGATCGAAACCAAAGCCCCCGAGGCGGTCGCTAACCGTATCCGCCGGCGCATGCTCGAAGAACTGACGGTCGAAGACCGGTTGAACGAAGAAGTCCGGCAAATCCTCATCGAGCGCCAGGACGAAATGCGCAGCACCGGCGTCTCTTACCAGGAGATGTACAAGAAGGTGAAGCAGCACCTGGCGCGCGACCGCAAGCTGGTGCTGAGATAGGATCCGAAATTCGAAACTCGACATTCGGATTTCGGGGCACGTCTCGTGTAAGGCCGTTGTGAGAGGCACGACATATCGTGGCCAGGTTTATCGAGTGTCGTACTTGAGTTCATAGAATTTCGCATTTCGACTTTCTATTTTCCAATTTTGGTTTTCGTTGGTGCGGGGAAGGGAATCGACCACAGCAATGCTGCGACTGAGCCGTGAAAAAATTGTCAGACTCTCGCACCAAGTGACCGACGTACTGGTCAGCAGCGACGAGGTCGAATTCGTCGACGACCGTGACACCATCCGCCAGCAGATCGTCCAGATTTTCACCGCGCTGCTCCGCGACGAAGAAAAAATCGAGTTAGAAGTTCGCAAGCGCATCACTTCGCAAAAGAAAAAGGAAATCCTCGAGGGCAGCGAGGAGTGGGACGTCCTCCACAAGAAGTATTATCAGGAAGAACTCCGCCGCATGGGCATCGGCGCCGCCCCGGACGATAGGCAGAGGTCGTAAGACGAAATAACCATGCAAAGACGTAAAGTAAGGAGCTCTTGCGTCTTTTCTTCCTCCCTGCGTCCTCTATGTTTGTGTGTTAAAAGACTGTTGCTCCACTGAACGCCTCTGATGGACTCCCCCCTGGCCACGGAGCACGGTCTTAATCCCTGCGTCTTTACTTAGAACTTATAACTTACAACTTACTACTGCTCTTTACGTGTCACGCCCTCCACTCGCTCGTTGTACTTGCCATTTGTCCCCGGCACGATAGAAAGCACGCTGTAGGGCCCCGTAAAACCGACTAAATTTTCTAAATTCCATTGAGAAATTCAATTCTGAGGAGAAGATGGACATGACAAAGACCAAGCTCGCACTCGGTGGCACCCTGGCTTTGGCGCTGATCTGCGGCGGAGTGGCAGTGGCACAGAAACCCGTCGAAGACATTAGCGGCAAGAGGCATCCCAACCTAGCGGCAGCCCAGAGGCTTTCGCAGCAGGCGTGGGAGAAAATCACGGCCGCCCAAAAGGCCAATGAATGGGACATGGATGGCCACGCGGCAAAAGCCAAGGACTTGCTGGACGAGGTCAATAAGGAACTGAAGTTCGCCGCTGAAGCCGCCAATAAGAACAAGAAGTAAGGACGCCACTCTTCCAGCCATGTCCGGCTGGACTCTATACTGGCCTCCAGGTTGGTGAAACGCAAAAGCGCTCAGGCCGACATGCCTGAGCGCTTTTGCTGCCTAATGCTGGAAACGATGGCGGTTAAGGAACGGGTCTTAGGGTCGGAGCGCAAGTCATAAGGTAAACTCCAATGCCACTATGATTTGCGGGACCCGACTCATCGAATGTACTGACGAAACCGGACTTTAGTCCCATCGACTCCCCGCCCAATGCGCCAGTACCCTGAGTCGGAGGTATGGCCAAACAGAATTTTTGTGGGACGCGCCGACACCAGCGCATCTCACTTCCCAAAGGTATGTTCGCGGCCTGGTACGGTGGCGACGGGCAAGGGGTTTCTCGCGTCAAAACGCTAGGCATGGGCGGCCTGTTCGTCTCCGAGCCCAATCCACCATCAATAGGTACGAATCTGAGATTAACTTTTGAAGTCCCCGGAGGCAGCATCCACGCTGAGGGCATTGTGCGAAACATCGTGCCTGGAGAGGGTATGGGTATCGAATTCACCAAAATGGGCGCCCGTGACCGGATTTTGCTGGAGCGGTTGCTGCGCCGCCTCCTCCGCCAGATCGGCGACTGAACGGGGCTCGGCTGCCCACTTCGGTTTCCACCCCGTTCGTTGCTTTCCTGATGGTTGAATGAACACTCTCAACAAGCAGGGGAAGGGAACTCCGAAACCCGGACATGCTACTCTATTGCATAAAGTACTTTGCCATAGTAAAATGCTCGGCATGTCCCGGGAGCTACGCCAACCCGCCTGACCGATGGGAGACTGGCGATGGAAATGGACAAGTTGAGAGACGCGGCAAAGTATTGGGAGCCGCGCCGGTTGCTTTATAACGCCGTGCTCGTCGTAGTGGCGGTGGTGTGGGTGGTGGCGACGTGGCCGCACTTTCGCGGAGCGGTGACGGCGGAGCATATGGCAGCGTTGGCTGTGTTAGCACTGCTGGCGAACGTTTGTTATTGCGCGGCGTACCTCGTGGAGATTCCTATGGCAGCCTCGGAAGTATGGGCGCGCCGGCGATGGGGACTGTGGTTGATGGGAATGGTTTTGGCGTTCGTCCTAGAGAACTACTGGATCGCAGACGAAATCTATCCGGCCGTACGGTAGCGTGGAATTAGAAAGGGAAATTGGAAACCGCGCAGGCTCAAGGTCGCTTAAAAACCAAAACCGGCAGGCGGGGACTCCCGGTTTTTCAGGAAAGGTTTTCTGGACGATTATGGCTGGGAGTCGGGGCGGCGCTTGAGCGTCGGGCGATCGTCGTCGGTGCTATTCGGGTCGGTCCCGTCGGGCTGCTTCTTGGACTGCTCGGTCTTGGTACGCAGAGTGGGCTTGTCCTTCGCGTCAGTAACCTTGCGGGAGAACATGATGTTGCGGAGGCGCGCCTTCACGGTGTCGAACTCGGAAGTCGTGACGATGTATTCGTCGCGGGCCGGGAGGATGCGCGCGATTTCTTTCTGGCAGTTTTCGATGCGCTCCGGCGTGGGCGGATGGGTCGAGAAGACCTTGGGAATGGTGCCGGGGCGGCGCTTCTCGTCGGAGAGAATGCGCTCAAAGAAGGTCACGTAGGAGTTGGGGTCGTAGCCGGTCTTGTACATGTACTGAAGGCCGAGGAAGTCGGCTTCGCGCTCGGCGTCACGGCTGAACTTGAGGTAAGTCACAGGGATGGCAAGGTTCAGACCTTCGTACATGCCGTATCCTGCCCAGCCGCCGGGGCCGAGAAGAATCAGCGGGATGGTGGCCAACTGCATGATTTCGCCCTTGGTGGCGTTCTTGGTGCCGTGGCGCGCGCACACGTGAGAGATTTCATGGGCCATCACGCCCGCAAGCTCGGACTCTTCTTGAGCGCGAAGGATCAGGCCGCTGTTGACGTAGAAGAAGCCGCCGGGCAGGGCGAACGCGTTGACTTCGTCGGAGTCGATGACCTTGATCGTGAAGGGAACGCGTGCGTCGGAGTTGCGGACCAGGTTCTGGCCGACGCGGTTGACGTATTCGGTGACGACCGGGTCGTCGATAAGCTTAGAGGAGCGCTCAACTTCCTGAGCTAACTGCTTGCCGAGGGCAATTTCGCGTTCGAGGGAGTAGAAGTTGACACCCTTCCCGACGCTACGCTCGCCGATGGCGTTGACGTCTTCCTTCGAATTCTTGGGATTGACGGTATCCTGCTGCTGGACGGGCTGGTTGCCCGGCTGTTGCGGCTGCTGGGGCTGTTGCTGCTGCGTCTGCTGCTGAGTGGGCGGAGGAGTTTGTGTTTTGGAGGGGTCCTGTTGCGACGGATCCTGTTGTTGCGGCGGATTTGGACTTTGCGGCAGGGCGAATGCCGGGGCAGCCAAAACGATGCCCGCCAGCGCTAATTTCAAAGCATGCCGAAAGATGGTTCGCATGACGTATACCTCCACCTTAAGAGGATTATACACCCCAAACGCAGGACAGGCGCCCCATATCGTCTATCCAGATACTACGATGTAAGACGGCGGAAGAAGGTTTCCTATTCCGCTGGGCTGGTATGTGGTTGATGCGGGGGGCGAGCCAGGTGTGCGAAGGTCAGCCCTAAAGGGCAGGTTTTGCAGGGAACCTTCGGATGAGGGAAAGGCATGGTTAGACTGACAGTTGACACACCTCGGGCCGCACTCTACATTGAATGATCAGCGATGAGCGTCTCGAAGATTCAGATAGGGCAGCTTTGGAAGAAGGACGGCACGAACGACATTTATTTGGTGACACGGCTGTACTCGGAAGCGCTTCAGACCGTGGTCGTGCTGCGAAAGTCCGGGGCGGAGGGCGAAGCGCAGATCCGGGTGAAGGTGGAGCGCTCGGGGAACGGGCAAAAGATTCCAGGGTTCTCGCCGGCGCAGGACGATGACTCGTTTTGAATCGGCTGGCGATGGGCCGGGCGCTATTAAACAGGTTATAGCCGGGAGCAAGCCTAGATCGACCTAACTTCCAATTTCACAACATCTTCCACCTTCATGAGTTCCTTCTGGAGGAAAGGCTCGCCGTATTGCACGCCGACGAGCTGGCCATAGTGGCGGGCCAACTGGTTCATTTCCGCTTCGAGGCGGTCAATGGCGAGATGGACTTTGCTCTTTGGTTCGGAGGGCCTGGGGCGGAACTGCGAGGCGAAGGCCAGAATAGCTTTGCGGCGCTGTTCGTATTGAGCAGAAATGTCGACGACGAAAGTCGGGCGGACATCGGCGTAGGAAATTGAGTAAATGATTTTGAATGGCCGGTACGGCTCGCCCTCAAGAGGGAGCTGCTTGAGGCCGGCGAGGAAGCAACCTTCATAACCGAGAGTCGAGGCGTGGTAGTGGTCAGGATGGCGGGCTTCCCAATAGGGAATGATGACTGTTTTTGGGCGAAGCTGACGAATCACGGCGGCGAGGCGGAGTTTGTGTTGGCGGGTGGGCTGAACGTCGGAGTCGGGAGCCCCGAGAGTGCCGCGCCAGGAGACTTTGAGGAGGTTGGCAGCTTTGGCGGCTTCGCGGGCGCGAAGTTCGGGAGTGCCCCGGGTACCCATTTCGCCGGCAGTGAGATCGAGGATGCCGGTTTTGTAGCCGCGCTGGGCCATTTTGAGCATGGTGCCGCCGCAGGTGAGTTCGACGTCGTCGGGGTGCGCTGCGACGGCGAGAAGATCGAGAGTCATACTGCCTCCAACGGGAGAGGATTCTATCAGTTCGAATGGAGGCGTGCGGGGCGGAAGCTAATGATGGGCTGTGATATTGTTCCGAATCATGACGGCGGCGGACGCGCAGCGAAGCGAGACATTGAAAGCGCAAGTGGCGCTAGTGACGGGCGCGGGGAAAAGGCTGGGGCGCGCGGTGGCGCTGCGGTTAGCGGAAGAAGGCGCGGACGTTGTTGTTCACTACCGGAGCTCGCAGACAGAAGCGCAAGAGGTGGTGCGGGGAATTGAGAAGCTCGGGCGAAGGGCGATTGCGATTGGCGCTGACCTGGGCAAGGTTGCGGAGATCAAGCGGCTAGTCGACGAAGCTGGGAAATATTTCGGGCGGCTGGACATTCTCGTAAACAGTGCGGCGAATTTTTTGCCGGCGAGCGTGATTTCGACGACGGAGGAAGTCTGGGACGCCTCGCTGGACACGAATTTGCGAGCGCCGTTTTTCTGTGCGCAGGCGGCAGCGCCGCTGCTTCGCAGAAGCCACGGCGTCATCATCAACTTTGCGGATACCGGCGGCCTGCTGGGATGGACCGGATACATCCCGCACTCGGTTTCGAAAGCCGGCGTCGTGATGCTCACTAGGATTCTGGCGAAGGCCCTGGCGCCGGAGGTTCGCGTGAATGCGATCGCGCCGGGTACGATTACAATGGCGGGCGACGCGCCGGAACTGGAAACCGATTTCATCAAACTGGCGCCGTTGCGCCGCACGGGAACTCCAAGCGACATCACGGAAGCAGTGCTCTTTCTGGTGCAGTCGAAGTTCATCACCGGGCAGACGCTGGTCGTAGACGGCGGGCGCACGCTGGAAGTCCCTCAGAAATAGTTACTTAGTTCCGCTTCGCAACAAGGCGTGATTCCTCCCGTGCAGGGAGGCGCGGCGCAGTGTATCCTAATGTTTTGATAAATTGGCGAGATTGCAGGAGGAAAGCGTGGCATCCTCGCAGCGACGATTCGAGGGACAAGAGTCAGAGATGGATAGAGAAACGGCCGTGCGGCCGCAACACACGATTGACGACGTCGAGATTCAGGAATGGCTGGAGTCGTTGGATTCCGTGCTGGAGTCGAGCGGCCCGGAAGTAGCCGCCGAGATTTTGGAGCGCTTGCGTGCGCACGCCACGGTCAACGGGATCGATTTGCCGTTCAGCGCGAACACGCCTTACGCCAACACCATTCCCGTGCGGTTGCAGCCGCTTTTCCCTGGGGACCAGGAACTCGAGCGGCGGATCAAGAGCCTGATTCGCTGGAACGCGCTGGCGATGGTGGTGCGCGCGAACCGCGTAGAGCACAACATCGGGGGGCACATTTCTACCTACGCCTCCGCGGCGACGCTGTATGAAGTGGGATTCAACCATTTCTTCCGCGCGCGGACCGATGAATTTGAAGGCGACACAGTTTATTTTCAAGGACACGCTGCGCCGGGCATTTACGCTCGTGCGTTTCTGGAAGGGCGCATCAGCGCACATCAACTGGAAAATTTTCGCCGGGAACTGAAGCCTGGCGGCGGGCTCTCTTCCTATCCGCACCCGTGGCTGATGCCCGACTTTTGGGAATTTCCGACGGTTTCGATGGGGCTCAGTCCCCTGATGGCAATTTATCAGGCGCGGTTCAATCGCTATCTGGAAAATCGTGGATTGAAACCGGTGACGGATGCGAAGGTCTGGGCGTTCCTCGGCGACGGCGAAACGGACGAGCCGGAATCGCTGGGAGCGATCACGCTGGCTTCGCGAGAAAAGCTCGACAATTTGATTTTCGTGGTGAACTGCAACCTGCAGCGGCTTGATGGTCCGGTGCGCGGCAACGGCCAGATCATTCAGGAACTGGAGTCGGCGTTCCGCGGCGCGGGTTGGAACGTCATCAAAGTGCTGTGGGGCAGCGAGTGGGACCCGATTCTGGAGCGCGACACGGAAGGGTTGCTGGTCAAGCGCATGGGCGAGACCGTCGACGGCGAATACCAGAAGCTGGTGGTTTCCTCGGGCGCGTACGTGCGCGAACATTTCTTCGGCAGCGATCCGCGGCTACTGCAATTGGTCGAGCCGCTCCCGGACGAAGCGCTGCGGCGGTTGCGACTAGGCGGGCACGATCCGCGCAAGGTGTACGCGGCATACAAAGCGGCGGTCGAGCATAAAGGTTCGCCGACGGTGGTTCTGGCGCGCACGATCAAGGGCTACGGGCTGGGCGAAGCGGGTGAAGGCAAGAACGTTACGCACCAGCAGAAAAAGCTAAACGAGGACGAGTTGCGGGAGTTTCGTTCGCGCTTTGGGATTCCGTTGAACGACGAAGATTGCATCGAAGTGCCGTTCTACCGGCCGCCGGAAGACAGCGTCGAGCTGCAATATTTGCGAGCGCGGCGCGAAGTGCTGGGCGGCTACGTTCCGAAACGCAGCGTGCGCTCGCAGCCGCTAGTGGCGGAGCATGACGAGCTTTTCAAGGAGTTCCTGGAGGGCAGCGAGGGCAGGGAGGTTTCGACGACGATGGCGTTCGTGGGCATGCTGCGCAAGATGCTCAAGGATCCGGAAATCGGGAAGCTGATCGTGCCGATTGTTCCGGACGAAGCGCGAACGTTCGGTATGGAATCGCTGTTTCGCACGGTCGGGATTTATTCGAGCGTGGGCCAACGCTACGAACCGGTAGATGTGAACACGCTGCTGTACTACAAGGAAGCGAAGGACGGGCAAATCCTCGAAGAAGGCATCACCGAAGCAGGGTCGGTGGCTTCGTTCATCGCAGCGGGCTCGGCATACGCCACGCACGGGATCAACACGATTCCGTTCTTCATTTATTACTCGATGTTTGGGTTCCAGCGGATTGCGGACTTCATTTGGGCCGCGGCCGATATGCGCACGCGCGGATTCTTGCTCGGCGGCACTTCCGGGCGCACCACGCTTTCCGGTGAAGGCTTGCAGCACCAGGACGGCAACAGCCACGTGCTAGCGCTGCCCGTGCCGAACCTCAGAGCGTATGATCCTGCCTACGCTTACGAAATTGCGGTGATTTTGCAGGACGGCATTCGCCGCATGTATAAAGACAATGAAAGCATTTTCTATTACCTGACGGTCATGAACGAACCCTACGCGATGCCCGCGATGCCCGGCGATGTGAAGGAAGGAATCCTGCGGGGCATGTACCGGTTCCGCAAAGCTACGAACGGCAAAGCGAAATTGCGCGCTCAGTTGTTTGGGAGCGGCGCCATTTTGAATGAAGTGTTGCGAGCGCAGGAAATTCTTGAGACCAAGTACGGCGTGGCTGCGGATGTTTGGAGCGTAACGAGCTACAAAGAACTTTACAACGACGGTAACGAGACGGAGCGCTGGAACCGCCTGCATCCCGGCGAAAAGCCGCGCGTGCCATACGTCACGAAATGCCTTGCCGATGCGCCGGGAGTGCTGGTGGGGGCTTCCGACTATCTGAAGACGTTGCCGAATATGATTAGCAAGTGGATGCCGCGGCGGTTGGCATCTCTTGGAACGGATGGGTTTGGCCGCAGCGAAGGACGCGCCTCGCTCCGCGAGTTTTTCGGAGTGGATTCGCGGTTCATCACGCTGGCCACGCTCCACGAACTGTTGGTGGACGGGAAGATTGAACGCTCCGTCGTCGACAAGGCCATCAAAGATCTCGGCATTAATACCGACAAGCCGAATCCAGTGATTTCGTAGTCGCCAGGTTTTCCCTCTTCGAATCGAGGATTAACTTCCCCCAGATTTTACTTAGCCATTTTTGCACGCAGCGCTTGCAGGCTGGATTGCGCTTCCGTCATTCCGGGGGCAAGCCGAAGAGCAGACGAATAGGCGTTGGCGGCGCCTGAGAAATCCCCTTTGGCCTCCAGCGCCCGCCCCAGATTGAAGTACGCCACCGGCGAGGGGGAAATGGCCAGCGCTCGCGAAAAATCAGCGATCGCCGCATCCACATTCCAGAACTGCAACTCCGCCATGCCGCGGCCAATGTAGCTATTCAATTCGCCAGGGTTCAGAGCAATTGCCGCGGTCAGTTCGGTAAGCGCCTCCGCGGATTTACCAGACTGAAGATCGAGAATTCCCAGATTATTGTGGGATTGCGCCAATTCCAGAGGGTCCGAAGAATTGGCGATGGCGAGGCGATATTCTCGCGCCGCTTCGTCCGCGCGGCCTCCCATTTGAAGAATGACCCCGAGATTGTAATGAGCGGACGCCAGGCCCGGGATGAACCGGATAGCCGCTTCGAAGTGCGCAGCAGCTTGTGCGGGTTCTCCGCGTTCGAGAAGCGCGGACCCAAAATTGTTTTCGGCAATTCCGTTGTTGACGGTTACTTCGAGAGTGTGCCGGAACAGCGTGTAACTGTCTTTCCAGTAGCCGATCTGTTTTCGGGTCAAGTAAGCGTAGGGGATGCATGCCACGAGGAAGAGGACGATGAGCAATCTTTGCCGTAGTTGCACTTTTCCGGCCCAGTCGGCCAAAAGCCAAACCACAGCGAGAAAGATGCCGAGAAGTGGAATGTACGCGTAGCGATCCGCCATTCCTTGACGGCCCGACTGCACAATACCGATCATGGGAAACATCGTGCCTAAGAACCAAAGCCAGCCCGTCAACAAATAGCCTTTTTCCCGATAACGCCAGACCAACGCGCTGATGGCCAAGAGCACGGCAGTTGCAACTAGGACCTTCGTCCACGAGAGCGAGCCTTCGGGGTGAGGATAAAAAACGGCCAAGCGAACGGGCCAGATTGCGTCGCGAAGGTAGGCAACATAAGAATACAGCGCGTTTTTCACGCGCCAAGCCAGCGGCAACGCCAGCGAGCTGCCCACGGAACCGGTTTTGCGCTGCGCGAGAATCATCAGCCAGGCGTCTGCAGCGGCCAGTAGAAAAAGAGGAACCTTTTCCAGGACAAGATTGAGGAAGAGTCGCAAAGAGCCCGGTCCGCCGCCGGGCGCGTCAGGGTGCGGAAATCTTTTGAAGGGCCAATAGTCGAGCAGAAGCAAGGCGAAAGGGAAGGTAATCACCATCACCTTGGCCATCAGCGCCAGGCTGAAGAAAATCGCAACGAACGCGTAGCGACCCACCGTGGGCTTACGCACGTACCAGCCATAGGCCCACAACGCGAGCAGGAAAAACAAAACGGAGAGAGGCGTTTTGCGTTCCGCGATCCAGGCTACCGATTCCACATTCAGCGGATGCACCGCGAACAGGGCGGCCACGGTGGCGCTGCGCAGAGTCAGACCTGTCGCCCACTCCAACAGCAGGAAGAGGATCGCGGCGTCCAGACTATGCAGAAGGATGCTCGTGAAATGATGACCGGCAGGGTTGTTCCCGTACCACTGTACATCCGCCATGTGGGAAATCCACGTGAGAGGATGCCAGTTTGCGGCGTAGTTTGCCTCGCTGAAGGCCCACTTGAGATTTGACCATGAGAGCCCCTTAAGCACCTGGACGTTCCGCGTGACGTAGTCCGGGTCGTCGTAGTTCACAAAGCCATCGTGGATGGCGGGCAGATACAGAGCGAGCGTGCCCGCGGCGAGCACAGCCGCTAAAAGCAGCCGCAGCCACAGACTTGCGCGAACGTGCTGATCGGGAAGAGAGAGAGCCATGAAATCTCGAAATGCTTCAAAATGAATTGTCCGTTGTTTGCGAACCCGGGTTCAATCCAGGAAAAGAGGAGTGGCGTGCAAGCGGCAACAGGCGCTTATACAGAGGACTCCGCTTGAGCATCGGCCAGAATCTCGGCGGGCTTGATTCGACCGGTGGCGAGGTTCGCGACGAGACCGGCGTTGGCAGCAAGAAAATCGTAGGCGCCAAGTTCTTTGGGAAGGACCCAAGCGGTTTGTTCGAACGTTCGGGGAACCAGTTCCGCTTCGCCAATTTTCACGGCGAAGAAAAAAATCTCGAGCTGCTCGGACGTATCCGCATATTTGTGAACCACGCGACCGATGGGCACGGCCCTGCGCAGCGTTGCTCCCAGCTCTTCTCTCAATTCTCGGGCGAGAGCGGCTTCGGGGCTTTCACCCTCTTCCACTTTCCCTCCGGGAAATTCCCATTTGAGCGGAGAAGTGTCGGTGCGCCGCCGCTGGCCGATGAGCAGCCGGCGGTCGGGCCGCTCGATAATTGCGGCGACTACGGTTCTCATGCTAGGGGATACTTCGACGCCATTGGTCAATCCGTTTTATTAGCTACGCCCTGGAGCAATTTCTGAACCGTTTTGGCGCCCTTCACGAGAGGAGGGCCTGGAGTGTTGAGCAATTCATCGCGGATGACGTATACGCGGTGATTGCGGATGGCGGGAACGTCCTTCCACTCGGCGACCTCGTAGGCTTTCGAACCGTCGGCAGTGTCGCCGGTGGCGGTCCACGCCAATACGATGACGTCCGGTTTCGCAGCCGCGACTTGCGCCTCGCTGACTTTTTCTGCAGATGGCACTGCGAGTTCGCCGCCGGCGATGCGCACGATTTCCTCCACCCAGGGAGGCGAACTGATTCGCGGATTCGGCCAAGCTTCGGAATAAACGCTGAGATGCCGCTTTTGTCTTTTGGACGATCGCTCGATAACTGCGAATTCGCGCTGCATCTTGCGCACCAAGGCTTCAGCTGCTTTCGCGAACCCAGCGACACCTCCGAGCAATCGAATGTCCGCATAAATATCCGCAAGCGCCCGCGGATTCATAGCGAGAAAACTGATCGGATGTTCGAGAAGCTTTGCCAGTGTTTCCTGCTTGTACGGAACGGAGCCGATGATTAGCGAGGGCTTGAGCGCCAGAATGTCGTCCACTGAATCCATGTGCCAGCAATCACCCAATTTCGGCAGGCGGCTAACGGGCGCAACGTCAGCGCACCATTTCGTCACGCCAACCAGATGCTTCTTCGCTCCGATGGCGCATAGGATCGACGTGGCGCTGGGCGCCAGAGAAACGATGCGCAAGCTGTTCTGGCTTTTTGGGGCGCTGGCCACGGGATGAGGATACCAGATGAACGGGTTCCGGCGGATTCGTAAATGGATTTGACTCCCGTTTGCCGGTGTGTTGCACTTCCTTTTTCATTCTTGGAGGGTCCTCGTGCGCCACGTATTTGCCGTGCTGCTCTTCCTGTTCCCCGTCGCAATTTGCGCACAGTCCATATCGTCCAAGCAGGAGGTTGTCCAATATCACGCCACGATCGATAACGTGAAGTACGTCTACGGCGTCGCGCCACCGGTGGCGCGTCTGAAGCCCGGTGGGATTCTGGTGGCGAATTCGCTCGACTGCTTTGGAAACGCCATTCGCAAACCCGGAGACACGCAAGCGCTTGTAAAAGGCGACAATCCGCTTACGGGACCGTTTTACATCGAAGGTGCTGAACCGGGCGACACGCTTGCGATTCATATTCTGGATTTGCAGGTAGATAGCGATCAAGGGTTGGGCGCGTTTGCGCCGGGATTTGGCGCGCTCAACGAAACGAACTACACGCCGATGCTCCATCCGCCGCTGCCGGAGCGCATCTGGTTCTACCCGATCGATCACCGCGAAAACACCGGAACCTTTCAGGCGCTCGATTCCAATTTCAAAGTGAAGATTCCGCTTCATCCTTTCTTGGGATGCATCGGTGTCGTTCCCGCAAATGGCGAAGCCCGCAGCTCCATCGTGCCCGCGGAATTTGGCGGCAACATGGATTCACCGGAGGCTTCTGCGGGCAACACGCTGTATTTGCCGGTAAATGTTCCCGGAGCGCTATTTTATTTTGGCGATGGCCACGCGGCCATGGGCGATGGCGAAATCGCTGGCACCGCGATTGAGGTGCCCATGAAGGCGCGGCTCCAGTTCGAACTGATAAAAGGAAGACATACCAACTGGCCGCGCTTCGAAAACGAAAAGGAAATTATGGCTGCGGGCATTTACCGGCCGGTGGACGACGCGTTGCGCATCGCGTTTACCGAACTAATTGCTTGGATTCATGCCGACTACGGCCTTTCCGAACTCGACGCGTACGAATTGCTCTCCAAAGTTGGCCGGATTCATCTGAACGAAATGGTGGACCCAAACTATGTGGTGGTCGCGTCGATTGAGAAGAAATATCTGCCGCCCAAGAAACAGTAACAATGTTCAGCGAAGCCGTTCTCGAGCATTTCCGGAATCCGCGCAACACAGGCGACCTGTCGGACGCCACCGCAGTCGTTGAGGTCAGCAATCCCGTTTGCGGCGATGTATTGAAACTCTCGGCTAAAATCGAAGACGGCTGCATCGCGGAAGTGCGTTTTCTTTGTCGCGGCTGCACTACGGCGATTGCCTGCGCCTCGCTTCTGACCGAGCAGCTTCACTATCGCACTTTTGCCGAAGCTCGCACTATCACCTCTGGAACAATTTCGGAATCGCTCGGCGGCCTTCCAGCAGCAACGTTTCACGGCGCGGAGCTTGCGGCCGACGCTCTAGCGGCTCTCCTGCAAAAGCTGTCTGGCACGAAGCGCTAGTTCCTGGGTTGGATAGCTCGATTCAGAGTCTCTGGGTCGTTCAGGTTTAGGACGCAGCCCTCTTCATTCGTTGAAACCTCTTCGATTTCGCTCGCATGGGCCCAAACCACAGCCCGCGCCCCGGTCTCCAGCGGGGCGCGCAAGAGTTCGTCGTACAACTTCGCGGAGAAAATCACCGGGTGTCCGCGTCGGCCCTGGTAGACGGGCAAAACGATCGATTTTCCTGATTTGTGAAAGTGCTCAATGAGTTCCTGAACGAGAGGAGCGCTAATGAGCGGATGATCGATCAAACAAAGAAGCATTCCTTCGGTTCCCGGCGGGAGGCTGCGCAGCGCGGCTTGAATGGAGGTCAACTGCCCCTTTTCCCACTCGTGATTTATTACGATTTCGTCTGCTGTGAGAGGAATAGCTCTGGCAATCGGTTCGGCATGAGCTCCCAAGACAACACGGCGCACGCCAATCTCGGGCAGCGCAGTCACTTCCAACAGATGCTCGAGGAACGGCCGGCCTTGGTAGGGAAACAGCGCCTTCGGCGAGCCCATGCGGCTCGAAGCCCCGCCAGAGAGGATGACGGCGGCCAGCATTTGTCCCTTTCAGCGCTTGGCTGTTGCTTGCTCTACTTGCTGAGTGTCTCCCAAGCGCGCTTCACGCTTCAGTTTCTTGTGATCCCCGCTTGCGGCGTTTCGCCGCACGGCCACGAGTTCGGCGACAATGCTTATGGCAATCTCTTCCGGAGAAAGCGCGCCGATCTCAAGCCCCATCGGGGCGTACACGCGTTCGAACTCTTCCGGCTTGTAGCCTTCGTTTTCGAGCGCCTTATAAACCGAAAGTACTTTGCGCTTGCTTCCGATCATGCCCACGTAGCGTGCTTCGGTGCGCACCGCCCACGCCAACACGCGCATGTCGTCTTTGTGGCCGCGCGTCACAATGACCAGGTAGCTCGAAGCATTGGGCTGAATCTTCGCAAAAGATTCCTCGTAGCTCGTGAAAATCTCCTGCGCCATCGGGAAGCGTTCTTTGTTCGCGAACGATTCGCGGTCGTCGACGACGCCGATGCCGAATCCCACGGCATGCGCGGCTTTCGCCACCGCCATCGAAACGTGCCCGCCACCAAACAAATAGACCACCGGCTGAGGCAGGATCGGTTCGACAAATACTTCCAGTGTGCCGCCGCAAATCAACCCGTTGTCGTAACTCGCTTCATTATTCAGATTGAAGACCATCTTTCGCGGCGCTTCTTTCTGCATCACTTCTTTTGCTGCCGCCCATACGTCCGCCTCGACGCAGCCCCCGCCAATCGTCCCGGCAATTGAGCCGTCCTCGCGCACCAGCATCCGCGAGCTTTCGTAGCTCGGGATCGACCCATTCGTGTGCACGATGGTAGCCAGCGCCCCGCGCCGTCCCGCGCGCCGCATCTTTACGATTTCTTCGAACAGGTCCACGTAGTCAGCGTACGGCGCGAGATTCGTAGTGTCAATGCGTGCCGCGTTCTGGACACTGCTTGCCGACGATGCTACCGTTCGGCATTTGCGATCCTGTGCGGAGGAGCTATGAAGGCGATAGTTTTCGAACAGCATGGCGGGCCGGAAGTGTTGAAGTTCACCGACGCGCCGGAACCCGCAATCCGTTCGAATGACGTGCTGGTGCGCGTGAAGGCTTGCGCGTTGAATCACCTCGACCTCTGGGTCCGCCGCGGGATTCCTAACGTCCCGATTCCGTTGCCGCACATTCCCGGAAGTGACATCGCCGGCAAAATCGCGAAAACCGGCGCGGATGTCACGACCGTCCGCGTTGGCCAAAAAGTCGTTCTCGCGCCGCTGGTGAGCTGCGGCAAATGTCCCGCGTGCATCTCCGGCCTCGACAACCGTTGCCGTCAAGCCACGAATCTTG
Source organism: Candidatus Acidiferrum sp. (assembly GCA_035623215.1). Taxonomy (GTDB): domain Bacteria; phylum Acidobacteriota; class Terriglobia; order Acidiferrales; family UBA7541; genus Acidiferrum. Next base: position 16,219 of record DASPTW010000012.1, read on the forward strand.
GCTATATGCTCGACGGCGGTTGCGCCGAATTTGTCCGTACGCCAGAAGTCAACTGCCTGCCTTATCCTGAAAATCTAAAATGGGAAGAAGCCGCATCAATTCCACTGGTATTCCAAACCGCTTGGCACATGCTCGTCGCGCGCGCTGAACTGCAACCAGTTGAAGACGTGCTCGTTCTTGGCGCGGGCAGCGGCGTGGGCACCGCGGCGATTCAAGTTGCAAAATTCTTCGGCGCTCGCGTGATTGCAACTGCTGGCTCCGACGAAAAATTGGCCAAAGCCAAGCAACTTGGTGCCGACCAGCTGATCAATCACAAAACGCAAAAAATCCGCGAAGAAGTGCGCCGCATTACCAACAAGCGTGGTGTGGATGTCGTGTTCGAGCACGTCGGCACGGCCACTTGGGAAGAGAGCATCGCGAGCCTGGCGCCGAACGGCCGTCTCGTCACCTGCGGCGCTACCACTGGTTACGATGCAAAGGTCGACTTACGATTCCTCTTCAGCCGGCAGCTCTCGCTGCTCGGTTCCTATATGGGCACAAAATCCGAGTTGCATACGGTGATGAAGCTGGTCGCCGCAGGAAAGTTGAGGCCTATCATCGACAAAGTCTTTCCGCTCGGCGAAGCCGCCGCTGCTCATGCGCATCTCGAATCCGGCTCCCAATTCGGCAAGGTTGTCCTCACCGTATAAGAATTATCCTGTACGCAATCATCCTGTCCAAAGCCTGTCCTTGCGTACCATTTACAGCCATTCAACCGGTTGATAGGTTCGCAGACCATCTACTCGGGAAGTGACGGCTCCCAACCCTGATTCCTCCCGGCGCCCAGGTTCAATTCTGACCAGTTTTGTATTTGGAGAACCTCAGGATGTCCTCGAAGAAACGCTTTCCACCTTCGGAATCTGCCTTACTGCGGCCAGCACCGCACGCCATACCGGAAGCACGCGTCCAAAAAATTATCCGAATGGTGGAATCGGGCCCCGCCCGCACGATTCGCGATCTTGCGCTTGAGTTCAACCTGAGCCCTTCGCGTCTCCAGAGATTGTTCAAGCACGAAACCGGCATTTGCATGGGGGAGTGGCTGAGCGAACAGAGACTTCAGCGGGCAGCCCGGCTCTTGGCCAAAAGCTACCTAAGCGTGAAAGAAATCGCGCACACCGTTGGATATGAGCATCCTTCCAGCTTCATCCGGGCATTTGAGCGGCGCTTCACGCAGGCCCCAGTTCAATACCGGAAGCAATCGGGACTGCGCGAAATGCTAACGAAAGCCCTTTAATGCTAATCACTTTCCCTTGAGCAGCATCGCGTTGGGGAGTAAAAGGAAGCCACCCTTCGGTCACGTAGCTCCTGGCAACATCTGCCCCCTGCCTCCAGATTCCCAGCCCGCTAGGACCACAACTTTTCGGAGGTGCGCCCGGCCGCAGGGGATACCGCGCTCTTTAGGCCAAGGAGAATCAGGGATGAAGTCAACAAAGCTCTCGTGTGCTCTCGCGTTCTTAGTTGCACTGCTATTTCCGGGAATTGCGTTTGGGCAAACCGACCCTGGCGTAAGACCCGGAGCCATCAACGGACAGGCGGGAGCCACTCCGATGAACCCGCTCCCCCTGCAGTCGGTCAACTCAACCGATGGGAGCATGCAGTTTTTCCAGAACGGATTGACCCGTTTTCAGGAAGTCGAGGTCGTAAAGGGCGGGGCGAACAATGGTCTCGGGCCCCGCTTTAACTTCAACCAGTGCTCAGGGTGCCATGCACAGCCGGCCATCGGAGGCACAGGTCCAGCTAACAATCCTCAATCCCAGGTGATCGCCAACGGCATCGTAAACGGTTCGACCAACACCATCCCATCATTCATCACTGCGAATGGCCCAACTCGCGAAGCGCGATTCCCGTTCTTTTTCAATTCCAATGGCAGTCCCAACACGAATGCCCCCAACGGCGGCGTAGAAGACCTGTTCACCGTTTCCGGCAGGCCGGACGCCGGTAGTTGCAGCCTCCCGCAGCCCAGCTTTGCTGTCGCGCAAGAGACCAATAACATCATCTTTCGCATTCCCACGCCGGTTTTTGGAGCGGGGCTGATCGAGAATCTCGACGACTCGACTCTGATTGCCAACCGCGTTGCCAATGCAAACAACAATCTCGGAATCAGCGGAGCTTTTAACCATAACGGGAACGATGGCACGATCTCGCGATTCGGTTGGAAGGCGCAGAACAAATCGTTGTTGCTGTTTGCCGGCGAAGCCTACAACGTGGAAATGGGCATCTCCAACGAGATTTTCACACAAGACCGGCCGCTGCCGGGTGAAGACCAATTCGGGAGCGGACTTCCGGCAAATTGCTTGAACCTCACTGGAACGGGATACCCTGAGGACACAACCAACTACGCGCCGACTGCCACCAGTTCGGACCCCTATGCCGTGAATGCTTCCATCCCCAGTGACGTTGTGGCCTTTGCCATGTTCATGCGACTGCTCTCTCCGCCGGTACCTTCCACGACGACGCCGGGCGGTTCCGCTTCGATTGCCCGCGGGCAAGCCCTCTTCAGCGCTATTGGCTGCGCTAGCTGCCACACACCGACGCTCAAGTCGACGCAGCCTTCCAATTTCACATCTTCGTTAGGAAATGCCCCGGTGAGTGCGTTCTCGGACATCGAAATTCATCACATGGGCGCCGAATTGGCGGATAACGTTTCCCAAGGCGGCGCGGGTGGCGACCAGTTTCGTACCGCTCCGCTGTGGGGGCTTGGCCAGCGCATCTTTTTCTTGCACGATGGCCGCACCACCAATTTATTGAGGGCCATTGAAGCTCACCAGAGCAACGGCTCTGAGGCCACTCAAGTGGAAGAAAACTTCGATGCCCTATCCAACAGCCAGAAGCAGGATCTGCTGAATTTCCTCCGCTCACTCTGATTTGTGCCCAACCTTCCCGGGCGAGGCAATCAGGTGTCTCGCCCGGCTCCCTGTTCGTCCAATTACGGATCCGGAGTATGAAGACAAAATTCTCGCGTTCCCTTGCACTCCTCGTTTTTCTTTTCTTGCTCGTCGCATCGTCACAGGCGGCCCCGCAGAGCGGTGGAGACTTCTCCGATAACGCTCGGGCAAAAAAACTTCCAACGGAAACGATCCTCCTCAAAGGTGCTTGGGCAAGCGCGAGCGATAACACGACTCCTCTTCCCGAGGGCGGAAGAATCACCAACAATACCTATAGCAACGCCTATTTTGGACTCACCTATTCTGTACCTACCGACTGGACCGAGAAGTACAGCGGTCCCCCTCCTTCGGACAGTGGCTACTATGTACTCGCGCAAATCCGGCCCGCGGACTCCTTCAAGGGAACGAGCCGCGGCAGCATTCTGATCACCGCCCAGGATCTTTTCTTTGCGCTCTCGCCCGCGGGAAACGCTCTGGAGCTGATCAACTACAGTAAGGACAATCTGAGCGCCGACTACAAAGTGGAGCACCCCCCCACGCTTGTCAGAATCGCCGACCACTCCTTCGTCCGGTTCGACTACAGTTCGCCTGTGGCCGAACTGCATTGGCATGTCTTGGCCACGCAAATTCGCTGTCACACGGTCCAATTTGTTTTTACCAGCCGTGACACAGGGCTAATCGAGACTCTCATTCAAGAAATGAACAAGATGACCCTGCCGAACGAGGCTGGCCCGATTTCGGGGCGGGGAGGCGATGATGTCCCGGTTTGTATCAAGGACTACGCTCAGGACCAAAACGTGATGGAGAAAGTGGATCCCATATTTGCCGAGCGCAGGTTCAATCCTGTGCCTGTCCGCGTCATCATCGATAAAGAGGGCAAAGTAAAGCACATCCATTTCTTAAGTGCCTTCCCGGATCAGGCAAAAGCCACTACGGATGCGTTGCTTCAGTGGCGGTTCAGACCCTATCTGCGTGATGGAAAGCCGGTAGAAGTGGAAACCGGAATCATGTTTGGACGCGCGCCACGCCCGGCAACTTCTCCAACCGTGAATGCGGCAACGGAATAATGAAAGTCTCTTAGTGCAGCAGGAAATTACCCCGCTAACGGTCTGGGACCGCTAACGAAACGTTATTCGGCTTCTTGCGACTGGACCTTCGAAAGCTGTTCCTGCAAATTTCTGTTATTCTCCTTTGTTGTTGCATGCCATCGTGGCGTGCAAACTTCTTGTGGCCAGCATTCAAGCACATCTTGCAGCGTGGATCGTCCGATGGCGTGTGAAGCGGCGCCTCAAAGGCTGTCGCGATGTTCGCCGTGCGCGAAAAATTCTCCGGCCGGATCCGTATAGGGTTCCCTCTTCTGTGCGCGTCACTCCGGGGCGTCTCGGCGGCGTGCCCGGGGAATGGGTGGAAGGGCCTAAGCCCGCCGAAGTCGTGCTTCTTTACTTTCACGGCGGCGGCTACTTTGGATGTTCCGCAGAACTGTATCGTCCCATCACTCTGGGTTTCGCCCGGGAAAATTTTCGCGTCTACGCGCCGGACTACCGTCTCGCCCCGGAAAACCCATTTCCTGCAGCCGTCGATGATGCAACTGCGGCATATCACGCGTTGCTTGATTCAGGTCTGCCTGCTTCACGCGTCGTCGTGGCGGGCGACTCCGCTGGCGGTGGTCTCACGCTCTCTTTGCTTCTCACGCTTCGCGACGCGCGGACTCCGCTGCCAGCCGCTGCCGCGCTCTTCTCCCCTTGGACGGATCTCGCCGTCACTGGAGACTCGGTCCGCACCAACGCCGATCGCTGCTCCATGTTTAATGCGCCTGACGTTGCGCCAAGCGCCTTTTGGTATTTGAGGGATACTGATCCGAGAAACCCTCTCGCGTCTCCGCTTTATGCCGATCTTTCCGGCCTTCCTCCGCTCCTGATCCACGTCGGTGCCGACGAAATCTTGCGCGACGATTCCACTCGCCTCGCCAAAAAAGCCCGCGCCTCCGGTGTTCCCGTGGAAATAAAGATTTGGCCGGTCGTGCCTCACGCCTGGCAGCTCGCCCCGCACCTCATTCCCGAAGCCCGCCAATCGCTCCGCGAAGCTTCGGCGTTCCTTCACAAGTACACTGCCTCCTCAAACCAGCCTCGTGCAGAATTGGCTGAACCTTCCACCGGCAACTTGGCGCCCGCAACTCCGACAAATTGACAACCGCTCTTCGTGAGCAATGTCATTGACTATTCGTCTCAGAAACGCTGATTTGTCTCCTTCTGGGCCTTGTGCGAAAATAACAATGACGAGGGGCCATGAGCACTTCACTCGGCAAACACGTCACGCTAACCAAACCCGACGATTTCGGCAGCTTACTCCAGGACGAAGGCATCATTTTCACTTCGCTGGACAAGGCCGTGAACTGGGCGCGCAAGAGCTCGATTTGGCCGCTTGGCTTCGGTTTGGCCTGCTGCGCCATCGAAATGATGTCCATGGCGGCTGCGCGCTTTGACGTGGCGCGTTTTGGCGCCGAAGTTTTTCGCCCCTCGCCCCGCCAAGCCGACTTGATGATCGTCGCTGGACGCCTCTCGCAGAAGATGGCTCCGGTCGTCCGCCAGCTCTACGATCAAATGCCCGAGCCGAAGTGGGTCATCTCCATGGGTGCGTGTGCGACCTCCGGCGGCGTCTTCAACAACTACGCCATCGTGCAAGGCTGCAATCAGGTGATCCCTATCGATGTGTATGTGCCGGGTTGCCCGCCGCGCCCGGAAGCTTTGCTCTACGCTATCCTCCAGCTTCAAAAGAAGATCGACAGCGAGAAAGGATCCTTCAAGCGCGCCTTGAATCTCGCCTGATCGCTCCCAGACGTCTCGCAGGCTGCGCCTGCGATTTGTGAACGTCCATGAACACCCGCATCAAGTTTCCTGCTGTTGTCTTTTTCCCTGTCCTGCTAGCCATTGCGATTTCGCTCCTCAGTTGCGGCGGTGGTTCTACTCTGCAACCTCCCCCTCCCGTTTCCGGTTGGACCCTTGTATGGAGCGACGAATTCAGCGGCGCAAACGGCTCGGCGCCGGACCCCACGAAATGGACCTACGACACCGGCGGCAAAGGCTGGGGCAACAACGAACTCGAGTGCTATACCAATCAGCCGCAAAATGTCCAAGTGCAGGGCGGCTACCTAGTCATCACGGCGTTGCAACAAAGCATCACCTGTTCGGACGGCGCCCAGAACAATTACACTTCGGCACGCATCAAGACGCAGGGACTCTTCAGCCAGGCCTACGGCCGCTTTGAAGCGCGCATCCAGATTCCCAAGGGACAAGGCATGTGGCCCGCCTTTTGGATGCTAGGCGACAACATCACTTCGGTCGGCTGGCCCACTTGCGGCGAGATCGACATCATGGAGAATATCGGGAAAGAGCCGGGCACCGTCCACGGATCAATGCACGGCCCCAGCACCACTGGCCCCACCAGCGATGCCTCTGCCGCCTTCAGCCTTCCCTCAGGACAAGATTTTGCCGATGATTTTCATATCTACGCCGTCGAGTGGTCCCCCGGCACCGTCAGCTTCTACGTCGATTCCAATCTTTATGAAACCGTCACGCAATCCCAGTGGCCTGCCGGCGGAACCTGGGTTTTCGACCATCCCTTCTTCATCATTTTGAACGTGGCCGTTGGCGGCAATTGGCCCGGCTCGCCCGACAACACCACGCAATTCCCGCAGCAAATGCTCGTCGATTATGTTCGCGTTTACACCAAACAATAGCCACCTAGCTAACCTTTTTCGCATCATAAACGCCTTTTTCTTGTTTCTTCTCAGGGTCCTCTGTGTTCTCCGCGTCCTCTGTGTTAAAACTCTTTCTTGCCATTGAGGTCCAGTCTGGAAGGGAACTACACCATGACCGCATCACCGATGACCGCCTCTCCTGACCACGCCCGCCAGCTCCTGCGCCACACCGTGGCTACGGTCGCCTATCGCGCCGGAAAAGCGCTGCGCGACTCCCCTCCTCACTTCTCCAGCTACCACATCGGCGACAAAACGCGCACGCCTGCGCAAATCCTGGCCCACATGGGCGACCTCTTCGACTGGGCTTTCTCCATCGCTACGGGCAATCAAACCTGGCACGACTCCACGCCTTTGCCTTGGCCTGCCGAAGTTGACCGCTTCTTCGACGCCGTCAAAAAGTTCGACGACTACCTCGCTTCCGGCGAGCCGTTGCATGTTTCCGCTGAAGGCCTTTTCCAAGGCCCCATTGCCGACACGCTGACTCATGTCGGGCAAATTGCCATGCTCCGCCGCCTCGCCTGCGCTCCTATCAAGGGCGAAAATTACTTCAAAGCCGAAATCGCCATTGGCCGCGTCGGCCTCGAGCAATCCGCTCCCCGCCGCGAATTCGAGTGAGGGGCTTGATCTATTTAGGTTGAACAGGAGTGACTTGGGCCAGCAGAATGGCCCAATCATCGCCTTGTGGGACGAGCACAACGCTCATCCGGTGCATCCACACTCGTTCCATGCTCGCAAGAATGGCGTTCTTCCACAGAACAGTGACAACGAGAAAGTCTTTCGTGTCCGCGAACGTTTTTTCGACTATGTAGGTCGCATTTTTCTTGGCATAAGGCGCAAAGAGTGTCTCAAATTCGTTGCAGATACTCTCCAAATTCCAGCGTTTTCCAAAAACATCCACGAACTCGGCGTTTTCAGTGAAAAAGGTAAGAAGCTCTTCCGACTTATGACTCCTTAGCTCTGCAAAGAAGCTGTCCAATGTGACTATCGCTTTCTTCACGGACCTTGGCTTAGCGTTGCGCTGCTTGGCGGGCGAGACCTTTGCTATTTCCTCCCGAGCTGTCACAAGACGCACATTCCTGCCTTGCAGGATGTTGGCCGCAAGTGAGCCTTCCACTCGCAGCATACCAAGCAGCAAATGTTCAGTTCCGATGTGGCGGTGGGCCAGCCTCTCGGCCTCCTCTGCCGCCAGGTTCAAAACCTTCTTCGATTCCTGTGTAAGCGGAACTTCAACAGAAGTCGAGATGCGCTCACGGACGGTGATGTGCGCCTCGATCTCCTTGCGGATTCCCGCTTCCACGTTCACCTCTCCCAACACGCGCGTCATGAGGGTGCGGTCCTCTCGCAAAAGTCCCAACAATAAATGTTCGGTCTCGATGTAGGGGCTGCCGTATTGGCTGGCTTCGTAGCGCGCGAAGAAAATGACGCGTCGGGCCTTTTCGGTGTATCGCTCGAACACGGTTCCCCTCCAACAAGGCGTGGCGGACTATGGGTGGCCAATCGTGGAACTGCTTAGCAGTCAGTATATGTTCGCGCAGGGCCTTCCGCAACGCTCGCCGGATATCTGGCTTTCTGATAAAGCCCTGTCGCGCGGCATTTTGCTCTTGACATTCGATGATACGCCGCGTTATAGTACGACACGTACCATGAAACAGATTTCTCGGTTAGGCTACGCTCTTCTCGGACTGCTCCATCAACAGCCCCGCTCCGGCTACGATCTCCGGAAGATTTTTGCCAACACGCCGATGGGCACGTTTAGCGATAGTCCCGGCGCTATCTATCCTGCGCTCCAGCGCCTCGAGCATCAGGGATTGGTCCGCGGGCAAATCCAGGAATCTTCGAGCCTTCGGCGTCGCCGTGTTTTTCGTCCCACGGCCTCGGGTAAGCGGGCGTTCAAAACCTGGCAGACGAAACCCATCTCCAGCGACGACGTCATCCATCGCGCCGACGAACTGATGCTCCGCTTCAGTTTCATGGACCAAACCGCCAGCGGTGCTGCGGCGCGGCGGTTTTTGAAAGAGTTTTCAAGAGAGCTGCGTTCCTACATCCCTGTCCTTCGGGAATTCCTGAAGGCCAATGGCCGCCAGCTGCCGCTTTCCGGCAGGCTCGCGCTCGAAAGCGGCGTGCGCGGCTACGAAACGTTGCTTCGTTGGGTAGGGGCCGCTCTCCGGAAATACAAGAGTAGAAAATAGGAGGTAGCAAAAATGAAGTGGCGTATCGCTTTGTTTTGCCTGTTGGGAGGTTTGCCCCTAACGATCTCGGCCCTCGGCGCGGGTCATTTCGCCTGGTGGTGGCTCTCCGGGATTCTCATGGCAGCTTCATTCGTTCCGGTAGCGCTGTTCGGCCCGCGCAAGGGTCTTGGTCAGTTTGGAGTTATCGTGCCGGTGTTTTTGTTTGTCACCGTCCTCTGCCTCTGGTCCGAAGCGCTGATCTTCGCTCCGGATCCTCGATTTGGCCAGCATGCGGGCAGCATCCTGCTCAGTAGCATTGTGATGTACACAATCCTCGCCGCCGTGCTCGCCATCCTTGGCCAGTTGCTGAAGCTCTCCAGGCCGCTCGAAATAACCGTCCCGCATCGCTCCATTTCCAGCGCCGCGCTCATGGTTGTTCTCTCCGGTCTCGCCTACACGCTCTACTACCTGATTTTTGGCAGCATCACCTTCCAATTCTTCACGAAGGGCTATTACCCACAAGCCGAACAAGCTGTGGCTCGCCTGGGTGGCTGGTTTTGGGCCATCGAAATCGCTCGTGGTATCTTGATGGCGCTAGCCGCGGTACCCGTAATTCAGACCCTGCGCATGAAGCGTTGGCAATCTGCCATCGCCGTCGGCCTCTTGATTTGGATCGTTGGCGGCCTCGCTCCTCTCGTGGTTCCGAACGAACTCATGGTGTTCAAGCAGCGCATGATCCACATTGTCGAAATCTTTACTCAGAACTTTACGTTTGGTGTAACGGCCGCACTGCTCGTCCGCCCGCGCTCCGCTGGGTTGAGTGTCCAGCATCCTGCGCCTGCGGCAGACCACGTATAATACCCGCAGCCAGCGTTTTGCAATTTAGTCTGAACGTGAGGGTGTCACTTGGATTTTGCATCAGTCTTCTCCAAGCGAAAGCTGGCGCCGCGGCTCGGCCAATTCTTGCAGCGGCAGCAGCTCTTCGTGTTTATTGGCGTTGTTCTTTACTCGCTGTTTGCCGCCTTGCATCTCGGGGTTCCATTCGTCGTGGTCATGGTTCTTGTTCTTGGCCTCGGAAACTTGACGTTCCCACTGATGGAAGTATGCACTCCGCTTTATAATCGCCGTGCGTTTCCGTGGAACTGGGCCATCTTTCTCTCCATCACTGCCGGGGTGGGTGTGCTGTCTGCGCTCGGCGCGGCAGTCTTAGTACCGTGGATGGTGCATGTGAACATGGGATTGTGGGCATTCTTCAAGAACAGCGTTCCCATCTCCCTGGTGATCTGCATCTCCATTAGTTCCGTTGGTTATCTTGTGCGCCAGATTCAAGAGAAGCTTGAGGCCAGGAACCTCCTGCTTGAGCAAGCCGTCGAAAAGGGCACCTTTGCTTTGCAGCAGCAAGAGCAGGAACTTCAGCGCGCCCGCGAAATTCAGCAGCATTTGCTGCCTAAAACCCTGCCGCAGCTCCCAGGCGTCGAGTTAGCCGGCTCCTGGCAGCCCGCGCGCACCGTCGGCGGCGACTACTTCGATGTGATCCAGCTCGATTCGAACCGCCTCGGGCTTTGTATCGGCGACGTGGCCGGGAAGGGAATTACCGCCGCGCTGCTCATGGCCAACCTTCAGGCTTCTTTTCGCGCTCTCGCTACGCCGGAGGAATTGCCTGCGGCGGTTTGCTCCAAACTCAACGCCTTTCTCTGTGGGAACGTGGCCCCCGGAAAATTCATCACCTTTTTCTACGCCATCGTGAACGTCGCCGGTAGCACCCTTCTCTACGAGAACGCCGGCCATTGTCCCGCCGTGCTGGTGAAGGCTAACGGGTCCACCGAACTCTTGCGTGGCGGGGGAGCAGTCCTCGGGGTCATGCCCGATTGGGAATACAAAGATTTCACTGTTCCGCTGAGCCCGGGCGACCGCCTCTTGCTCTTTACCGATGGTTTGACCGAAGCCGCCAACGCGCACGCAGAAGAGTTTGGCATGGAACGCATCATACAGTTTGCTCAGAAGAACGGCACCCCGCTCACCGTCAAAGAAACCCAGCGCGAACTTATGGAAGCGGTTTCCGCCTTCTGTTCCGCAAATTTCCAGGACGACGCCACGCTCCTCGTTGCCGCCATCCGCTAGCGCTTCGCCTCTTCTCATTGTATTAATATATTCTAATAATATTACTACCTATGTATGATACGATAGCGGCGGTTCGGGCGCCACCCGCTCCGGGATCGCGAGGTTCGTCAATGATTATTTCTGAGCGATTGCGTTCCATCCGCCAAGAAAAACAGATCTCCCAGGGCGAACTCGAACGCCGCACCGGCCTCAAGCGTTGCTACATCTCGCGCGTCGAGAACGGCCACACCATCCCTTCCATCGACACTCTGGAAAAACTCGCTCGCGCCATGGAGATCCCGCTCTACCAAATCTTCTATGATGGCGATGAGCCGCCCGCGCCTCCACCCGCCTTGCCTGCTCGCAAATCCGCCAACGACGCTTGGGGTTTTGAAGGCGATTCCGCGCGTTTTTTGCAGCGGCTGCGCCAGCTTCTCGGCCGAATCTCGGACCACGATCGGCAGATTATCCTCCACTTGGCCTTGCAGCTCGTTCGGCGAACTAGGAAACCCTGACTCCCGGCATTGCATTTCCCTGGTCACCAAAACACTCACGCCGCCGGCAGCTCTTTGGGTTGCCAGCGGCGCAAGGTTGTTAAATGCTTCGAAATGATCAATCTACTGCGGTAGGCAATAGTGTCCCTGTGAAATAAAACAGGACGTAGTCCTTGATCGAGCCGTCCGGTTGCGGCACTCCGAAGACTTTCACTGGCGTGCCGGCTACCAGGTTCTGCGACAGCGTGGTCTGGCCTTGCGTGTTCGAGATATCCACCGGGCTGATGGTCACGATGCCGTTGGTGCGGTCCACCTGGTACACGAGGGTCGCCGAACCGGCTGTGGTGTCCAGGTCCACGGTAACCGCCATCGTCCCGTTGGGCACGGTCATCGTGAAGTTTGTGTTTGTATTCGAGTAGGACGTCGCCGCTGCGCCGAACGGCACTTCGGTTGGCATCAACACTGCATCCGGAGCCGCCCAGCTCCCCGTCGCATTGGGATCGTTCCACGTAGCATAGGTCTCGCCCGCGGCTCCCAGCGGTCCCACCGTTCCACCGAAATTCGCTGAGCCGGTTGTGGCCGACATGAAATCAGAAATCGCACTTGAGCCGCTGTACACCGTCTTCGGGAAGGCGAAATTCCACCATTCGAAGCCGTTGATTGTGGCTCCGCTTGTTGGGTCATTGTCGTTAGCCGAGGGGCTTGCGATATACGGGAGCAGCACTTTATAGTCGTCGTTCGCGTTCACGAATTTCCGCGTATATGTGAACCCGGTCATCGTAGCGTTCGAGATAGCTCCGTCGTACCGCGCGATCTCGATATCTACGGTTTGCGCCGTGAGCGCTGCCGCCAGCGGGTCCACACACGACACGTGCACCTTGAATCCGCGCACGATGTTGGCGAGGAACGCCGGACCGCTTCCGATTGCCGTGGCATCCGACTGCGCGTTGGCCGGGGTGCGGAAGTAGAACTCGGTATTCGCGTCCACCGTCAGCGTCACCGGTTTGCCCAGCTCATTCTCAACCGTCAGCGTCCCGGCTCCCGGATTCGAATGCAGCACGTGCCCTTCGGGGCTGATCCACACGCTGTTGAACGAACTGCTCGCCCAGATGCGCACCGCGGTCAGCGAGCCATCCACCTGGTACCGCGCCGTGAACCGGATATATTTGCCACTGATCGTAGAAGCAATCGAGCTGAAGTCCTTCAGCGTCGTAACCGTCTTCGCATCCACGTCGTAGTAGAGCGTCCCGTTCGCTTGGTCCACGTTCAGCGAGAGCTGCTGGTTTGTTGTGATCGCCGTTTCGGGATTCGTTGGCGGATACACCGGGTAATCCTTGTCCAGTGTCAACGTGTCATTGTTGTTGGTGACACCCGTGACCGTTCCATAATGCTCACGCAGGATTAACCTCCGGATGTCGAAAATCCGGTGGTGCCGCACCGGCCCAACAAAATTAACCGCCCAGATCGTCGCGCCGCCATTCGCTGGGGGCACGTGCCCCACGATGAACGCCGGGTGCGAAAGATCAAATTCCAGGTCAATTGGGCTCGTCTGTCCGGCCGTCACCGCCAGTGGCGCGTCCAGCGTCACTTTGATAGGTACAGTCTTGCTGCCCGCTGCGCCCGTGGCTCCTACCACTTGAATCTGGTTTGACGGAATCGTCGATCCAGCCGCGGCGGCGAAGCCCGCTTCCGGATCCGACGACGCCACCAGCGAAATGTCGCTCGACTCGCCGCTCACCGTAATCGTCGCCGCGGTATAATTTCCCGGCGTTATCGTCGCACTTCCCAAAATTTCGTTCAGGTTGTCCAACTGCAAAAGGTTAGTCGTCGGCACCGGCGATGGCGCCGTGTACACTGTCACGTCGCTCCCACCGCCCTGGGGTGTCAGCGTCACCGACAGCACTTTCACGCCGATCATCGACCAGTCTTCCGTCGACTGGTCTCCGATGATCACCGTCGCCGTCCCGTTTTGCGGGGGTGGCGGCTGATTGTTGTTGGAATTGGAGCCAGAAGAACACCCGGCCCAGAACAGCGCGAGACTCGACATGGACATCCCTAAAAGGACACGTAAAACCCTCGACTTCATCGGTTTCTCCCGGGGAGCGCCCCCATAGCGTCCGCCTTGCTTGAGTTTTATTTTTGTACTGCTGCAACCACCACTTGAGGAGTGGACGAACCACTCTCCCACTGCTCTATCCAACCCAGCGGTTCTTTCGGAGTTGCGCTTTTTTTAGGGCAGGTACGACACGGTCCCTCAGGACAGCGGGTTAGTACCGAAGTACCAAATTCCTTGAGCCTCCGTGCTTCGTGGTTCCGTTTCCGTTTCTCTCTTACCTCCGGTTTCCCGCAAGGCTCCTCGCCCCGTCGGTAAGCACGCCCGCGCTTTGAGGTGTCTCTTTGCCGCCCACGTCTCTTGCGCTAGTCTACGCAGCGTTATTCTGATGGCCGTGCGCCCGTGTTGATGCGAGGCGATTCCCCGGAGAGCTCTGCGGATTTATCCTGCCATCTTTGCTGGTACTGGCGTGCCGCCGGTTCTTCTCTCACCCTTTTCGCTTTTCCAATTTCTCTTTTTCTAACCTGCCTTTGCTTTCTGCTCCACTTCCACCGGCATGTGGCTCAGCTTTTCAAAAATCCGCTCGCGCCGCCGCAACGGCCACCAGTCGTACAAATAAATCTGCATCGGCCGCCACATCGCCACCCATCCCGCAATCGTTAATCCCTCGCGCGCCACCACCGCCCAAGTGCTCAGCGTGCGGCTCAGCAACACGTGGCTCAGCGCCAGGCACACCGACAGGAACACCAGCCCAATCACCAGGCTGCTCCGCCCTTGCGCCATCAGCCGCCGGAACTCCAGGTTGGCAATCTCCGCGCGGTGCGCAAAGTAGTTGTGCACCGCCGTTTTGATCAGTTCCTTGGGATCTTCGGCCGGCCACTGCTCCAGGTAGATATGCAATCGCACCGGATCGTCCGCGGGAAATTCCTGCGCCCAGGTCACGATGAATTCTTCCGCATCCGCGTCCAGGTCTTTTTCGATGAACGGGGAAGGGTCCATCGAATTGAACAGTTGATGCACGTCGTGCAGTTTCAGCCGGATGTAGTGCGCGTGTCCTCGTTCCGTCCCGTCCATCCTCGTCCGAAAAAACCGCATCTCACTATCCTTCTCTCCACCCGTCGCCAGTCTGCCACGGACATTCCCTTGCGTCCAAGTCCCGCTCACCATCCATCACAACGATGCGTGACTCGGCGCACTGACAAACCCTTTTCCTAGCGTGAGCTTCTTGCCGGGGGATGTACGTCAGAGCGGCGCCGATCGGGCCCTCCGCCAGCGAAAAACCGGGAACACCCATGGATCGGAGGCAGTCCTGTCGCCCCGCCGGTTTCCCCTAGTCCCAAAGGAGGTGCGGAGTATGTTTGGGATGAGCTTTATGTCCTTTCTCCTTCTCTTCGTCATTGGCCTCGTTGTTGCTGTTGTTTACCACAATGTTCTCCGTTATCGCTTTCTGGAGAGCAACGATGCCCTTTTTGGAAAGCTGATTCTGGGTTGGTTTGGCGCATGGCTAGGTTCCCCTGTGTTCGGCTACTGGCTTTGGAAGTATGAGAACGTCTACATCGTGCCTGCCATCCTGGGTGCCATCGCTGCGGTGCATCTGACAGTTCTGTCCGGCAAAGCGCTCGCCAAGCTCGTCGCGTTGCGGCCTGTCGTCACGCTGGAAAAGAAAGAGGAATTTCGCAAGGCAGCCGCCTGAAACAGGCGTGCGCCACGTAGCGCCGGGCTTTAGCCCGGCAATGAGCGGTCTCTCGGAGGGAACCATGGAACTGACACTAACCCCCGAAGAGCAAGAACTTCTGGTCAACATTCTCGAGCAACACCATCGCGAGCTCCTGAATGAGATTTGGCACACGCATCATCGTGAGTTCAAAGTGACTTTGCGCACCGACGAAAAGGTGCTCGAGTCTCTATTGCTTCGTCTGCGGGAAGTGCCGGCTCATCACGCGCACGGTTGATTGCTCCTTTGGCTGCTAGGGGTCCTTTTCTCAGCATTGCGCTTGATCTCTGCGCGCAATTATTTGGCTCGAGTGGATTATCGCTCTCGCGTGGGTCACAGTTCTTTAGTTTTCTTCTCTTCTTCCTACGGCAAACAACCCGAAATGAGCGGCTACGGCCATTTCTGTGCACCGTGGAGGATCCGGAGGATTTCTACAGCTTCAGTCCGAAGGCGGTAGATGGCGAGATAACGCGAGTTGGAGAAGATGAGTTCGCGGGTACCGGGCTTACGGCCGGGACGGCCCCGCTCGGGAAATTGCGACAAACTGAGCGTGCTTTCATAAATTGAGAGAGCTACATGCCGTGCGGCTGCCGGTGTGCCGTGTTCGCTGATGTAATCGCAAATGTGGGTGAGGTCGCGAGCCGCGCGTTTGGTCCAGCGGACGCGCATCAACCAGGATAGCGGCGATCGATTAGTTTTCGAACATCCTCATGCTCGAGGAGCTCGCCGCGGTCCGCTTCGGCAAGACCCTTTTCCACTTCGCGGACGAACCATTCGTCATAATCGATGAGGCGCTCAACTGCTTCGACGATTAGAGATTCCCTGTCGCGTCCCTGCTCGGCGGCGACGCGCGCGAGCTTCTCTTCCAAGCGAGGATCGAGGCGCACTTCCATGAGGTTAGATTAAGGACCGCGGGTGGCGAAGTCAATAACGTCCGCGATGAGCCGAATTGTCGATCGCTTTGCGATCGCCGATATGTCGATCGCTTTGCGGTCGCCAATATATTGCTGTCTCACTTCGGCAGCTTTGCTAGAATGCGCCATATGAACAGGCGGACATGGTTGCGGGCTGCGCCCCTGTCGGTGTTCTTGCCGCCGGGCATAGCGGAGGCAATCGAGCGGGTCTTTCTGCAGGCTCCAATCGCGAGTCCGAATGCGCAAGAGCAGCGCCAAGGTGACGCGATGACAGCATCAGCCAAGGTCTATGAATTGCGCATTTATCACGTGGCTCCCGGAAAGCTGGACAGCCTCGTGGTCCGCTTCCGGGACCATACCGATAAGCTCTTTGTGAAACATGGAATGAAAAGCGTTGCCTACTGGACCGCCCTGGACGAGCCCGTGAAAAGCAGCACGTTCCTTTACATTCTCGAGCATCCCAGCCGCGAAGCGGCCGCCGCGAACTGGAAAGCCTTCCAGGACGATCCCGAATGGCAGGCCGTCAAAGCCAAGTCCGAAGAGAATGGCAAACTGGTCGAGAAAATCGATTCGACCTTCCTGACGCTGACCGATTTTCCCCGCCCGCCTCGCATCTGAAATCCGGCGACCGGCTAAGTTACATCTCCTGGCAATTTTCGGGCTACTGGCAGTCCTCGGGAAACCGGGGAAACCGGGGACATGTCTAACGAAGTCGGCCGTGTCAAGAGACACTTGAAGTGATTTTCTCCTGGTCAAGCGACACCCTTGCCAGAGCGCAGTGACAGACGGGACGTTTCCTGACGTGCAAGCTTCTTCTCGCCTCAAACCTCTAACCTCAAGAATTCAAGCGGCTTATATTCATGCTTGACAAATTTTACTAATGTGCTATAGTCCTCTGGTTAGTTGGGCACGGCTTCGTGCCAGCTCTATTATGCTCGCCCACCGCGCGGTCCTCTTAAACTCCGCGCCTTCCCCCTCACCCTTCAATGGTCATACCTTAAACCGTGGTCCAGTGCCTCGACTTATCTCCTTTGTTTGCCACTCTTACGAAAAACACGGGGGTGTACCCCAATTCTTCCCATTTTGGAACCGACCATCCGATAAGAATGCGAGTCCTGCCTGCCCCGTTCCAGACGGGGAGCGAGCACAGCGAGTCGAACGATCTCTCTTTCTCCCGTGCTCGCCACTCGTCACTCGCCACTCGCCACTTTCACTTCATTACTTCGCAGCTCCCCTTCGCCCACTTCAGCGTCGTTCCCGGCGTCAACGCTTCTCGCCGAACATACCCCATCCCAAGGATGAGGTCCGGATCCCAAATGCGCGCCGCGCGCGTCACGGCGCCCACGTCTTTTCCTTCCATCATCATCAGCATTTCGCCCGCGGGAGGGATCAGGTCGCCGGAAAACAGCAGTTGCACGCGTTTGCGGTTCACTTGGCCGCGCGAGCGCACCCGTTCGACAATCTCCTGGCCCGTGTAGCAGCCCTTGGTGTAGCTGATATGGCTTTTCTCCAGGCCGGCTTCGTGCGGAATCTGCTTTTCGCCAAAGTCGTAGCCAAACCACGGCACGCCCTGCGCCAGCCGCTGCCCGCTCAACGCCGTATAGCCCATCGGTCCGCCGCCTTGCTTGCGCACGTTGTCGAGCAGAATCTGCCAAAGCGCGCCCAGTTTCCCGCGCTCCACCACGAATTCTGCGCCCGCAACGTCTCCCGGCGTGCGTTTCACCACTCGGCAGGGAATTTCGCCAACAGCGGCATCGGTGGACTGCAAATCTCTCATCACCGCGAGGTCAGCGCCGGAAATGCCGCGCACCAGTGGCGCAGCTTTCGGTCCTTCCAGCGCCAGCGTCCCATACTTCTCGGTCTCGTCGGTCAGCGTCACATCATCCATGATGATGTACTTATCCAGAGCTGCAATCAGTTGCTCGCGAATCATCGCGTAGGAGACGCAAAACAGCTGCTCGCCGAACGCATAGGTTTCGATTTCCGCCAGGACGTGCCCTTGCGGATTCAGCAGCAGCGACACGTTCCCGTGGCCCGTCGGCAAGTCCTTGATATTGTTGGTGAGGATGGCGTTCAGGTAGCGGACCCGGTCCGGCCCGGTGAACGAAAGATACGCGCGGTAATTCTTGTCAATCAGCGCAACGCTTTTGTTCGCAAACCGGTATTCCGCCGCCGGGTCGCCGAAATCGTCCGGCAGCGCGCAGCCAAACCACACGCCCATCTTCGCGCCCGCTCGCTCGTGTACTTGCGCCAGCGGCGTATCCAGCGGTCGGCTTGTGGCTGGCGACCCCATGGCTGCCTCGCGATTTCGCCACTCAGTCTAGCAAATTGCGTGCATACCACGCGCGCTGGCACTAAACGCATCGACTTCCGATGGTATAATTTGGTCATGGATCGATTGCCCGCCCTCAATGCGACCTACGAAGGATTGATTCATATCACCATTCCCGTGGGGTTTTTGCAGTGTAACTGCTCGATCATCGGCGACCCGGAAACCCGCGAAGCGCTGGTCGTCGATCCCGGCGACGAAGTCACGCGCATTCTCGACCTGATTGGCCGGCACCGGCTGAAAGTCTGCGCCATTGTCAGCACTCACGCGCACATCGATCACGTCGGCGGCCTGAGCAAGCTCCACAAATACACGGGCGCGCCGGTGCTGATGCACCGCGACGATCTTCCTCTGTATCAAGCAATGGAGATGCAGGCTTCTTTTTTGGGCGTTGCAACTCCGGAGCTGACGGAAATCGATCAGCTCTTGAAAGAGGGGGACGTGCTGCGCTGGGGCCCCTTCGAGGCGCAAGTGATCCACACCCCCGGCCATACTCCCGGCAGCGTTTCACTGTTTCTTCCGCACAACGTTGGAAAAGCAGCGGAGCCGCAAGCTCCCGAGATGCTCACGCTGCCGGATGCGAACGGCATGAAGATCTCCGTCACCGACTTGTTGCGGCAATCTCTGCATGCTCCGGACGCTGTCGGCGATATTTCCAAGCCCGACGGGAAAAGCGTCCCTCCCGCACCGCAGCTTTTTTCGGGAGACACGCTCTTTGCGGGAAGCATTGGGCGCACCGACCTCTGGGGCGGCTCGATGGACCAAATTATGGAGTCGCTCCGAAGCAAGCTACTGCACCTGCCCGATGAAACCATCGTGTTTCCCGGTCACGGCCCGGTCACTTCGATCGCGCAGGAACGCGAACTGAATCCCTTTTTACGTCCGGAATAGTTCGGAAAAGTAGATTTGGAATTGCCACAAAATTGGCGAGATAGAAAAGCGAGTGAAAAAAAACTGAGTCAGGTTTCGGCGGGCCGCTTCGCTTTGCGCAATTCTTCCATCACCGATTGCACCAATTCTTTGGCGTGAACCAGTTCCTGGTTGATCATGCGCAAGTCCATCGCCGGCACCGTGGGATTCCGCTGGCTGGTGCAGTAAACGCCGTGCTGGCCCACCAGCACCAAAGCATTCGTTAAACGGTCCAGCGAAACCGCCAGCCGCCCCCGCTCGCGCCCGAACATTTGTTCGTAATGTTCGAGCTCTTCTTTGTGTTCGTGAAATGCCGACATCGTTTTTCCTCGCTGATTTTGTCCCTGCACGCTGCCACCGGGATTTCCCGCTCGGCAAACTCTTCAGAAACCGGAGTTGCACTTCGGGCACACCCTGCGCTCACCAAACTTTACCGCATCCCCCACGCGGAACATAATTCGCTGTATCGCAAACCAGTCCCGCAAGCGGTAAGCGTGTGGCGATGTTGATTTCAGGAGAAAAGTCCGGCTGGTTCCCGTCAGGGAGCACCGGATGGAGCAACCAAAACATGCGACGTTCCGACCTGGTGCAGCACAAGGAAAAGGAAAAGGGCGCCGTCTCCCGCACCTCGCAAATCGTATTTGGCGAGAGGCAGCACCTGCTCCGCGTTCTCGATTCGCTCGAGGGCACGGACCTTCCGATCGCGCGCATGCAGCAAGAGCGGCGCATCCTGGAAGAGCTGATTCACGCGCGCACGCGGGAACTGAATCAGATTAACGTGGCATGGGACGAGAAAATCGGATTGGTGCTCAGCTCAGATGCAAAACCGGAGATGCTGGAAAAGCTGGTGAAGCAGGCTCCACAAACGGATTATTATTTGCTGCGTTTGATCAGCGAGCATCCGCGCGCCAACGCGAAAACTTTGAACAAGCTGGCGAAACACCCCTACGGCGCGATTCGCGAAAACGTGGCACGGCATCCGAACGCCGATGCGGGGACGCTGACGTGGCTGAGCCGTGACCGCAGCCAGCCGCTCTGGTACCTGGTGGCGTTCAATCCCAACACGCCAACACCGCTGCAGCGGCGGCTGCGCGACCGCCTGAAGCGCCTGGGCGAAAATCAAGCCGCGAAGTAAAGCTCCAAGCAGCGTAATTCGAATCAGAAGCGCTGGGCTGAGAGTCGCAGGGATCTCCACTGCGCCGGAAACCGGACCGTGCGCAAGGCATTCGAATCTCTGATTGCTTCCCCTCTTTGCAAGCGCAATTCATTTTGATTTGTAGGTGAAGGTCACCTTGGTTTCTTCGTCGAGGACCAGCGGCCGGACGAAATGATAGGAGTTGCCGGCGCGCGGGACTTCCACCCGAACCGGGAGAATGCCAGAAGCGCGCTGCTGGAGGCTGATGACATTGGCAGAGGCAGCGAGTTGCTGCTGCGCGATTTGTTTTTTCAAGTCACGTTCCGCGCGCTGATACTCATTGGAGTTCGGGGCGTTGGCGGTCACTTCGACAGTCTGAGCGGTGGCGCCCACGGGCAGGGTGGTCACGAGCGGGGCGGGGCGGCTACCGTCATACGCGAATCTGCGGACCATGCGCTGGAACCCGCGAGCGTTGGTTGTAACCTCGACGTTTCCTGAAGGCAGGTTGGAGACAACCCACCGGCCGGCAGAATTGGTCATCACGTTTCGAACGGCGCCGGTGTCAGGCTGGGTCACGGTGACTTGGGCATTGGCAACCACAGCTCCGCTGGGGTCAACGACGATGCCGCCCAATTGGCCGGGCAGCAGCGAAACGGATTCAAAGTTGCCAACGGGAGCCGCGGCAGGCAGCCCATTGACGTCGGCTCCCGATTCCGCACCAGAGACATCTAAAGACGCTGGCGGAAGCAAGCTGGCCGCGATGGCATCACCGCCGAAGTCTTTCACTTTGTATTGTTCGGGCAAGAAGACTTCCCACTGGAGAAGATCAATGGGAACGTCCATTTTTGGAAGCGAAATGTCGGAGCCGCCCTTCTTGGCGAACGGCGCGCCGGAGTGCATAAAGACGAAGGAAACGGTGTAGGAGTCGGTTGGCCGGAAATTGTCGCGAAGCAACGGAACGCGATTGCCGTCGGAGCCTTCGACGGGCTTCACCTTTTCGCCCGCCACTTCAGCGGAGACGATGCTGGCGCCCGCGGGAAGCGCGACCTTCAAAAACGGCTGAGCTTGATTTTTGACGATGAGCTTCACTTCGGTGAGGGAGCGGCCTTCGTTGGTGACCAGCGTAGTGACAATGGCGCGCTCGACGACGGCGGACAGAACGCTACTGTCGGGAAAGCGAGTCCAGGCGAGAGCGAGACTGGGCTGCTCGTTTGGCTGCCTGTGGTAACGGAACGCGGCTTGAAGAGGAAAGCGGGCGAGCGAGCGCAGATAGGGATTCGTCTCTTTGAAATCCATGCGCTTCAGGCCGCCGCCCTCGGTAGCAGTGAGTTCGATGGTGCCGGCGCCTTCGATGAGGACTTCGCCGGTTTCACGCTGCGCATTTTGGAAGCTGAGGAACGGCGCGTCCGTTTTCGTGTCCGTGAGTGATTTCTCCATCGAGATGAGGAATTGATGTGTTTTTTGCGAGGCGGCGCGGACTTTCAGGATCAAGACGCCAGACTGCACTTCGCTGGACTCGACAGAAGCGCCGGCTGCGCCGATTAACTCGTAACCCTCAGGTATGGCGATTTCGAATTGCGAAGGTTCGCCTTGCACGACGGTGATATCGGCAAGAGCGGCGATGCGGAGATCGCCTTCGCTCACGGTGATGAGTGTTTTTACATCGGAAAGAAAGCGCACCTCTTTAGGGACGACAGGAGCCGCAACTTCCCTGGTCGTCCACCAGACACTGGCGTTTTGCCCGGGCACCAGCGTGGCCTCGACCGTGGTTTGCCCGTTCTCGGATGAACGCGAAGTGATGAGACCGGGGTTGAGGCGCACGTTGGTCCGGTCGCCCGGGAGAGTAAGCGAGAGGCGCACGCTTCCCGCCGCGGGCGCAGGGAGATTGAACGAAGCGCGGCCGGCTTCGATGCTAAGAGGAAGACCGGCGTCCAGCGTGACGGCGAATTCAGCGGGGCCAGGAAGCACGGCGGTGTGCGTCCCGTTTTCGAGTTCGAGCGGCAGGCTCTTGCCTTCTTGATATGCATCGAGGATGGCCATGCCGGTGGTCAGCGGCACCTTGGTGACGCCCTTGTGAAGGATTTCACCGTGCAATTGGACAGTGCCCTGAACGGATTCGTTCGACACGTGGAAATTCAGCTCCGCGCACTTCATCGTGTAAGGAACCGGTGGCGTGTCCACTTTTCGGACCGGCTTGGCAGCAAGTTCCAGCAAACGATTGTATTCGTCCAAGGGAAGCGTCACATTGCCGCTGGATGGAACCGGCGGAGCCGGGGTCTCATCGGCGTAGAGAAAACCGGGAGCAAGCAAGAAACCTGTCAGCAAAATGGAAAGAATCTTTTTCATTTGCCACCTACCTTTTTCTCGTGCTGATAGCTGAGAGTCGCGGACGGAGCCTGGTTCTCGCCCGTCAGTTCGGAAACCAAGTACAGGGAAGGGCCGAACGCAGGGAAGGAAACATGAATCGGAAGAATGCCGGCGCGCTTTCCGGCCAGAGTGTCGAAGCGGAATTTGTCGATGAGTTCTTTGGCGGCGTCCTGCGGAGACTTTGATTTTTCGTCGTCCTTCTTGTCGAAGCCGGGTGGAGGCGCTGGCGGAGCAGATCCTAGAACCGCCTTGTCAGTCATTCCGTTAACGAAACCATTGGCAACTACGCTGCCGGAGCCATAACCCACGCCGCCAGCCACACCTGCGCCAATACCACCAACGGAGCCGGTCGCAAGAGCAGAGGATTCGGGATTTTCGTAGCTTGCCGAGCGGAACGAGCCCGGCTCCGGCGTCACTTTGAAGAGCGGGGGATGGTAGAGCAACAGGCCTGTTCGCGAGACGGGAAGATCGAGCGCAGGCAAGGCGAGATTGAACTGGCCTTTGTCATTCCAGGCAGTTCCGCGAACAAGGTAGACGACTTCGACAGCGAAGGGCGGAGCATCCTCGCCGGCGCGCGCTTTGTCGAGCGGCAACAAGATGCTGCCATCGGCAGCCTGGCCTGGACGAACGGTCCTGCCCGAAAGTGAAGCGCTCCAGAGCGTGGCGCCCGGAGGGAGAGTGATTTTCAGGAAGTTTCGCTGATTGTTGCGGACGGCATAGCGCGCCTGGACAAAAGTCTTTCCTTCGCTGGAGACGAGCACTTGATAGCGCGCCTCCTCGACGTTGGCCATCAGTACCGCCTGAGGTGTGTAGCGCGCGATGTTCACGTTGAGGGAGCGTGCCGTCTTTGCTTCGCCGGAGCGGAAACGAAACGCAGCGAGCGAAGGCGACTGATGGTTCGCTACTAGTTCTCCGAGATCCGTGGCGTCGGCGCTTTCAAGTCCCTCGGACTTGAGACCCTTGATTTCGCCTGCGCCCAACACTTCGACGGCAACGCCGCCGGTTTCGCGTTCGGCGTTCATCAGGCGAAGAAGCGGAATATCGATGGGACCATCGCGGGGGCTGTGGGTCTCGCCGGTGATGACAAACCGCGCGCTTTGCTCGACGGGCTCAAGAAACGTCACGGTAAGCTCTCCGGATTTGGATTCCCAGTCCTCGACCATCGCGCCGAGAACCTGATTGATGGTGACCTTTTCGGGGACCTGAATTTTCACTTCGTGAGCCGCTCCTTGCGCGACTTCCAAGTTCACCTCGGCGTTGATGGAAGTGTTGTCTTCGCCCAGACCGAAAAGTTGCGTGAGCGAGCCGCGCAAGCGCAAAGGCTGCGAGGCGCGATGATCTTCCGTTTTTCGCCGCCAGGTAAAAGCCAGCGGCTCGTTGCCACGGCCGTAAGCAATCCATTTACTTTCCGTGGCGGTTTCGGATTTGTCGGAGAGAAGTCCTCCCGTGAGGCGAATATCAACGCCCTGGCGAGGAAGTTGGACCGAGGCGCGCGTGACGCCGGAAGAGGTCGAGGGAAGCGCGATGCTTTCTTCTCCAGCATTGGAGCTCACGGGAAGGGCAATGTCGAGCAGCAATATCGCGCGGCCCGAATGCGAAAGCAGCGCCGAAGGCTGGCTGGGGGATTTGCTGATGGCGCCCGGAACCAGAGAAAGAGGTTTGCCGTCGAGACGCGCTTCGCGAACGAGCAGGCCCGAGGGAATCGGCACGCGCACCCATCCGTCTTTGAGGACATCGATGGTGAGTGTGACGCGACCGGTCGCGAGTTCTCCGCTGATGCGCAAGTCGTAGTCCACTCGTGTGAGCGTGGCTTCGACGGGAGGAGGCTCGGGCTCGCGCTCTGCGGGATAGGCGCGCGCATGCAGCGTGCGATACTCTTCAACTGGCAAAACGACCCAGCCTGGCGAGTGGGAGGAGGTTTGCGCACGGGAATTCGCCACGAAAATCGAGAGCGTGGCGAGCGCCGCGATAAGCGTGGAAAAAATCAGCGAACGGAATTTAGTTTTTATTGCAGGAGTAGGACTTGCGAACGATCGAACGGACATACAGATAGCTCCCTTCAATTTGGAAGTGGCGAGCCCGTCAAGATGTGCGGCAACCCGGGGACGCAGTGGCGTAATTGCTGGATGAGATGACGAGGCGGGCAAAGATGGTTGTTCCATGAAACAGATTTCTCCGAAGAGAAGCATTGCAGCCGTAAAGCTGCCAGCAAGATCACCAGTTAGAACGAAGAGGAGGACACTTCTTGCAGGCTATTCGTCGGTGAGAAGGAACCATCTGCTAGGCGAAATTCAAAGGCAGTGTAACGAAATTCCTATCGTTCACATAAATGACGGCGTGCTAGAAAGCACACGATTGAAGCTTTTCGCAAAGGCGCTCACGTCACCGAGAACCCTGCAGGTGCACAACGGGTTGCTTTCAGTCCGCCGGAACGTGAAGCTGCCAGAAGAGGAAACTCAAAATGTCCGTGTCTTCTTCAATGATTTTGTTCACGGGCCGGCCGCCGGAGTGGCCCGATTTCGTGTCGTAGAGAAGGAGGATGGGCCGGCCAGAGCCGTTGGCGGCTTGCAAACGCGCCGCCATCTTCCGAGCGTGCAAGGGAGCGACGCGCGTGTCGCCGTCGCCAGTGACAAACAGCGTCGAAGGGTATTTGCCTCCGTCGACGACGTGCTGATAGGGAGAATAGGCGTAAATGTATTTGAATTGATCGGGATTGTCGGCGCTTCCATATTCGGACACCCAATACGGGCCGAGGAGGAACTTGTGGAAGCGCAGCATATCGAGAAGCGGATAGAGGCAAACAACTGCGCCAAAGAGTTCTGGCCGCTGGGTGAGCGCCGCGCCCATCAGCAGTCCTCCGTTGCTGCCGCCATAGATCGCCAGCCGCGGCGTGGAAGTATACTTTTTTGCGATGAGGAACTCGGCGGCGGCGAAGAAATCGTCAAATACCGTCTGCTTTTTCTCGAACATTCCGGCACGATGCCACTCTTCGCCAAACTCTCCGCCTCCGCGAATATTGGCGACGGCTAAAATCCCGCCATGTTCGGCCCAAACGAGCGCAAGCGGCCGGTAAGAGGGCGTTTCGCTGACGTTGAATCCGCCATACGCGTAGAGCAAAACGGGATTCGAACCATCCAGCTTTATCCCCTTTTTGTAGAACAGGAACATAGGCACGCGCGTGCCGTCCTTGGAGGAATACCAGACCTGATCGATATTGAATGCCGAGGAATCGATCGGCACTTTATCCTTGGCCCAGACCTCGGACTTGGGCTGCTTTACGTCGTAGCGGAAGATGGCTTGCGCGGCGTTAAAAGATTCAAAGGTATAGAAGAGTTCCGGGCTTTCCCATCGTCCCGAGATGGCGCCCACAGTGCCGAGCGACGGCAAAGCGATTCGAGATTCCACCTTGCCGCCGGCGTCGAAGACCTTGAGCTCCGAGGAAGCGTTGAGGGTGTATTGCCCGATGATCTTCCCGCCGGAAGCGGCAATGGTTTCCAGGTGAACATCGGATTCAGGGATGAGTTCACGCCAGTGCTCTTGCTGCGGCGCGTCGAAACTTGCGGAGAAAACACGCCACTGCGAGGCTTTCCAATTCGTGTGGATGAAAAAATGATCGCCAGCAAATGCAGGAAAGAAGACCGCCTTTTCATTGCTAACCGCCGGGATGACCGGGCCGTGGTCCTTTACGTTTTGAATGTAAATCTCGGTTTGTTCGGAGCCCGAACCAAAGGAGACAAAGTAAAGAAGGTAGTGACCGTCCTCGGATAGTTGAAGGCCCAAGCCCTTATCCTTCGCAAGGTCCTTTCCAAAAATCAGGGGGTCTTTTGCGGGATCATCGCCAACCTGGTGGACGTACGCGCGAGGGCCTTCCGGCGTGACCAGCGAGTAGTAAACGGTTTTGTTATCCGGGGCGAGTTCAAGGGCTTCATACCGTGCTTTTCGGAAAGCGTCCGGCAGCCCCTGTTTTGTCTCGACGTCCAAAATGCGCGGGGTAATTTCGTCTTGCCCGCCGTCGCGGCGCCCGTAAATCACGAATTTGCCGTCCCGGCTGACGTTTTCGAACGTCACGCTTGCGGAGTGATCGGGGCTCCAGGGCAAAGGATCGACCAGGACTTCATCCGGGGCGGAAAGCCCGCGGCGCACATAGAGAAGAAAAAGTTCTTGGCCGGCGAGGCGTTTGCGGAAGAAATAGCGTCCGCCACGCTCGAAGGGTATTTCAAAAGAGTCCGTGTGTAGCAATTCGCCAAGGCGCTTGGCGAGCTGTGCGCGGCCCGGGAGGCCGGAGAGTGCGGCCTCGGTGCATTTTTGTTCGGCGTCGATCCAAGCTCGCGTCTCAGGGCTTTCTTGATCTTCGAGCCAGCGGTATGGGTCGGCAACAACCGTGGTGCCGTAAGTGTCTTTCGCGGAGTCGATGCGCGTGGCGGGAGGACACTTCGAGGGAACTGGAGCACTCTGTGCGGCCCCTGCGTTCGCTAACAACAAGCTAACCGAGAGCAGAAAAATAATAGGCAAGGAAATCTTGGCTGTGCGGTCCTTTAGTTGGCGAATCAGTGTGGCCCGATGGCTCAATTCGCGCATGAAAGCCTCCTTGCTAGATCGAAGGCGGATAATACCATTGGAAGCAAAGTGAATGGAAAAGTATGGGATTCGGAATGGAGCACCTGCGGCAATCGTTTTCGAGACAACATTCCAGCATGCGTGTGAGAATGTGGCGCTGGCTTGCCAAGCCTAATCGAGCCAGAACAAGGACAGGGGATGGGGCCGCTGCAGGACATCCGCGAAACCTGGGCGCGTTTTTTGAACAAAGAAAATCCCGCGGTCGCTTTTGTGGATAGCCAGCGGCGGGCGATTTTGATTCTCTCCCTCGTGCTGGTGATCCCGTGCGTTTGGCACCGGCGACTGGAAGCCGGAGACCTGCCGAGTCACGTCTACAACGCGTGGCTGGCCCAACTGATTGAAAAAGGACAAGCGCCCGGCCTCTACATCGTTAGGCAGTGGAATAACATTTTGTTTGACGTGAGTTTGCTCCAGGTGGCGAAGGTCGTTGGCCTTTCTGCGGCTACGAAAATTGTTGTGTCAGCGTGCGTCCTGATTTTTTTCTGGGGCGTGTTCGCTTTGATCAGCGCGGTCAGCGAACGCCCCCGGTGGTTTCTCATTCCGTGCATCGCTATGCTCGCTTACGGCTATTCCTTCAGCATGGGCTTCCTGAACTACTATTTGTCGCTGGGATTGGCTTGCTTTGGACTGGCGATTCTGTGGAAGGGAAGGGGATTGGCCTGGGTTGGCGGCGCGCTCTTTGCAGCGCTGGCACTGCTGGCTCACCCGATCGGCTTTTTGTGGCTGGCAGGCACGGTGGCGTACCTCCGCGTCCGAGAGAAATTGCCAAGCTGGTGGAAGCTCGTATTGCCTTTGAGCGCGGCTGCTGCGTTCTTTGCTGTGAATTTGTATGCGGCAGGCCATCCCGCTTTGCTCGCGGATTGGGATCGTGGGCCGTTCTATTTTTACAATGGCGCGGATCAGTTGGCGCTGTATGGGAAACGTTATGCCGTGCTCGCCGCAGCGGCATTTTTCTTTGGCGTGTTGTGTGTGGCAATCGATCGGTTCGCACTGCGGGACGAGGGATCTTCGTGGAAACGATTCGCGGTGCCGTTCGAGCTGTACATCGTGACCTTCTGCGCCGTGGCGCTGCTTCCGGAAAACTTGCGTCCCTCGATTTATGGCGGCTGGATTGGCGTGCTTGGCTCCCGGCTCACAACCATTTCCGCCATCCTGGGCCTTTGCGTCCTGGGATTGTTGCGCCCCCGCCGGTGGCAGCTCGCCGGATTCGGAGCGTGCAGCATTGTCTTCTTCATCTTTCTCTACCAGGACACGGGATGGCTGAACCGGCTCGAATCCAACGCGGAGAAAATTACAAGCACTCTGATCCCGGGGACTCGAGTAATTGCGACGATCATCGCGCCGCCGGACTGGCGCATCCCGTTTGTAGGGCACAGCGTTGAACGCGCGTGCATCGGCCATTGCTTCAGCTATGCGAACTACGAGCCTGCTTCGGGCGAGTTTCGCGTGCGGGTGCGCAAAGGAAGCCCCGTAGTCACCTCTTCCTCGGACAATTCGGAAGATATGTCTTCGGGAGACTACGAGGTTGAGGATGAGGATCTTCCTGTCAAACAGATTTGTCAGTGTGACGCGAGCGATTTGACGAAGCTTTGCATTCGGGATTTAACTGCCGGTGAAACCATCGGCCGGATGGGCTATAAGCCATCGAGCCCTTAAGGTCCGGCCACCATTTCTGCGGTCCTGCATGGAAGACAAATTGGCTCTTGCAACAGTCCAATATCTGTTAAAATTGGCTGGAGGTGAGAGACAATGCTGCCACTTCATCTCCAGCCGCAAAGCCACGTTCCCCTCTACGTTCAACTGCGTGATCAGCTCCGCGCCCTCGTGCATGCAGGCGATTTGCGCCCGGGCGACCGCATTCCCGCTAGCCGCGAACTTGCCGTCATGCTCGGCGTTCACCGCACCACCGTCGCCAACGCCTACGCCGAGCTCGAATCCGAAGGCCTGATCCAGGGGCACGTTGGCCGCGGCACTTTTATCAAGGGCAACGGCAATAATGGATTGAAGATCACCCCGCCCGCGCCGCCGGTGTTGAACGGAAACGAAGGCGTGCGCTGGGAATTGCTCTTCGCGGATGAGCGCGGAGAAGAGATTCTCAGCCGGCTCACCGCCAACGTCCCCGAAAATGCTTTGTCTTTCGTGATGGCTTGTCCCGCGGAGGAGTTCTTTCCCATCGACGAATTGCAAACTTGCGTCAACGCGGTGCTTCGCCGCGAGGGCACGAACGTTCTGAGCCTTGGCCCGTCGGACGGTTATCCGCCATTAAAGGCGGCCTTGCTCGAACTGTTGCATCGCGACGCCATCGCGGCCAAAGACGAAAACCTGCTCATCACCGATGGCTGCCAGCAATCGTTCGATTTGATCAGCAAGGCGTTTGTGCGGCCCGGCGACTCCGTCATCATAGAAAACCCGACCTATCCGGGCGCTCTCGCGATTTTCAACGGCGCCCGCGCGCGATGCCTCGCTGTCCCTATGAGAACGCAGGCGGAGCCGGGAACTACGCTGGGGCTCGACTTGGAAGCCCTTGAAGCTACTCTTGCCGCCAACCGCGTGAAACTGATTGTGCTCACGCCCGATTTTCACAATCCTACGGGAACATCGATGCCGCTGGCGTCGCGCCGCAAAGTGCTCGAACTCGCGGGGCGTTACCAGGTGCCCGTCGTGGAAGATCATATTTATGCGCGCCTCCACGCCCGCGACGAGCGCATCCCTTCGCTGAAACAGCTCGATCGTTGCAATCTCGTCATTCAAATCGACAGCTTTGCCAAAGTGGCGTTCCCCGGGTTGCGGGTGGGTTGGATTGTTGCGCCCGCCCCCGCCATCGAGCGTTTGCGCGTCGTCAAGCAAACCACCGATCTGCACACCGACCAACTCGCGCAAGCCACGTTGGCGGAATTTCTGCGCCGCGGGCTTTTCGCCAAGCATCTGGCCAAAATGCGCAAGGTCTACACTTCGCGCCTCGCCGCTTTGGACGAAGCGCTGCGCAAATCCATGCCCGAGGGCGTGCGCTGGACGCGCCCGGAAGGCGGCATGTG
>DASPTW010000013.1:0-21680 GCA_035623215.1 Candidatus Acidiferrum sp.
CTCTTTGTTTGATCCCCATTGGAAAGAGGAGGAACGGCCCTGGATTGTGGGCCGGGAACCTTTTGGCCGAATCTTCATCGCCAATTCCGATGCGGGAGCGAGCGCAGAAACCGACACCGCCATCGATCAAGCGCATCGCGCCGTAACGGAGCTGCTGCAAGGCTAGCGCGGCAATTGCGAAAACATCTTGACCTGCGGACTGTTCCGCGGTTACATGCAAAGTGCAATATTAAACCGATTTAAGGAGTCTTCGATGCGCATGTTCCGCGCCGCCAGCCTCGCGCCTTTTTTCTTTATGCCGTTTCTGTTGCACGCGCAATCCATCCACGTCGACGCCACGCCCAGCCATTCCACGAATTCCATCCGTCCCACTGAGGCTCTCGGCGCGGGCATCGACCGCTTGCCCTACGGTGCCGCTGACAAACTTTTTGTGGACGACACTATCAAGCAAATTCTCTCGGCGGGGTGGCAGACGGTCACCTATCGCCAGAATACGGAACTGCACGTGGAAGCCTGGCATTGGAATCCGCAAGGCGCCTGGAGCGATCCAGCAGGCAAGGGTTATTTCATCGGCAGTGCGACTCCGGGCGCGGAGCCGATCCGCCATTCTTACGGGTATCCGCTGCCGCATCGCGGCGTCACGCGAGATGACGGCACGGACATGAACGGCTTTTCGCGGCTGACCGATGGGGATGAAAGCACCTATTGGAAGAGCAATCCGTATCTTACGAAGCCTTTCACTGGCGAGGACGATTCACTTCACCCGCAGTGGGTTTTTCTCGATCTCTCGAGCAAGCAAGACATCACGGCCATTCGAATCGCCTGGGCCGAGCCGTTCGCGACGAATTATGCGGTGCAGTATTGGACTGGCGAAGATCCTATTCACAAGCCGACCCAGGGTTCCTGGCAGGCGTTTCCGGGTGGAGTGGTTACCAACGGCAAGGGCGGGAACACTACACTGCAGCTCGCCACTGAGCCCATTAGCGTCCAGTGGGTGCGCATCTGGATGACGGCGTCTTCGAATACCTGCGACACACATGGGAGCGCCGACCAACGCAATTGCCTGGGGTACGCGATTCGCGAAATTTACTTAGGCACTGCAAGCGTCGATGGAAAATTTCACGATGCTCTTCGCCACACGCCGGACCAGGATCAGACGGCGACGTATTGTTCCTCGGTCGATCCCTGGCACGAGCCGAGCAATGTGGACGAAAAAGCGGGGGATCAGATCGGCTTTGATCTTTTCTACACCAGCGGCGTGACGCGCGGATTGCCCGCGATGATTCCCATCGCCATGCTCTACAGCACGCCGGAAGATGCCGCCTCACAAATCGCTTACATCGAAAAGCGCGGCTATCCGATTTCTTACGTGGAGATGGGCGAAGAGCCCGATGGCCACTACACGTTGCCCGAAGACTACGCGGCGCTCTACGTGCAATTTGCCGCGGCTCTCCATCGCCTCGATCCAAAGCTAAAACTTGGCGGGCCGATCTTTACGGGAGAGAACAAAGACATTGAAGTGTGGCCCGACGCTAACGGGAAGGCCTCGTTCACAGGGCGGTTCATCGACTATTTGAAGTCCCATAATAAATTGAATGAGCTGGCGTTCTTCTCGTTTGAACACTATCCGGTCGATCCCGGCAAGGTGCAATGGAGCAGTTTGTACGATGAAGCTTACCTCGTTCAGCACATCATGCAGGTTTGGCGCGAGGATGGAGTGCCGGCGAACGTTCCTCTCTTTATCACGGAGTCCAATCTGTGTTCTGCCTCGTCCGAAGCGTTCATGGATATTTGGGGAGGGCTTTGGCTCGCGGATTACATAGGAGCGTTTCTCGAAGGCGGGGGAAACGCGGTCTACTATTTTCATTACATGCCGGAACCCATGGAGCGGGGGCACAACAACTCGCCTGGAACATTTGGCTTTTTTTCCACTGACCGCGATTACCGCATCCAGCAGCCGCTCTCGCAGTACTTCGTCAGCCAGTTGCTGAATCTCGAGTGGGTGCAACCCGGCGACGGCTTGCACAAATTGTTTTCTGCGGCGAGCGACGTTCGTGATGGTGCCGGCCACGTTTTGGTGACGGCCTATCCTGTTTTGCGCCCCGATGGGCAGTGGTCGCTGTTGGTGGTCAACAAGGATCAGGAAAATGCGCACACGGTGAGCATTGCGTTCGACGATGGGAGCAAGAAATCTGCAAGTTTCTTCAGCGGGCCGGTGAGCGTGACCACATTTGGCAAGGCCCAATATGTTTGGCATCCTACTCCCACTGGCGGTACCGCCGATCCCGACGGTCCCGCGGTTAACTCCACTCTGAATTCCGGCCCTGCCACAGTTTTCACTCTTCCCGCGGCGTCCGTGACTGTGTTGCGAGGCAAGATTGCAGCGACGCCTTCCTCCGCTAAATAATCTTGCTCCGTCTGAAATACATATTCTTGGCACCTTCGATATAATCTCTGTCGGCTAGTGTGGTTTGATTCTTACGGAGCTTTTCGCCGCTTGGCGAAGAGGAAATTCATGTTTCCAGGTCCCCGGATTCGAATTTTATTTTTGTGCTCCGTCGCAGCATTCTTTCTATTAACGGCGACTTCCGCTTTTGCGCATGCCATCCTCTTGGAATCGAGTCCCGCGCTTCACGGTTCTGCGGTTGGCCCGGATATTCCGCTCAAACTGCGTTTCAACGTGCGTATCGATGTGAGCCGCTCGCGGCTATCGCTGATCGGCCCGGATGGTTCCTCGCAAACTCTCCAAATTGACGGCCAAGCGCCACCGGACACGATCTTGTCCCAAGCCAAGGGCCTGAACCCTGGTGCGTACCGGCTGCGGTGGCAGGTGCTGGCTTCCGACGGACACATCACCCGCGGTGAAATCCCATTCACCGTGAGGAAAGCGTGAGTTAGCTCAATGGCCCGGCTGCTGCAGATTTTTGGCTTTCTTTCCGTACTCTTTCGCGGCGGAACCCTGACGTTTCAGTCGCTCACGGCGGGCGGAATCGTTTTTCTCTTCCTTGTGCTATATGGTTCTGGCGAAGAACGCGAGAAAATTCAAGCGCCGTGCTTGCGTTGGGTTCGCCGTTTCGCGGTGGCATTGGCGGCCATGCAAATTTCTTACCTCCTTGCTAACGGACTGATCCTGATGAAGTCCGCGGGTCTCAGCTTTGGCGAGGTTTTCGGCGCTAATTTTGTTCTTGCCGGCGCGATCGGCATCTTTGCTTCGTTGAGCATAGTCGCTTTGTCGTCCGCGACTCGCATGGTTTCTCCACGAATGCTGTTGCTCCCCGCCGTGGCGATCATCGCCTCTTCGGTTCTGACTAGCCACGCCATGGCGCGCCTTGAGTACCGTCCCGCCCTTGTCGGTCTGACGGCCTTGCACCAATTCGCAACCGCTGCCTGGATCGGCGGCTTGCCATACTTGCTAGTCGCAATCCGGCGCGCTTCATCCGACGAGTTCGTGCGCGAAATCGCTGCGCGATTCTCGAAGTTCGCCCTTGCGAGCGTCACTGTGCTCGCTGCCGCCGGAGTCGCGTTGAGTTTCGCTTACGTTGGTTCGTACGCCGCGCTTTATGGAACTTCCTACGGAGCGATGGTGGCGACGAAAGTGATTCTCTTTGGTCTCCTTCTGTTCCTCGGCGCGCTAAATTTTCAACTCGTTCGCAGTGGCCAAGCCAGCGCCATTCTCGCTGTCGTGAAGCGCTTCGGCGAAGTGGAAATCGGCATCGGAATTACGGTGATTCTCGCGGCTTCGTCACTGACTTCGCTTCCTCCTGCCGCCGATCTCGCGCAGGGGCGCGTTTCCGCTTTCGACATTTACGCGCGCATGACGCCGCGCTGGCCCCGGCTTGCGAGTCCGACAATGAATGAGCTTCCCGAGGAGGTCTACGCCGCACAGAAAGCTGCGTTTGAATCGGGCTCGCTCTCGACGGAATCTTTCGTTCCCGGCCAAGCTGGCACTCGGCCCAATACTCCCGCCGAAAAAGCGTGGTCAGAATACAACCATCACTGGGCTGGAATTGTCGTTGTCTCGCTCGGCCTGCTAGCGATATTGGCACAAGCCGGGAAAATCTCGTGGGCGCGCAATTGGCCCCTGTTTTTTTGGGGGCTTTCCATCTTTCTCTTTTTTCGAAGCGATCCTGAAGCCTGGCCGCTAGGCCCGAACGGTTTTTGGGTGACTTTTGCGGACCCCGAAGTGCTCCTGCACCGGATATTTGCGCTGCTGGTGATTGCGCTGGCGGTATTCGAATGGCGCGTACAAACGGGCCGCGTCGCCTCTTCGAATGTCCGGTTCGTCTTTCCGGTTCTGGTTGCCGTGTCCGGCGCTCTCCTGCTAACACATTCGCACAGCCTGGGAAATATCAAAGAAGAAGTTCTGGCCGAACTCAGCCATATTCCGCTGGCCATTCTTGCGGTCATGGCGGGCTGGTCGCGCTGGCTGGAGCTGCGCCTTCCCCAGGAAAATCATGGGCGAGCGTGGGCAGCGCGGCTCTGGCCGGTGTGCATTTCGTTGATCGGCGTGGTTCTGTTGAACTACCGGGAAATGTGAGGAAGTAGCACCTGCAGTAATGAGGCGACAAACAATTTGGTTCCGGGACCTGGACTCGAACCAGGATACTCAGCTCCAAAGGCTGATGTCCTACCGATTAGACGATCCCGGAAACGCTATCGCAATTTTAGCAGAGCCATGCGAATCTTCCCAAGCTCCGGGACATTTCCGGCAAATCCTGCGAAACTCCGTTTACCGCCAAAGTGCGCGAAGCGGAGGTTTCTGCTAAATTGGTAGATGTGTTTTTATCGTGGGAGAGGTGGCCGAGCGGTTTAAGGCGCACGCTTGGAAAGCGTGTGTAGGCTAACCCCTACCGTGGGTTCGAATCCCACCCTCTCCGCCAGAAAGCCTCTTCCCTAAGACCGGATGATCCTTCGCACCGTTAAACAAGCCCGCCGCGTGTTCCTGATGCTTGCCGGTTTCACTTTGCTGCTGCTGGGAATTATTATGGTGTTCACTCCGGCGCCAGGAATGCCGGTGATTTTGCTTGGGCTGGGTTTGCTGGGCGCGGAGTTTGTCTGGGCCCGGCGGATCATGGACCGGCTGAAGCGAGAAACCGAGCGGCTCCGGGACGTAATGCTTCGAGCAGGAAAGTAACTCACGGATACTCTGCAATCCATGGAGGCGAACTTGTCCCCAGGCATACCCCCAAGATCGTCGAGGTGGTCCGGCAAGTGGGCGCTGATAACCGGAGCGAGCGCGGGTATTGGCGTAGCGCTGGCGGAAGAACTAGCCCGTGGTGGAACAAATCTTGTGCTCACGGCCCGGCGCAAGGACCGCCTCGATGCCTTGGGCGAACGATTAACCTCTACCTACAAAGTCCAGACAGAAGTGTTTGTCGCCGACTTGGCCGAGCCAGCAGCGCCGGATAAAATTTTCGCGTTCACCCAGGAGCGCGGCATCGAAGTCGATCTGCTGATCAATAATGCGGGCTTCGGCAAATACGGCGAGTTTCCGGGTGTCGAAAAGCAGCGGTTGCTCGAGATGGTGCAGGTGAATTGCGCGGCGGTCGTTCACCTGACTCATCTTTTCGCGCAAGGCATGGTGTCGCGGCGGCGAGGCGATATTTTGATTCTAGCGTCCACGGCATCGTTTCAAGCCGTGCCCTATATTTCCACCTACGCTGCTACCAAGGCGTTTGATCTATTGTTTGCCGAAGGGCTCGCTGAGGAAATGAAGCCGTACGGGATCAATGTATGCGCCCTCTGCCCGGGTACGACCGAATCGGAATTTCACGCCGTTGCCGGGCAGAACCAATTTGTTCGCAAGGGCGAGACGGCGGAAAAAGTCGCGCATGTGGGATTGAGAGCCCTGGCGGCGGGAAAAAGTTACGTCATCTCCGGGCTTGGCAACTATCTGGGCGCGCACGGCGAACGGCTAGTGCCGCGCCGGTTCGTCACACGAATCACGGCAGGCATGTTCAAGCCGAGGAAAGAATCCGCCTGAAGTTCTCACGAGGAAGACACATTCCGAGTAGTAGCATTGCGAGGGCGGGAGGTGAAAACATGCGCGTTCACCATTGGATTCTGCTGGTCGCTGCAATTCCACTGGTGGGTTGCGCAATAGGCGTCGATACCGGCGACCGCGCCGAGGAGAAGACGCAACATTTGACGCCAGAGCGCCAGGCGGCCGTGGAAGACGCGGTGCGGCGATTCGCCGCCAGTGTGGCTCATGACATCACGCAAGAGGGCCCCGCGGCTTGGCGCAAGGAATTCTCCGACAGCCCGTCCTTTTTTATGGCGTCAGAGGGGAAGCTGGTATTTCCAAACCGTCAGTCGGCGGCGCAAGCGATTGACAATCTCGTACGCACGGTGAAGCAGATCGAGTTGAGCTGGGGAGATGATTTGCGTGTTGATGCGTTGACCGAGGATTTCGCGCAAGTGGCATGCTCTTGGCATGAGGTTCGCGTGGACACGGAGGGCCATCGCGTAGACGAAAGAGGATTCTTTACAGGCTTGGCGCAAATGCAAAACGGCCAGTGGCAATTCCGCAACGCCCATTGGTCAGTCGTTGTGCCGCCCGCGAAGGTGCCGTGACGCTTCGAGTCCGCTTTAGGAAATGGAGATTCTGGAGTGAAACCGGGGGGATTGTGGAGCAATACGTATTTGTGCGGCTACTGGCGCGGGCTGGAGAGGAAAGCGCCGTGGAAGGGGCGCTGCGAGAAGTGATGGGGCCAACGCGGGAGGAGCCGGGCTGTTTGAGTTTTCATTTGTTCCGGTCGGTACGGGAGCCGAGACTTTTCTACATTCATTCCAAGTGGGTCGACGGGGTGGCATTTCAGAAACACGCGGAACTGCTACACACGAAGCGTTTCCTCGAAAAAGTCGATGCGTTGTTGGAAGAGCCGCGACAGGTGACAAGGACGGAAATGATTGCGTGATGAGACAGTAGAAACTCGAAATCAGAGACCCAACAGCGGTAGCGAGAGCCCGTTTAGGTGCGGCGAGGGCGCCAATTGGGCAGCGCGAGTCGAATGACGCGCTCGGGGTGGAGCTTCGCCACAAACGGAATATTTTCGTGGGCAAGCTTGTACTGGAGCCGCAGGAAAAAGGCCTGGCAAACGCGGCAAAAGACTGTGTAGAGAAAGATGTTGCTGAGGAGAACGATGAAAAACGTGGTCCAACCAGCCACGATGGGGCCATCCGGATTGCCGAGACGAAGAAGGAACGCCACCGGCGAGAAAAAGAGCGTGAGCCAGTTGTAGAGCGCCTGGTTTTCGAGAGTGATCTGCGGAACCGCGTGGTCCAGGCGATAGCCGGCGATCTGCAGAGCTACTGCGATCACCAGTCCGGCGAGAGCGAATTGAAACACTCGTTTGTTCTTCATGACGTTTCCTCAGTACCGTTCAATCGGCCGGCCAGATCCGCTGCCCGACGACCCAGCGGCTTGCGCGGCAACAGCAAAATGAATGCGCATGGCAGGATCGCCAAATAGGATCCACGTTCGGCGAACATCAGGATCAGTGACCGTGGACTTGGCTGCGAGAATGGCCTTGCCCAGCGCGAGCTTCGGGTTAGAAGCCAGCAAAGTAGTGAGGTTGAGATCCATACTGGCTTGCGGGCCCGCACTCGTGAAGCCTGACGAAGCCCACACAGCGACTGCGCCACCGTTTTGCGACAGAACCAGAGATTGCGCGAGGCTCACCGTGTAAACATCCTGGAAGAAGCCATTGAGGCAATCCATCAGGAAGAACACGGGAAGTTTGTTGCCGTTCTGAAGTGCAGCAGCGTCCGAGTCGTCAAACAGGTCGCTGAAAGACCACTGCTCATCCGAGCCGTGCCCAGTGTAGTTGACGAGCGCCTGGCCGCCGCTCAAGGCATTGAGAATTTCTTGTCTGGCCGCATCCGGACCGAGTTGCTCGCTGAGAATTTCCGTGACAGCGAAAGATTTTGCGAAAGTGCCGGTGATACTTTCAGCGGTCTGCGAGAAGTTCGCTCCGATGTCCTGATCGGCGATAACCAGAACATTCTGATTCCATGTTCCGGAGCCGAGGCCTTGTTCGTAGCCGACAATTTTGCTGACCAGCAGGTCGGCATCGGCCGGACTGGTAATCAATAGCCGGCCCGTGGCGATGGTGGCGTAGCCGCTCTGGTTGAAGTCAGTGAACCAATCGTCGGAGGCGGTCTTCAGCGCGGCAGTGTCAATGAGCCGCGTGGGAACGAAATCCAAATCGCCGAAGTCAAGATAGTTGCGCGGGTCGACGGAAGCGCGGCCAGCGAAGAGCACGAATTGAGGGCGCATATGCCAGTGCTCGACGGCATTTTGCAGGAAAGCGCGCACGGCGTAAGGACTGCGTTCGCCGTAGTTGTACGCATCAAAAATTTCATCGATGGTGACGAGTTTGACGGAGATACCTTGCTCTTCGCGCAAACGAACGAGCGGTGCGAGATTCGCTACAAAATCAGGATGAGTGATGATGATTTCGGTTGCGCCTTCCCGCCAGCTTAGGAGATTGTTGTGCGCGTGCAGCGCTATGCCAGAGGGCGACGAAAGCTGGTCGTCGGCGACGGCAAACAGCAGGCGCGGCTGAGTCTCCGAGGAAAACCCGGGCGCCGCGAAATCAATAGAAAAGCCGGACGCGTCGGGTCGCACACCCACACGGAGCTGGTCGATAGCGAGCGGGTTGGTCACGTCGAAGACGCGGACGTGTGCATTCGAGAAGCCGGTAGCGTGAATCTGGCTGCCCGGAGCAACTTGCATCTTCAGGACATCGTTGTCGGCGATAAACGTGTGCGCGTAGTGAAGAACGATGGATTGCACCAGGCTGACGTCGTTGTCGCCATCAAGCGCGGTGAGCGTGACGATGTTAGCCCCATCCTGGACCAGCGCTGGGTCGAGCGTGAAAGTGGTTTCGTAGTTCGCCAGGTTAGAGAAATCAACGTTGCCCACGAACGTGCCATTGAATGTCACGGAAACGCTGTGAGGCTGCAAATCGGTAACGCCTTGAAGGGTAACGTCAAGAGTGACGGGGAGGTTCGAAACCACGCTGTGGACCACGTCGAGCTCCTGGTCGGTTGGCTCGTTGGTGATAATTGCGCCGAAGAAATTGTCTTGATCTTCGCTGTTGATCAGTGCGGCAAAATACGTGACGCGGTCTTCCCGGACTGCGGTCGCGGGGAAAGCCTGCGGCGTCGAGCCGCCGGTCCCAGCGGGGACGAGCGGAATGCGCAAGCCGGTTTGACGTCCGTGCACGAGCCAGTAAACGCGGGTGCCGGAGTACGGAGTGTCGATTCCGGTGCCATAAAATTCGATGGCGTCGTTCGGTCCCAATGGGCCCGATTGATTGCCCAGGATCAGCAGGGGCTGCTCGATGCCCTCGGCGAAAAGCTGCAAAGTGCGCGCGTTGGCGTACGGATCGAGGCCTGCGGCGACGAGTTGCGCTCGCGTGACGTGATACCAGCCTTCTTGCTGCACGGAAATCTGAATCGCAGTGTCGTTCTCGAGATTCACCGGCTGAACATCAGCGTCAGGTACACTTACCGGACGCTGGAATTCGCCCAGCTTGGATTTTCGCGTTGCGCTTGAGCTGGAGATAGCGCCGACGCTGGCCAACTTGTTGATTTGCGACAGCAGCGGCGCCGTGGCCACGTGTACTGAAGAGGCTTGCGCGGGCTGCGCGAATTCCGCGGGACCATGAGTCAACCGAGCCCCGCTCAAATCGACGTCCTCCAACCAATAGACCGCGCCTGGAGTCGGCTGCGGGTCGATCCACGCATAGGTCTTCGCGGCATGTTGCGGCTGACTACCGTGCAGGATCAACGCGGCTCCGGCGATCAACGATGGATTCAGCCGGTGATGCCCCGTGGCATCTTCCCTATAAACGTTGAAACCGAGGTCGCGGACCTCCTCTCGAGTCTTCCATTCAAGCACGGTGCTTCCATCAGGTTGCGGCAGTGCCCGGAACGAAACAAGCTGCACTGCGGTTGCGGCCTGAATCGTGGAAATGACGGTTGAGCTGTTGTTGGTGAGATTTGGGTCGCCGGTCGTAGCGCTGACGGTGGCGGTGTTGGTGGCATCCGTCGTGGAGCTGAACGTATTGGCGGTGGTGTTGATGGTGACCAAAACCAGCGCGCCCACGCTTACGGACCCGATGTTGCACGACACTTGTAGCGTGGAGGGGTACGGAGTGGTTTGCGAGATCGTGTTTGTCGTGCAACTGCCTTGCGTGGCCGACGAAGACACATACGTTACCGAGGATGTTGGAAGGTTGTCCGCGACGGTTACGCCTAATGCGACGGCCGGGCCGTTGTTCGTGACTTGCAGCGTGTAGACAAGATTAGTGCCCTGGTCGACGGGCTCGGGCGACGCAGTCTTTACAATCGCCACGTCGGCCTGCGTAGGAGAGGCGACATAGGTGGTCAAGGTGACCGAGTTGTTGCTCGAGATGGGATCGCTGGTGGTGGACCCGACTGTGGGAGTAACCGAAATCGCCGTACCGGGCGTATCCGAGGAAACCGCTTTCACCACGAGCGGGAAATTGCTGACGGTGCCGGATCCCTCCGACGGAGCAGTACAACTGATATTTCCGGGGCTGCCAACAGCAGGAGTGGTGCAGGACCAGCCACCGGGAACTCCCAGAGAAACAAAGGAAGCGGTGGCCGGAATAGTTTCGGTAAACGTGTTGGTCGCAGCCGTGGCTGGGCCGTTATTTGTTACGGTTTGCGTGAATGTGACGTTGTTGCCGGCCAGAACGGGACTTGGCGAGGCGGACCCAGTGACCGCCAAGTCCGCTTGACCGGCGCTGGCCACCGTCACGGTAACTGACGCGCTGTTGCTTGTGGGATTTGGGTCCGGCGTTGACGAACTGACGCTGGCAGTGTCGGTTATCTGTGTGCCGGAGGGAGTCCCGGCGACCACGCGCAGGAGCGGGCTGAACGTTGCGGTCCCGCCGGCAGACAACGAAGCGATCGTGCAAGTAATCGTGCCGGTGCCATTCGCAGGCGGTGTTGAGCAGGACCACCCAGCTACGCTCGCCATGGAAACGAAGGTCGTATTGGGCGGCGTCGTTTCCGTAAACGTGACGGAAGCAGCCGCGGAAGGCCCGTTGTTGGTGACCATTTGCGTGTACTGAATGTTGCTGCCAGATTGCACTGGATTCGGCGAAGCGGAGTTGGTAACCGCCAGATTCGCGCTGTTGGCAGCTCCGACGATGGTTGAGACGCTGGCGGAATTGTTGGCAAGATTCGGATCGCTGGTGCCGGAAGTGACAGACGCGACATCGGTGATTTGCGTTTGAACTGTCGTACCAACGTTTACCTGAACAACGAGTGTGAACGCAGCGTTCGCGCCGTTGTTTACGAGCGGATCAGTGCAGTTGATGTTTCCACTTGCCCCAACTGCCGGCGTGGTGCAGGTCCACCCGGCAGGCACAGAGAGAGACTGAAAATTGGTGTTCGCCGGGATGGCTTCGCTGAAAACCACGTTGACGGCGGCCATTGGGCCGTTGTTAGTCACTCCTTGCGTATAGGTAATGTTGCTGCCGGCCACAACCACCGCAGGGCTTCCAGAGTTGCTGACCGCAAGATCGGCTGATGCACAATAGGATCCCGGCTGGGTGCCGGGCGTTTGCGGGATCGTGTAAGTGGCGTTGCTAGTTCCATTAGCTCCAATGGTCGCGCCGTAGGGATCGAGAATGGTGGTCGAAGCTCCTGGAGAGCCCCCGGCTACGTTTGAAGCTGCGGGCGTCGCAGAAAGGAACAACGCCCCGCCACCGCCGCCGCCACCGGGCCCGTGGCGATTTCCGGGAAATGGAGTGCCGGGCGGGTCGGAAGGCCAGGTATCGCCACCGTTGCCGCCCGTTGCAAGAACGGTAAGTCCGCCCAGCCCGCCGCTACTGGTGAGGATGCGAATCGACCCGCCTGCGCCGCCGCCTCCGCCACCATCATTTTCCGTATCCAGTGCGGTCGAACCATTTGAAGTGACTGTGCCGGTCCCCGCCACAGCGCCAGCGTGCATAATCACGATTCCGCCGCCCGCCGCGCCGCTACTATAGATACCTGTGCAGTTCGCGCCGCAGTCGTGGTTGCCGGTTTGAGTTGCGTCGCTCCACCACGTTCCGTTGTTAGTCGTGCCGGCGCCTCCACCTCCACCCATGACCATGGAACTGCTTGTGCCCGGAAACGCTGAGCCGCCAAAGCCGCCAACAATTCCAGCGCTGTTCCAACCGAATCCGCCTTGGCCGCCAGCGCCGGCATTGCCGCCGCCGCCCCCGCCACTGTTTTGGTCATTGGCGGGCGGGTCGGCATCCGTGGCGCCACCACCGGCATTCCCAGGTGCGCCGCGCGCGTAGCTGCCATTGGGATAACCCTCTACCGTTGTATCTGTCGGTGTTTGCGCCTGGGTGGTAATCGCCCCGTTCACGACATAGCGAGGCGTGCCGGCGATTCCTTCACCTTTGGAGCCGTTGGTGGCGTCCGTCGCCAGCGTGACGTAGTCTGTCCCCACACCAGTGCCGCCACCGAGGATTCGGCCTCCTCCCCCTCGGAACCCTAGTCCATCGACCGCCACCGTCCCGCCGAGGGTCAGCTGCAAGGCCACGTCGATCGCCAGGACGCCGCCGGTCGCGCCATTCCAGATCATCGCGGTTAAGCCGGAGCTTAATGTGACAGAGCCATATTGTGGGACGCGAATGACTTGATACGTTCGCTGCCCCTGAGGCGTGGGAGGCCCAGGCGGGGGAGCATAGGTGGCGCTGGTGTACGTATTTAAGAGCCCTCCGGTGGGGCCGGTACCCTTGAAATTGAGAGTGCCACCCGTGACTGGCACTGCGTTTATGGCCGTCACAAATTCAAAATTTCCGGAGTTGTTCAAGTTGGTCCAACCAGAAGCCGGCTCGCCTGGTGTTCCGTGACCGTAGGAACTCGTGTTCGTGGAATTGATCGCTGCGTCTTGCATCTGAATGATGAGCAGCAGATCGCCCGATGCAATGGCCGTTTGTGCCCCTCCGGCAGCTGCGGCGCCAAGTGCCACCGAGGTTGAGCTGGCCGCCAGCGTTCCCGCACCGGCAGGAGGATAGTATGCGTTGACGATTCCGGTGATGGTGCCGGGCGAGCCATCCTTGCCCG
Organism: Candidatus Acidiferrum sp.; assembly: GCA_035623215.1. GTDB lineage: Bacteria > Acidobacteriota > Terriglobia > Acidiferrales > UBA7541 > Acidiferrum. The sequence continues at coordinate 13,102 of DASPTW010000013.1, forward strand.
GCGTTGCGCAAACCAAGGGTTGCACGACGGTAATTACCGTAGCGGTGTTGTTGCCAGAAACGGGGTCTGTCGTCGTGGTGCTGGCCGTCGCGGAGTTCGTCAATGCTCCCGGGCCGGTCGGCGTCGTCAGGCTGACCGTAACTGTAATCGTGGCGCCGTTGTTCACCGTTCCAAAATTGCAAGTAACTGTGGTGGTGCCGGAACAGGAGCCCTGGGTTGTCGTAAAGCCCGAGGCAGTTGTTCCAGCCGGGAGCGTGTCCGTCAGTTGCCCGTTCGCAGCGTTGGCCAGTCCGAGATTCTGAACCACCATCGTGTAGGTCAGGTTCGAAGAGACAAAGACTGGGGTGGGGAAGGCTGTCATTGTCACGGCAAGGTCGGCGTCCGCCGCGTTTTCAATCAGAACAGAAGAAGTGGAAGCGTTATTTGTGGGATTGGGATCGGCTGTCGTGGATGTGGTATCGGCCGAATTCAAAATCACGGTTCCGGAGGTTACTGCCCCGCCAACGTTTACCACAATGGTGAAGGTCACAGCGTTGGCTGCGCCGGTAGCGAGGTTTGCTCCGTCAGTGCAGAGAATCTGGCCCGTGGCACCAACCGCGGGCGTATTGCAAGTCCACGAACCAAGCGGATTTACCGTGACGGATTGAAAGGTCGTGTTAGGAGGGGTCTGCTGGTACACCACTGCATTGGCAGCGACGTTTGCGCCGTTGTTGGTCAATGTCAATGTGTAAGTGATCGTTCCACCTGCTTGGGCGACAGTGGGGCTGGCGGATTGCGTTAGAGCCAGGTCCGCGGCATTGGTTGTAACGCTGGCCGAAAGCGAATTGTTGGCTGGGTTGGGGTCTGCGGTGGTCGAAGAAATAGAAACGGTATTGGTGATTATTGTATTTCCTGCGGTATTAGAATTGACCAGCACGATGATCGAAAAGGTCGCCGTGCTGCCATTGCCCATATTCGCACTGCGCTGGCAGTTTAGTGTGCCGGTACCACCTGGCGAGACGCCACTACAGTTCCAAGTGCCAGTGCCACCGGTTCTTGTGAAGGACACGAAGGTGGTGTTCGCCGGTATCGCCATGCTGACAGTGGGCATTGTGGCATTGCCCGGGCCGTTGTTGATCACAGTCACTGTGTAGGTGATGGGGTTGCCAGGGGAAACAGGATTCGGGGCGGCAGTGTCCGCTGTTACGGCAAGATCGGCTTGCGCGGCGGCTGGTGCGGCGTTCAGCAGGATTGCAAATGCGAGAGCTAGTCCAATCAGCGGAGCAGTCGGGCCGAGCCTCTTCAATCGCACGACGGCGGCCAATTTCGCCCGCCGGGCCAGGATACGGGAGAAATCCAAGTACTTCCGGGTTGAACCTTCTCTTTGGATCGTCTTTCCACCGCGCTCGATCTCAATCACTCGGCCAATCACTTTGTCCGCGGCTAAATCGCTCTCCTGGCCTGCGTCTCCGCGAGTCACGATTCGATCCGAGGCTTCCGCATCGACTATGCGATGGACACGGAGGCCGTCTGCACTTTGCGTCAGTACGATCTCGCCTTTCCGAAGCTCTTTCGTGGAGGCAGGGGCCAGCACCACTTTGTCTCCGTCCAGCAAGTTCGGTTGCATGCTCAGACCGCGCACGTGAAAGCGAACATGCGAACCCGCGGCAAGCACGGCTTCGCACATCGCCAGGAATCGCGGCGAGTCCGTTTGCAATCCTGCCAAGCTATGCCGCACGTACGATCTCCTCGATGGCGCTCGTATCCGGCTTGAAGCGGTAAACGGCGACGGGAACTCGCGCCGTGATCTGCTCCAGAAGTTGCAAAGTGTGAGAAAGCCCGGAAGCGCTGTGATAGGGAACAAAAGTGCGCGCAAAGAGCTCTGCTGTTGCGCGCGCTGGGTCAATCGGCACGATTTCGTTACGGCCACCGTGTTCGAGCAGGAATATCTGATGGACCGGAGCGGAAGCCTGCGCTGCCAGGCCCGCGTCTCCGTGCCACGGTGTTCCATACATCACGGGGCTGCCAGCGCACAGGCGGAGGATGATTCGATCATCGCTGAGAACGGTGACACCTGGCTGATGCAGCCACAGCCGGGAAGTGGTGCTCTTTCCAGCTCCAGAATGTCCCACGAAGAGTCGGCCTATGCCGTCGGCCGTGACCACGCCGCAGGCGTGGACTTCCGCGCCCTCGCCCCGGGCCAACCGATGAATCATCAACAATTCGTCTAGGGGATACTCAAGCGGGTAAACCGGCGTGCCGGCGTCAAAATAACGCCTGAGCAGCAGGACGTGGCCTTGGGTGAATTCGGAGTTGAACCAGGCGCGCTTGTACGGAGCCTCGCCGAGATAGGAACTGTTGAAGTAGAAGGCCGTGCCGCGGTCTTCTTCAAATGCGCTCCACAATCCGCCCGATTGAAACGCCGGCCGACGCGATGGAGTCTTCAGCTGAGTTGCCCATTCTACGAAGATCTCTGTGTCGCAGTTTTGCGAATCCGATTCAAATGCGCGTAGACCAGGATCGAGCAAAAGGGGAAGGTCCTTGGCGGAGCTGACACCGAAGGAGATGTCCCCCACGCGGTAAGCGAACCGATGAGCAGAGGGAGAACCCTGAGTTCCTGGCCGTTCCGGCGAAACGAATGTCACATTTGATTGCGATATGGGCATAGTTCTTTCGTCCGTCTTCAGGATCCGATCGACCGGCAAGAAAGCGCCCGGCACGATCCGGAGACTGGGCCGGCCCCGCCGACAATCTTGCAGTGCCCCAAGACTGCCTCTTGTGGCCGCAGACTGACGGCAATAACTTTCGGAGGTTCGTAAGGGACCTTTTGTCCGGCTGGAGGCTGAGTGGGCGTACTCATCGGCTTGGTCTATCCGTGGTGCGAAGCGCACGAGCCGCAAGCGCTCGCACCGCATCCCTCTCTCGTCTGCAACACCGGGAGCAGGGAAGCATCACCGCTCCTCGGTACCCAGGTCCCAACCTCGATTTCATGATTGGCAATACGCTCGGCGGAGTGGCGCAGTTCGGAATGGTAAATTCCGCCTTGGCACGCCGGGCAATCCCCATGTTCCGGGACCTCGAATCCAAGGGCATAGGCCCTCAGATGAGCGACCTGGCACAGAAAGTCGACCGGTGATTCGGGGTCGCCCATTTCTAGTTCACCATTTGCCGGGCACATGCTGCACAAGGATTGAATCCGGCACCGGTCGCAACGGGACGCGCGTGTCCGCTTGCGTTTACGCGTCTCCCATAGAAATCCTTCCCAGCCTTCTCTGAAATTTCCGTTGCGCCAGTCGTAGCTCTGCTGGTGCGAGATGACGCAAATGGACATTTTCCCAGTGGGATCAATCGCACAGGCGCTGATACCGCCGCCGCAGGTATAAACATGCTCGGCGTCGCGAATCGGCCCCACACCTTCTGCCAAGTCGTGGTTGGCTAGCCGACGGTATTCTTCCCGCCGTTTTGTATCGTGATAGTCGAGCGCGACCACATCTTCAGGACTGAGGCGAACTCCCAGCGGGCTCGCCGAGCAATCAATCCGGGGGTTCAGGAGGGGGTCAAATTTGAATTCGACTCCGAAGTCCTCCTCCGCCATGCGCTGCATTTCATAGACTTCGTGCCGGTTGACCGTGGTTGGGACGGTCTTCAGCTTCAACGGCAGATTTCTTTCCAAGAGCAACCGGATGCCACGCATGCACCGGTCGTAAGAGCCGGGAATCTGTGTAAGAGCCTCGTAGGTTTCGCGGGTCGCCCCGTACATTGTGATTTCGATGGCGAAAGGGCGCCATTCGGCCAGCATGTCTGCAATGGCCGGGGTAATCATCGTTCCGTTGGTGAAAAGTGTTATGAGGAAGCCGCGCTTCTTGGCTTCCTTATATATGTCGGGGAACTCCTTGCGGGCAAAGATCTCGCCGCCTGTGTAAAGGAGCCACAGGCATCCCGCGTCCTTTAGCTCATCAAGCAGCCGGCAATGCTCCGCGAAAGTCATTTCCGAGGAGCGAGCCTGCACGTCACCCATTGGCAGGTTGTTGTAGCAATGGAGGCACTCTAGCGGGCAACGGTGTGTAACTTCGATGGACACCTCGACCGGTGCCCTCTTGCCGAGGTACTTTTCGTGAATCAGCCCGCTAAAGCGGTTGTATTCCGCGACTTGCACTCTGCTCTTTCCTGTTTTCCTCAAACAGCAGGTGCTTCTGCGACCGAATGGACAAGTCCGGATCCGACCAGTTCACCGAGAAACTCACGGATGTCCCCCGAAGCCTGTTCTTCGGTGACTTCATAGTGGTCGGTCACCCAGGCACAGAGCTCTTCCAAGGTTGCTTCCTTTTCCAGAAGTCCCCAAATGTCAGAACCCACCGGGTTGAAGGAATAAATGGAGTCCAGGTCGCCCACTCCGCCCCGGATTGGAACCACAAGTGTTTCATCGGCGATCATCCGGCTTACTACGCCAGTGCTCCGGACATACTTCGTCTTCTCTGTCTCCAACATTTCAGAGGTCCTTTTCTCAATCTCAAAAGCTACGGTGGGACTGTCCTTGCGGACGTAACCCGCACTTAGAGCCAGTCTGTGGTACTAGACGTTCTATACGCAAGTGAGTGTTCTCTAATCACAAACACCTTCATAAGCACAGGGGACGTTGAGGGGACGGTGGCGGGTTGGTAACAAATGCGGATGCGGACTATTGCGAAGGTCGGGATTTTATAATACTGATAGTACTGGAACTTATTTCCTCGTGTTGCGAATTGAGACTTTATGCGCCTTAAGCGAATGTTCTTTCCATTTTTGCTGATTCTTGCGCTGACTGTGCCTTCGGTCAAGGCGCAGCAAGCGACTCCGACTGGCGTGGTGACGGTAGCAAATCGCGCTACTGTGGGCAATCAAGGCGTAAGTGTAGGCTCGACCGTGTTTTCCGGAGACCTGCTAAAGACAGAGGATGAAGGGCGGCTGAACGTACAAGCGGCCACGGTTCAAATTGCGCTTGGGCCGAATACCTCCGTGCGCCTATTTCGCAACCTTAATCGAGTGATTGTCGAGGTAGAACGAGGTTCCATCGCATATACCGCCAAAGGGACGAATGAAGATTTGACGATCTTCGCCCTCGATATCCGAATCGTGCCAAAGACTAGTGTGCCCGCCTCGGGGCAGGTCACTATTGTGTCTCGCTGCGACGTCAACGTCAGCGCCATCCACAGCACGATCGATGTCACTTCGGGCCGTGAAAGCAGAACAATTGAGGAAACGAAGTCCTTTCGGGTACTTTCCGAATTTGGCGTCGACTATCGGGATTCCTGGCAACCAGTCCTTGCTGACTACCCGGAGTATCCACGGGATGCGGAGTATCACAAATCCCACAGCCATGTTGCCTGCCCGGCAGGAGTGTGGCAAGCGTCCAAGCCCCCGGTCGCTCCGGCGGGCTCACACTTTGTTGAGATCGTGGGAGGAGCTCTGGCGATCCTGACCTGGATTGGTGCAGACGAAGCTTTCGAGAGCGCCGAAAGGCCCTAGTCATTATTAATATCTGAGAGGCCGTCCAAGTCTTCTTCCACACCCCCTGAACCTTAACTCAAATCTCAGTTCCTATATTTGATCCAAATGCGTACCATACGTGCCGCGAGGATGGTGTGCTCGCAGGAGGGATTTTTCAAATGCGTAGTCACTTGGTGTGTCGTCTCTGGGTTGTAACGAGCTTGCTGGCGTGCGGAGCGGTGGGCTTTGGAACGCCGGCGTTTGCACAGCGGCCGCCGGCGGGCAGGGATGAAGAGACGTTCAAGTTTCGATTCGTGGGACCACGTGCGGGAAACCGAGTGGCTTCGATAGCTGGGGTAGCGGGTGATTCGAGTACGTATTATGCGGGGGCAGCCTCGGGGGGAGTGTGGAAGACTACAGACGCTGGCAATCGTTGGGATCCGATTTTTGATAAGGAGCCGGCGGCAGCGATTGGAGCGATTGCCGTGGCCCCGTCAGACTCGAGTGTCATTTGGGTGGGCACGGGAGAGGCGTGGGCAATCCGTGACAGCGACGTGATGGGGAACGGCGTCTACGTTTCGACCGATTCCGGAAAGAACTGGACGCATGTGGGACTGGACGAAACCGGGCGCATCGGAAAAATTCTAGTGCACCCCACCAATCCGGATGTCGCATATGTGTGTGCGCTTGGCAGGACCACAGGACCGCAGCAAGAGCGCGGAGTGTATCGCACGGTGGATCGCGGCCAACATTGGGAGCGGGTGCTCTTTGCCGACGAAAACACCGGATGTTCAGGCTTGGCCATGGACGCGCACAATCCGCGAATTCTGCTTGCGGGAATGTGGCAAGTGGAAATGCATACGTGGGGAGAGTTGAGTGGCGGACCGGGGAGCGCGGTTTACCTCTCAAAGGATGGGGGTACGAAGTGGACCAAACTTGAGGGCCACGGATTGCCAAAAGCGCCGCTGGGGAAAGTCGACGTCGCAATTGCGCCCACGAATTCCGAGCGTTACTTCGCGCTGATTCAAACGAAGGATCAAGGTGCGCTGTGGCGGTCGGATAACGCCGGTGAGAACTGGCAAGCGGTGAATTATCAGCGGCAACTAATCGGCCGTGCGGGATATTACATTCGAATCGCGGTTTCGACCGGGAACGACAACGAAGTGTATGTGTCCAACAGCAGTTTTCTCGAATCGCTCGATGGCGGCGAAATCTTCAGGGAAGTGCCTTGGGGCGGCGACAATCACGACATCTGGCTCGATCCGCTGAATCCCGATCGCTTTGTGATTACCGATGATGGCGGACTGAACATCACGACAGTACACGGGCGGGGATTTCATCGCGTGCAGTTGCCGATTGGGCAGATGTACCACGTTGCGGTGGACAATCAGATTCCTTACTACGTTTATACGAACATGCAGGATGGACCGAACATGCGCGGACCGAGCATCGCTCCACCCCTCGAATATGGCCGTGTGGTGGACACTGGCTGGGAAAGGCGGATGGGCGGATGCGAATCCGGTTTCACGCTGCCGGACCTGACGGACACGAACATCGTGTGGGCGAGTTGCTACGGAAACGAAGTGACGCGGTGGGACGCTCGGACGAAACGGGCACGGTCAGTAAGCCCGTGGATCCATACTTTGGATTCGCCGCCGAATGAGCTGAAGTACCGGTGCCATTGGACACCGCCATTGGCGATCGATCCGTTTGACCATAATGCGGTCTACTACGGGTGTCAGGTCATTTTCAAAACGACAAACGGCGGACAAAGCTGGTCAGTGATCAGTCCGGATTTGTCGACGCAGGACCCGACTCGCATCGTTTCCTCGGGCGGGATTGTCGGGGACAACCTTGGGCAGTTTTACGGCGAGGTAGTGTTCGCGATTGCGCCATCGGAAGTGCAGCAGGGGCTGATTTGGGCGGGCACCAACGATGGATTGATTTGGTATACGAAAGACGGCGGGGCGAACTGGACGAACGTCACAAAAAATATCAAGGAATTGCCAGCCTGGGGGACCGTGACGCGCATCGAACCGTCACGCTTCGATGCGGGAACAGCATATGTGAGTGTTGACTATCATTTAGTGGACAATCGCGATCCGTACGTTTACAAGACGACGGATTTTGGGAAAACGTGGACGAAGATTTCAGATGGCTTGCCGAAGCATCCGTTGGGATATGTTCGAACGATTGCGGAAGATCCCAACCAAAAAGGATTGCTGTTTGCGGGCACGGGGAATGGACTTTTTTATTCGTTGGACGACGGCGCGCATTGGACTGCTCTCGGCACAGGTTTGCCGCACGCGCCGGTAACGTGGGCCGTGGTACAAAAGCAATTCCGCGATTTAGTCGTTTCAACGTACGGCCGCGGCATCTACATCCTCGATGACATTACTCCGCTCGAGCAAATGGCGCAAAAAGCGGCGGACGTACCGGTGCGGCTGTTCGAACCACGCGAAACATTTCGGCTGTTCCCAAACGGCGGTGGGGCGATTACCTATTCGCTGAAGGCGGCGCCGAAAGCTCCGCCAAAAATTGAGATACTCGATTCCGGTGGGGCAGTGATTCGAAAGCTGGAGGCTCCAGGACGCGTGGGAATGAACCGGGCAGTCTGGAATTTTCTTTATGATCCGCCGAAGCTGGCGGAACTGCGGACGAATCCGCCGGAGAATCCGCATATTTGGGAAGAGCGGCGATTCCGCGGAAGCGATTCGCGGCCTGTGCTGCATTGGGGAATCAAGGAGGCGGAAGTAGGTCCCATGGCGCTGCCGGGGAAGTATACGGTCCGGCTGACGGTGGATGGACAGACATACACGCAGCCGCTCACTATTCTGAAGAATCCAAGTATTCACGCGAGTGAAGACGAATTAGCCGGTGCATTCAAGCTGCAGCTACGAATTCGCGACGACATCACCAAGACTTCCGAGGCCGTTAACAAGATGGAATGGATGCGGAAGCAACTTGACGTCGTTGCACGCATGCTGGGCGGAAGAAAGGTCGCGCCAGCAGCCGAAGGAGAGAAGAAGGAAGAGCCGAAAGAGAAGACGGAAAAGGGCGAAGCGAATCCCGACCCTGAACTACTCAAGGCCGTGGAAGCCATGGATCAAAAGATGCAAGACGTCGAGTACAAA
>DASPTW010000014.1:0-29211 GCA_035623215.1 Candidatus Acidiferrum sp.
TCTCCCTGTAATCTGGCAGTTTCTTGACATGAAATTTTATAATAGAAGGTGGACAGGCTAACGTATCTGAATTGCAGGAAGAGCCTTGGGTGTGTCGCTGCCCCAAGGCCCTTTTTGTCCTTATTTCTCTGACTGCCGAATTGTGGCTTGGATCGTCCTGAAAGCGATCTGATTAACGTCTAAGAGAGGCTTTCGTTTCTTGGCTGAACGTTTTTTGGCCCTACGCGGTTTCTTCATTTGGGAAGCATGCCATATAACCCAAGCCATTTCCAAGTCCCCTCAGAATCAATCCATTTCAAACTGTACCAGTGCCAGGCGTACAATTAGATTGACAAGAGCCTGCTTGATTGCTCCGGCCAGGGAACATTAGTGTCGAGTTCGGGGGAATCCATGATCACTTGCGATCTCTGCGGCAAGGCAAAAGAATGCCTGCAAAAAGAAATTGACGGCAAGGAGTACGATATCTGCGCCGACTGCTGGAACCTGCTCGCGGAAAAGCTTAAGGGAAAGGGTCGGATGAGCAGCCGCGAATTTGTCGTTCTACCTCCGCCAAGAACCACCAGTGAACCGGAGATCCACAAACCCGAGCCGCAACCCGGAGAGCCGCCGAAAATCTGGGGCGCACTGGAGGGATCACCACTGAGTGCCGGAACAGAAGCGAGCCAGTAGGATTACTTAGCCTTCAAGGAAAAACGCAGCGGAGAAACAGATCAGTTCAGTCTTCGTTGAACTGATTGCGCTTCTTGTAAGCCATAATAGCGATGCCGATACAGATCAGCATCGGCGGGAAGATTAAGATAAGGATGCCGCTCTTAAGCGCAGCAATCATGCGGGAGCCGGAGCCGGCGGCTTGCGTATAGCAAAGCGAACAACTCTGCGCGAAGGTGATCGCCGGAATGGCCAGCGCCAGAATCAAGGCGCCCAACCTCCCGGACCATTTTATGGTGCTCCAAATCATCGCTTCCCTAACTCCCAGCTTCCTCAAAGTATCTCTCCCGGACCTCGCATCGTCAACCCTTTTGGGAGCAAATTGCCGCTCAACTGCCGCTAGCCTGAAAGGCGCAGGGCGCGACATTCCCTGGCTTGTCGCGCCCGCGGTGCCCGCTCACGGTGCTCAGTGCGCAAACGGGCGCATTCGGAGCAAGCGATAGCTGTCCGACCAGATCATGTTCATCATCAACAGAACAAAAATCGTCGCCGGAATCAGTGTCAGGAAGAGGCTGCGCTTTTCCTCGGCAAGATGCATGAAGTACATCAGGCCAAGCGCGGCGCTGCCGATGGCCATCAACAAAAGAACGCGTACTAGCGCTGGCACGGAAAAATTCTGGTAGGCGAGCAGGATCTCGATGCCGGCAATGGCTAACAAAACGAAATAGACGGGCAAGTACTTGGCGATTACGTTTCCGGAAGCGCTCGAAGAAGCCATCATTTCTCTCCTTATCCTGTCCCTCGCGTCAGCGCGCGATATTGGTGAGGTACACCATCGGCACCACAAACATCCAGACTAGATCGACGAAATGCCAGTAAAGGCCGGTGGTTTCCACGTGGCCCGGCGTGAGGCTTCCGCGGGAATATTTGCGCGCAACCACGCCAATGGCGACCACGCCGGCGATAACGTGAAGGAGGTGCAACCCGGTGACGCAGAAAAAAGTCTGTCCGAAAAGGCCGGTGTTTATCTTGATGCCTTCATCAAACAGGCTGAACCACTCGCGGATGTGCAAGCCAGCGAAGATCAGTCCTAACACCATCGTCGAAGCGAGAAAACGGAGCGACTTAGACTTGTCCCCGGCTTTCGCGGAATCCACGGCTCCGAGCATCGTTAAGCTCGAGGTGATGAGCACAAAGGTCATAATCGCCGCGTTGATAATGCTGCCGCCTTTGAAGGGCGTCTGCCAATCCGGAGTGGCAACGCGGATATAACCATAGGCAAATAGAACCGAACCAAAGGTCACCGCGTCTGAAATGATGAACAGCCACACCGTCAACTTGCGCGACGGAATTGCGTAGGGCGATTCTTCCATCAAGGCGCCGCCGTGCCCGTGCATGGCCAAGTCGGACTCGCTCACAGTTTTCTCCCTTCCGATCGTCTAGAGCTTCGTGCGCAGAACCAAGAGCAGGTAGAGCCAGAGAACTCCCATAAAATGCCAGTAAATCACGGTGGATTCGAAGGTGCTCCTGCGAAACGCCGCGTGTGTCCCAGCCAAGCGTCCCATCACGAAAACCAAGGCGGCGATGCCCCCCATAACGTGCAAACCGTGCATAGCGGTCAGAACGTAGTAGAACGAGCTATTCGGATTGGTGGCGAGATAGAAGCCCTGAGCGGCGAGTTGACGCCAGGCTTCATACTGGCCGACGAGGAAACTGAATCCCAGAAGCAAGGTGACGAAGAGCCAAAGGCTGATCAAGGGAACGGACTCGGAATCGATCATGTGCTTGGCTGCGACGCTGCGTCGCGCCATCTCCAATGTCACGCTGCTCAAAAGGAGCGCGAACGTATTGGCATAGAGAATCGATGGAAGCGCGAAGTGAACCCAATCCCCGCCGGAGCCCTGGCGCACGAAAAGAGCGCTGGTAAACGCAGCAAAGGTCATGGTGATGGTGAAGATCGCGACCCAGATGCCGCTCCGGGAAGCGGCCTCGGCGCCGGAGCGAACCTTGGCGGCGCTGCCCGGACGCGTTGAAACGCGAGGCAAAGTTTGCGAAGCCGTTGCCACCTGATGGATCGCTGCTGACATCCTTTAGCTCCCAACCGGGTCCGGCTCGGGCGAATCCTGCATGATGTAATCGCCCTTCGCGCCGTTGACGCCGTACTGGTAGGGATCGTGGTAAACCACCGGATGCTTGCCGCCAAAATTGTTCCAAGGCGGTGGGGAGGGAACGCTCCACTCAAGTGAAGTGGCCTCCCACGGATTTTCCGAAGCGGGCGCGCCTTTAAAACGGCTGTAAATCAGGTTGAAGATGAAAATGAGCTGTGCGCCGCCGGTCACGAAGGCGGAGATGGTGATGAACTTGTGCCAGCCTAGCCAGGGCGCCATGAAGTCATCTACGAACGAGGAATAGCGGCGGACGTTGCCGACTAAGCCGAGATAATGGAAGGGCATGAAGATGCAATAGGTTCCAATGAAGGTCAGCCAAAAATGAAGTTTGCCTAAAGTCTCATTCATCATGCGGCCCGTAATTTTGCTGAACCAAAAGTACGTTGCGGCGAAGACTCCGAAAATGGAGGCCACACCCATAACCATGTGGAAATGGCCGACAACGAAATAGGTAGCGTGCAGCACGATGTCAATCGAAGGCTGCGCCAGGAAAAACCCGCTGACTCCGCCGCTGACGAACATCGAGATGAAGCCAATGGCGAAAAGCGAGGCGGATGTTATGCGAAGGTTTGAGCCATAGAGGCTCCCGAGCCAGACCAGCGTCATAATCGTGGCCGGGATGGTGATGGTCAGAGTGGGGAACGAAAACATAAGCGACGAGAAGGGGTTCATGCCGCTAACAAACATGTGATGGCCCCAAACCATGTAGCTGAGGAAGCCGATGGACATCATGGAATAGATAATGACCCTAGCGCTGAGCAGGGGCTTGCGCATGCTGTTGATCAGGATGTGCGAAACAATTCCCATGGAAGGAAGAATGGCGATGTAGACCTCAGGGTGGCCGAAGAACCAGAAAAGGTGCTGCCAAAGTAGCGGCGAACCACCGGAGTGTGGTTGCAAACGATCACTGATGACTAGGCCGGAAGGCACGAAGAAGCTGGTTCCGGCGAGGCGGTCAAGAATCAGAAGGATGCACGCAGGGAGGAGCACGGCGAAGGCAAGCAACGCGATGCAGGCAGTGATGAACCAGGCCCAAGTGCAAATGGGCATGCGCATAAGGGTCATGCCCTTGGCGCGCAGGTCGAGAGTGGTGGCGATGAAATTGAGAGAGCCAAGCAACGAGCCGATACAGAACAAGGCAATGGAGATGCCCCACAAATTCATGCCCCAGGCCATACCGGGCCCGGCATCTTTTCCGACGGCGCTCAACGGAGCGTAGGAGGTCCAGCCAGCGATGGGCGGACCATCAGGAATAAAGAAGGCAAGAATCAGCACGATGAAGCCGGCGAACGTGACCCAGAAAGACATCATGTTGAAGCGTGGAAAAGCCATGTCTTCAGCGCCGATCTGGATCGGCAGAAAGTAATTTCCGAACGCCGCGAAAGGCGCGTTAGTGAGCACGAAGAACACCATGAGTGTTCCGTGCATGGTGAGCAGGGAAAGATAGTATTCCGGTGTAATGACGCCGCCGGGGGCGCCCGCCTTGGAGAGCAGTTCAAGCCCCGGGATGTGCGCATTGGGCCAAACCAAATGGAAGCGCATCAGCCAGGAGAGCGCCATCCCGATGCAAACGGCGAGCAGACCGAGGCCATAGTACTGCTTCGCAATCACTTTGTGATCGAGGCTGAAGACATACTTCCGGAGAAACGTCTCCGGTGGCGCATGAACGTGGGCTTGCTGCGCTGATACTTCTTGCATGTACTCACCTCGCTCTAAAAGGCCGCGAACCTCCCGAGTCAGCTACCCGCCGGTTCGCGGGCCGGATTCACAAGCTCACTGCTCGGAAGCTTTCTGTTTCAACCACTTCTCAAAATCGTCCTGAGACATCACGTTCAAATAAGCCTTCATGTTGTAGTGGCCGAGGCCGCAAAGCTGGGTGCAAACAATTTCGTATTTGCCAATTTTCGTGGCGGTGAAATGAACCGAGAGATCAAGCCCAGGAACAAAATCCTGCTGGATGCGGAGCTCGCGGACATAAAACGAATGGCCCACGTCCTTGGCATGCATGAGCAGGTGAATCTCCCGGTCAACGGGGATGGCAAGTTCACCGGTAACAATGTCATCCCGGGATTCGACGTCGTTGGCTGGGTCCAGGCCGAAGTAGTTCTGGTTGCCCTCGTCAATCTTGTCGGGGTGGATGGCGCCAAATTTTCCATCGGCTCCCGGATAGCGAAAATAAAACGCGAACTGGCCAGCTTGCGCCTGGATCTGGAGGGCATCCGCACGAGGAGGAGTGAAATAGACGTTCGCCCAGGCTTTTTGGCCGAGCACGCCAAGCGCGAAAACTTCCGCGCCGACGATGATGAAGGCGATCGCGACCATCAATTTCGCGCCGCCCGGGATATTGCTGAGCTTTGCTCCGGCTTTACGCTCCGCAAATTTCCAGACGAAGAAGGCAAGGACCAACTGGGCGCCCAGAAAAGAAAAGCCTGCCTCGGCCATGGTGTCGGACAATTGATCATCAATGGCGTGGCCGTGCGTGGAAATATCTTCCGGCAGCACGAATACATGTGTGGCAATCGGATAGGCAGATGCTAACGCGATGATCACCAGAATTACTGCAAACAATTTGCCCATGGCACCTCGCCTCTGCCTGAACAAGCTCCAGGCGGCCGTTCCAAGGATTCAAATCCTGACCGAACAACGTGCCGACTTGTCTTTGCTGGAAACTGGTTTAGTACGGCTTGGCCTTGAAAACAAAGTTCACGGACTTCGTCTCGCTGCCCGAAATCGTGACTTCCTGAGTCTGCTCGCCGTAAGACTCGTGCCAAGCTGTGATGGTGTACTTGCCCGGAGGCAAATTGGGAAGCTTGAAGCTCCCGTCATCGCCCGAAACGGAGTAGTGCGAGTTTTTCAAGACCGCAAAGGTGCCGTGCATCCACGGATGCACGTTGCACTTCACGGGAATGAACTCCATCTTGTCGTATTTGTCCACGATGGGAGGCGTTCCCGGCGGCTGCGACTTATTCCATTCGCGGTTGATCTTGGGCAGCGGGTGGATGTTATGCGAGGTTTGATCCTCGTTCGTCACTTTGAGTTCCTGGTTCACTTGAAACGCGAGAACGTGTGGAATGTACCTGCAACCCTTCTGATCAAACACCACGGCTTGTGACGGCGCGGCTTCGTCCGGCGCGCCCGCAGAAACATAGACGACCACGTTGGCGAGCGCGTTGTTGGGCCCGGTGACGACAGTCTCAGTGGTAGGCGGCGTGGCGTACTGCTTGGCGCAGCTCGGCTCCTTGGACATATCAATCGGTTTCTGCTTGGCCGGCGTGCCTTCGTAAGTCACTTTACCGTCGACTGTGCCGCCGCTCGGCCTGGCGAGTGCAATCGTGGTAGCAATGAGCACGGCCAGGATTGCGGCGTACCCTATCTTCGTTCGCATAATCTTTGCTCCTTTTTTCGAAACTCCGCGCTTCTGAGTCGAAGTTATTGTTTAAATCCAGAGCCCGTCGGCGTGCCCTGTGCCTTTCTAGCCGCGATTTGTTGCGCGCCCTCTGGAGTGGATTGCCACAGAGCCAGCTCCGGGCTCTTGTGGGCCACTTGCAAGGTACGCAAGAAGTGCACCAGGTCCCAGGCCTCGTCCGGCTTGATGACATCAGCAAAGGACGGCATGGGCGTCCCATCCACTCCGGTCATGAATATCTTGTATAGGTCTTGGTTTGTAGTTCCGCACTTAAAGCGCGAGCCCACGGCGAAGTTATAAGGTCGAATGGGCTGGTCGTTACTGTCGGTGAGCGTCGAAGCCGACGGACCATCGCCGCGGCCCTCTTGGCCATGACATTTCCAGCATTCCAACTTCTGGAAGAGTTCCGCGCCGTGCTTTATGCTTTCGGCGGTCAGCTTGGGTTCGGGCGGCACGTTGATCGGCTCGCCAGATTTCTCATTTTTCCAGCGGGGCGAAAAAGTCTTGATAAAGGCCACCAAGTCGGCGCGGTTTTGAGCAGTCAAGGTGATCCACGATGGCATGTTGCTCATAACGAAGCCGCGCTCAATCGCGTTGTAGAGATCTTGATCGGTCGGTAGAGTGCCGGTAGGTGTCGAACGGCACTTAAAAGTCGCAGCGGCAAAATTCCGCGGTTGGATGTTCAGGTAGGGCTCCAAGAAAGAGCCTGTTGGCAGCCAGTTCTCGCCATTTCCATCGCCGCGAAAACCATGACATCCCCAGCAGTAGCGATAGAAGAGTTGCTTGCCGGCGTCGGAATGCCCCGTCAGCTTGCCGATGTGCGATTCGCCCTGTTGGGCCAGAGCTGTTATCGGAAAAGCAAGTGAGGTGAGCAGCGCGAAACTCAAAAGCGTTTTGTTTACTGGTTTCATCGTGTTCACCTTTAAAACGCGAAGTCAAAGCCGAACAACAAGCTGCTGAAACGCAGCGTGCGCCCAGTTACCGGAGCGGCTCCGGCCTGCTGGCTGAAGGCGTATTCGCCGTGGAAAGCGAAACCCGCCCGGCTGGAGATGAATGGATAGTAGCGCGCCCCGAAGGTGTACACGTCCATGTTTCCAAAGTCTTCAGAAGGAACGCTTACGCCCGGCACATACGCTCCTGCCACAATCGGCAAGGCTTGTTGCGACATGCGGACGAATTCGTCCCGCTGAATCAAGATAAATTGCGGACTGTAGGTATAGTGGCTTTCAAACAACGCGCCGTTCCACACCGCGTTTTGCGCGCCCGTTGGGAGTGTCCCATTCGCCGGAGTGACCGTCGCCAAATACTTGTCATCCGAGCTATGAAAATACATCGCGGTGAGGTCGTACTTCTTGATGTAGAACTGGCCGATCACACCAGCGCGGTAGTACATCTTATTGCCAACGCCGGTGCCTTGGACTCCAACGCCGGCATTCGTATATTGAAAGTACGTTGGCCATTCACCGATGTAGTCGAATACGCCGATGCGTTGTAAGCCAAAGTTTCCGGCCTCAAAGGCTTGGCTGAACGTCAGATAGGTGCCGTAAGCCCGGGAGAGTGGCTGAAGATTAGCGGTCGGCTTGCCATCGCTGGAGCTGAGCAGCGAAACAGAGTAGCGCGTGCGATCGTCTGCAGAGTGTCCCATCAATTCCATACCTAACTGATTGTCGCCAATGCCAAACACAAACGGGATGCCGTTCGCCGCAGGTGCGGCAGTCTCGGTGATTGGCTGGAAGTGATAGTTGGTGTAAACGCCGGAAACGTTGGTCAGCGTGAGGATGCGCTTTTCAGACAAAAGATTGTCGAGTTCAAACTTGCCGAGCTTGAGGTTGAACCAGGGGGTATGGCCGATGTTGTCGATGCGAGCCATAACCGTTTCGAAGTGGAAGGCGGCCGTGGAGTCCGAAGACGGCAGAACATAAAAAGATACGTTCTTCGCCAGCGTCCCACCGGTATGAAAGTCGAGGCCGCTTAATTCAAATCCATGCGTGGTAACCGTGGCCTCGTTGGCTGACACGCCCGCGGCTCCGTCAACCTGGGCTCGGTTTTCATTCTCGCGATGCCAGATCGGCGTAATGCGGAATGTCACCGGCCAATAAGCAGGCTGCTGAAAAATGGGAGCGTCGCGATCATTGCCCATCTGGTAGCCATTGTCCTTGAACGCTTGGCCGAACGGGCTGAGCTTTGGCCATACCTCATGACACGAAGAACATGGCATTCCGTACTTTCTAGCGAATGCCGGAAGCGCATTTACTTTGGCGGACGGATGCGGAATCGCTAGAGCAGAACGACAATTCGTGAGAACGAAGACAAAAGAAAGAATCGCGACCGCGAGAGAGGGCAACTGCAAGAAGGAAGACCTTCTCCTTATCCCTTCAGGACTCCAAACGAACATACCGCCTCCTCTGCATGACAAATCAAGCTAATACTCGCCGAGCAGACACGGGTTCGATTTAGATGAGAGGAAAAAGGCGTGAACAGACCCCAACGGGCCAGGCCCCTGATAGCCCCGAGCTTGTCCCAAGATCGAGAAGAGGTTTTGAACAGCACGCCCCATAGAGAACCGGTCCCTTTTTCCCCGTCAAAAGAAAAAGGCCCCAAATCCTCAATCCCTGAACCGGGGCGCATCCTACTCCCGCAAAAAAACGAATGCAAGAGATTTCTTGCTTAAATCTCTAGAAAATTTTGGAAATCTAGTTCTGGTACCAAGGGGAGTCTGCCGCGTTGCTTTTTGGGATTCAGGACAGCCGCAGCACAGGATAATTTCGGCTGCAAGCGACTCGCAACTCCCTCCAATCAACGATTGTTCTTGTGAGAACTTGATGCAACTTGGCTTCTGAAAATGAAAAACGTATGCTCATCTTGATTACGTTTACAGGAGAGGTTCCTCCAGGGCGTTAATCTCTCTTGCGGCGAGAATTCTCTGAGAAACATTTGAAAATGAGATTCACCAAAGCTAATTCGAGCATTCGCAGCAGGAACGATACATTCGGCCTAGTGAGTTTGTGCCTTGCGATTACGCTCTCGCTTATCGCGCACTCGACGGAAGCGCAGCTTCGCAACCCAGGCCTGTCTGGCGACCTTGCCGGCACGGAAGCGGACATCCTGCAAGCCCTCACCGAAGTGGTAGAGGATCAAGTCATCCACGGCACATACATCTTTGACAAGGATCCCACGCTGACCGGGGCAGAGGTTGTCGATTCCACGCCGCTTTTTGAGCCGTGGACCGGCACGGGAAAGGTCTTCTACAAAATTCGCAAGGACGCCATCGCGCCACGCCATTTTCTGGAAAGCGCGGACCAGGGCACGATCGCAGTGAGATACGTTTTGGCGAGCGTCAGCCCAGAGCGCATGCGATTGTCGATCAACGCCGTATACGTGGAAAAAACCCACAAGCGAGTGCACATTTCAGATGGCACCGTGGAGTCGAGTGAGTTTAAGGAAATTAAAAATCACCTTGAAGCAATCCAGATGACGGCACAGGAAGCCGCGGACGCAAAGCGGCGCCGCGACAGCGCGGAGCTTGTGCAGCAAATCCGGACTCGCCAGCACGAAGATGAATCCACGCGCCTGGCCGCGGCTGAATCCTCGGTAAAAGACCTCGACCGGCAAATTCATGCGATACGCCACGAAGTGGAGCGCCGTGTAAAGGCGCCTGGAGCCGAGCTGCGAGCCGCGCCGTTTCGTGAGGCGGCGAGCCTGAAGACGCTCGCCGCTTTCACTGACGTTGTCATTGTGATCGTTACGCCTCACTGGTATGGCGTGGAAACGCCGGATGGCCAGCGCGGGTGGCTCCCCGTTGAACAGTTGGAAGCGTTGCCATGAGAAGCCCAGGCCGAATGCTGCGCACCACGCTTGGCTGGAGTAGCGCATTGGCGGGAATTTGCGTCGTGCTACATGTTGCTTTGGCGTTGGCGCAGGATGTGCCCTATGCGAGAACGTACCAAAAATCACGCGAGGAAGTAGAAGCGGCGCTGAAAGAGTTGCAAGCCTATTCCGGCCAGAAGTTGCCGATTGTCGAAGGTTTTGTCGCCCTGGGGGATAAGCCGCTCGACAGGTACGAGCGCGCCTTCTACCAATTTTCGATTCAGCTGCTGCCAGGAAGCTCCGGCGGCACCATCGTCCAAGTGACCGCGAAAATCACGGCGTGGTATGCCGACCGTGATCCTGCCAAATCGAGCTACGAGGCTCTTCCTTCGAATGGGCGACTGGAATTGGATCTGCTGGACCGTTTAGATGGGAAACTGGGTGCAAAGCTAGCTTCCTCGCTTGCCCGAGCATCTTCCAATTCCACCATAACCGCGCCGAAACCAAAGCTCGACCTCGCCGGCGTGTCCGGCGGAGCTCTTCCTGCGCCGGCGAACTCTTCGGCCAACGCCAGCGCTTCCTCCTCGGATGAGATGGCTGCGCTGCGCGCAAAACGCGAAGCCGAAGAGAAACACATGAAGGAACTAAGCGAAGAACTTCAGAGCCTGCGTGAAATTCAGCAGCATCAGGCACACCCAGTGAATCTTGTCGTGGTAAACAAACCGGGAACACCGGTATTGGCCAAGCCTGCTGAGGGATCGCGAGTGTTGTTTAATGCGGCGGCCGATGACGAGTTTGAATTTATCGAAGCCGAGGGGGAATGGATTCACGTGCAGATTTCGGGCCCTTCACGCGGTTACATTCGGCGCGCCAGTGTCGCCCTCCCGGAGCTGATTGCCGAGCGGCTGAATTCGCCCAACGCAATGGCCGGCGACGAGAAGTCCGCGCCGTTTCGGGTCGCTCGCGCAGATACCAGCGTTTTTCCAGGCGACTGGGCTGAGCTAAAAGGCAAAACCGTGAGAATTTATACGGTCCAGCCGACATCCTCAGATCCGAAAGAGAACGGGGCTCGCGCCAAACTCGACTATGCGCGTGTCCTGTTCGAGAAATCACCGGGCGAAGCCTCAGCCTCGGACGTGCCGATAGAAGGCTTCGTGGTGATTTTTGATTCTGCCGATGGCGGCATCTTGGGTGCTACGCTTGACAGCGCGAAGCAACTCGCCGCGGGGACCCTTTCTCCGGAGGCTTTTTGGAAGCAGTGCTACATGGACCCGCCGGAGGCCTTTCAGGAAGCGCGCAGACCCTAAATTCTCGCTGCAATTCCGGCTCAGTTCGGCGAATCCGAATATTGATAGCGAAGGCTCGGCGGCATTCGGTCGGAGCGGGTTCTCGTGTTGTATTCGAGTAGATACTTCAAATGCTCCGCGTCGCGCGGGTAGTCTTTCCCCTCCGGATAGGGATACGGCAGCAACGTGTGCCGCGGCAGCGGCTCAACCGTGAACGCATGAGCAGCATAGAAGTCCAGATCCTTCTCGAAACCGTCGGCATAAAAAAAGTAATCGCGCACCCAACCGGCGGGCAATGCCGGGAGATTCTTCGGATCGAAGTCCAGCTTCACGCCTTCGCCGGAGCCGAATACCACAAAGCGGTCATCTGAGTCGCGCAACAAGTCGTAGACATCGCCATAGCGCGTGTAATTTCCAGCGGCGCGCGCATACGGTCCCGTCATGCTGCGCTGTGTGAAGGAATAAGTTGTATCGCTCGCGGGCTGCAAGCGAATCTCGCGCGGATATCCAAGAAAATCCAACTCGGCCTTCGCCAGTGGGATTTGCGAAACATGAACTTCGTCAGTCTCAGCCGTCTGGTCGATGCGAATCGCGTCCCAATAAATCTTCAAATTGGTGACGATTCGGATTCTTCTGGTTCCCGCCGGCAGCTTCCCGCTCAGGTCCGCAATCATCGTGCGTTCAAGTCCCGCGGGGAAGCCCATGTCGTCGACTACGCGGGCCCACTTTCCCTGCGCATCCTGCGCTTCCACGTACGGCGCAATTACTTTGATTCCTGCTTGGTCCGCCGCATACATCGACGTCGCCGTGAAATAGTCCGTATATCCATCGATGATCAGCCGCAGCGGCTTCTGCGCATCCCACGCGGCGAGATCGAGTTCAAGCCAGTGCAATTTGGCGAATCCGGCAAACGGCAAGTCCTCGAAATCAGTGACATACTTGCGATCAGCCTTCGCGATTAGCGAAAGAACATCGTGGCCGCGATCATCCCACGCCCCCACAGGTGGATGCGCATTTTTGCCGGCGATCACGCGAAATTCCGGAAACGGCGGCGCACTCACGAATCGTTCATTTGGAAAAACTTCGTACGCTCCCGGATGATCGACCGCCAGCAATCGCACCTGATCGAGATAAACCGTTTCTTCCATCGGCTCCATAAAACGGAAACTCAGCATGCCGTCGCGCCGTTTCACACTGTGCGCCGCCACTTTCAGATACTCGTCCGGGTCCGGAACGTCCCGTTCTCCCGGCGCGACCCAGTGCCCCACCACTCCCGGCCCGATCATGTCCGCGATGAATTCGTATTCACGTCCATTCCACGAAAACAAAACGGGACACGAACTTCCGCGGCGGTCCAGCTCCGCAATTGTTTGAACTTTCTTCGCAGCAAGATTGATCTCGTCCTGCGGCACCCCCGTCGGCCAGAGCAACCGCACCACTTCAGCATTTTTCTCCGCGCCCAGCCCCGCGAGAATCGGCGCTGCGTTCTGCCCGAGATAGCCCGACGCGCCAGCCACTTCCCACTTCTGATAAAGCAATCCGGCGTACAACTCGACTTTCGTTCCGATACCGCTCTTGTTGTCGTTGAGCGCCTTCAGGTCGATGCTCATCCAGTTGTGCTGATTGCCGCCTTCGTTGCGCAAGACCAACGGCGCGCCCCCAAGTTGCGTCACCACCAAATCTGGGTCCCCGTTTCCATCAATGTCCGCAACGGCAATCGCGCGCGGCTGATTCAATTTGACTGCGTCCAGTCCCACGCTCTTCGTAACGTCGCCCCAACCCTTGTTTCCCAAATTGCGCAGCAACCGCAATTCCCCACCGCTGCTCGATTCCCCGGCGGCAATCAAATCCAGCCACCCGTCGTTGTCGTAATCCACCGCCGCGATCCCCCACCCTTTTTGCCAGCCAAAATCCGGCAGCGCCACGCGCTCCAGCCGCTTCCCTTCTACGTTTCGCCACAAACTGATTCCCGGCGCCCCTGCGTGCGTGAACGCCAGGTCCATCCATCCATCTTTGTCGAAATCAAGAGCAACCACTCCCACCGCAGGCGGCAAGTTTTCTTTTGTGAAGTCAATTCCGGCCAGCGGCGTGAATTTCCCTTCGCGCGGATTCAGCAGAATCGAAGCGCCCGCCACGCCACCCGCAACAACAAAATCAATGGCGCGGTCATTGTTGAAATCCGTCGTGACGACTCCCCCACCCGTCGCCGCGACACCCAGAGCTGTCTCTGCAGAGACATCTGTGAACGTGCTGTTGCCATTGTTGCGCCACAGCACGTTGTGCGCCGGTGCTCCCGCGCCAGCGGAATCCGCCGCCATCGTGATGTACAAATCGAGATCGCCGTCGTGGTCGTAATCCACAAACGTCACGCCCACGCACCCTTTTTCTCGGCGGATTCCCACCGCCTGGGTCACATCTTCAAATTTTCCCTCGCCCTTGTTGCGTAGCAGCCGCACTCCATCGCTTAAGCACACGGCCAAATCGGTCTTGCCATCGTTATCAAAATCCCCTGCCGCGCATCCGAATCCGTTGCCACTAAGCTGAATCCCCGCCGCCTGCGTCACATCTTCAAACCGCCCGTCGCCCAGATTGCGCAACAAATGGCTCGTGCCATCCGCCCTTCCGCTCACCAAAAAAAGATCTGGCTTCCCATCTCCGTCATAATCAAAAAAACAAGCTCCCGTGCTCGCTCCAATCACCGCCGCGTTTCCAGCGCTGCCTTTTGCAACAAACGGATTCGTCTCCGGCACAAACCGCACCGGAATCGCGACCGGCACTTCGACTTCTCCACTCGCGGGCAACTCTGCCAGCGAATACTTCCCCTGATCCCCATAGCCTGCGCCGAATGGCGCGCCTAGATGTTCCGTCGTTATTTTCTGAAATCGCGCCAAATGCTCCCGCGCGCCAGCCGCATCTCCTTTGCGTTGCAACGCCCGCGCCAATCCGAATTCCGCCGAAGCGTGCACCGGATTCAGCGCCAAACCTTTCTGAAATGCCTCAATCGCCTCGTCATACTTTTGAATTTGCGTGTTCAGGAACCCCACAAAATAAAAAGCGTCCGCCTCGTTCGGCTTGATTTCCGTCACCCGCCGGAACGCGCTAATCCCTTTTTCGGCTTCGCCCAGATCCTTGTACACCAGCCCCAGGTTGTACCAGGCATACGGATCGCCCGGGAGTTGTTCAGTTGCTTCCGCCAGCGCCGCGCGCGCCGCCTCCAGTTTTTGCTGTCCCATCAGCGCAACGCCGAGATTCAAACGCGCCACTGCGAATTTCGCATCGGCCCCCAGCGCTTGCTCAAAATATTTTTGCGCGTCAGCCGGCCGCTGCTGATTCATATAGGCCACGCCCTGCGTATTGAAGCGATAAGCCTCTGCCAACTTCGGCTCTCCCGCCGCCTTCTTCTTTGCTGTGTCCTTTTCCTGAGCGATGGATGTGCTGCTGCGCATTCCCAGCGCAACGCAGCACGCGAAAACAGCACAAACGGCAACACTAACGAAACGCCGGGCACTTAATTCCATTTGAGTTTTCATTCCAGTCGTGTTGAACCCTGTATGACGCCCAATTCCCTTTTTACGCACTCCGCAAAATTCTCCCGGCAGCCCCTTCTTTGGTCAACTTATTTTATTGTTCGCCATTGCCGCAATCGCTTCTCCCTTGACCCGCGTCCAACAGGCGCATACTCTCCCGCTTCTGAACTCTATGGCGCTTTCGCCCTTTTTCACCATCGCCGAACTCCGCGCCGCCCTGCGTGCGAAGCAAGTTTCTTCCGTCGAACTCATCGACGCCCATCTCCACCGCATCTCCGCCCTGGAAACTAAACTAAACGCCTTCGTTCACTTGGACGCCGACGGGGCCTGTGCCCAGGCTCGCGCCGCCGATTCGGCGATCTCCCAAGCCGCTCAGCTCGGCCCGCTTCACGGCATTCCGCTCACTATCAAAAGCTGCATCGACGTCGCCGGCTGGCCCTGCCCCGCCGGCTCTCTTCTCCGGAAAGAGTACATCCCGCAAACCGATGCCCCTCTCGTTTCCCGCCTCAAATCCGCCGGCGCCATCCTCCTGGGCAATACCAACACGCCCGAATTTCTGATGGCCTATGAAACCAACAATCTCCTCAACGGCAAAACCAGCAACCCGTGGAATCTTGAGTACTCCGCCGGCGGCTCGAGCGGCGGCGAATCCGCTGCCATCGCCTCCGGTTGTTCCGTGGGTGGCGTGGGCAGCGATGGCGGCGGGTCTATCCGCGTCCCCGCGCATTTTTGCGGCATCTGTGGCCTCAAGCCCACCCCCGGCCGCATTCCCGCGACCGGCCATTTCCCCTCAGGAGCCGGCGCGTTCGGTTGGATTGGCGTCGTCGGCCCCATGGCCCGCACCATCGCCGATGTCCGCGCGCTCTTCGAAGTCATGGCGGGCCCCGACGCTGGCGACGCTCATTCCGCGCCCGTCTCCGCCCACGCTTACTCCGAAAACGATCTCCGCGCAATTCACATCGGGATTCTGGAAAGTCCCGCGCTCGGCAGCGCCACTCCCGAAACCCGCTCCGCCGTCGACCGCGCCGCGAAATTGCTAGCCAGCCGCGGCTTCCACGTCGAGCCATTCCAATTGCACGGTCTCGATCGCGCCCTCGAACTCTGGTGGTTTTTCTTTGGCGCCGTTATCGGTCATTTGCTCCGCTCCAGTCTCGCGGGCCACGAATCTCTGCTCAGCCCCATGCTCCGCGAATATCTTTTCCACGCCACCTCACCCGCTCCTCTCTCGCTCGACCAATTCCTGCAAGCCTGCGCCGACCGCGACCTTCTCCGCGAAAGAATCCTTCGCCAAATGGACGACGTTCCCGTTCTTCTCTCACCCGTTTCCTCTGCTCCCGCCTTTCGCCACGGCGGTGGCAACTATGCGCCAGGTACAGGCTATCTCGACACCATGCGCTACGCGCAATGGCTCAATCTCACTGGCTTTCCCGGTGCTTCTGTCCCCATCTCCCTTTCCAACGACGGGCTCCCCATCGGCGTTCAAATCATCGGCCGCCCCTTCGAAGAAGAACTCGTCCTCGCCGTCGCCGCGGCCCTCGAACAGTCCCGCGGCCCTTGGCAGCCGCCTCCGCTCGAATTTGTTTGAAAACACGGAAAGACAAGCCGCTACTGTGGCTCCTTAGTCAGTTCGGGGTTGGGCATGCGCTCGTCTTCTGCGGCATTGCGATCGCTCTCCAACGTCGCGTTGAAAATTTTCTGCGCCTTGGCCATTTCGGCTCTGGACTCCTGCTCGCGCCCCAGGCGCTTGAGCACTTGGCCGCGCAGAAAATGGACGTTTTGATTGTCCGGGGTGAGCCGCACAGCGATATCTATGGAGCGCAACGCCTCCGCATACTTTTCCTGTTTCATGTGCAGCTTCGCCAGTCCAAAGTGCGCGCCGGCCATTTTCGGATCGCGCTGGATCGCATCCTGAAATGCCTTCTCCGCATCCGCATCCCTGCCCATTCGGGAGTAAAGCATGGCAAGTTGCTCGTAGTTTTCGGCCACGTCCGGTTCGATCGCGATATCCTTCAAGAATTCCTCCATCGCGAGCTGAAATTCGCTAGTGCGCATGTAAACAAACCCGAGATTAAAATGAACGAAAGGAAGATTAGGGTTGGCAGCGTTTGCAACGTTCAGTTCGTCGACGGCTCTCGTATAATCCTTGTGGTTCACGTAAGCCTTGGCTAGGATGAGATGAAACTCGGGTGTGTCGGTTCCCACTGCAAGCAGTTGGGCAAGCGCCTTTTCGTCCGCGTCTTTTTCTCCAGCATTATGTGCCGCAATGCAATAAACGTAGAGGTACACCGCGTCGCCGGACATCTGTGGCCATAACGACTCGAGTACTCTGACCGCTTCCTCGAAGTGCCCGGTAAAAAAGTTACAGAGCCCCAGCAAGTACCGTGCTTGTTGCGAATCGGGCTGATCCCGGACCACGCTCGCCAGTGGCTCGATTGCCGCCCCATAATCTCCCCGCCGGTATTCCACCAGGCCGATGTTCAGCCGGATCCCTGCCACTTTGGGCTCAAGTCGCTTGGCCTTTTCGAGCAACCTGAGTGCTTGCTCCCACTCCTTACGCCGCATGGCGATGACACCCAGGTTGGAATACGCCGCCCCGGCCTGCGGGCTCGCAGTTAGGACTCGGCGGAACGCCGCCTCCGCTGCATCGAGATCGCCGTTCTGCAAGGCTGTCTCTCCTTGCTCGAACCACGACTGCACTTCCAGTTTTCCCTTCCCGCTGCTTTGCGAAGCTGCTTGCGGACTTGCGCTTGACGTGAGAGCGCTCGTCGCCAGGAGGAGCACCCAGCCGAGCGACCACGTGGCCGCAGGAAATTTCAAGAATAGCCGTCTCATCTTCGTTTAGTCTCCAATAGCGTTCCCCGGATTACAAGAACGACGTGCCGAACGCCCGGGGGTCACGCTCCCTCCTCGTTCAGTCGTCACGACTTGCTCCGCTTTGCATTTGGCTCCTTGCATTTCCCCCTTGACACGGGCTCAAAAATGCTCTATTAACTCGTTTTAATAGAGGGTGCCTTTCTGTCGAGCGATTGGGGGGCATGTGTCCAGGGGTCGTGCCGTAGCAATCAGCAAGCCCAGAGCGATTTTGCTCTTTTTCTACTGCCGCGCCTCCGCGATTCATGTGTTCTCCTTTTCCGAAAATTTTCCGGAGGTTTGAACGTGGCGGACAAACCGAATTTCCTATCAATTTGTAGAAGTAACTTGGGAAGGGCGCGTTTTCTTCTGTGCACACTGCTGGTGACGATGTTCTTCCCGTTGACCGGGCGTGCGCAAGAAACCGCGTCCATTACAGGCACTGTTCGCGACACTACCGGTGCCGTGGTTCCGGGCGCAAATGTGAAAGTCACAAGCGCCGCCATTGGGCTTACGCGCACGACGGTGACTAACACGGAAGGCGATTATCTCACTGGCGGCTTGCCCGCCGGCACTTATGACCTGCTCGTCACCGCGAAAGGCTTCAAGTCCTTCAACGCCAAAAGCATCATTCTCCAGGTCGCTGAGAAAGCGCGTGTCGATGTCACACTCGAGGTCGGCCAGGTAAGCGAAAGCGTCGTCGTCGAAGGTACCAACGTCGCACAAGTCGAAACGCAATCCTCCGATCTTTCCGGCGTCGTCACCGGAAAGGAAATCAGCCAGCTCGAATTGAACGGCCGCGACTTCACTCGTCTCGTCACCATGGTCCCAGGAGTCAGCAACCAAACCGGCCGTGACACCGGACAAGTCGGCTTGAATGGCAACATTTCCTATAGCATTAACGGCGGCCGGGAAGAGTACAACAACTGGCAGGTCGATGGTGCCAACAATATGGATACTGGCTCCAACGATACTCTCGATGTTTTTCCCAATATAGACGCGATCGCCGAGTTTCGCGTGTTGACCTCAAATTACAGCGCGCTCTATGGCAGAAACGGTTCCGGAAATATCGAAGTCGTTACGAAATCAGGCACCCAAAGTTTTCACGGGGACGTGTTCGAATACCTCCGCAACGAAATGTTCAATGCGAATACATTTTTCAACAACGCTGCAGGCTTAAATCCGAACGGCTCTCCGGTGGCTCCCAGACCCCCATACAAGAAGCATGACTTTGGCTACACCTTTGGTGGGCCCTTTTACATTCCCAACCATTACAATTCCAAGAAGGAAAAAACCTTCTTCTTCTGGTCCGAAGAATGGCGGCGCGAGAAAAATCCCTTCTCCTTCAATCAGCAGGTGCCTTCCAACGCCGAACGCGGGGGCAATTTCAATGATGTCTGCCCCGGCTCGGAGTGCCCGACTAATCCAAGCACTGGTCTCGCCTATGCTGGAAACAACGTCCCCATCGATCCTAACGCTGCGGCGCTCCTCAAAGCGTTGATCCCCGCCTCCACTGCTACTATTGGCGGTTCTCCTTTCTTTATTGGCACGGTTAGCGAGCCCCTCGATTGGCGCCAAGAACTTCTCCGCGTGGACCACAACTTCTCTTCCCGGCTCCGCCTCATGGGTCGCTATATCCACGACTCTTATTCCAGCGTAAACCCCACCGTCGCTTTTGTGGACAACCCATTCCCTACCGTTCAAACCAAAGAAGGGACTCCAGGAACCAGCTTTGTGGCCCACTTGACTGCGACCATATCCCCTACCCTTCTCAACGAATTCATTGCCAGCTATTCTGCGGACCATCTTATTCTGACAAACACTGGCAATTTCCAGGTTCCCTCCGGCTTCACCATGACCAGCCTATTCAAGACGGGTGCCGGCAGCCAGCAGCTCTTCCAACTGCCCGCCGTCTCTCTCCTGAACGGCGCAGCCTACGGTGGCGGCTTCACTGTTAATCCCGGGTTTATGCCCTGGGAGAATGCGAACCCAACCTATGGTTATCGCGACACTGTCACCAAAATCATTGGCTCGCATAATCTCCAGTTCGGCGGCGAATTCATCGCCATCCAAAAGAACGAGCCAAATGCTCCCACTTCTGTCGGTCTCGGCGGCGTTCTGGGTTTTAGCGAGACTGCCCCGGTCAGCACCGGAAATTCCTTTGCTGATTTTCTCATCGGCAATATTGCTTCGTATTCGCAGACCAGCGCCATTGTGAAGTATTACTACCGCTATAAAATCTTCGAGCCTTACTTCCAGGACGACTGGCACGCCACCAAACGCCTCACACTAAACCTGGGCCTGCGCGTCAGCCTGTTCCAAACCAATCGCGACATCAGCAAGGCTTCTTACAGTTTTGACCCCGCTGCCTATATGCTGTCTGCAGCTCCAGCGATTGACGTAAGTGGTAGCGTAACTGGCGTGGCTGGTGCACTGATCCCCAGCGCGACCGCTAATCCGTTTAACGGCTTCGTCCAATGTGGTGGACCGGGCGGCAACGCTTCTATCCCCACAGCCATCCTTAACAAATTTCCGAGTGCTACCGTCGCAGGAACATCTCTTCCCGGATGTATGCAGGGCCATCTCTTCAATCCCGGCCCCCGCTTCGGTTTCGCTTTCGATCCTAAAGGCGACGGCAAGACGGCAATTCGAGGCGGCTATGGAATTTTCTTCGAATACGGGAACGGAAACGAAGCCAACGCCGAATCCCTCGAGGGCACGCCCCCTCGCGTTCTAACCGCTAAACAGCCGCTTATCGCCGCAGGTTCGGGAACTTGCGCCTCGCCTAATACAGGATATGAGTGCATCGGCGGAGGTGGCGCGCTCCTCCCTCCCACCGTCAACAACGAACCCCCGGCCATTATTGAAGCCAAGGCCCTTTGGCCTTATGTCCAACAATGGAATTTGGATATCCAGAGAGAACTTCCAGGGCACTTCGTCGCAACCGTGTCCTACGTGGGCAGCAAAGGTACTCACTTGACCGACGAGCGTGACCTTAACCAGATCAAATCTTTGTCCGATTCGAACGTGCCGAACCCCTACAAGTCCGGTGAGGCCATTGGCCTGAACGACTGCAGCACCTTCATGACCCCAAGCGGCGTTCCCATCACCGGTCAGGCCGCCAACAACTTAACCGTGGCTTGCAGCGGTGACCCCGATCCGTTCCGCCCATTCGTTGGCCTTGGCACGCTCGAACTCCTCGAAACGGAGGCGAACTCTCACTACAACGCCCTCCAGGCTAGCTTGCGTCGCTCTGTTGGATCTTTGGAGTTGAATGTGGCATACACCTACAGCCACTCGATTGACAATTCTTCAGATCGCGTGGACGCAACAGGGTCCAACGGAATCGTGGGCTTCTTGGATTCCTACAATATTGCTGCCAATAAGGCCAGTTCGAATTTCGATCAACGCCACATTTTAAACATCAGCTACGTTTACGATTTGCCGCTTTTCAACAAATCCTCCGGACTGAAGAGAACTTTTCTGGGCGGCTGGCAGTGGTCGGGTATCACGACGCTCCAGAGCGGAGTCCCGTTTAACGTGGCGTTCACCGCTTTTCCAGACAACGCGGGGGTCGGCAACAACGTCGACAGCCGAACTTCCAATTCGCGTCCCGATCTCGCGGGGAACCCCGGCGCCACTCCTTGTGTACCCTCACCTGGCCCCGGCCCTCTTCTGTTCAATCCCTGCGCCTTTGCCGCTCCCCAAGGGTTGACGTTTGGAAACGTCGGCAGGAACTTCCTTAATTTGCCCTTTCGTACGAATTTCGATATGGGGCTTTTCAAAAGCTTCAAGATTAAGGAGTCGAAGGCCTTCGAATTCCGGTGGGAAACTTTCAACACCTTTAACCATACTCAATTTTCCGCAGTCAACGGGTCATTCGGGGCGGCTACGTACCTAACAGCCACCGCGACACATGATCCGCGCATCATGCAACTCGCTTTGAAGTTTATTTTCTGATCCGCGCCAGTCGCAGGGCTATTTCCCTAGCGGCGGCATTCCATTCGCCTGGGGCGGCGATTCGAATCGGATTCGAATCGTCGCCCTCTTTTTTCCCTGAATCCCTGTTCCCTTCTCTCCGGAAAGAGTAGAATGCGCCCCATGAATCGGCGAACTTTTATCGGCACTTCCATCGCTGCCACCATTGCCACCGTTTACCCTGA
The DNA here is from genome assembly GCA_035623215.1 of Candidatus Acidiferrum sp. GTDB lineage: Bacteria > Acidobacteriota > Terriglobia > Acidiferrales > UBA7541 > Acidiferrum. The sequence continues at coordinate 21,856 of DASPTW010000014.1, forward strand.
TCTGGGAGGGGCTGCCCGCCCAGCCTGGGCCGCGGATTCCGCACACCAAATCGATCGCATCGGCCTTCAGCTTTACACCGTTCGCGACTTGATGAAAAAAGACTTCGAAGGCACTATCGCCAAAGTTGCCGCGACCGGCTACAAGGAAGTAGAATTCGCCGGCTATTTTCACCACTCTCCAAAGGACATTCGCGCCATCCTCGACAAAAATGGTCTTTCCGCTCCCTCTTGCCACGTCGACTACAAAGCCGTCGAAAAAAAATGGCCGGAAACCATCGAAGCCGCCAAAATCATCGGCCACAGCTACATCATCTGCCCGTGGATCGATGAAAAGCAGCGCAAGCAGCCAGACGGCTGGAAACGCGCCGCCGATCTCTTCAACAAAGCCGGCGAAGCCAGCCAGAAAGCCGGCATCCAGCTCGGCTACCACAATCACTCGTTCGAATTCCAGCCCGCCGATTCTCTCGGCGGCAAGCTTCCGTACGACTTCTTCCTCGAAGCCCTCGATCCCAAGCTGGTCACCATGGAGATGGATCTCTGCTGGATTAGCGTCGCCGGCAAAGATCCGCTCGATTACTTCGAAAAGTATCCCGGCCGCTTCCCGCTCGTTCACGTCAAGGATTGGGTGAAGGACGAGAAATTCTCGAGCAGCTACAAGGGCGCGATGGGGCAGGCCGTCAAGTACGGCGGACACATGGCTGACGTCGGGCAGGGCTCGGTGGACTGGAAACGCATTTTTGCGCAGTCAAACAAAGCGGGAATCCAGCATTACTTCGTCGAAAACGACGAGCCGAAATCCGCTTTTGACGACATCAAGATTAGCTACGACTATCTCCACAATTTGACGTTTTAGTTTGTCATTCCGAGCGGAGCGAGAAATCTCTCTTCGCTTCCTCACACGGAGGCACGAAGCATGCGTAAGTTCGTTCTGTTCGCTCTTTCGATGATCGCATCGGTTGCGCTCATCGCTGAAGCTCAACCTCAATCAAAGGAATGGAAACAACTCTTCAACGGCAAAGACCTCACCGGCTGGAAACACGTCGGCCCCGGCTTCATGACCGTCGAGGACGGCCTCATTCGAACGCACGGAGGCATGGGCCTGCTCTACTGGACCGGCGGCAAGTTTGGCAACTGCCGCATTCGCTCCGTCTTCCAAATGACCCATCACAATGACAATTCCGGTGTTTTCATTCGCATCCCCATCGAGCCCCGCGAAGAGTGGATGCCCGTCCACTACGGTTACGAAGTGCAAATCGACAACGACGCGCCCGGCGAAGACGAATACCACATCACCGGCACGCTCTACTCGCTGACCAAGCCGCTCGCCAAGCCCGGCAAATACGGCCCCGAATGGAACACCATGGTCATCACCATCGACGGTCCGCACACTGTCGTGTTGCTCAACGGCGTCACCGTCACCGACTACACCGAGGGTCAGCCCGTTCCCGAACGCAAATTCGATTTCGAGCCCCAGCGCGGCCCACGGCCGATGGAAGGCTACATGGGATTGCAAAATCACAGCGACAACGACGTCGTCCTCTTCAAAGAAGTCGCCGTCCAGTCGCTGAAGTAATTTTGGAGTGCGGCAGCCTTGCTGCCGCTTTTCTGTTTGCTTCTGTTCTATCGAGACTCAGGTCGTGCTAGGCTTTGCAATTTCGGATTCTGCGGCGCTGTCAACTGTAAACTGTCGGCTGTCAACTTCCTCGAGGAGCGCATCATGAAAAAAGATCTTTCCCGCCGCGAATTCTTGCAACGCACCGCCGGCGCCACCGGAGCGCTTGCCGCTTCGCCCGCCATTTTTCTCGAACCGGAACACATTGCCCTGCCGATGCAAGCCGCTTCGCCGAGCGACCGAATCCGCTTTGGCATCATCGGCATCGGCATGCAAGGCTCGGGCCTGCTTGCCAACGCCGTGCAGCTTCCCGGCGTCGAATGCGTCGCCGCCTGCGATCTGTACGATGGCCGCCACACGCTCGCCAAAGAAATCGCGGGTGACAAAATCAAAACGACGCGGCGCTACCAGGATTTGCTCGACAACAAAGAAATCGATTGCCTGATCGCCGCGGTTCCCGACCACTGGCACCGCAAAGTCGTCGTCGACGCGGTGACCGCGGGAAAAGACATCTACTGCGAAAAGCCGATGTCGCATTCCGCCGCCGACGGCCTCGCGATGGTTGCAGCAGCGCAGAAAACCGGCCGCGTCGTGCAAATCGGTTCGCAGCGCGTCAGCTCCGTGATCTGCGCGAAAGCGAAAGAGCTTCTCGCCAACGGCATCGTCGGCACGCTCACGCTCGTCGAAGGCTCGCTCGGCCGCAACGATCCCACCGGCGCGTGGGAGTATCCTCCGCCGCCGGATCTTTCTCTCGGTAACTTCGATTGGGACACCTGGCAGGGCGACGCCACCAAGCGCGCCTGGGATGCCGACGCATCGCCAAAATATTTCGCGCGCTGGCGCTGCTGGAAAGAATACGGCACCGGCGTCGCCGGCGACTTGCTCGTGCATTTGGTCAGCGGCATGAACTACATGCTCGGCTGGAACGAGCCGCCGAAGCGCGCCATGGCACTGGGCGACATTTTGCGTTTCAAGGATGGCCGCAACATGCCCGACGTGCACGCCACGCTTTTTGACTACGGAAAAGCGCCGGTTTACCTCAGGCTAAATCTCGGCTGCGACACGCCGGAGATTTACCGCTTCCAGGGCTCCAAAGGAGTTTTGGAAGTGACGGAGTATACGATCACATATTCTCCACAATCAGGCGACGATGAATATCCGAGCTACTACACCTCCAGTTTTCCGCGGGCGCTACGCGACGCGTACTTGAAAAAGTGGCACGAAGACCATGATCCCAAACCGGGGAGAGAGCCGGTGGCCGAGGGCTTCAGCTACCGCGGCGCTTCCTGGGACGAACTGAAACCGCATCTTTGGACATTTTTCCAGGGCGTGCGCAACCACCGGCAAGTGACGGAAGATGCCGTGTTTGGCCACAACGCCGCGCTGGCCTGCCACATGGCCAACGAATCCTATTTTCGCAAAGCCGCGGTTACATGGGATGCGGCGAGCAATAGCATCAAGTCCTAACCTTTCTCACCCTGATTCGCGGCGTACGCGAAGCGCGCGCGTGGTCTGGCATGCACGCGAAAGCTCAGGGATTTGTCATCCTGAGCGAAGCGAAGGATCTCAACCGATCCACAGCGGCAAATTTCAGAATAATTTACTTCCTTCCGCTATTCGTGGCTCGCAGCGTCTACGACCTCACGGTCAGCACCGGGCAGTGCGCGGAAGAGACAACTTTGTAGGCTTTGGTTCCCGGGACGTGACCGGCGAGGCCGGCGCGCGCTTTTGCGCCCATCACGATGAGGTCGACATTGTTTTCCTGCGCGTAACGCAAAATCTCCGCGGCGGGATCGCCGACAGCCATGCGCAATTGCGTGTTGCACCAAACCTCGGCGCCACTCGGCACAAGATCCTGCAGTTGACGCTTAACCGCTTCGCGACGAAGGATTAGGCCGTCTTCGGAATAATCATCCAGATGATGAAGAACGTGAAGCAAAGTCACGGTCGCGTCGTGCTCCTGGCCGAGTGAAAAAGCGTAAGCGGCTTCGCGTTCCGCGCCGAGACCAAAGTCCGTGGCGAACAAGATGTGCTTGAACGCAATGTCCGGTTCCGCCCGGCCGTCCACTGCGGGTCCAACGGTGAGGACAGGCACGACCGATTGCCGGAAGATTTGTTCGGCGCCGGAACCGATGACGAGTTTCTGAACAGCCCCCATGCCGTGCGTGGCCACAACCACCAAGTCGATTTTTTGTCTCTCGATAACTTTGTGGAGCGCCGGCCAGAGCGCGCCTTCCTCAATGAGGACGTCGTGAGGAATGTCCTTCATACGGCCCGAGAAGAGCATTTGCTGGATGTGGTCCTCGGCTTCGCGACGCTGCGTTCGGATCAGCCCGACAGTGACTTCTGGAGCGGCTAGCGGATAGGCGTCGGGTGAAATCACGTGGGTGAGAAAGATGTGCGCCTCGTAACGGCGGGCGAAGGAAGAGGCGTATTCCAGTGCGCGGTTGGAAAACGGCGAAAAATCCGTGGCGACCAGAATCTTAGAAAGTTGAATTTTTTTATCGGGAAGAACTTTCTTTGGAGATGCTCCCATACCCACCTCCCGGGAAAGCAGATCGGGCGCAGGCACAAACCTGCACGCCACACTGGGCACGTCATGCCCCAGAATGACGGGCCACGGGGAAGCGAGCAGGTGGAATCCGGGCTCCTGTAGCAAAGCTAGGACGAGGGTCACGCCAAATCTGTGACGGGAATCACCGAACGCCGTGCCGTGACGCGACCTAGACAACCCAGAATGGCAAGTGTGATTCATGCGGAGATCCGCTCGAGGGCTAGGCGCTGGGCGTCTTGGGTACGTTGCGCGGCGTCTTGGGCAAGTCGTGCCTCGAGGGCTCTTTGGGCGACATAGCTGGGGATATCGAGGACGATGGGGTCTTCGTGGTTGGGGGGATGGAGTTCGCGGTCGATGGCCGGGAGGGTGCGCAGGAGCAAGTTGCAGGTGTAAGCCATGACGGCAGCGCGACGCGGAGCGATTTCGTCGCGGGCGAGGAGCTTGTAGAGTTCGCCGAGGGAGCGGTTGATCTCGACCGCGGAGCGGAATTCCCCAGTTTCACCGATGAGACGTGTGGCGACGGCAGCTTTCGCCTGGTCCTTGCTTTGGGAAGCAGCGTGGTGGTGGCAAAGGCTAGCGCCAGGTTTAGAAACGAGCATGCGGCAGTGGCGGCCACTGGCGGTGCGATGTTGACACATTTGGATTTCAGACGCAGTGGAGCTGGTAAGGAGGGATTCGTTGGTCACGGAGTTTCCTTTCGAGGAGATGGCAAAGAGAGATCCTGCGACTCGCTGCGCTCAGGGCAGGCAGGACTCGCATCCTTGTCGGATGCTCGGTTCCATAATGGGAAGATTTGGGTGCACCCCGGCAGTTTTCGTAAGGGCGATTATGGACTTGACAAAGTAAATGGTGTCTGGTAGCCTTTAGACAGATAGAGAGGTTGCCATGAACCTGATAGAAGTTACCAAGAGATACGCCACCAAGGAAGCCTGCCTAGAATACCTTGAACAGATGCGCTGGCCGAATGGGGTTTGCTGCCTGAAGTGCGGCATCACTGGCCAAGATGACAAGGGCCGCGAAGTCATCTCGAAATTCACCACGAACGAAACCACGCGCGAGCGATTCAGCAAGAAAAAGCAGAAGATGGTGACGGTCAAGGTTCCGGCCCGCAGCCTCTATCAGTGCAAGGAGTGCGGCTATCAATTCAGCGCGACCACAGGCACGATCTTCCACGATTCGCACCTGCCCCTAGAAAAGTGGTTCATGGCCGTGGCGCTGATTATGAACGCGAAGAAGGGAATCAGCGCTCTACAAGTAGGCCGTGACTTGGGGATCGACCAAGCGGACTACAAGACGGTCTGGTATCTCTGCCACAGAATCAGAGAAGCGATGTGCGAGGGTGGATTGCTGACTGGCGTTGTCGAGACGGACGCTACGTTCCTCACGCCAAAGAAACCCCGCAAGGGCAATCCCAAGCGGAAAAAGCAAGACACGGACGTAGTACTCGGCATGAGGGAGCGCGGCGGGAGACTGCGGCTCATTCCTGTGGCAGATGAGAAAATGGCGAGCGTGGAGCCTGTAATTCGCGAGCACATCAGCGGGGATGCGTTGCTGCAAACGGACAAGTTTATGAGCTACGAGATAATCGGGCGTCGGCTCTTTCCGGGCCGTCACCGCATGATCGATCATATACGGACATACGCTGAGGGGGAGAACCACACGAATACGATTGAAAACGCCTTCTCACTTCTCAAGCGCGGCGTCTACGGCACGTTCCACAAGGTTTCGATAAAGCACCTTGGCCGCTACTGCAATGAGTTTTCCTATCGGTTCAACCGCAGAGATTCTCAGAAGCAGATATTTCACGAAACGATGAAGGGATTACTTCGCGGAAACCCGCTGCCGTACAGGAAACTGACGGCATAAAAACTAAACCCCGGCTGGCACCGGGGTCTTTGGGCAAATTCATTCTACTAGGAGTTTGCCCAAATGATTCGGGATTTTATTGCACGGAACGTGGCTTGGTTGGCCCTTCGCTGGCTCGCCGCAGAAGAGTTTCGAGCTTGGGAAGGTCCGAAAGAAGCGATTGTGATGCTTTCGGTGTCAAAAGAAGTTCTACGTTCACGGTTGCTTGCACGCCCAACCGTTGAATCCCCGCTTGTACCAACACCGACAATAATCCTGTATCCGGGTCGTAGTCGAAAGTTAGCGGTAAATCAGTGAGAAATTGGACAGGCATTTATCCTCCTGCGGTGTCGCGGAAGAAATGTCTCTCAGCTTATACAGCTTTCGCAGGGAACAGTGGCTTCGGACTTCTCTTCCTCTGGCTTCTTATCTCTTTGGCGGGGATCGGCGGGGTTCTCAAGAGCTGCGACATCACCGCATCGAATTTGTCTTTCTCGACTAGGATACGGCGCGTCTTCTTCCTTGGCATGGCCGCATGATAGCATGAATTGACGGCTCCGGCAGGATTCGGACCTGCGGAACGTGCTCGCACACGTTCACACCGATTATAAATCGGGCGCGATAAACCTCTCCGCCACGGAGCCGCACGGCAGAGAGCAGCCCAAACGGACTGCTCTCTGCTCACTCTTCCAAGGATTTTTTCTTTTTCTACTTGACTGGTGGGCTTCTACAGGTGCATAAAGACACGTGTAGCCTCCATTCCAAGGAACTGCACAGATTCGACGGTCAGCGAGTTCGCGCTTGCTGGCCGTTTTTGTTTCTAAATTCGCCTCACCTCACCGCAAAACAAAAAATCCCGTCTGCCGACACCTTATGCGTGCTCACTCACTTCTTTCCACGCATCTAGGCTCAAGCGGACGGGACCGAAAATCCGGTTCCGATTCTTTCTCTTGAGCACGACCCTGCCCTTTCTCCTTAGCCGGGTGTGCTCCTATTGCAATTTGAAGGAAAAGCGAAAACGTGTCAAGCGGAAAATGACTGTTTCTTTGTCAAATCCATAATCACCTCGTAAGAATGTGCAAGCAAAGGAGTTAGGGGATACGGAAAACAGAAGAGTGCGTAAGTGATTGAAAGCAAAGAGAGTGAGCGGGGTCACCTCTGTCTATGACTGACAGTTTAGGCCAAGTCCTCAGGCTCCTTCCGGAAAGACGAATAGGTCAGGAAACAGCGCCTTGCCTTCTTCTGTGTATCGCCTCAAGGAGTTGATAAGAGTTATTAAGCCCTCTTGAGTCTTGTTGCAAGACATCTGTTCATTGGCGAGAAATTCCCGTGTTGCCGCATCGAC
>DASPTW010000015.1:0-16269 GCA_035623215.1 Candidatus Acidiferrum sp.
TCCGGACAAATCCGCTCCACAGCCTCAGAGGCCGCGATGAAGTGGCTTCTGCAAAACTTTCGGCGCCGCGCCGAATTCGCGATCCGGAATCCAAGTTACGCCATTAACGCATTTGCCCGGGAGCTCACTTTCGCGGACGAGCGGTTCCTCGCGCGCATCACCGCCGTTTCCCCGGCCCAAATCCGCAAATTCCTCGACGAGCCTATTGGAACGCCCGACTTCTCTAAACATCTGCACGCCGCGGCGCAACAATTCCAGTCGCTTTCCGTGGAGAGCGCCGACCTCTTCGCGAAGAAAATTCTGAACCAGTACGCGGTCGTGCGCGCACTCGCCCCTGATTGTGTCGTCGAGACCGGCGTGGCAAACGGAGTTTCCTCTGCTTATCTCTTGCTGGCCATTCAGAAAAATGGCTACGGTCAGCTTCATTCCATTGGCCTGGCTGACCCCGTCTATCTCCCCGCAGGGAAGGAGCTCGGTTGGTTTGTGCCGGAATGGCTCCGCGGCTCCTGGCACGTTCACATTGGAGACTCCCGTGAAATTCTTCCCGGCTTGCTCGCCCAGCTCGGAGAAATTCGCATCTTCATCCACGATAGCCTGCACACCTACGATCACATGATGTGGGAATTCGAAACCGCATATCCGCACCTGGCTCCGGGAGGGTTGCTGCTCTCGGACGACGCCTTGTGGAATGGTGCGTTTAACGATTTCGCTCGCAACGTTAAGGCCCTGGATGCACGGATACTTCGCGGCGTCGGCTTTCTTCGGAAGAACTCGGCTTGAACCTTTTGATCTACTCTCACTTTTTCGCCCCCAGCATCGGTGGCGTTGAAACCATTGTGAAATCTCTGGCCTCCGGGCTCGCCGAACTGCGCGATTCTCGCGGAACGCGCGAGTTCGAAATCGCTCTGATCACAAAAACCCCCGCAGGAAGCCACGACGATACCGCGCTCCCGTTTCCCCTCGTCCGGCAACCCGGTTTATTTCAGCTCTGGCGGCTCATTCGAAAGTCGGACCTTGTCCATCTGGCCGGTCCTGCTGTTGCGCCGTTGCTGCTCGTCCTTCTCGCGCGTAAACCCCTGGTCATCGAGCACCATGGCTACCAGGCCGTTTGCCCGAACGGGCTTTTGTTTCATCATCCCTCGCAAACCGTCTGCCCCGGCCATTTCGCGGCTGCCAATTACCTGGAGTGTTTAAGCTGCAACCGCGAAGTGGAAGGACGCTGGGGCTCGGCACGGCTTCTCGCTTCAACTTTCTTGCGCAATTGGGGCTCCCGCCGCGCAAATACCAACATCGCGCCCAGCTATCACGTCGCTCTTCGGCTAGGACTTCCCAGAACGGAGGTAATTGCCCACGGAGTTCCTTTGCCGCCACCGGAAAAGGAGAATCCCGCTTTTCCATCAGCGCTCGCTGCAAAAACCTTCGCGTATGTCGGCCGGCTCGTCACCGAAAAGGGCGTTTCCGTTCTCATTGAAGCGGCGCGCTTGCTCCAGAACGAGGGACACGATTTCCGCGTGCTGTTGCTCGGCGATGGCCCGGACCGCCCCCGGCTAGAAAAACGGATCGCAGCTTCCGGCCTCGAAAGATTGGTACGGATCACCGGATTTCTTCCGGCCCCGGACTTAGCGCGTGAGCTCTCTTGCGCCGGTACCGTGGTGATCCCCACCATCATGGAAGAGACTGCGGGCCTCGCCGCTCTTGAGCAAATGGCACGCGGCAGGCTCGTCATCGCCTCAAAGATTGGCGGACTGCCCGAAGCGGTGGGCGACGCAGGGCTGACATTTCCCCCGGCTGACCCGCCCGCTTTGGCTGGTGCCATGGCAGGGGTTTTGAGCGAGCCTTCCTTCATTGAAGAACTAGGCCGAAAAGCTCGAGAACGCGTGCGCTCACTTTTTCTTTTTCCGAAAATGATTGCGAAACACGCTCGAGTCTTCCGCCAAGTGTCAAAGGCTTCTTGAACTCCACACCTTACCTGGCCGCCGTAGTCCGCTATCCCCTTGCAGTTGCAGTGCATTCGGCTGTGCTAGGATGGATCGAAATGCTCGATAGCGTCGTTCCGCGCATCTTGGGCTGGGTCCCCATCTCCTGGCGAACTGCCATCATCGGTCGGCCGGACCACCCATCGCGCATCGCAACGATTGCTCATAGGTTCCTGAATCGGCTGGCGCCCCACAGCTCGCAATCATTTGCCTGTCACGGCGCTCTCGAAGGCTTCCGCATGTCGATCGACTGGAACCGCTTTCGCAGCTTCGTCTTTGGAACTTGGGAACCCGAAATCGCAAACGCAGTCGTCGATAACGTGAAACCCGGGATGTGCGTCTTCGACATCGGCGCCCACATCGGGTATTACACACTACTCTTTGCCAAGTGTGTCGGTCCCGCAGGCTGCGTAGTTTCTTTCGAGCCCTTACCGGCCAACTTTGCTCTTTTGCAAAAAAACGTTCACATGAACAATCTCTTGAATGTCCGCCTAATCAACCAGGCTGCGTTTTCTCGGACGGAGAGAATCACCCTGAACGTACCTGATGAGCAGCCGAACCCGGGCAGTGGCTCGATGTCTGGTCCGGGAGGCGCGAAACAATGCGACGTGGAAGCGGTGTCACTCGATAATTTCTGCGCGAGTTCCCTTGTCTTCCCTGACGTTTTGAAGTTGGACGTTGAGGGTGCTGAATACGATGTTCTTATCGGCGCTCAACGCACGATTTCGCAATATCGGCCAAAGCTATTCATCGAGCTTCACCATTTTGATGGGGTTCCGGACGTTCCGGACGCGCACCCGGTTCCAGGTCTGCTTGCATGCTGGGGCTATAAAGTCCGCTGGCTCGAACGTTGGCAACTGACCAGCTACATCCTGGCGACACACGCGTCCCCGCAAGCCGTTGCGGCGGGACTTAAGGTATAAGCGCAACTTGCATCATGAACGACCCATGCTCACCGCGTTGAAAAAACTATGAGGATCTCTCCTTCTGCTCTGGCCGGCAGCTTGCGCTCTAGCCCGATTCGCTCTCTTGGTTTCCTTCTGCTTGCTGCAGTTGCCGCGTACAAGGCTGCGGGCTACGTGATCTCCGGTGACATGACTGGCCTGGCCTTCGTTGTTATGGCGTTTGTAGGCGGGGCTTTTGTTATCTCGATGCTTAACGATTGGCGCAGGGCTGTCTACTTTTTTCTGACCTGGCTTTTATTCGAAGACTTTGCCCGGAAGTATCTCGGCAACAATATGGCTATCTATTTCGCCAAAGACTTTCTTGTGTTCGTCGTTTACCTCTCTTTTTTTCTGGCCTACCGGCGCAAGCAAGTCTTTTCCTTTAGGCCCCCGTTCCTTGTGCCGCTCCTGCTGTTCGTTTGGTTTGGGGTCATGCAAGTCTTCAATCCCGCCTCCACCCATCTTTCTTATGGCATCCTGGGTTTCAAGCTGTTCTTTTATTACATGCCGCTGCTTCTCGTTGGCTACGCTCTCATCAATTCTGAGGCGGAGCTGCGCCGCTTCTGTTTCGTGAACCTTGCTTTGGCCGCGGTCATTGTTTCCTTGGGTATTGCCCAGGCCATTCTAGGCCACACCTTTCTCAATCCAGGCACCCTTGCCGAGGACATTCGTGACCTCAGTACGATCTACCGGGTTTCCCCGATCTCTGGCGCCATCTTATATCGTCCTAACTCGGTTTTTGTCAGCACTGGGCGCTTCGGGAATTTTCTCATGGTGAGCTGGCTTCTAGTTTTTGGATTTAGCGGCTACCTCCTGCTCCGGCATAAGCGCGGCAGGGCTTTTGCGTTTGTGGTTCTTGCTTTGACGGCCGCAGCTCTGGTCTTGTGCTCCTCTCGTGGCGTCGTTCTTTGGTGCAGCGGCTCGGCCATCGTTGGCAGCATCGCGTTTCTGTGGGGTGCCCCTTGGCGGGAGCGTGAGGTCATGCGAGTGCTTCGCACGGTTCAGCGTGCGGTTGCGGGTGTTGTGCTGGGGCTCGTCCTGCTGTTCTTCTTTTTTCCGGAGGCCCTGCTCTCCCGCGTGGCCTTTTACACCGAGACCCTCGATCCTAGAAGCAGCGCGAGCGAATTGCAAAACCGCACCTGGGATTACCCACTGGCGAATTTTCTCGGGGCTTTCAGTTACCCTCGTTGGCCTTATGGCTACGGCATCGGCACGACTTCTCTCGGCACCCAGTATGTGGCGAGATTCTTTAACGCCAAGCCGCCCGTCGTTGGGGTCGAGAGTGGTTTCGGTACCCTGGTGGTGGAAATGGGCATCGGAGGGCTTGTCCTGTGGCTCCTCATGTCCTTTACGATCTTGTTTTCGGCTTGGCGTGTCGTCAAGAAACTCAAAGGCTCTCCTTGGTTTCCCATCGCCTTTGTCATTTTTTGGTATGCCGGCCTCCTCCTCATCCCCATTACGTTTACTGGGCTAGCAGCCTACGAAGACTTCGTGCTGAATGCTTATCTATGGTTGCTGCTTGGTGTCCTGTTCCGCCTACCGACTCTTGCTGTCTCCGCACAGTTCGCGACCATCCAGGCGGGACTGGCTCCCCAACGCTTCGCGGTGCGTTGACTTGCGTCTCGCCGTTGTGTCCCCTTTTGTTGACCGGCGCCACGGCACGGAACGCGCCCTCGCGGAAGTCCTTGAGCGTCTCGCTCGCAATTACAACTGCGAAATTCATCTCTACTCCCAGCGCGTGGAAGATCTTTCTTTTCAAGTCCCGGCAGCCTTTTCTGCCGAAAACACCAGCGGCATTTTTTGGCATAAAATTCCCTCCGCACCTGGTCCCCACCTCATGCAGTTCCTCTTCTGGTTTTATATCAATCGCTTCTACCGTTGGATGGACGAGTCATTTCGGGGCGCTTCCTTCGATCTTGTCCTCTCTCCAGGCGTCAATTGTTCGGACGCCGACGTCGTGATCGTTCACGCCCTTTTTCATCGGCTCCGTGAACTTTCAAAAGAGACTGCCTCCGTGTCGGAAGCAGGTTTCCTGCGTCGTTTGCACCGCCGTGCCTATTACGCTCTGCTGTCCCGTCTAGAAACGCACGTCTATTCAAAGCCGAAGGTTTCGCTCGCCACAGTTTCTCCTCGAATCGCAAAACTCCTCGAAGACTACTTCCATCGGCAGGAGGTTCCGGTCATCCCCAACGCCGTCGACCCTCTTCAGTTCTCGTCGGCTCTGCGGCTCCAACGCCGCGCTCAAGCGCGCGCTTCACGCCGGTTTCTCGATGACGAGCTGATCCTGCTGCTGATTGGAAATGACTGGGCCAACAAGGGCCTTCCGACAGTTTTGAAGGCCCTAGCCGAGCTATCGGATTTACACGTAAGGCTCCTTGTTGTCGGCGGCGATGACCCCGCGCCTTGGCGTGAAATGGCCCGGCGGATTGGTATCGTCGACCGATGCCTCTGGGAATCCCCTTGCGCCGACATTCTCAACGCCTATGCTGCCGCTGACCTCTACGTTAGTCCCAGCCGCGAAGATTCTTTCGGGATGCCGGTGGCTGAAGCCATGGCCTGCGGACTGCCTGTTATCACTTCAGCTTACGCGGGCGTATCCTCCCTTTTGCGGGAAGGCGTGGATAGTTTTATTCTCCAGGATCCTCTTGATTCCAAAACGCTTGCTGAGCGAATCCGAGTGCTATGCGTGCAATCGGACTTGGCCAGCCGTATGGGACACGCCGCAGCGAATGCTTCCTCTGAGTGGACATGGGACCGCAACGCCGCCGCTGTTTGGCGCCTGCTCCAACGCGCTTCCTCGGCTTAGTGATTGCCTCAGGCGAAGCTTTAAGGCTTAGCTACCCGCCCCGCGACGGCCTTGCGCGTCGCCTGCAACGTGGCAGTTAGGGTTTCCTTCGGAATGCTGGTCACGAATGGCCCGATCAGCCAGTTCAGCATGGCAGGAATGTTCCGCGTCAGCGAAACCACCTCGCTTTGCACGTAGACGCCGCCGTCCCGTTCCTCCATCCGCCACCACGTTTCCATCCGCCACAGATATCCCCCATCATCCCCCGGTGGTTTCTCCCGTTCGTCGCTCTTCCCCGCGTTCTCCACTTCGGCGATGCGCACGGCGGAGCTCCGGCTGTGCGCGCGTTCCGGCGTATCGCGGAAATAATCGATCTCATGCTCGGTGTTCAGCACTACGGTGATGACCTTGTGCCGCCGGAACCTCAGAAATACGCGGAAATGGTCGCCGTTTCTCGATTCAATCTTGGACCGCTCCACGTCCGGTGCGAAATAGATCGAATGGTGGTCGTAATCCTCAAGCATTCCCAGGACCTCATCCAACTTTGCTTGCGGGATAAACACAACTCCCACCCAATGATGAATCAGCCCGCTCGGACATGAGACCAGCTTTCCGTTATCCCGCATTTCCAGCTTCTGCATTTTCACTTCGCCGCGCTTTAACGCTGCATACGCTTCGGCGCGCTGCTCCGCAGGCCAGCCGTCGATCCAAAAGAGGTTCGTGCCCCCCTGTAGTTCCGCAGCGTTTCGCGCTTCCGTCAGCTTCAGGTAACGATCGAATGCCGCCGCGGTGGCATCTTTGAGTTTTGCCGGCTCGGGTTCCCCAGCTCCAACACTCTGTGTTGCGCCGAGAGACACAGCTGCGCTCAACAGCGCGACTGCGCAGCAGCTCAGCAGATTGTCACCCGTTCCTTTCACCTGTCGCATCATCCTCACATTGCCGAGACCGGGCTAATTCACAACTCGTTCCATCCCCGTGTTTTCTCCGCGGCTCCCATCCCCCCTAACAACAGGATGCAAGTGTTTGGCCGACGCTTGCAAGCAACGCATCGGAAAAGCGTGGTTTTTCGAGCAGAAGTGACAGAGGGGAGAAAACAGGGGAGGAGGATATAGGCGGGTTGGGAAGCTCGCACACGACCTCTTTCGAGGCCGCTGTCCCCGCGCGGCCCCCAACCCGTTCTTCAGAGACTAAAGACCTCCCCTGAGGGCCTCAATGGGTCCGGAGAGCCAGCGAGCAGGGTACCGGGGTTGTAGTACAAAACACCCATTTTGGCGTGTTTTGAAGGGTGAATGACGGCCCGACATTTCGATAAGTGGCTTATTATCAGTAGGCTACGAAATCGATGAAGAATCAGCCGCTTTCGGCAGACCGCAAATAGTACTAGTGAAAGGGTGCAAGGCCGCTCCGCGCTCACTGCAGGATGGCTTTGCCGGTGATTGCCAATCACCGTGCCGGTCATTGCACGACGACCTTGCCGGTCATCTTGGGGTGAATCGAGCAGAAGTAGGGGTAAGTTCCAGCTTTATCGAACTTGAACGAAAACTTATCGTCGGTGTCGAGCACTTTGGACTTGAAGACTTTGTCGGTGCTGACGACAGTGTGTGGAATATCGTCGCGGTTGACCCACGTCACCGTAGCTCCTGCGGGAATGGTCAGCTCCGCAGGACCGAAGCTGAAATTATCGATCTTCACTTCCGGCGCTTCCGTTTTTTGCTGCGCGGCCACGGTACTGTTTCGAACGAGGCCGAGAGAGGCGGCCGCCGCAAATGCAATGACAGCTAGAACTGCCACAGACACACTTCTCCCCATGTCTCCTTACCCTTTCTCTTTGTTTTTGAATTGCGTTGCTATTTTCCGTGGCTTTTCAAGCCAACGTTGAATCCGTGACCGCGAGCGCGTGTTGTCCTTGTACGGAACTCACGCTGGTGATTCCCAGAACGCTTTTGAGTTGTTCCGCGGGGACTTTCATCGGCCCCGGTGAATCGGCTTTGCCCGGTTGCGGCTGCGGGAACGCTGTGGATGCCGCAGTGTGAAACGTCACGTTGCCCTCGACCTTTTGCATGGTCTGGTGAATGTGCCCGTTCAGGATGGTGACGGAGCCGAACTTCTTCAAATAAGAGAGCGCCTGGGCGCTATCTTCCGTTCCCCAGCCCCACTCCGGATACACGGACCAGAGCGGGATGTGCGCGAACACAACAATAGGTGTGCTGGACTTCAGATGCTTGACGTCCTTTTCCAGCCACTCGAGTTGCTCGTGACCAAGCGTCCCGAGGCCGCCAGCTTTCAAATTCAACACATTGACCAAGCCAATGAAATGAACGCCTTTCTTGTCGAAGCTGTACCAGCCAGTGCCCTTGCTGGCTTTTCCATAGCGCTCAAGGAATTGCTTTCCGTCGTCATTCAGAACGTCGTGCTCGCCGGGCACGTAGAAAACGTCTTTTGGATTGGCGCTCTTCAGAATTTGGTCGACAGTATCGAATTCTTCCGGTTTGGAAAGATGGCTAACGTCGCCGGTGTGCAGTATGAATTCCGGATTGCCCGCTACCCCGTTGATCTTGTCCACAGCCGCCTTCAACGTGCCAGCAACGTCCGGATTGGCCGGCTTATTGAAACCCATGTGGCTGTCACTGATCTGCGCGAAGCTCAACTCGCCCATCGACTGCTTGTCGCCAAGCTCCGGCAAACGGCTGAGGCTATAGGACTTCAGAACGCCCCCCTGGATAACGCAGAAGGCTCCAGTTCCGGCCCAGGCCATGCATTTCAGAAATCCACGGCGATTGATTCCGTCGTGATTGTGATCGTGAAACAACTCGTCTGTTTTCTTTCCAGTCATTCTTTCTCCTCGACGTTTGAAGACACGAATATCCACAGCACTTTTCCTGCTTCCCCTGCCTGCCAATTTTCTTGGAGGGCGGCGCGGGTGAGAGAGTCCAGGGAGCCCGCGCCGCGTATGGGACGTGTTTCGCTTGTGTAGACCAGCGATTGGCGCGGGTTATTCCCGTTTTTGCTGCTTACCAACCTTTTGCCGGATTCGTCACTCTAAGGGGGTAATCGGGAATAAAATCCCCCGCAAGGCGGTTTGTGCCCATGAGTGGCTCTGTCCAGGGGAGAAACTCGGAAGTGGTGGACGTGCAGGATCGGGCGCGGTTTGAGCAGATCGTACTCCCGCATCTCGATGCTGCCTTTAACCTCGCGCGGTGGCTGTTGAAGAGCCGCACGGATTCGGAAGACGTCGCGCAGGAGGCATTGCTGCGCGCGTTCCGTTTTTTCCGAGGGTTCAACGGCGGCGACGCGCGGGCCTGGCTTTTGCAAATCGTGCGCAATACTTGTTATACCTGGTTGGAGAAGAACCGCCCTGTGGAATTGATGACCGAATTCGACGAGGAGTTGCATCCGCAATCGAGTGGGTCCCCGGAGGCCTTGGCGATCGCCGGGGACAATCGCGAACGGCTGGTTCGCGCTTTGGAGACGCTGCCGCCACGATTCCGCGAAGTGTTGGTGCTCCGCGAATTGGAAGGTTGCTCGTATAAAGAAATTGCCACGATTACAGCGATCCCCATTGGAACGGTGATGTCTTCTCTGGCTCGTGCTCGCCAGCGGCTGCAGCGTGCGCTCACGCACGCCTCTGCGCAGGAGGCGTCCCGTGAACTGTGATTTTCCACGGACGACGCTGCACGGGTACCTGGACGGGGAACTGGATGCCACGCGTTCGGCGGAGTTCGAGCGGCACTTGGAAAACTGCCGGGAATGTGCGAATAGCCTGGCTAGCGAAGAATCATTGCGTTCGGCGCTGCAACACGCCGGTCTTTACGAACACGCCCCGGTTGCTTTGCGAAAGAAAATTCGTGCCGAGTTGCAGGCTGCGGCCGCTCCGCATGCGGCGTTGGGCATTCCGCTGTGGCGCCGGGTGGCGGTTGCTGCGGCAATTCTGATCGTCACAGGAGTTTCCTGGTATGCCTGGCCGCGTTTAGGACCCACTCCGCCTTCTGCCGGATTTACGGCTGCAGAGATGATCGATGCGCATATTCGTTCGCTCCAACCCGGCCACCTGACCGACATTGCGTCCACGGACCAGCACACCGTAAAACCATGGTTTACCGGGAAGCTGGATTATGCGCCGCCGGTCAAGGACTACAGCGACGAGGGCTTTCCGCTGATTGGGGGACGGCTCGATGCGCTGGCCGGCCGAAGCGTTGCGGTGTTGGTTTACACGCGCCGCAAGCACATCATCAACGTCTTTGTTTTGCCCACGAAAGAGCCAGACACACCGATTCATCCGCCTGGATTGCGGCAGGGATATCAGTGGTACCACTGGCGGCATCAAGGCATGGAATACTGCGCCGTCTCGGACGTATCCGCCTCCGATTTGCACGAACTGGCGCAGCTCCTCTATCAGTAGTCTTTAGTCCTAAGTTTTCAGTTCTAAGTAAAAAAGCGGCGAATTGCGGAGTCAGTGCAGTCTGTTTTGGCTATGCGTTCTTGCGCGTTCGCCAGGCCCAATCGAGAAAACACGATCAGTAAGTCGTGTGAACTGTGGCGGGATCAGCTGCTTCACTGCGGTGGCTGGCTTGGAGTGCTCTTCACGTAAGCCTTGGGAATTTGTTTGGCGTAAATCAAACGCAGTGTAATGCTCTTGGTCTGGCCTGAGCGCAGGCTGATGTTCTTCTGCCACTCGGAGAAAACGCCTTTGCCGGAGGCGCGCAAATCATAGTTATCAGCCTTGAGTTTTGGAATCGTAAAGTGGCCGTGGGAATCCGCGAAGACGGCATGCGGCGCGACGCTCCCGCTCGAAGATTGGTAAGACACACTCGCATGCGGCACTGGCCTGTCGTCCGGTCCGAGTATGGTCCCGGTGAGGGTTGCCAACCCTTTGCTTTGAGGCGCAGCGGAAACGCGGGACACCGCGAAGAGCGCGATCAAGAAAATTACTGCGAAAAAGAAAAATCGCCTCATCCCTGTTCAGCCTCACACACGCATCGAAGCGGGCCAAGATGGAGAATTTGCGCCAGTGTTGTTCGTTGGCCGCACATCCTTCTACTGTGAGTGTAAACCGTGCGGTGCCGGATCAGACGGCTTTGGAGGAAGATGTGCTTTGCTGCAACCTGCCACTTCGGACAGGTAGCGGGCTAGAAAGTGGTTCGATTCAGGCTTACATCGTCGCTTCAATTTGCAATTCGTCAATCATCTTTTCGAGCTGGTCGTTGGCTTTGTCGCGCTGTGCCTCAGTGTCCTGTATTTTCTTTCGTAGCGACTCGAGCTGTGTTTCCTGCTCGTCGAGCTGTTTGGTGTAGCGCTGAAGCAGAGCCTTTTCTTCGGCGCTTCCGCGTAGGGCTTTCATGTTTTCGCGCAGGCGGCCCTGATCCTCAACGATGCGGTCAATATCCTTTTGCCGATTTTCCATTTCTTCTTCGAGCTTGGCGACGACGGCTTTTTGAGCGGAAATTTTTCCCAGCGCCCGCGCCATCTCTGACGTGATCGTGCCTTGCTTCACAAACACGGCAATCTGATCGTCATTCAGATTCGAAAGCGCATAGGTAGTCGCCAGAGTGCGCACCTCTTCGACCGGCAGTGAGGCCGTGGCTTTGGATGGGACTTCCATACGGAAGCGATATTCGCCCGGAGCTTTTTCTTCGGGATCCGCCGCACCTTTGGTAAGTTTCCACTCTGAGCGCGCGGGATGCTCGATGACCAGCACGCGCTTCGCATCATCCTGATTTCTGGCAACGTAAAGGGTGCGCTCGTGCAACTCGCTGATTTGCGTCAGTACGCCTTTGAAAATCTTGACATGGGTGACGTGTTGCGGCTGGCTGTTCGTGGAAGCCTCCAGGAGAAGGCCCAGGTCCGTCGCATAAGAAATCAACCGCCGCTCGCCGGGCTTGATGGGATCGGTCAAGCCTTCTCCGGCGAAGACCTCGTTTTCTAGGACGCTGAAACTGCCGCCGTCAAAAGTCAGCGGGCTGGTGTTTTTCAGCCAGAGTCCGCGAAGTGGACGGCCTGAGCCGCTAGTGCCGCTCCAGAGAGAAACTTTTTCCGCCTCGATTTCGGTTTGCGCGATGGGGACGAGGGCCGATTGATTCTTCTTCAGCGTGACGCGGTCTTTCAATTTGTATTCGAACAAGTCGCCGAGTTCGTGCCCGCTGGCAGCGGCTTCGCTCATCGCGCGTGCTTCTTCCAGGCTGGACATTGGAGGTGGCGGTGGTGGAAATCCCCCTCCGGCGCCCGCGCCTACTCCAGAACCGACTGCAACGTGGGGCCGGTTTGCCACGCCAGTTGTTAGCTTCCCCGCCACACCGGCCGACATCGTTTCCAGAGATGAAACGTTGTTTGCGGTGACCATCACCGTCTCCGCGTTGGATCCCACTTGTAATTGTGAATTGAATTGATTTTCGCCAGGACTGACATTCAGTCCGGTGACTTCGCCCTTCTTGAAGCCCGCGCGCTCAAACTCCAGGCGGTAATTTCCCGCTGTAACACCGGAAAACGAATACTGGCCGTTGCTTTCCGCGTTGGTCTGTGCAATCACGCTGTTATTCTCGTCCAACAAACGAACAATCGCTCCGGGGACGGCTGCGCCGGAAGGATCGGTCACCGTACCGCTCAGCCTCCCGTTTCCTCGCATCAGCGTGGCAGCATGTGTTTGCGGAGAAAGTTGTACACTTTCCGGCAAGAGTACCACTGGCCTGCGCCCGTAAAACGGCTCGGAAAGCTGCTGAATGAACGAGTGCGGCGCGCCCGCCACGAGCGAGAGCTCGACGCCATCCCAATCTTCGCCGACAGTGTTGTCGACGATGGCCCAGCCTTGGAGCAGCGGCTTTTTCTCAGCCTTCGAGGGCAGCACAATGCGGTAGGTTGTCTTCCAAATGGGGACCTCGCTGATGTAGCTCACGTACAGATTTCTTTCGCCGGTTCCAGTGGTGGAAATGGTCATGCGGCGGACGTCTTGATCGCGCGAGGAAGCGATCAGGCCAAGGTAACGCCCAACTTCGATCTGCAGGTCTTTTTCAGCGATTCGCACACTGGTGGAGGGACGAAGGTCTACGCTGCGCACTTCGCCGCCGTCGGTAATGAGCGAAATCTCATCCGTTTCCACAGTCCAATTGGTGCCGGTGCGAGTCTTGCGTTCTACGCTCAGTAGTTTGCCGATCAAGGCAGGCCCTGTTGTACCGTTACGCACTTCCAAGCGCGCGCCACGCAATGCGCCCAGAAATTCCGCGGTGGTCGGTTTCTCGCCGAGTGCTAAGCGAAGCGTCGCGAGTCGCCTGGCCAGCGGTGCTTCAGAGTTGTAGTCCACGCCGGTAATTCGGCCACCTGAAAGATCGAGCACCGTGAGCGACTTCAGCACGTCGTTCAGTTGCGCGCTGGTGAAGTCGACATGAACGTTCTGGTTGCCTCGCACGTGCCCGAGATGCTCGAAATAGCCGACGCCATTTTTGTAGAGTACGACACGCCGGACGGGTAACTTTGCTGCCGCTGATGTCAGCTCACCCAGTGATTCCGCAGGTGCTTGCGTACTCTGCGGTTTTTCTTTCTGCTTATCTTGCGCGGATAGAAGACTGCACGACACGAAAAAACACAATACCCTCAAGACCCGCTTCATAGGCCACCCCGTCCCAAACGTTTTACTTCCTTGCGCATCGAGATGCATTGTAGGTTCATAAAGTTGTCTGATTGCATGTTTTTTTGGCGGAAAATTCGCTGCGCTTCGCATCTGTGAAATACTTGGGGGACAATCCGTTCTAGGAGTTCCGATGCCACGCTACTTAACGCAGCACACGCTGGCCTGCCTGACGCGGCAGGGCGCGGAGGCGCTTGCGCGACGAATGCAAGCAGGCGGCACCGCACGCGCCGAGCGCGTGCTGGTGAACATGCTGGAAGGCAGAATGTTCGTAGAGTTTCGGGCGGAATCGCGCGAAGCGCTGGAGGGGTGGCTCAAAACGGAAGGGATGCACTTTGACTTTCTGGTGCGCATCGAGTGGGAAATGCGCGGCGATACACTGCAACCGGCGGAGTAACATTCCATTCATTTGTCGCAGATACCCTGCTTCACGTCGAAATCTTCCAGGTAACGCTTTGCGGCTGGCCGCATCTGAACCGGTATGCTTCGGCGCGCGGGTGTGACCGCCATCGCTTTTCTGCTGCTGGGATTGTGCTTGCCTGGGCTTGCGGCCGCGCAAGATGGCATAGCTGCGGAAAATGTCCCCATCGAACGCTGCGACCTGCTCCCTGTAGTGAAAATTCGAATCGACGGCGCGGATATGCGGTTTCTTCTCGATACCGGCGCGACCACGATGCTCAATGTGAAGTCGTTTTCCTCGGGACGCTCCAAAGAAATTCAGGTCACCTCATGGAGCGGAACGGCGGCCACCAGCGCACGCGAAGTTTTTCTCCCCGAATTGGCCTTTGGAACGCACCGCTTGCGCGACTTGAAACTTCCCGCCATCGACTTGAGCCCTATTGGCAAAGCATGCGGCAACCAGATCGACGGGATCCTGGGCGTGGACCTGCTCGACAAAATGGGAGTAACGATCGATTTGAAGCGGCGGGTGGCGTCGCTCGGCGCTACTGCGCAGCCGCCGGACGCCAAAGCGGTCTACGATCAGATGGAAATGCACATGCAGCACTGCTCGCGGGCCTTTGAAACGGGCCAGGCTGCGGAGCTCGAGGAGTGCTTTGACCCGGAAATTGTTTTGTATACGCCGAACGGTGAATTTCGCGGACGCAAAGAAGTGATGCAGTATCTCACAGCGCGGTATATGAAGTATGCGCCGGACCTCTGCTACAAGATGACGTTGCGCGACGCGAAAATGTTCGGCGAGGCGCTCTGGTATTCCTACGATTATTCGATCGATTCGCCGAAAGAGCACTCTACAGGACACGGCATGTCCATGTGCCGGCGCAACAACGGGGAGTGGCAGATTCTCAATCTCCACAACTCACACGTGGAAGCGGCCCTGCAGAACAAAGCTGCCGAAGCGAAGACTCCTTAAGCTCCAATCGCAGGGAAAATTCCGCGAGTTAATTTGTCGTCAGGGAGCGGCCAGAAAGGCGCTCAAGGACGCGTACCGGAGCATTTTCGGGCGACACCATCGCGTCGCGCGGCACGATAAACGTCTGCTCGAGGGCGAATTGGCCGGAGAGCACGGCGTGGCTCACCATGTCGGTGAAAACCATCCAGCAGGAGCCAGGAGGAAATTCGTGGCGAACTTTGGGACACGACTGTTGGAACTGCGCGTTCTCTTTCAAGAAGTGGTGGAAGCGCAGCATGAAATCGTCGTACGGAGAGCGCGTGGTGAGTGGCAAATGAAGAGCCTTGGCCATCGAGCGGCCCACGCGGGCGAACGAGTGAAGAGCTCCCGAGCGCTGTGACTCGGGAACGGGCATGCCAGCTTGTGCGGCGTATTGCTCGGCTAATGGTTCGAACGTCTGGCCGGTGAGCCAGACGCGCGGCTTCTCGGGATTGAGATTTGTGAAAAAGCGCAAGATGCGGTCGCCATTAGTCGGGCGCGTAGGGAACGCATCGGTGTGAAGTAGATCGTTGCGCGCGCGGACGCGAAGGTCGCGGCCTTGCTCTTCAAACGGACGGAAGCTCGCGTAATCCAGGCGCCAGCATTGCTTGTAGTCAGGCAAAAGATTCGAAAGAAATTCGACGACGCGCTTCGAGTAGCCACGCAAAATGCTGTGGACGCGCTCCAAGGCCGCTTTGTCTTCGGCGCTGAATCCGGTGAGTCGATCTTCGGCAGGGCGGTAAGCGATATTTTTGTGATGGCGGGATTCCGACTTGCGCTGTTGCAACAAAAATGTTCGCCAATCGTCCGGAAATTCAAATGGGGTGGACGGAAAATACAAAATATTGCCGAGCTCGAGTTGCTCGCAGCACCAGCGGCCAAGCAACGCGCGATCGCAGGGTGACGCGCCCTCCCCCGCGTCCTGACCCGGGAACGGAACCAGGCGGGAAAGTCCGCGGACGTTTTCTGGAATAACCGCTGCTGGTCCTGCCATTTCGAATCCTTCCTTGGCTCTATTCTTGCACGCTTTCAGCAAAATTCTAAATGAGAAGAAGCGAGAGAGGAGTAGAATCGTCGCCGTCTGGCTGCTTGGGAGGAGTATGGAGCAGGATCGGCGTCGTACCCCGCGCTATCCATTCAAAGGGTCGATCGAAATGCGCGAAGGGAACTCCGCGGATAAACGAACTGCGCGCGTCAGCGAACTCAGCTTGAACGGCTGCTTCGTGAGCACGGAGAGCCCCTATCCGATGGGGACAACGCTGGCCGTGAAACTGTTCACCGAGACGGAATTCTTTGAGGGGCAGGCCAGCGTGATCTATACGCAGGAAAACCGCGGCATGGGGCTGATGTTCAAGGAGACCAAGCCGTACTATCTGATGGTACTGCGGAAATGGCTGCTGGCGGCGATGACGGCAAAGAAGGAGAACCCGGGTTAGGCGTTCTCGGGCCGGTATTTTCCGCCGCGCGGGCTAATGGGCGGGCCGGTCGGTGACCATTTCGGGATGTTGCTGGCGGAACGTCTCCGCAATGTAACAGTTCCAGCAAACGGGCCAGTGCGA
>DASPTW010000016.1:0-80938 GCA_035623215.1 Candidatus Acidiferrum sp.
CAAAGCGAGATACACGCCAGGGCACGTCACTTCTCGAAACTGACCCAATTCAAACTCTAAATCAGTAAAATCACGCACAGGCGGGCGGTGGGCCGCTGAGCGATGATACCTCTCCGAGAAATTCTCGTACGATTGACTCTGGCAGCGTTACTGGGCGCGATCATCGGCGTCGAGCGCGATTTGCGCCGAAGGCCCGCAGGTGTGCGAACCAGCCTCTTCGTTTGCCTGGCGACGGCGCTGTTCACCATACTTTCCGGTGAGATTGCCCGCGTCTTTGGAGACACGGGCAGCACGCGAATCGCTTCGAACATCGTGCAAGGCGTCGGTTTCCTTGGAGCAGGCGCTATTTTGCGCGGCGCTGGCAGTGTGATAGGGATGACGACGGCCGCTGTGATTTTTGTAGAGGCAGCGATCGGAATGGCTGCTGGCGGCGGATTATATGCCGTGGCGATTTATTCGACCGCGCTGGTGCTCTTCGGCCTGATCTGCATGGCATGGATAGCCAACCGGCTGAATTTGAAGTTCCGCGAAATGATTTTTCGAATTACTTCAAGCCATGCGGATAGCGTCGCCACCGAAGTTCAGCGCTTGATGGCAAGCCTGAACGTGCCAATGCGGCACTTCCGCGTGTCGATGGCCGGCGAAACGTCGATCGTCGAATTTGAATCCGAAGTGACGCATGGCCAGCAGGAAGCCATCGTGACACAGTTAAATCGACAAGGCGTGACCACGGAGGTTATGCCTTACGAGAGCGGATACGAATGACCGCGACGGCAATCAATGAGACATCCCGAAAACCGAAAGCCCTGGGGCCAGGTTCAAGACTGGGAATATTTGCTCCCGCATCACCTGCAAATTCCGTGGAAATGATCGCCGGATTGGCGGAATTGAAGCGGCAGGGCTTTCAGGTCGTTGCCAATCAGGACAGTAGGGCGGAGGGATATTTCGCGGGGCTGGCGAGCGAGCGCCTGAACAGCTTCGTTTCCAGCGTGAATTCCGAGCAGGTCGACGGACTGGTGGCGCTGCGCGGGGGATATGGCTCCAACTACTTGCTGGACTTCGACCTCAAAAGAAATCTAACGCTGCTGAAAGCGGTGATCGGGTACAGCGACCTAACAACGATTCAGATTTACCTTTGGCAGAAGTGCGGATGGGTGACGTTCTACGGCCCAATGGTTGCGGCTGGATTCAACGCCGGCGCGGGCGCGGCAAAGGGCTATGACGAAAACTCCTTTTCGCAGGCAATCAGAAAATCGGACGCTGGCTGGAAGCTGCGCCTGCGCGGCGAAGCCGTCTTGACGGGCAAGTCCATGGGGAGAGCTCTGGGAGGCTGTTTGACGCTGGTGGAGGCCACCATAGGGACGCCCTGGGAGCTGGACACAAAAGATGCGATTCTCGTTCTCGAAGACCGCGCCATGAAGCCCTACCAAGTGGATCGCGTGCTGATGCATCTCAAGCACGCGGGCAAGTTTACAGGGGTGCGCGGGTTCGTGCTGGGAGAATTTCCGGAAAGTGAGCCGGTTGTGCCTGGAGCGCCCAGCGTGAAGGAAGTGTGCGCGCGAATCTTGCGACCGCTTGGCGTGCCGATTGTTTTCGGCGCCCCCATCGGCCACACGACGCGCCCCATGCTGACGATCCCGTTGGGCATTCAGGCGCGACTCGATGCGGATGGGGAAGGCACCTTGGAATTTCTGGAACCGGCGGTGACTGCTTGAATGAAACGAAGCATGTTCATGTAATCGGAATTGCCGGCTCGGCAATGGCGCCGCTGGCGGGAATGCTTCGGGAGCATGGTTTTCGCGTCACCGGTTCGGACGCCGGAGTTTATCCGCCGGCGTCGACGTTATTGGAGAGCTTGGGGATTTCGTTTTTTCACGAATTCGATGCCGCGCATCTGAATCCAACGCCGGATTTGGTGATCATTGGGAACGTCATTGCAAGGGGAAATCCCGAAGTAGAGGAAGTGCTGGATCGCCGGATTCCGTACCGCTCCCTGCCAGAAATCCTGGAAGAAGTGTTCCTCCCGGGCAAGCGTTCCATTGTAGTGAGTGGGACACATGGGAAAACCACAACTACAGCGATGCTGGCGTGGATTTTTCAAGTTGCTGGGAAGCAGCCGAATTTTCTGGTAGGTGGTGTGGCGGAAAATTTCGGAAAAAGCTATGGGCTAGGCGGCGGAGGAGAATTCATTCTCGAAGGTGATGAGTACGAGACGGCTTTTTGGGACCGCGGGCCAAAATTCTTTCACTATCATCCGGACGACCTGATCGTCACGTCGGTTGAATACGATCACGCGGACATTTATCCGGATTTTGAAACTTATCAGTTGGCATTTCGCAGGCTTGTGAATCTTGTGCCGCGGCGTGGCCGCGTCATCGTTTGGGGAGACACTGACGAATCCGGCCCGGCGTTGCGGAAGACAGTCGAAAAAGCGTTTTGCCCCGTCGATACGTACGGATTTCGGCCCGGGAATGACTGGGTGGCGAGCGAGTTCGCATTTGATGGCGAATCGATGCGATTCCAAGTGGCACGTCGCGGCACCAAGTTTGGTGAGTTCTCGCTGGCGGCGTTGGGCAAGCACAATGCGTTGAACGCGATGGCAGCGATGGCAGTCGCTCACGGTCGCGGCATAGCGGCGGAGAAGATTGCAGAAGCTCTGGCGACGTTTCGCAGCGTAAAGCGTCGAATGGATGTGAAAGGAGAAGTCGGGGGCGTGCTGGTCGTGGACGACTTCGCGCATCATCCTACGGCGGTGAAAGCAACGATCGAGGCCGCGCGCGGCCGCTGGCCAGGAAGAAGGCTGTGGGCCATTCTGGAGCCACGCTCGAACTCCATGCGCCGGAAAGTGTTTCAGGATGCGTTGCCCCAGGCTTTGGCACTCGGCGATCGTGTGATTTTAGGCGGCGTTTTCCGCGCTCAGCAATTGGGAGATGAAAATCGGCTGGACCCGGAAAGCGTCGCCGCGAGCGTGCGGGCGTTGGGGAAAGACGCTCACGTTTTTTCCGGCGGGCAGGCAATTGCGGATTATCTTGGAGAAGAAGCCAGGAGTGGGGATCTACTGTTGATCATGTCCAATGGCAGTTTTGACGGATTGTGCGAGAAGCTTTTGAAGAAGCTCAAAGAAACCCAGCAACTCACCGCCGAGGCCAAAACCCGGTGACCAATCCTCGTTCCTGGAAGCGACTCCTGAACTCTCTGGTTGTTCTCTCCTTTGCGCTGCTCGCCTTTTGCCCTTCAAGCCAAGCCACAATTGAATACACAGTCTCGCTGGAACACCCCGAGCAGCACTTATTTCACGTAACGATGACGATTCCCAATGTCAATGGGGAAGTGACCGTCCAGATGGCTGCCTGGAATGCACTTTACCAGATCCGCGATTTCAGCGCGCACGTCCAACAGGTGGAAGCGTCCGTGGGCGATTTGAAAGCAAAAATCGAGAAACTGGATAAGCAAACGTGGCGGATCCACGGGAACGGCACCATCACGGTGCGCTACGCGACCTACTGGGACGATGTTGGACCCTTTGCGTCACAACTGAACGGCGAGCATGGGTTCATCAATCCTGCGATGATCCTCACGTATGCGCCCGAGCGCCGCGGCGAAGATGTGCGATTGATGATCGCAAATGCGCCGGACGGTTGGCGAGGGGAAACGAGCTTAGGGGTTAACACCAAGACGGCAGACAGCAAGCGCACGTTTGAGATTGCGGGTTCGAGCTTTGATTCCCTAGCTGATTCACCCATTGAAGTGGGGAAGTTCGACGAGTTTCCGCTGGCAGGAATCACTCCGCCTGTAAATGTAGCGGTTCATGGAGAGAACTGGAGCAGGAAGCGCGTCGAGGAGGATTTGAAGCGCATCTGCCAGTACGAATTGAAGCTGATGGAAGGGGCTCCGTATGAGCATTACACGTTCATCGTGCACATCGGCAAGGGCGCGGGCGGGGGTGGAATGGAGCATGCAAATTCGACCGCCATTGGAGTGTATTCGGACGAGTACCTAGCCAACGTAGCGGCGCATGAGTTTTTCCATTTATGGAATGTAAAGCGCATCCGGCCTGCTACGCTGGACCCCGTTGACTACGCAAAGGAGCAGTTCACACGCGCGCTATGGTTTGCTGAAGGTGTGACCAGCACGTACGGTTCCTACACCCTGGTGCGAAGTGGAATCTGGAGCAAAGAACGGTTCTACGAAGATTTGGGTGCACAGATTACCGAACTCGAAGAGCGGCCGGCGAATCGCTGGCAAAGCGCGGAGCAATCCAGCCTCGACGCCTGGCTCGAGAAATATCCTCTCTACAATCAGCCGGAAAATAGTGTGTCCTACTACACCAAGGGACAAGTCCTGGGCGATTTATTGGACATCTTGATTCGAGACCGCACAGCGAACACGAAATGCCTGGACGATGTTCTGCGCGCCATGAATACGGATTTCGCCAAGCAAGGGAAGCCGTATCGCGACAGCCTGGATGTTCGGCTCACGGCGGAAAAAGTAGCGGGCGCATCGTTTGAAGAGTTTTTTCAGAAGTACGTCGCTGCTGCGGAACCATTCCCCTATCAAGAAATTCTCGCACTGGCTGGATTGGAGCTGCGAAGTTCGGAACGCAAGCGGGCGACGCTCGGATTTTCCATGACGCGGGAAGCAAATGGAACCATTGTAGTCTCTTCCGTCGACCGCGATAGCAATGCAGTGCGGGCCGGCTTGCAGGTGGGAGACGTAATTGTGTCATGGAACGGCGGGGAGATTCCGCGCCGGCCACAGCGCTGGGTTACGGAGCAAAGCCCGGGCGAACTTCTGAAATTGCGCATCCGACGGGATGAGAAAGAGTCCACGATTGAGTTCCGGCTTGGGGAAATCAAAGAAACGTTTTACCAGGTTACGGAAAATTCTCACGCGAGCGAAAAAGCGCGCCGCATTCGAGAGGGGCTACTGCGCGGAGAAACAACGCGAACTGCTGCGAACTGAACTCTCAGCGGGTTTCGAAGTAGGGCTTGACCGGGGAGCGGGAAGTTAGCGAGAGTCTTGCGTATTCATGTTCCGCACTTTGTTCATCGGTGTGTTCTTGTCGCTCTACATCCTGCTGCTGGGGCCGCCGCTGCTGATTTATACCGTGATCACCAAAAATCCGGATCCGCTCTACTGGGCGGGCGTAAAGGGCGTGATGTTTTTTGTCCGCGCCGTAGGCGTGAAGGTTCGTGTGGTTGGTCTTGAACGCATCCCCAAAGGCGTGTGCCTGTTTGTTGCGAATCATACAAGCTCGGCGGATGCGCCAGCGGTTGTCGGCGCGATTCCGCGAAGAATTGCCATTCTGTTGAAGGAATCCCTTTTCCGATGGCCGATTGCGGGGCAAGCGTTCTGGTCGGCAAATTTTATCCCTGTGAATCGCGCCGATCGCGCGTCAGCCATTGCCAGCGTGGAGAAAGCTACGGAGGCGCTAAAGGGCGGACAATCGTTCTTGATTTATCCGGAAGGTACGCGCAGCCCCGACGGCCGATTGCAAGAGTTCAAGAAGGGGGCTGTTGTAATGGCCATCAAAGCGGGAGTGCCCATCGTGCCAATGGTTTGTTCTGGCGCGCATCGGGTCATGCGGAAAAAATCACTGGTCGTGCACCCGGGAGAAATCGTTGTGGAGTTCCTTCCGCCCATCGACGCTTCCCAATATTCGTTCGAGCAGCGCGATACTCTGAAGCAAGTGGTGCAGGAGGCGATGGCTGCGGCGCTGCCGCCGGACCAGCGCCCAATTGGATTTTCAGCGGAGGGCCAATGACTTCAAAGTGTGCGGGTCATGCCCCCCTCCCTAGTTTTGTGTAAGTGTTGATTCTACAGAGTTTGACGCACCAATAAGTCCTTTGGAATGAACACCTCCGAGACGGAAGATAAGTGTTCATCCTAAAGGAGATAGCGATCAACCCTATGGGCCAGTGGGACACCAGCAGCGGTCTTTGGCGGATGGGCGTCACTGTCAACGGCCGCGGAGGCGTTCGACTTCGGTCTCGAGGTCGCGGACACGCTTTTGCAATTCCGGCAAACGGTTCAAGGCCGCCATCATCTTTAGCCATTGGGCGTTTTCTACCGCCGGGTAGCCGGAATAGAGCGCGCGCGGCGGTACATCGCTGGGGACGCCGCTTTGCGCAGTGATGACAGTGCCGTCGCCAACGGTGAGATGACCGGCCGTCCCGACCTGCCCTGCCAGAATGCAGTTGTTGCCGATTTTCGTGGAACCCGCGAGGCCGACCTGGCCGCAGAGCAGGGTATCGCTTCCAACGCGGGAAGCGTGACCTACCAGGACCAGGTCATCAAGCTTAGTTCCGCGGCCGATGCGAGTTTCCCCGATCGTGGCGCGGTCGACGCTGGAGTTCGCCTGGATCTCTACATCGTCTTCCAACACGGTCGGGCCCGACTGCACGATTTTGTACCACGAGCCGTCTTTTTGTTTGGCGAAACCGAAACCGTCTCCCCCGATAATGGCGCCGTTCTGGAGAATCACGCGATTACCGATCTGGCAGAGTTCGCGCACTACGGAATGAGCGTGGGCGAAAAAATCGTCGCCAATCTTTGCGCCGCGATACACGTTTACAAAGCTGTGGAGGACCGCGTAGCGGCCGATTTCGACATCCTCCTCGACGTAACAATACGGCCCGATATGTGCGCCCTCCCCAATCTTGGCGGTCTTGGCTATGACCGCGGTGGGATGAATTCCGGGCTCATACCTGGGCGCCTGGTAAAAAAGCTCAAGAGCGTGAGCAAAAGCAAGGTAGGGATTCCCGGAGCGAAGCGCGGCAAGAGGCCCGAGCGATGGTTCACGTTCAAAGGTGGCTCCTTCTTCGATCAAGACTGCAGCGGCGCGAGTGGTCTTGAGGAGCGCGAAATACTTTCGGTTTGCGAGGAAGGTGACTTGGTCCGGTCCAGCACTTTCGACACCGGCAACACCGCGGATCTCGATTTCGGGAGGCCCTTCCAACAGGCAACCCAGCTTTTGCGCAAGTTCAGAGAGTTTCATAAAGAGGTCTCCTCAAGCAGACAGACAAAGACTTTAAGGGTGTAAGTTTCAAGAGTTTAAGGAAAAGAGAAAGACAAAGATAACGCAGCAGCGCAGAGTGCGTAAAGGCGCGCAGTTCAAGAGTCCAAGGTTCAAAGTTCAAGGAAGAACCAAGGAAGGAAGACGAGGCTTGTCGTCTCAAAAAGGTCCGCGTAGCCGCGCGGACGCTCAGTTCACTCGTTGAAAAGGCGAGGCTGGGAAGCCGCAGCAGCAGCGGCGGCCGGCTTGCGCCGGGCGATACCTACAACTCCCAGAACCGTAACCTCAGAGAGCGCCGCGCGAGGCACGAAGATGCGGTCGGTGGCGGAGTTCAAATCCGGCGGGGTGATTTGAAGGCCGTTATCGAGAAGAGAGAGCAGGTCGTTGGGAATAACGCCTTCGAGCGTCTCGCCGTCAGTGAACCGTAGTTTGACCCACAGACCATCAAGCTTGGGACGGCTCAGGAAGGCTTTCCGTTCCGGCTCGAATTCATCGGAGAACTCTCGAACGAAATAGATCGCGCGAATCCGAGCAACAGGGATTTGGACGTGTTCTCCTTCAGGTGTAAGAACGTCAATGGGGTCAATCTGGCCGAGCCGCGCCGGGTTCAAGTAACCGCGTAGAGGTTTCTTGTCGGCAAGCACAAGGATGACCTTCTTGTGCGTCGAGGCTGGGGTTTTGGTTTTCAAAATCGGTAAAGTCCGGCCCCGGGAAGCACAAATTTGCCAACCGGGAAAATGTATGTTATGTTAAGCGGGATTTTCCTGTCAACTCATTGTTTTCATTAGGGTTAGGCCACGGAGCTCCGCCCGTTGACCGATAAAAAGCATATCCTGAAATCGGCCTCGATCATATCCTTAGTAACAGTTGTCAGCCGAATCTTAGGCTATGTTCGAGACCAGCGCATCACGCTCCTTTTAGGAACGACCCTTTCTGCCGACGCTTACGTTCTTGCCTACCGTATCCCGAACCTGTTCCGCCGATTGGTGGCCGAAGGTTCGATGACGGCTTCGTTCATTCCGGTCTTTACGGGATACATGCGGGAAAAGACAAGAGAAGAGGTCTGGGACTTTGCCAACCGGCTGTTCTGGACGCTGGCTCTTGTGGCGGCGATTATTACGATCCTGGGAATGGTGTTTTCCCCGGCGGTGGTCCAGCTGTTTTCCGGAGCGAACGTCGCGCGCCAGCAGGCCGTCGACCTGAACCGGATCATCTTCCCGTACTTGTTCTTTATCGCCATTGCCGCGCTGGCGATGGGCATTCTCAACTGCTTCCACGTCTTCGGGTTGCCCGCGGCGACGCCAGTCCTGCTGAACATTGCGACGATCCTTTTTTCGGTAGGAATCGTGTGGCATCACTTCAAGGACGCCGCGACGTCGCTGGCCGTGGGCGTGCTGGTCGGGGGCGTGCTGCAGTTTCTGATTCAGGTTCCCAGCCTCGTGCAAAGAGGGATGAAGTTTGACTTTGGAATCTCGTTCAGCCACCCGGCAATTCGCGACGTGGCAAGGCTGATGCTGCCCCGCTTGTTCGGAATCGGCATCGGGCAAATTAACTTGCTGATTGATACGAGGTTCGCAACTGCGGCGCGCATGCCGGCCGGAAGCCTCGCGGCGCTGTACGTGGCGGACCGGGTTATGGAGCTGGTGCTGGGTGGCTACGCGATTGCCGTAGCTACAGCGATTCTTCCGATGATGTCGCACCAGGCGGCGGCGAAGGATTTCGAGTCACTGAAGAAGACACTCTCGTTTTCCGTGCGCATCGTGGCGTTCATCACGATACCCGCGGCGCTGGGCCTGATGGTGTTGCGCGAACCGATTATTCGCGTCTTGTTCCAGCACGGGCAATTCGTGGCGGAATCCACGCGCTTGACCGCGCGGGCGCTGCTTTACTATGCAATCGGCTTGCCCGCGCTGGCCACGGTGAAGCTGGTGGTGCCGGCGTTTTATTCGACGCGCGACACAAAGACGCCGGTCATTGTCGCTTCGATTTCGCTGGTCCTGAACATTATCCTGAATGTCGTCTTCCTGGAATTCTTCTTCAACAGAGTAAAAAACGGCGGCCCCGCGCTGGCCACCGCGCTGGCGACGTTCTTTGATTTCTTCGCATTGTTGATTATTTTTCGGCTGCGCTATGGACCGATGGGAACCATGGAAATTTTCCGGTCCTTCGCCAAAGTATCGTTGTGCGCGGGAATCATGGGTGTGGCGTGCTGGTTCGGGAATTACTACACCGCGTTTACGGTGCATTCGCGTTTTCTTGTGCAGTTGCTTGTTTTTTCCGGGCTGATTATCGGGGCGACGGTGCTGTACTTGGCCCTAGCTTGGATCTTTCGCTGTCATGAGGTCGAAGAGGTTTACGGGATTGCAGTGCGCCGCCGGTCCGCCGAGGGCGAGAACGGCTACGGGACAGCATAATGGAAATCTCTGCCGCCATTACCGCATTCCTGACCCACGTGAAAGTGGAGAAGGGGCTGGCGTCGAACACAGTTTCGGCGTATCAGCGTGATTTAACCAAGTTCGCTGCATTCGTGCAAAAACGGAAATTGCCGCTCGAAGCGGTGAGCCGGGATGACCTGGTTGATTTTTTGGCAAGCTTGTACCGGCAAAAGCTCGAAAGCAAAAGCGTGGCGCGAAACCTTGTATCGTTGCGAAATTTCTTCCGATTTGCTGTGGTGCAGGGGTTGATTTCCAACGATCCCACGCTGAATCTGGAATCCCCCAAGATCCGACGGTCACTGCCAGGATATCTGCGGCTGGAAGAGGTTGAACGCTTGCTGGCACAGCCCGATGCCAAGACTCCGTATGGATTGAGGGACCGCGCCATGTTGGAGGTCCTTTACTCCGCGGGACTGCGCGTCTCTGAACTCATAGGTCTGCGCGTCACCGATTTGGACAGCAAGGCGGGCGCAGTGCGGTGCATCGGAAAAGGCGACAAGGAACGAATCGTTCCGGTGGGGAAGAAGGCGTTGAGCACCGTCGAGCATTACGTCCAGGATGCCCGGCCGAAGCTGATTGGCAAAGCCAAGGGCAGCCCGATGCTGTTTGTGAACCGGCGGGGCGGGCCCATCAGCCGGGTCGGCGTCTGGAAAATCTTGTCGGCCTACGGGCGCCGCGCCGGACTACGAGTGGCCTTGACGCCCCACATGCTGCGGCACAGCTTCGCCACGCACTTGTTGGAGCGTGGTGCAGACCTGCGGTCAGTGCAACTCATGCTGGGCCACGCAGATATTTCGACGACGCAAATCTATACGCACGTCGTCGAAGAGCGGTTGAAGCAGATTTACAAGGCGCATCACCCGCGTGCATAACGCGGCGGTTCACGGGAACCCATCGCGGGTGCTTCTGCGGCGGTCAGCGCGGACACCCTGAAGCTGAAGGAGCGCAATGCCTGATTACATGTTCTTGCTGGAAAGCCGCCTCTCACCGGAGCAGCGCGCCGCCATGATGCGCGTGCAGGAGCTTTCTGCCGCGCTGGGTTTCAATGTGTACCTTACGGGCGGGACGGTGCGCGACCTGATTACCGGGGCGTCTCTGCGAGATTTGGATTTCACGGTCGAGGGCAACCCTTCGAAGATCGCGCGCGAATTGGAAAAGGGCGGCGCGAGGATTCTGCTGGAGGACGAGAAATATCGTCACGTTGAAGTATTGTTCGCGGGAGATTGCGAAGGAAGCATTTCCGCGGCGCGGGACGATCATTACGTGCGGCCAGGGACGCGCCCGGAAATTCGCTGGTCGACGATCATGGAGGATTTGCGGCGGCGGGATTTTTCGCTGAATGCGATTGCCATCTCGCTCAATCCGGCTTCGCGGGGATTGCTTTTGGATCCCACAAACGGGCTATCCGATATTGAGCGAGCGGAAGTGCGCGCGTTGACGATTCACAGTTTCACGAATCAGCCGGTCCGCTTGCTGCGAGCCTTGAGGTTCGCGGCGCGCATGGGCTTCCACATTGAGCAGCGCACCCAGGAATGGTTCGATCTGGCGATTGAGCGCGATCTTCAGCACACCATCGAGCCGGAAGATGCTGGGTCAGAACTTCGCGCGCTTGCCCGGGAAGAGCGGCCCACGGTTGTGCTGAAGTCTTGGGAAGAGCACGACCTGCTGGAGTGCGTCAGTCCGGTATTGGCGAAAAAGCATCCGGACTATGAGTCCATCAACCGGCTGATGAAAGTGCGGGAGGACCTGTTCACGGCGGGATTTCGACCGCGACTGGCTGCACCCATGCTGCTGGCAGTGCTCGGCCGATTGAAAGATAGGGAGTTGGCTGGAGTTCTGTCCAAGGCGGGATTCCGTGCCGCGGAAACGGAACTGGTTTTGTCGTTTGAAGAAAAAGCGCTGGACGCTCAGAAGGAGTTGGCTGGGAAAAAGACGAAGGCGCCGATTGACGCGTTCCGGTTTCTGGAGAAGGTGCCGGTCGAGCAAATTGCGTTTCTTCTGGCGGAATCGAATAACAGCGGGGCGCTCTCGAAAATACGAGCGTATCTGAACAAATGGCGGCCCGTTCGGAATGGATTGCCGGCCGTCAGTAGCGAACTGGAAGCATTGGGGATGCCGCGCGGGCCGAAGTTCGACCAGATTGTCGAACAGATGTTCGCCATGCAGCTCACGGGGCGCGGCAAGACAAAAGAAGAGCGCGAGAAGATTCTGCGCAAACTGAGCGGGATCAAAGAGCAGCCGAAAAAGAAAGAGAAAGAAAAGAAGCCGTCGAAAGCAGCCGAGAAGGCGCATGCTGCTGCGGCCGTGGGCGCGGCAGCAAGGCAGAAACACGCCGCAGCGAAAGCCAATATGGAAGCGGCAACGAAAGGGAAAGCTGCGCCGGCGAAGCCTCAAGGAAAGGCTCCGGCAGGCAAGCCGCCTGGTAAAAAGGACACTTCGAAAAAGAAGAGCAAAGGGCGGTAGCCGGCGGGCAAAGCGGCTCCTTCAGTAGGCTGTGGGAAAAGTCAGAATGCGTAATGCAAATCTCGCGGGAGAGATTTAAAATCAGAGTCCATGGGGCAAGCGCAGTTCGTACACCTTCACGTTCACACGGATTTCAGCCTGCTTGACGGGGCTTGCGAAACATCCGAGCTACTAGATGAGGCGTCGCGCCAGAAGATGCCGGCCGTGGCTATCACCGACCACGGCAACCTTTTCGCGGCCGCCAATTTCTTTCATGAAGCCAGCAAGCGCGACGTCAAGCCGATCATTGGGTGCGAAGTTTACGTAGCCAAAGGAAGCCGGCTGGACCGAGGCGACAAAACCAACGGCAACGGCACGCCGGATCGCGGTGAACTTGAACCGGGCATGCGCGGATCAAATCACCTGGTGCTGCTCTGCGAATCACTCGAGGGGTACCACAACTTAATCAAGCTCGTTTCCGCCGGATTTCTCGAGGGGTTCTACTACAAGCCGCGGATCGATTACGACCTGCTTGCCAAACACAGCAAGGGATTGATTGCCCTGTCCGCGTGCCTGCGCGGTGCGGTGACGGAAGCCGTGGTCGATCAGAAATACGAGCAGGCGCGCGAGAATGCCTACCGGCTGCGCGACGTTTTCGGAAAGGGGAGCTTCTTTCTCGAAGTGCAAGACCAAGGGCTGGAGATCGAGAAAGGAGTGAATCGCGAACTGGTTCGCCTGTCGAAGGAAACAGGAATTCCATTGGTGGCGACGAACGATTGCCACTATCTGCACCATGAGGACGCCCACGCGCAAGAAGTTCTTCTCTGCATCCAGACGGGCAAGACCATGAGCGAGCCGAATCGCATGAAGTTCGCCACCGACCAGTTTTACTTCAAGAGCGCCACGGAAATGGCGAGAGTGTTTGGCGAAATCCCCGAAGTGCTGAGCCGGACGATCGATATTGCTTCGCGCTGCAACGTCAGAATCGAGCGGCTCACGAATCCGTTCCCGGAATTTCAGGTTCCCGAAGGATTCGATTCCGCGAGTTATTTCGAAAAGGTGGTCCGCGAGGGGTTCGCTGCTCGCGTGCCGTTTCTCGAACGCTTGGCGGCTCAGGGCTTCCTGCGCAATCCCCTGCCCGATTACGAGCGACGCCTGACAGCCGAAATTGAAATGATCAAGAAGATGCGCTACGAAGGCTATTTCCTGATCGTTTGGGATTTCATTCACTACGCGCGAGCGCAGGAAGTGCCGGTAGGACCGGGGCGCGGGTCCGCAGCGGGAAGCCTGGTGAGCTATGCGCTGCGCATCACAGACGTGGACCCGCTGCAATATAACTTGCTCTTCGAGCGCTTCTTAAATCCCGAACGCGTGTCAATGCCGGATATCGACATCGATTTCTGCATGCGGCGGCGGGGCGAGCTGATCGATTACGTTACGCAGAAATACGGTCGCGAAAACGTAGCGCAAATCATCACCTTCGGCACGATGGCGGCAAAAGCGGCGATTAAGGATGTCGGCCGGGCGATGGATATTTCCTACGGCGAAGTGGACCGCTTGGCCAAGTTGGTGCCGCCGACGCTTAATATCGAGCTGAAGACCGCGCTGGAAGAAGCGCCACAACTTAAGGCCGCCGTGAACTCCGATGAGCGGCTGAAGGATTTGATGGCGGTAGCGCTGCGGCTGGAAGGCTTGGCGCGGCATGCGTCCACACACGCGGCGGGCGTGGTGATTTCGCCGCGGAAACTGACGGACGTCGTCCCGATTTACAAGACCAACCGCGACGAAATCACCACGCAGTACGACATGAACGCGCTCGAGCGCATCGGCTTACTCAAGATGGACTTTCTTGGGCTGACGACGCTCACGGTTTTGCACGATACGGTTCGGATGGTCGAGCAAAACCGCGGCGTGAAGCTGGATATCGATAACCTCGCTCTGGACGACGCGGAAACGTACAAACTCTTTGCACGTGGCGAAACGACGGCGATTTTCCAGTTTGAATCGCACGGGATGCGCGACATTTTGCGGCGCTACCAGCCGACACGAATCGAAGACCTCACCGCTCTAAACGCCCTGTACCGTCCAGGGCCAATTCAAGGCGGAATGATCGACGATTTCATCAACCGCAAGCACGGGAAAACCAAGGTCGCTTACGAACTGCCGCAGTTGAAAGACATTCTGGAAGAAACCTACGGCGTCATCTTGTACCAGGAACAAGTGATGCAAATCGCCAATCGCCTGGCAAGCTTTTCGCTGGGCGAAGCGGACATTTTGCGCCGTGCGATGGGAAAGAAAAAGAAAGAAGAAATGGCGGCGCAGCGCGCGAAGTTCATGGCCGGATGCGCGGCTAACAAAATCCCCGAGAAGAAGGCCGAGCGGATATTCAACCTAATGGAAGAATTTGCCGGCTACGGCTTCAATAAGTCGCACTCCTGCGCGTACGCGCTGCTGGCGTATCAGACCGCCTATTTGAAGACGCATTATCCCGTGGAATTCATGGCAGCACTGCTGACTTCGGAAGCAGGCAACACGGAAAAAGTTGTGAAGTACATCAACGAAGCGAGGGGCATGAGTATTTCCATCCTCCCGCCGGACGTGAATGAAAGTGACCTCTACTTCACGCCGGTCGGTGAATCGATCCGGTTTGGTCTCGCGGCAATCAAAAACGTTGGCGAGAACACGGCGAAAGCGATTCGAGATTCGCGGACGGGGCAAGGAGAATTTAAGTCGCTGTACGATTTTTGCGAGCGAATTGACGCGCGGTTTCTCAATAAGCGAGTGTTCGAGAGCCTGATCAAATCCGGCGCAATGGACTCGCTCGGGCCGCGCGAATGCATGCTGGTATCCGTGGACGATGCCTTGGGCGCGTTGCAGCGCGCATCCAGAAGCCGGGAATCGGGTCAGCACGGTTTGTTCGGCACTGCGGCTGCACCCGCGCCAGTGGCTTTTGAGTTGCGCGAAGCAGCTCCCTGGAACGAAGAGGAGCGGCTGGCAAGCGAATATGCGATGCTGGGGTTTTACGTGTCGGGACATCCGCTGGAGAAGTTCGCGTCGCGGCTGGCCGATCTGAAGGCGATCTCGCTGGATCAGGTGGAAGGCCAGAGGAATGGAAAAGAGATCACGGTAGCCGCCTTAATTGTCGGCACGAGGCCGATGCGTTCGAAAAAAGGCGCGCGCTGGGCGATTTATACGATTCAGGATATGACCGGAGTCCAGGAATTGTTGGCCTTTCCGGAGAGTTTTGCGCGATTGGAGCAAACCCTGAAAGCCGGTACGCCGCTGCTCCTGAAAGTGCGCGTGCAGGTGGAAGAAGCAGGCACGCGGCTTTCACTGCAAGAAGCGCGGCGTCTCCAGGATCTCTCCGAGCGCGCGGCCACAAATGAATTTCGATTGCGCTTGGACGTGCAAATGTTGAGCGAAGATGCGCTGGACCGGCTAGAAGATTTGTTCGCGGCGTCTCCCGGGCCGACGCAGGTGATCTTTGAATTGTGCAATCCAGACGGCTCGGTCGCCGTGCTGCAGACGCAGCAGCGAGTCAAAGCCACGCCGGAATTGGCGGAAGCGGTGCGAGATATTTGCGGCGAGAACGCCGTCACGGTGGTGGCCGCATGACCACGCAACAGAAAGACAAACAGGGGCGTCCGCAAACGGAGCGGCAGAAGGAGATCGAGCGCCTCGAAAAAGACGTCGAGGAGTTGCGGCACCTGGCCGGAGACGCGGATGCGGAAGAGGGACTGGAGCGCCTGCGGCGGCAAGTGGCGGAACTTCGCCGCGAGTTTTATACCCACCTTGGTTCATGGCAGCGGGCCCAAATTGCCCGGCACCAGCAGCGGCCCTACATGCTGGACTTCGTGAACCTTCTCTTCACAGATTTTCTGGAGTTGCACGGGGATCGTGGCTTTGCTGACGACAAAGCCATTGTGGCCGGCCTGGCGAAATATCACGGCAAGCCGGTGGCCGTCATCGGGCACCAAAAAGGGCGCGACACCAAGCAGCGGCTGCTGCGAAATTTTGGGCAACCCAAGCCTGAGGGCTATCGCAAAGCATTGCGGGTAATGCAACTTGCGGCGAAGTTTCGCCGGCCAGTTCTCACGTTCATCGACACGCAAGGCGCCTACCCCGGAATCGACGCGGAAGAACGAGGGCAAGGCGAAGCGATCGCGCGGAACCTGCGCGAGATGGCGCGCTTGGCGGTTCCGGTCATCGTCACGGTGACCGGCGAGGGAGGTTCTGGCGGGGCGTTGGCGATTGCCGTTGGCGATCGCGTGAACATCCTTGAAAACAGCTTTTACTCAGTGATTTCGCCGGAGGGTTGCGCATCGATCATTTGGCGAGATGCGGCTAAGGCCGAAACCGCGGCAGCAGCGATGAAAATCACGGCGAAGGACTTAAAGGAGCTGGGAATCGTGGACGAAATTGTCCCAGAGCCGGATGGTGGCGCGCACACCGATCACGAAGGAACGGCGCGCTTGCTCGACGAAGTGCTTGATCGACAACTCGTGACGTTGATGAATGAGCCGGTGCGCGATCTGCTAGACGCGCGCTACGAGAAGTTCCGCAAAATGGGCCAGTTCTTCGATCTGGGAGCGTGACAGCTCCTCTCCGCACCCCGTAGCACATTGGCAACTTCTGCCGCCTGCGTCGTTGTGCGCACCCATGCCGGGGTCTACTCTTGATTAGCAATCATCCAGGTATCCCGATGCAGGGGAAAGTGTTGTGATGCAGGCCGGTGAGTGCAGAACAGGAATCGTTATGTCGGAACCCTTCCGTCCGTACGAGAAACTGGTGGAGATCAGCATCTTTGGGAAAAAGTTCCAGGTGCCGGAACGGAACTCGCTGTTGCGCTGTTTCCAATTCATCAGCCCGGAGACGATTCCATACGGGCGCTTTTGCTGGAATCAGGATTGCCAATACTGCCGCGTGACCTGCCAACTACCGGACGAGGATGAACCGCACGAGATGCTGAGCTGCAAATTCATCGTGATGCCTGGGATGGAGATTGTGGAAATGAGTCAGGAACTGAAGTGGTGCCTGCGCTCGAAACTGCCATCCGACACGCCGGTTTCTTCCTAAATCGCAGAGGAAAATCGAAGATTGAAAATAGAAAATGGCGAGGCAAGCCACTCTTCTATGTATTTTGGGGCCGGCGGTGGTTCTCTCATGCGCTTTGTGCTTGGGCAGGTTCGTCAAAGACGGTAGGCCGAGCGGAAGTGAGCAGCCTCGCGACTGCGACGATCACAAGATTGACGCATAGGCCCAGGAAGCCAGCGTTAAAACCCATAAAGGGGTCGCGCTTGGTAAGCACCAGGAAGGCGACGACCGCGATGCCCGCGGCCATCGCCGCGAAAATGCCGCCTGCCGTAACGCGCCTGGAATACAAGCCGAATACGACGCCAGGAAAAAGCTGAACGACACCCGCGTAACCCAGGAGCAGGAGAGCTACGAGTGTGGTGTCGCTGTAAATTGCGAAGCCAAGAGCAAGAGCGGCGATCCCGAGAACGGTAGCCCTCGCTGCCCGGGCGACCTGAATATCGGTCATGGAAGGCGCGAAGATGGGGCTGCAAAAATTTTTTATGAAAAGCGTCGAGGCCGTGAGGAGCTGCACGGCAGCCGGAACCATGGCCGTGAGAGCGCCTGCGCCACCAATGATACCGAGGAACCAGGGAGGAAAAGTTTTGCGCACGATGGTTAGCAGGGCGAGATTGGAGTCAGCCAAGCCGGGCACCACAAGAAGTGCAGTGAAACCTACGACGAACATCAATGGCATGGTGATGCTGTACAACGGCATGATGACCGCGTTCCGACGGATGGTATCGCCGCTCCTGGCCGTGAAACAGGCGCCGACGTACTGCGGCCACATGAAGAAAGCAAGTGCCGTCATGATGACCGTGGAGACAAACCAGGCGTGCCCAAGATTGTTGGTGGCGCCCGGCATGACCAGGTGCTGAGGTTTGGCGCGGATGAGGGCGGTGAACATGGGACCGATGCCGCCGAAATAGTGATAAGGAATGGCGAAGCCGACAAAGAGAGCCGCGAACAATAGGAGGAAATCCTTCAGAACGCTCACCCAGGCAGCACCGCGAACGCCACTGGTAAACACGAAGGCGGCGACAATCGCGAAGGAAATGACCATGGCGGGAGTACGACGGATTCCTCCAAAACTGGCGACTTCTACAATCAGACCCAGACCGGTGACCTGAAGCTGCAAATAGGGGATCAAAAAAACAACGCCTACCAAGGCCACAAACGCTTCCAGGGATTTGCTTCCGTAACGCACGCGGAAGAAATCGGCTTGGGTCTGGAGGCGAAATCTCTTTCCGGCTTCCCACATTTGCGGAAGAACGTAGAACGAAACGACGTAAATCAGAGGTTGGTACGCGAGGATATAAAAGACCGGCCCGCCTCGAGAATAGGCCCAGCCGCTGGCCCCGAGAAACGTGAAAGTGGTATAGACCTCGCCGGCCATGAGCAACCAAACAAAAATGACGCCAAAGCCGCGGCCCGCGACAATCCATTGCTCCATGTCCATCTTGTGACGGGTTCCGGCGTAGAGCCCCACGAAGCCGCCTACTCCGACGATGGCCGAAATAACGATGAGGGCAGCGAGGCTCTCGCTCACGGCACAAACTCCTTGTTTTGCCGCAGCGGACTAGGCCGGCGCCCGGTTTCTATTATGTGGTACGCGCCCCACATGCACAGCGGAGTCAGCACAAGCCAGGAGATCAGCCAGAAGAAATTGAAAGGTAGGCCGAAAACTCGGGGGTCAATGCGGTCCCATACCGACACTGGAAGACAAATGGCGGCAAAGGGAATCAGTCCGAACAAAATTGCCCCGAGCGATGGTCTCTTCAAGAGGCCTCCTCATCCAAGTTTGGTCGAGATGTTTGTATTCCCTGGAATTCGGACGGCATTGTACAGGCATTCTGCCCAATCGTGTCTTGCTGAATTTGCGGTCGCTCTTGCATTAAGCTACCTTGGAAAATGACCATGATGGACACGCGAGGATTGCGGTGTGACGGGTGTGGGCAGCCGGCGTCGGCGGAGCATGTCGCGCGGCGGCTGCGACGGCTGGAATGGGCGACGCGCTACCGGCCGGTGCACATCGGCTCGCTTTTCTTAGGGGCGTTTTCGCCTCGTGACGAAGATGAATTTCTGTATGCGCCGGGCGGAAAGTTTACTGGCGAAGCGGGGCAGCTCCTAAGAGCGCTTGAAATCGCTGCCGAAGGGAAGATGGCGGAGGCGATCCACACGGAATTTCAGCGGGCCGGCTGTTTTTTGACGCATGTCCTGGAATGCCCGCTCGAAAACGAGCAGGCGAGCGCAGTGGGGAAAGAGGCGCTGCTAAAAGACCGTCTGCCGAAGCTGGCCTCCCGCATCCGGAAATCGCTGAAACCAAGGCATGTGATCTTAGTCACAGAGGCCCTGACGCCCGTCGTGCAGAATCTACTTACGCTGGATTTAGGGTGCTCCGTCATGCTGGACAACGGAAAGCCATTTGAACTCAGCGGACTGAAAAGTCGGGCCGACTTTTCGCGGTTCCGGCAGAAACTTGCCGGAGCGGCAAACGGCTAAACAGAGAAGTACGAGGAAGGCCAGCGAGCCAGGACTGTACTTTCTGGCCATTCGGCCGGGTAGACCACTTTAAGGGCTATGGTAGAATCGGAGTCTTGAGTAGAACTGAGGTCACACCAGGAAACCACCATGAAAAAACAGGCAAAATTCGGCATCGGGATCGGCGTAATCGTCGTGTCGTTGGGGTTCCTGGCGTGGCTCGGATACGGCGAGAGCAAGACGTACTATCACACGATTGCCGAACTGCAGACGCTTACTGGTTCCGCGAAAACGCAGCGCATGCGCATTGGCGGCACCGTGGGAGTGGGCAGCATCCGGCGGCTTGCCGGGCGCGTGGACTTTGTGCTTGAGGGAGAAGGAAAACAACTGCCCGTGACGTACATCGGCAGTGACCCCCTTCCAGACACGTTCGTGGACAAGTCGCAGGCCCTGGTGGAGGGACGCCCCGGCCCGGATGGCCGATTTGTAGCGGAGCATGTTCAAGCAAAGTGTGCCTCCAAGTATGAAGCGGCTCCCGGTGGAAACGGCCCGGCCGCGTCC
Organism: Candidatus Acidiferrum sp.; assembly: GCA_035623215.1. Taxonomy (GTDB): domain Bacteria; phylum Acidobacteriota; class Terriglobia; order Acidiferrales; family UBA7541; genus Acidiferrum. The sequence goes on from DASPTW010000016.1 coordinate 20,008, forward strand.
AGTTCAGCCCAGCGAAGCAGCATGTAAGAGACCCGGGATTTCCGGGGGAGAGGCGGGGGCGCTGTGGATGTTTTTGGATCATTTGCACTCCTGTTAGCGTTTGTGTGCGCGGCGTACGCGTTCGTAGGCGGCATCGCTGCGATCGTCACTCGCCACCCGCTGTTGATCAAAAGCACCCGCCAGGCCGGAATGGCCACTTGCGGCCTGGTATTTGTCGCCACCCTCAGCCTTGAATATCTGTTTTTTACCGACAATTTTTCTATCGCTTACGTGGTGTCGCATAGCAACCGCGATCTTTCGACGTTCTATAAAATCGCGGCGCTTTGGTCAGGAATGGAAGGCTCGCTGCTGTTCTGGAGCTTTCTGCTGGCGATTTATGTGTTCTCGGTTTTGATCGCCTACCGGAATAAGAACGGCGAATTGATGCCGTACGTTGGGATGGTGATGGCCGGCGTGCAGCTCTTCTTTTTGACGCTGAATAACTTTGTTGAAAGTCCATTTCGAGCGCTGGCAGCACCGGGCGCACATGGGGTGCTGCAGTACGTCACAAGGTCCGATGGCAACGGCTTGAATCCGCTTTTGCAGTATCCGGAGATGGTAATTCATCCGCCGAATTTGTATTCCGGGTACACCGGCTTCACGATTCCGTTCGCGTTTGCGCTGGGCGCATTACTGGCGCGCTACCCAGGAGAGAAGTGGATTCACCTGACGCGCAAGTGGACCATGATCGCGTGGATGTTCCAGTCGCTGGGCATCTTGCTTGGCGCGCATTGGGCCTATGCAGTGCTTGGCTGGGGCGGTTATTGGGGCTGGGACCCTGTTGAGAACGCTTCGCTGCTGCCGTGGCTGACAGGCACGGCGTTCCTGCATTCGGTGATGATGCAGGAAAAGCGCGGCATGATGAAAGTGTGGAACGTGTGGCTGGTTTTCTGCACGTTTCTGCTGTGCATCCTGGGAACGTTCCTGACGCGCAGCGGTGTGGTCAGTTCGGTTCATGCATTTGCTCAGTCCAACATTGGCACCTGGTTCGTTGGTTTTATCGGAGTCACCCTGCTGGTTTGCCTGGGCGCGTACCTCAAGAACCGCGACTATTTGAAGAGCGAAAACCAGCTCGATTCGGTGATTTCGCGCGAGTCGAGCTTCCTGTTTAACAATCTGCTTTTCCTCGTAGCGTGCGTCGCAGTGCTTTCCGGCACGCTTTTCCCGGTGTTCTCCGAGTGGATCACCGGCGACCGTATCAGCGTGGGGGCGCCGTTCTTCAACAAGGTGAATATTCCGGTCGGGCTACTGATTCTGTTCCTGACGGGCGTCGGGCCACTGCTCGCATGGCGGAAGACTTCTACGGAGAGCTTGAAGCGCAATTTTGGATGGCCGTTGCTGATAGGCGTGTTGACCGGCGTCGTGGCGTTCGCTTTGGGGTTCCGGGAGTTGTTCTCGGTGATTTGTCTGACCCTGTGCGTTTTTGTCGCCGCGACGATTGTGCTGGAATTCTACCGTGGCGCGACGGTGATTCGCGCGCGGTCGGGAGCATCGTATCCGGCGTGCGCGATTGACTTGACGATGCGCAACACCCGGCGCTACGGCGGGTACATCATCCACATGGGCATGGTATTTGTGTTTGTGGGTCTGTCGGGAGCGGCGTTCAACCGCGACATCCAGAAAGGCATGGCGGTGGGCCAGACCATGCAGATCGCCCCGTATACAGTGGTTTTGCAAGGAATGGACACCAAGCCGGAGAAGAATTACACCGCACAGCGGATGCTGGTCGAAGTGCTGCGCGATAACAAGCCGATGATGATGATGTACCCGGAGAAACGCCAATTTTCCACGGGCAATGGGGAAAACGGCACAATGGTGGCCATCTATTCGACGTGGAAAGAAGATCTGTACATCGTCTATGCCGGAATGGACCCGGAAACCAACATGCCGGTGATTCATGCGTTTTTGAATCCACTGGTCAAATGGATTTGGTTCGGAGGAGTCACGGTAGTGTTTGGGACCATCGTGGCCCTGTTGCCGAACCGCCGCGCCGTGTTAGTTCTGGCGGGCGCGACCCAGCCTGCCACGCAGCCGGCAGGTCATGCGCTGCCGTCATCCGTGGCGTTGCGAGAGGGACATGACTAGGCCTCGGCCGATCGCCGCGATTGCCGTCCTGTTGGCTCTGGCAACCCTGCCCGTTGGGGCGCAGCAACTCTCGGACCGGGCTAAGCAAATCGGCCACAAGTTCATGTGTATGTGCGGCTGCAGCCAAGTGCTGACGGAGTGCAACCACGTGGGCTGCAGCACTTCCGCCGCGATGCTAAAAGAGTTGAATCAAGCGCTTGCGAATGGTGGGACGGAAGAATCGATCACCCAGGCGTTCTTGCAGGAGTTTGGCACCAAGGTGTACGCAGAACCGCCAAAGTCGGGCTTCAGCATGGTGGCGTGGACGCTGCCGACGATTTATCTCGTCCTTGGAACGATCCTGGTGATTTTCGTGATTTCGCGGTGGCGGAAGCGGCCTGCCGCTGAACCTACCGAGAACGTATCGGCAACAGCAAATGTTTCTCCGGAACTGCTGGAACGCGCCCGGGCGCAAGCTGCGCGGGAAACTGAGGACTAACCGTGACGCCGACTTTTCTACTTGCAGCCTTGGCGATGGATTCGGGTGATTGGACAATGCTCGGCGCGTGTTTCGCACTTGCCGTTGGGACATTCGTTTTCATTTTTTACATTCAGCCGGACGCTTCCGACCTGGCGCCGCACCGCAGCAAGTTGGATCAATTGCTCGAACGGCGGGACACGATTTACGACAATCTGCGGGACCTGCGATTTGAATACCGCTCCGGGAAGTATTCAGAAGGCGATTTTGAAGCGATGAAATTGGCTCTGGAACAGGAGGCCGCTTTGGTTCTGGCCGAGATTGATCAGGCGACGGAATCCCAGGTACGGCGGCCAAGAGGCGTGCACCCGGCCGACCGGAGCGCGCAGTGAAGATCAGTGGCGAGTGGCAAGTGGCGAGTGGCGAGAACGCGGCGCGCCAGGCGCCGAGAGTTCTACTTCTCCTCCTGCTAGTCATGCCGTTTTCCGCGACGCGGGCTGGAACCGTCCGGGGCACGGTCAAGAATGGCACGACGGGGCAGCCCGCCGCAGGGGTGGAGCTCACACTGGTTCAGCCGATGGGGGGCATGCAAGAGCTTGCCCATGTGAAAAGCGGCGCGCAGGGCGAATTCACCTTCGACAATCCAAATCTGGGGGCTCAGCCGATGCTGGTGCGGGCCTCGTATCACGGCATCAACTTCAATTCCGCTGTGCCTCCGGGCAGCAGCACGGTGCAAGTGGACATCTTCGAGCCGTCCAAAGACGCGAAGACCATCGATGTGCCTTCGCACGTGGTCATCTTCCAGCCAAACGGGTCCACGTTGATCGTTGGCGAGGAATATCAGATCGTCAATAAGTCGCAGCCGCCGCGCGCGTACTACAAAACGGAAGGGAATTTTGATTTCGCGTTGCCCGAAAAGGGCCAATTGCAACAAGTTTCCGCGGCCGGGCCAGCGGGAATGGCGGTAGTGCAGCTTCCCATCGACAAGAAGAACAACCGGTACTCTGTAGCGTTTGCATTTCGACCGGGGGAGAGCGTGGTGCGCTATTCGTACGAGTTGCCGTACGTGGAGAATTCGGCGACGGTGAAGATACCGACAGTCTATCCAGGAGGCCGGCTGCTCATTGCTGCTCCGCCCACCGTGCAAGTGAGTGGAGACGGTTTGGCGCCAGGAGGGCAAGAGCAGGGAATGAATTTGTATGGGCGCCAGGATGTGCCCGCGGGAACGCTGGTGGCAATCAACCTGTCAGGAAGCGCACCGCCTGCGAATGCCAGTGCCGGAGGGGAACAGGGTCAGCAGGGTCGAGACGCTCAACAGGGCGGCGGCGAAGCTGGCGTGAACATTCAGGCAGTGCCGAGTCGCTTGGATGACCTGAAATGGCCGTTGATGGGACTGTTTTTCGTTGCTTTCGCGGCTGGAGGCTATCTGTTGAGCCGAAAGTCTGTGGTCGTAGCCGCAGGCCCCGAGCACTCGGAGGCCGTGGCGCAAACGCCGAAGAAAGCGAAGAAGCCGGTTGCGCAGGGGGCGCCGGTTTCAGCACCTGTTTCTAATCCCGTCGCGAAGGAACCAGCTGCCGTAAGCGTTCCAACGAATGGGCCGTCGACGTTGAAAGAAGTGGACGTGGCGATCGGGACGAGCCTGGACGCGCTGAAGGAAAGCCTATTCCGGCTGGAGTTGCGGCGCCAGGCGGGAACGATCTCCGAGGAAGAGTACGCGCGAGAAAGAGCGAAGGCGGAAAAGGTGCTGCGAGACATCGTCAGAGGCTAGGCCACGCGAAGCTTGGTCTGAGAGGGGGGTAGTCCACCCCCAGTGTTTTACAGAAAGAGTGCGCAAGCCCTTGAAAGAAATGGAGTTCCGAAACGCTCTTTGGCCAAAGAGCGACAAAAGAGTTCGTAAGTGACTGAAAACAAAGCCAAGCACCGGGCATTGGTAAACTTCTAAAATGGATTGTGACGTGGCTATCTGCGAGGTCGGGCGGTGACGGCGGCGGCGGCCTTTTCTCCCACCGGGATCAGTTTCAAAAACATTGATAAACGGTATGGCGGGCTTTACGCCTTGCGGCGCGTGTCTCTAGAAATTGCCCCCGGGGAATGCGCCGTGTTTGCGGGGAGGAATGGCTCGGGCAAAACGACGCTGCTGCGAATTGCGGCGCGGCTGGTGCGCGCGTCGTCGGGCGAAGTGAAATATCAAAACGGGAAGGGCGAGGACAGCACCGGAGCGCCGATTGGATTCGTGGCGCACGCGACGATGGTGTACGACGAACTGACGGCGGAGGAAAACCTGCTTTTGTTCGCGCGTCTGCAGGGAATTGCGGAACCGGCGATGCGGGCAGAGGCTTTGCTTGGTGAAGTGGGCTTGCTGGAGCGGCGAGGGTCGCAAGTGCGGACGTTTTCGCGCGGGATGCGGCAACGGGTGGCGATTGCGCGGGCGCTGCTGAACCAGCCGTCTGTTTTGTTGTTCGACGAGCCGGCCACGGGATTGGATCCGCAGGGGATTACGTGGCTGGCTGAGTCTATCCGGCAGATGCGGGACGCGGGGCGCACGATTTTGATGAGCCTGCACGGGGAATCAGAGATTTCCGCGCTGGCAACGCGCGCAGTGCGGCTGGACGCCGGGTCTGTAGTGGCAGACACAAAGACCGGGGCGAGCCTGCACTCCATCCTGACGTTCGCGGGAGCATGAATGGCGCTGCTCTCCAACACGGCGGTGCTGCTGGGGAAAGAGCTGCGGACGGAGTTTCGTTCGCGGGAGCTTCTGACCACCACGGTGGTGTTTATCCTGGTGGTTGTTGTGTTGTTCAGCTTCACGTTTGATCCGACTTCGAGCGAATCGCGACGCTTCGGGCCGGGGTTGCTGTGGCTTTCGTTTCTGTTTGCCGCTTCGTTGATGCTGCAACCGTGTTTTTTGCGGGAGCAGAACAACGACACGCTGAGCGCACTAAGGTTGTCGGTGAGCGATCCCTTTGCCATCTTTCTGGCGAAGCTCATCGCCAATACGGTGTTTTTGCTGCTGACGGAAATATTGATGCTGCCGATCTTCGCGGTGCTCTACAACGTCCATGTTCTTCCCGTGCTGGCGCAGCTTGTGCTGGTGTTTCTGCTCGGCAGTCTGGGGGTGGCGATTCCGGGGACGGCGTTTTCCGCGATCTCGGCGCAAGCGCGTATGCGCGAATTGATGCTGCCGCTTTTGCTGCTGCCGTTGCTCACACCAGTATTGATTGCGAGCACGGAGGCGACGGCGGGACTGCTGGACCCGAATCCGGAGCTGCGCGGCGCGTGGCTCGGATTTCTGGCCGGGTTCGATGTGGTATTTTTGACGGCGTTATGGCTTTTCGGGGAATATCTTCTGGAGGAGTAGCAGGCACATGAAGAAGTGGCGAGTGGCGAGTGACGAGTGGCGAGAGAAGAAACCGGTAAAAGCATGGCGCGGAGGATGGCAGCCATGGTGAAGAGCATCGTGAAGGCCGTGATTCTATTTGCGCTAATCGCAGCGACGGCGTACATCGCGTTTAATTACGCGCCCATCGAGAAGTCCATGGGAGTGATTCAAAAGATTTTCTACATTCACATCGCGTGCGCGTTCAGCGCGTTTGTGGCGTTCGGGACGTGCTTTTACGCCAACTTGCGGTACGTGTTCACGCGGCAGCCGAAGGCGGACTGGCTGGGGGTGTCGGCAGCGGAGGTCGGGCTGGCGTTTATCATGGTGGTGCTGGTAAGTGGGCCGATTTGGGCGCACCCGGTTTGGGGAATCTGGTGGACGTGGGACGCACGGTTGACGCTGACGTTTGTGCTCGGGCTGCTGTATGTTTCCTACCTTTTGTTGCGGTCGATGATTGAAGAGCCGGACAAGCGGGCGCTGTTCAGCGCGCTGTTTGGAATTTTCGCGTTTCTCGACGTGCCGCTGGTGTATTTCTCGATTCGTTGGTGGCGGACGCAGCATCCGCAGCCGGTGATCCTTGGCGGGGCGGGTTCGGGGCTTGAGCCGCGCATGCGCGTTGCGTATCTGCTGATGTGGGGCGCGCTGACGGGGCTGCTGATTTTGTTGTTGAACGCGCGGTACAAGCTGGAAGCGCTGCGCGCGAGCGTGGAGGAATTGCGAAGGGAGGCGGAAGCGCCATGAAAAACCTGGATAGTGTGCTGGCGGCATATCTGGCGGGCTGGGCGATTTTCTTTTTGTATTACGTGTCGGTGGCGCGGCGGATGAGCAGCCTTCGGGACGAAGTGGAACGGCTGAAGGGGCTGTTGAACAAAGGGAAATAAGAATCTCCTGCAAGGCGACAGGAAGAGCAGGAAGAAAAAGAACGGGTCTAAAGACCCGCCACTACAAGAGAGAAGAAAAGGCACGGGTCTGAAAACCCGCCACTACAGGAGAGTGGGTTGGCAGGGAAGAGGCTAGTCGGGATTGTTTTGTTCCAGCTTGGCGGGCCGGATTCGCTGGAGGCCGTCGAGCCGTTTCTGCTCAATCTGTTTCTCGATCCGGACATTATTCCGCTGGGACCGTTTGGTTTGCTGAGGCGGCCGATCGCCAAGATGATTTCGTCACGGCGATGCACTCCAGTTGCAGAGAAATATGCAGAGATTGGAGGACGGTCTCCCATCGGGACTCTCACAGAAAGGCAACGCGTGCGGCTGGTAGAAGCACTTTCGCCGTACATGGAACCTGTAGCGGTTACGGCGATGCGTTATTGGAAGCCTTTCACTGCCGACGCGGTCGAAGCGTTACGCAAGGCTGGACCACTGGATGAAATCGTGCTGCTGCCACTGTATCCCCACTATTCCTATGCGACGACGCTCAGCAGCTTGAGAGAATGGCGGCGGATTTACGGCAATTCCGATGGTGGGCCGAGGGAGCGGACCATCGACCACTTCTACGATCACCCGCTCTATATTCAAGCGCTGGTCCAGCGAATTGGCAGCATGCTGCGGCAATTTGTGGACAGCTCGAAGATTCACTTGGTGTTCAGCGCACATGGGCTGCCAATGAGTCTGGTCGAAAAAGGCGATCCCTACCCCAAACAGATCGAAGAAACCGTGCGGCTGGTGTGCGAGCTAGGAGCAAAGCAGCACGCCGGCTGGCCGAGGACCCATTTCTTGTGTTACCAGAGCCGCGTAGGCCCGGCCAAGTGGCTAGAACCATCGCTGACGGGGACGATTGAGAGGCTGGGGCACGAAGGCGTAAAGGAAATGCTGGTCGTGCCGATTTCGTTTGTCACGGAGCATATCGAGACGCTGCACGAAATCAACATCGAAGCGCGCGAGGAAGCGGAGAAGCTGGGCATCGAGAAATTCCGGATGATGCCCGCTGTGGGCGACTCGCCCCTTTTTATCGGTGCACTGAAAGATCTGGTGTTACGCGCCGTGGGGTTGAACAGCGAGGAAACCGCGGGGCAGCTTTCCACAACAGCCCGTTAAATGTATAATCCGCCGCTGGGACTTGGGGCATGACCTCCAATTACAATGCGGGTGTGCACAGATTTTCGCTGTTCGTCGTTTGCTGGACGGTTCTCCTGTTCGTGGCCGGGGCGTTAGTGACGTCGCAAGACGCGGCACTTTCTGTTCCGGACTGGCCGACGTCCTTCGGGAGATGGTTCCCGCCGCTGCGGTATTTGGCCGGCGGGGCGTTTTTCGAGCATACGCACCGCGTGATCGCCTTTTTTCTCGGGCTATTTGTCCTGGGACTGGCCATTCTCCTGCGAAGTAAAGAATCCAGGACGTGGTTGAGATGGTTTGGCGCCATTGCGGTTCTGGGAGTTCTTGCGCAGGCCATTCTGGGGGGACAGGTTGTTATCCGGCTGCTGCATTATTGGCTCCCGGTGCTCCATGCGTGTTTTGCGCAAATCGTGTTTGCCGCCGTGGTAAGCATCGCCGCATTTACCAGCAACTGGTGGATCTCCGACCGGCCGCAGTTTGAAGACAAGGGCTCGCCGTCGATTCACTTTCTGACCGTACTGAACGCGGCGGTGATTTATCTGCAAGTGATTCTGGGCGCAGGCTTCCGACATAAGGACATTCCGATCTGGCCGCACGCCGTGGGAGCTGTAGTGGTTCTCGGCGTCGTGACCTGGACGGCGGTGGCGCTGCGCAGGCGATTTGGGGCCTCGCGAGAGCTGTCGAAAGCGCGCATTCTGTTGCACGCGATTTTTGGGCTGCAATTCCTGCTGGGATTGGCGGCGTACTGGTCGCGGCTAAGCACGTCGGAAGCGCCGCAACCGATGCCGGTGATGGTGCTTTTCACGGTTGTCCATACGGTGGTTGGCGCAATTCTTTTTGGCTTTTCCGTGCTGGTCGTTTTGATGTGCAACCGATTGATTCCGCGCGGCAGGGAAGTGGCGGCTGCCGCGCCACAGGTGACTGCCGGATGAGCACAACGCAAACTGCCGGGCTGACGCTCAGCGAGCGTGCGAACGCGTACGTTGCACTGACGAAGCCGGACGTGTCGTTTCTCGTGCTGATGACGACGGCCGCCGGGTATTACATGGGCGTGCGCGGGCCGGTCGGCTGGCTGCACATGATGCACGTGGTGTTCGGGACGATGCTCATCGCTGGCGGAACGGCGGCGTTGAACCACTATATCGAGCGGGAATCGGACCGGTATATGCGGCGAACGGCTTCGCGGCCGCTGCCGAGCGGCGTGCTGCAACCGGGCGAAGCCCTGAGCTTTGGTGTGGCGCTTACGATTGCGGGCGCGGTGGATCTCTATTTCGTCGCGGGCGCGCTGGCCTCCGGGTTAGGCGTGGCGACGTGCCTCAGTTATTTGCTGGCGTATACGCCGCTGAAGAAACGGACCGTATGGGCTACGTTTGTGGGAGCGTTTCCGGGAGCGATTCCGCCGATGATCGGCTGGGTGGCGGCGACCGGAACGCTGGACCGCGGCGCGTGGCTGCTGTTTGGGATTTTGTTTCTGTGGCAGTTCCCGCATTTCCACGCGATTTCGTGGATGTATCGGGAAGATTACGCGCGCGCAGGAATTCTGATGTTGCCGGTGGTGGACCGGGAAGGCAAGAGGACGTTCCGGCAAATTATTTTGTACGCGGCGGCATTGGTGGGAGTGAGCCTGCTCCCAGCAGTGGTCGGGCTGGCAGGCGTTGTTTATTTCTTTGGCGCGCTGGTGATTTGCACGGGCCTGGTACAAGTTTGTTTGTGGGCGGCCAGCAACAAGACAAACATGCGCGCCAAATGGCTAATGCACGCGACGGTGATGCACATCCCTCTGCTTCTGGGATTGATGGTTTACGACAAGCTTCCAAGGTAATTCAAGAAACTCAGCGTGACTGGTGACTCGTGGAAGACGAGCGGATTTGGGGTGTAGCGTGGGAATGATCTCTCACCCCGCGTTGAATGCATGCCTGAACGGGCTTAGCGCTATTCTGCTAGCGGGAGGATATGCAGCGATCCGGTCGGGGAAACGCGACGTCCACAAAGGACTCATGATAGGGGCGGTGTCCGCTTCGACGCTATTCCTGATTTCGTACGTCACGTATCACTTGCGGGCGGGGAAAGTCGTGTTGTTTTCCGGGCAGGGGTGGATCCGGCCCGTGTACTTCACGATTCTGATTTCGCACACGATTCTGGCTATTGTGATTGTACCGATGATCATTATTACGCTGCGGCGAGCTTTGCTCGAGCGGTTTGATAAGCACAGGATTATCGCCCGATGGACGTTGCCGCTGTGGTTCTATGTCTCGGTGACCGGAGTGATTGTTTATCTGATGGTCTACGTGATCTTCGCTCCTTCGTGAAGCTATGTGTCAATCCATGAATCAGATGGCCACCTACCTCAGGCGAGCGGCGGATGGCAGCATCACGCAGGATGACTTTTACGAATACTTCAGAAGGTGGAAGACCGCCAATCCAGGGGCACTTACCGAGGTGATTTTCGAGGAAGTCGAACATTTCTGGGCGGCCGCCAATGAGCGCAAGTTCCTTGGCTTTCGCCTCGGCGCCCCCAAGAACATTCAGGAAAGCAATAAACAGAGGCTGCGGATCTTGGCAACAGCATTAGAAGAAGGATGGGACGGCGAACGAGCAAGAAATGAAATCGATCAGTATTAACAGGACTGTGCAAATTCAGTCAGGCTAGAATTGACGAGTGTCGTCCTGGCGGAAGCCGGGAGGCACCAAAGAGCCGGTCTGAGGAGAGCGGACAGCTTGGCGCGTGCCGGACTTGGGGAAAACGATGTGCCAGAAATCGACGTCCGGCTCGGAAAAGGTGATCCCAACGAAGCGGCGGTCATGCTTTTCGCGCAGGGAAGTGACGTGGCAGTCGATGGACTCGGCGGTCATTTCGTTGAATACGTGGATCTTCTGGCCCGGGAGCAAGGGGGTATCCATCAGTAGGAGGGCACCGTGGGCGCTAACGACATAGGTGGAAGCTCTCAGATCGATGGTCTCTCCTTCAGGCAGACGGGAGCGGACCGTTAGAGGAATCTGGAGTGGGAGACGGACAGTGCGCCGACGCTCTGGGTATCGGGTTCTTTGCATGAGAGACCTTTGCGGGGGCAGCTTAAAGGCTCAGGCCAAAGATGCTGGCACGGAAGTGATTAAAAAACAAGGACTTTTTCGATTTGGAACTCCTAGTACTTTTTGAATTTTACTTGTGCGCAGCCTTGGAATCCAATGCCCCGATAACCGCGTCCGCGAACTCCTGCGTGCCGGCATGACCGCCAACGTCGCGCGTGGTGTGCTTGGCGTCTATGTAGACCTGTTTTAGGGCGGCTTCTATCCGCCCAGCCGCGGAGCGCTCGCCGAGATGGTCGAGCATGAGGATGCTGCTCATCAGCAGGGCAGTGGGATTGGCCAGCCCTTTACTGGCGATATCGGGAGCGGTACCGTGGACCGCCTCAAACATGGCGCAGTCGTCGCCAATGTTGGCGCTGGGAACCACTCCCAGGCCGCCGACGAGGCCAGCAGCCAGATCGCTCATGACGTCCCCATAGAGATTGGGCAGAAGAAGCATGTCAAACTGAAGAGGGTCCATGACGATTTGCATGCACGCATTGTCGACGATGAGTTCCTTATATTGAATTTCGGGGAATTGCGCTGCCACGGTACGGACAGATCGCAAGAACAGGCCGTCGGAAAGTTTCATGATGTTGGCTTTGTGAATCGCGTGAATCTTTTTGCGTCCGTGGCGGCGGGCGTATTCAAAAGCGAAGCGCGCAATGCGCGTGGAAGCCTTTTCAGTGATGATTTTGAGGCTTTCGACCACGCCGGGAACGACTTCGTGTTCGAGACCTGAGTAGAGGTCTTCTGTGTTCTCGCGGACGAGGATGAGATCGACGTCCTCAAAGTGGGATTTGACGCCGGGTAGGTTTTTTACGGGGCGCAAATTGGCATAGAGGTCGAGGGATTTGCGGAGAGCCACGTTGACGCTGGGCGCGCCCCCGGCAATGGCCGTGGCCATGGGGCCTTTGAGCGCCACGCGATTTCGGCGAACGGATTCGATGGCGGCTTGATTGACGTGTTTGGCCTGGTCGGTAGATTCATCGGCGCGACCGGCGATTTCTTCCCAGTCGATTTGCACGCCAGCAGCTTCGAGAATGCGGCGAGTGGCGCTGGCAACTTCCGGGCCGATGCCTTCGCCGGGGATAAGAGTAACTGGATGTTTCATGAGCGCATCCTAATTGTAAGGGAAGCGAGTGTGGTTGTCGAAAACGCGGAAGACGCGGGTTTCTAGACAGGAACATCGTGGCTGTTCCGGCGTGGAAAAGTTTTGCTATACTAAAAGGGAAGAGAGCGAAGCAGGCGTGCCTGTGACGCGGAGGCCAAAGAATTTATGATTAATTTGACGCCCGTTGCGAGTTCCAAGGTGAAGGAAATCATGAATATGCAGAACCCCGTGCCCGTCGCGCTGCGCGTGGCGGTGGTGGGCGGAGGCTGCTCGGGTTTCCAATACCACATGGCGTTTGAGAACAACACCACGGAAGCCGATCAGATTTTCGATTTCGACGGTTTGAAGGTGGCGGTGGACCAGATGAGTTCGATGTACCTGGATGGGGTCGAAATCGACTACATCGAGACGCTGGAAGGCGCGGGATTCAAATTCAACAATCCCAACGTGAAGAGCACCTGCGGCTGCGGGAGTTCGTTCAGCGTTTAGTCTGGTGCAGGGGAGCGCCCTGTGGCGCTTCGTGTAGAATTTTGAGGCTCCTGGACGTTGCGTTCAGGAGCCTTTTTCATGCCTACAAGCCAATCCGAATGGGATGAGAAGCATCGGCTGGCCGCAGAAGACCCGGCCGCTGAGCCCGCGGGGATTTTGCGCGAACTCCTGCCGCTCGTGCCGGCTGGACCGGCGCTGGACCTGGCGTGCGGCACGGGGCGAAATGCGCTGTTTCTGGCGGAGAGTGGGCGGCACGTTACAGCCGTGGATTGGTCGGCCGCAGCTCTGCATGTCCTGGCAAGTCGCGCTCTCGAGAAGAAAATTCCGGTGCGGCGAATCGAACGCCTGGAAGCGGTCAAGCATCCTCAGGGGTCTGGAATTGAATTGTTGCAGGCGGACCTCGAGAAAATTACGCTGCCGAAGGAATCGTACGATGCGATTGTGTGCGTCCGTTACCTGCAACGTACCCTCTTTCCCCAGATTTGCCGTGCCCTGAGGCCCGGTGGCCTCTTGCTCTATGAGACTTACACGGAGGCGCAACTGGAGTTTGAAGGAGGGCCGCGGGATCCGGCGCATCTGTTGAAAACGGGAGAGCTCAGAGACTCGTTCCCGCAGCTTCATGTGCTGTTCTACCGGGAACTGCGAGCCGGGCAGGGAATCGCGAGCCTGGTCGCCCGGGCGCTTAGGTTAAGAGCTATTCCTGGGAGGAATTAGGGCGTTTAGGGATTCGGTGTTTTGGACTGTGGTGCAGGCCCAAGTTTGCTTAGCGCAGCGCGCAATGCAATTTCGTCAAGTCCAGAAGCGGAAAAAACCACACGGCCCGACGAGTCAATGAGCACAAAGTAAGGGATACCATGTCCCGGGAAATGACTTAGTATGTCCGGGGTCGCGTGAAAATTGTGCCAGGGCTCGTTGTGTTTACTCCAAAACTCCGAGGCCTTTTGAGGTTCTTCGTCTTGGTCGATACTGATTAAAACCAACCCCTTCTCGGAAGTCTCGCGATAGAGCTTCTCTAAAGATGGCAGCGATTCGACGCACGGGGCACACCATGTTGCCCAGAAATCGAGCAGCACTGGTCTCCCTTGAAAGGATTTGAGGGGAAGTTCTTGGCCGTCGCCAGCCTTGAGACTTACTTCCGGCGCTTGCTTACCGACAAGCTGATGGACGCGTGCGCTCATTGGGTCCTCAAGCTTTTCAACAAGACTGGCCGTGGCCGGGGGCCTAAAAATAAAGGATTGGTCCAAATCTGGTGAGGGCACGAGGTCGAGATCGGTTACAGAAAAAAAAGTCTTTCGTTCCATGATGTAAATTTCGGCCTGCTCTGGACGAAGCGGCCCCTCACGGACTTCTATCATTTTTCGGATCACGCGTACCCGTGGATCGATCCAGAATGTAAAGCGGGTCGTGATGCGCTTCGACATTCCGGCAAGCTCGCCCTCAGTTTTGATCACTTTGCATGTAACGCTCTTGCCGTTGACTTCGACGCTTTCGTCCGGGGCGTAGACCGCAGTGCGGATTAATTTCTGCAGACCGGACAGGTCTTTGAGGATTCTTTGCGCTTCATTTAGGGATGTCAATCCTGGTACTTTGACAGGCATCGGGCCAGTATCCGGAGCGGCTTGTTGAATGTATTGCTGCAATGAAGGGGAATAAATCCATTCGGTCTTTCCATCGGAAATCTGCAAGGCGCTGCCGCCGGCGCCCTGAGTTTCAAAACGAAAGTGGTTGCCGGGAGCGACAATGGCTGTTGTCAGCGATTTACTCCAGGACCGGCTAAAGTCCCCATTCATCGTGGTTTCTTCCACAGATTCGAGGCGATAAGAAGTTGCTTTCGCGTACAGCTCGAATACTTCGTTCAAGAACGCCAGCGCGTCAGGAGTGCTATCAGCAGGGGATTGGAGCGCCTCAGCCCCCTTGACGAAAAGCGGCACGACAAAGCAGGCAAGGATTGCAAGTGCCCATATGCACTGAGTCGACGTTCTACTCATTTGCGGGTATCTTACTCAGTTTACATACTCCCCGAATCTGAGTATGTCAACGTATCCGTTAGAGCTACTCTTCGCTCGAGCCCTAGTTTAGAGACATATCCTGGCTCTGCGGTTTGCAATCTTCGGAATCCCTTCGTATTCTTAAAGCCAAGCATGAAAATAGCTCTCGCGCAGTTCAATCCCACCGTCGGCGATTTTGCAGGAAATTCGGCTCGCATTCTGAGCCTTGCAGCGCAAGCCAAGCAACGCGGCGCCGACCTCGCCGTCTTTTCGGAGCTTTGCCTCTGCGGCTATTTCCCGCAGGACCTGCTGGAACGGCCCGCGTTCATCGAGCGCAACCAGCAGGAATTGAAAGAGCTAGCTGGCAAAATTCCCCTGCCTTCGATTGTCGGTTATGCCGGGCGCGTAACCAGCGGAAACGGAAGAGGGAAATCGATCGCCAACAAGGCCGCTCTGCTTTGTGGGGGCCGGGTGGCGTTTGAGCAGATTAAGATGCTCCTACCGACGTACGACGTTTTCGACGAATCTCGCTACTTCCAGCCAGCGGACCACCAGTCCGTTTACGCCTTCCATGAGGAGCAGTTGGGCATCACGGTTTGCGAAGATATATGGAATGACAAAAACTTCTGGGCCAACCAGTTGTACGACCGAGATCCGGTTGCGGAAATTGTCGGGAAGGGAAGCACCGTATTACTGAACATTTCGGGGTCGCCCTATACGCTCGACAAGCGGGCGCTGCGCTTTGAGATGCTACGGACGATTGCGCAGAAGCACACCCGCCCGGTGATTTACGTCAATCAGGTTGGCGGAGATGACAGCCTCATCTTTGATGGCGCGAGCATGGCGCTGACAGCGGAGGGAAATTTGGCGGCGCAAGCTGCGGCGTTTGAAGAAGACATCGTGCTGTTTGATACGGCCACGCAAAAAGGGGAAATCCACGAACAGCCGCAGGAAGAGATTGCTTACGCGTATCGCGCCCTGATTACCGGAACACGCGATTACGTCCGCAAGTGTGGCTTCCAAAAGGTGCTAGTGGGGCTGAGCGGCGGAGTCGATTCGGCAGTGGTGGCGTCGATCGCCGTGGCGTCGCTGGGAGCGGAGAACGTCCTGGGCGTTTCCATGCCGGGCCCGTTTTCGTCCCAGGGAAGCAAAGATGACGCGGTAAAGCTGGCGAAAAACCTGGGCATCAGGTTCATTTCGATTCCCATCACGCAGGTTTTTGAGTCTTATAAGCAGGCTCTCGTCCCGGCGTTTGAGAATCGGCCCGTCGACGTCGCAGAGGAAAACATTCAAGCCCGCATCCGCGGAAATTATTTGATGGCGATCTCGAACAAGTTTGGTTCGATGGTGCTGAGCACGGGAAACAAGTCGGAGCTGGCGGTCGGCTACTGCACTCTATATGGAGACATGGCGGGAGGGCTGGCCGTGATTTCGGACGTGCCGAAGCTCATGGTGTATGAGCTGGCCCGCTGGATCAACCGCGAAAGGGAAGTCATCCCTCGGTCGACGATCGAAAAAGCGCCTTCAGCGGAGTTGAGACCGAACCAGAAAGACGAGGACAGCCTGCCGCCGTATGAAGTGCTGGACCGGATCCTGAAGGCTTATATTGAGGAAGTGAAAACGCCACAGGAGATCGCCGACCACTACGGATTCGATCTGAAATTGGTGCGGGACATTGCCCTGCTGGTCGACCGCAACGAATACAAACGCAAGCAGGCTGCGCCCGGACTGAAAATTACGTCACGAGCTTTTGGATTTGGCAGACCATTCCCGATTGCACAGAAGTTTATTCCATAAACCGCGAGGTTTCTTGTGAAGCCAGCCCTAAAATTGACAGCCCTTGCCGCTCTTGTCCTGATTGCGCAACGATGCCCGGCACAGGAAACAAAACCAGCTGCAAGCAACGTAGCCGCAAGCCCGGCCGCGCAGTCACAAACACAGAAGACCATTGAGGCGTACCTGCGCAATCTCTACGCCTTCGGACCTGAAGTGAAGCTGGCGGTTGGGCCGCTGAAGGAAACCCCCGTTGAAGGGCTGCTTGAGACTAATGTCGACGTAACCATTGGCGAGAACAAGGAAAACGCAACTTTTTATGTCAGCAAGGATGGGCAGTATTTGTTTCGGGGTGAGCTATCGAACCTTACCAAGGATCCGCTAGCGGAGAACCGGGCGCGCATCCAGATGACGGATGCCCCCTCGACGGGCGATGCCAACGCCCCTGTCACCCTTGTGGAATACGCCGACTTCGAGTGCCCAGTCTGCCGCAACCTCCATGACGTCCTACGTGGATTGCTGCCTAATTATGCCGGCAAGATCCGCCTAGTGTTCAAGGACTTTCCCATCGAGCAGCTCCACCCCTGGGCTCGGACGGCTGCGATTGCCGGGCGCTGCGCCTACCGACAACAACCACCCTCGTTTTGGA
Organism: Candidatus Acidiferrum sp.; assembly: GCA_035623215.1. Taxonomy (GTDB): domain Bacteria; phylum Acidobacteriota; class Terriglobia; order Acidiferrales; family UBA7541; genus Acidiferrum. The sequence continues at coordinate 37,098 of DASPTW010000016.1, forward strand.
AGATGTTCGACCTGATCTACGACAACCAGGACATTATCTCAGCCTCGAATGCCTGGACGAAGATGACGGAATATGCCGGCCAGGCGCGATTGGACGTGGATGCCTTCAAGTCCTGCATGGCCAGCCCTGAAGCGGCTGCGGCGGTCAACGCTAGCCATGCCAACGGCGAGTTGCTCGAAGTCAGCAGCACGCCAACCGTGTTTGTTAATGGCCGCCGACTGGTTGGAGCCGATCCGCACTTGCTTGAGCAATACATCAACTACGAACTCGCCAGACACGGCGCTGGGAAACCCGCCGAGAAGAAGTAGGTTAAGAAAAAGCGGCAAGAAAAGAGTAAAAGCGGGGCAGGGGTCTTCGTGGGCCGGCAAAGGGTAGGTACCCCAAAAGAGGCTCATTTCCTAATTAACATAATATAACTTATAGGACGGAGTGTCAAAGGGGATTTCGCGCCAGGATTGAGGATTTCTGTGGATCGCTGGCGCTGCTCCGTTCCTTTCAAGCAGGTCGTTGCGAGGGCCTAACTTCGACGCCCTTCGTGAGGCTGAGCTAGAGAGGCGACACAGGGCTGGCGCGGGGGGGTGCGCCAGCCCTGTGAAGACATTGTTACGACCCGCTCCGTTTGAGCGCAAATTGTTGAGTGGGAATGCAATTTTGCGCGTTACGTTCGGAGAGCCGTTGATGACGCAGGTTAGAGCTCAACCGGGGGCTCGCGCGTCTTCTTTGCGCTTAGGTGCGGAAGGGGACTACTTCCCTGCTGACGTCTGTTCTTTCAAGGGGGCGGTATGTGGCTTGACCTTGGGCGCTTTCCAGCCCTACTAATGTGGCCGCAACTTCCCGAGCAAGGCCTGGAAGCGGGGATCGGAACGGATAGGGCCCGACATGGGATCGACATTAAGGTAGATGAGGCGATCACTCCGGCTTTCGTAGGCTGTATCGAGATACTTGAAAGCCTGGTCTTTGTCGCCGAGGCCGACTTCGACGGCAGCCAAATAGATATCCGGCAAGAGCCGCGAGTGTTGCATTTCGATAAGCTTGTTTAGAGCAGCCCGCGCTTCTTTGTCGTTGCCTGCCAAACCTTGCGCGTGGCCGTAAGCCATGACCATGAACGGGATGTCCCCGGTAAGGTTCCGCCCCCGGGAAAAGATGTTGATGGCTTCCTGATACATTTTCTTCTCGCGATAAGCGCATCCTTGCCAGTAGTAGGCCAGCACGAAATCCGGATGGCTCTTCAAGAGCCCGTCTGCTTCCTGGATGGCTTCGTCGTATCGGTGCGAGTAATAGAGAATTTCGGCTCGAACGGCATGGAACAGCGGCGTTGCCGGTTCAATCTCCAGGACGTGTTGACTCTCCCCCAGAGCCTCCCCAAAACGACCCTGGACCATCAGCAGATGGGCATACCACTCGTGGGCCGTGGGGTAGTTGGGATTGAGTTGGATGGCGGATTTGAATTCGTTCTCGGCCCGGACAAGGTCCCAGTCGTAGCTCATAGCAACGTTGCCGAGCACGGCGTGAGGCTCAGCAAGTTTGGGATCGAGTTGTAGCGCGCGCTGCGCGGCTTCGCGGGCCTTAGGCATGGCCTCGGCGGGCAAGATGCCGTCATTGGGGACCTGGCCGTACAGGGCGGTGGCCCCGGCGAGCCCCGCGAAGGCCTGGGCATTGTAGGGATTGTCGCGGGTGGCCTGCTCGAAAAGCTCAATGCTGCTCTTCAAGTTGGAGCGAGAGGTCCACAGGGTCTCGGCTTTTAAGAAGGCTTCATTGGATCGCCGGGCAGCATCGGCAGTCACGGATCCGTGCGGAGCGGCAGCTGGAATGGCGACGGGCAGCGTGGTGAACGCCATGTGGGCCACGGTCTCCGCCACTTCCGATTCCAGCTCGAGGACGTTGGCGAAGGGGCGATTGAAGGTCCTGGAGCCGACTTGGGTTTCGTCGCTGGCTTGGACAAGGCGAATGTTGATTTGAACGCGGTCGTCGATGGGCTGGACGCTGCCATCGACGATGTACTGCACATTGAGCCTTTGGCGAATCTCGCGGATGGGATGCCCCGCCATGGCGGCCGCGGAACTCGGAGCAATCACGCCGAGATGTTCGGGGTCGAGCTGACCAAGCTGCGTGGTGATGACGTCGGTCATGCCGCGCGATACGAAGTCTTTGGTTGGGTCGCCGCTCAGGTTTGCGAGCGGCAGGACCACAAGGCGAACTTTGCCGGTGGCGCTCGCCGAGGGCCTCAGCAACCGGTAAGTGACATACGCGGCCGATGCGACAACCAGAATGGAAGCAACTGCGAAGGCAATGAGCTTTCTAGGTGATAGCCTCGCAGGTGATTCCTCGAGGACGGCCGGAGAGGCAGTTTGAGTCGTTTCCGGGGCTGGCGGCACTGGCGCCGCAGGCAGAGTAATTGCCATTGCCGACGTGGCTTCCTCTTCGTTTTCCGATTCAGGGTCCGGCTGGAAAGCGCGGTCCGCTTCGGGGTCATCTTTGGGCTGGCGGCGCCTGCGCCATTCATCCAACTCGCGAGGGTACGCGTAAACGGTGGACTTTTTCTCATGCCCGTGACGATGAATGGGCATGCCCTCGGTTTTCTCCCAACGCTGGACCGTGCGCTTCTCGCGGTCCACGTAGTTGGCAATGTCTTTCCAGCCCTCCAGCTTTCTATCCGGAAGGGGAGGCCCTTCGGGACCGGGCTTAGCTCCATCAGCCGGAATGTCGGGGCGCGGCATGATGCTTATTGAGTGTAATTGCGCGGATTATACCTCAGACAGATGGTGATGCGGCAAGGTTGTCGTTGCAGCAGGTCTCTGGGCAAGTTTGAGTCCCTAATGTGCCTTTGAAAGAACAGCGCCGGCGGCGGCGCCGATGAGGAACCACTTGGCGGCGCGGCCGATGCGGCGCCAGGCGCTGCCTCCTTTGGCGATGCGCAGGGCGTCGTCGCGTTCCTTGGTCAGCGCGGCGGTCTTGGTGCGTTCGTCGGTGAGATCGCTCTGGGCGGCGGCCAGTTTGGCCTGGCAGGCTTTGCAGTCGAGAGAGAAATCGTAGAGCGGCTTAAGGTCCTCGGCGGGGATGACGGCTTGGGCCGGTGTATTTGAGATGTTCTTGGGAACGGGGCTGTCGACTGCGGATTGTTGAGCATTTGCTTTTTTTTGAAGATTTTTTTACTCACGTCTTTTCAACGACATGCAAATTGCGGAAAATGCGGATGCGCCCGCGCTATACCGGTTGAAGAATCGCAGAAAATGAAGAAACGCAAACACTGCACTTGCCCATGCCACGGCGGCGGAGTCGTCCTTCATGTAGTTCCGTGCTGTGACGGCATGACCTTGTGGACTCCGTTCCGCCAAGAGAGATCAAAGCCTGTCACGAAATCATCTCGAACAAAAGGCGTTAGGCGCGTAAAACCAACATCGGGCAAGAAGGATTGAAGCTGCAATCGCCCGCTTCGCGACCAATTCTTGACTTGCGCTAGAAACAGGCGCATAGTCGCGCCCATCCCCCGGATTTGCCCCACAAAGGAGGTTCCCAATGCCATTTTTCCTTCACCAGGTAAGTTACACGCCGGAAGCGATGGCTCGGCTCATTGCCAATCCGCAGGATCGCGGCGAAGCGGTGCGCGGCCCCATTGAGAAATTGGGTGGAAAGATTAAGGAAATGTTCTTTGCGTTTGGCGAGCACGATGCGGTGCTTATCACCGAAATGCCCGATAGCGTTTCGGCAGCGGCCATCGCCATGGCGTTTGCAGCCGGAGGCGCGTGCCACAACTGCCAGACGACGGCGCTGATGTCCACCGCCGAAGGGATAGAGGCGATGCGCAAGGCCGCGACGTGCGGATACAAGCCGGTCCAGGCCGCTGTCAGCGCTGCGGCTGTGCCGCGCACATAGGCACGTAAAGCTGTTCTCACGCGTTGAATTTTCCTTCTGCACGCGCGCTTGCACGCGGGCGGTGGGAGATTGTGCCCTCAGGAGGCCACAGATGTACCCAATCCGCCGAGTCGCTGCCAGCGTGTCATCGCTGATCCTCGCGGCTGCCGCGCTACATTTTTTCACGGGCGAGCGTGTGCAGGCCTCCTCCGCCCAGCAGTCGGAACCTCAGAAGGAACCTACCGCCGCGGAACTCAGCAAGAAAGAAACGGTTGGCTCGGCGTTCTTACGCAACTTTCAGTATCAAGAATACGAAGTGCGCTCGGCCGCCGAGGCGATGCCCGAGGAGAAATACGGCTACCGCCCCGCGGAGGGCAAATTCAAAAATGAAAAGCCGGAGTTTGGCCCTGCGGAAGTTCGCACCTTTGCGGAACAAGTGAAGCACGTGGCGTGCGCGAATTTTGCGTTTGCCGCGGAACTCGACGGCGTGAAGCCGCCGGACGCTTGCGACAAAGGCGGCCCCAGCCCCGCGAAAACCAGGAAAGAACTGCTAGTTTACTTGCGCGATTCGTTTGCAGCGGCGCGTAAATCGTTAGGCGCAATCGAGGCGAAAAATATGTACGACCCCATCGAAGGGCCCTACGCCGGGCCAAACACGCGGCTCGGCATCGCCACGGTCATCGTGTGGCACAACGCCGACCATTACGGCCAGATGACCCTCTACCTGCGTGAAAACAATATCGTGCCTCCCGCCAGCCGTCCGAATCCGCCCAAGCTGCAAGACACGTACTGAATCCGGCGTCTGCTACACTTTTTGCATGAATGCTTTCGCGTCGGCGCCGCAGTCGGTAAACAACTGGCCACATCGGATCAAGTCGTTGGATCTTATGCTTGTGAGTCTTCTGGTGTTCCTTGCGTTTTACACCGGTACAAACGCTTTCTCGCCTGTGCGCTTCGACCAAGAAAAGATCGACGTCTACGCAGTCGACGGCCAAATCCGCGTTCAGGGTCTATACCACTATCGCAATCGATTGCCGCTGCCAGTGACTTTCTCCCTGGGCCTTCCTTTTCCAGTGGACTTCCTGCACGCCGTCCCCTCCGCGTATTCCGTTTCGGAAGTCGCGTTAAACGGCTCGGAAATTCGCAAAATCGCCACGCGGAATTATCACGGTAACGTTGTTTTCCGTCTTTTCTTCCTTCCCGCCAGCGAAAAATGGCTCCGCGTTGATTATCTGCAAAATGTCGCCGCTTCAAACGGCAAATACATTCTGCGGACGACGCGCGCGTGGAAGCAGTCGCTGGCTCGCGGCGAATACGTGCTGCGTCTTGGCAATTCCGCGGAGCTCACTTCTTCCAACTATGCACTTCAGAAATTGTCCGACGGCCGCGTGTCCTCCTATTCCTTCACAAGGGAAAATTTCTTTCCCGCCGATGATTGGGAGTTTTCCTGGAAGCCCATCACGCCCTTAGTAGCATCGAGGCGGGACCCACGATGACCTTTTCCGAACGACTCCTTGTGCTTCTCCTGATCGTCCTCGGCTTTGCGATTCCGGCCTCCGCGAACAACCCGCCCCAGCCGGATGGTCTTTTCTCCATACTTCTGATCTTCCCTGTCGTTATCCTTGGATGCCGGATCGCGGGTCTTGCGCTGAAGCCGAAGCGCTTGGCGACGCGGATCATCAGTTGGATTGCGGTGGCTGTCTGCTCGCTCTTTTTCCTCGCTGCAGGAACGATCTTCGGAGCCTTCGCCGCGCTCGTGATAGTGATTTATGCGGTTGTGCGTGCGGTACAGATCATCCAGAAGGGCCAAAGCCCGAAACGATTTTTGATCGGTACGATCGTTATTGCTTTCTCTTTGTTTGCTTTTGTGGACTATTGGCTCTCCATTACGTTCGCTTATCCGTCGCCCGAAGCCGCCGCCGAGTCGGCTGCAGTCTCCGGGCTGCGCTCTCTCAGCGCCGCTGAAACCGAGTTCGCAAAGCTGAATCGGGGTGCTGGCACATTGAAGGATCTTCAAAACGCCAAGCTAATCGACGGCAGTTTCTCCGATGGCGGGGTGTGCAAAGGCTACCGGTACCGCGAGTTTGGGGCCGCCGCGAAAAACGAATATGTGTTTTACGCCATTCCCGTCCCAGAGCTAAGACACAGAGGTTCACCGGCGGAAGCCCTGCCGGGCTTTTCGCTCATCAGGTTCATTTTTAGAATTCCCCAACGCGAGGGAACGGGCTTCCGAAGCTTCTCGGTCGACCAGACTGGCGTCATTCGAGAGTCCATGCGTCCAGACGCTGAGCCGTTGTCGCGTGACACAGCAAGCCAATGGCTGCCTATTTAGCGAGTTTGCCGGGGCCGGAGTGTTTGTCCGATTCTTCAGTCAGAGTTGTTAGAATGTTGGCATGTCAGATTCGACGGCGACGCCGCGGCTAGCCAACATTCGCCTGCATCCGATCAAGTCGCTCGATCCGGTGCACGTGAGCGAAGCACGCATCGGCCTGAGCGGCGGGCTCGAGCGCGACCGCGCCTGGGCGCTCTATTCCGTCGATGGCCAGTGGGTGAACGGCAAGCGCACCGCCGCGATTCACTTGATTCGCGCCAGTTATGCCCCCGACCTCAGTTCGGTCACGCTCTGTGTTCCGGGTGATCGTCGTAAAATTCCCACCAAGACATTCGCGTTCCCTAGCGACACTGAAGGCGCCGCAAAATGGTTCAGCAATTATTTCGAGCAGCCCATTATCGTGCGTCATTCGCTGGAAGGTTTTCCCGACGACACCGTCGCCAACGGCCCGACCATCATCTCGACCGCCAGCTTGCAAGCGGTCTGCGATATTTTCCCAGGCGTGACGTTGGAAGGCGCGCGCCAGCGCTTCCGCACCACGCTCGAAATCAACGGCGTCCCGGCGTTCTGGGAAGATCAGCTTTTCGGCGAAGAAGCGCGCAGCTCGGTGCGCTTTCGCATCGGTGAAGTGAACTTCGAAGGCAGCAACCCCTGCGCGCGCTGCCCCGTTCCCCCGCGCGACCCACACACTGGCGAGATTATTCCCGGCTTCCAGAAAATGTTCAGTGACTATCGCCGTTCGCACATCCCGAATTGGACGCCGGAGGCGCGCTTCGATCATTACTACCGCATGGCCAGCAACACGCGCGTGGCCTCGACGGAATCTGGTAAGCTGCTCCGCGTAAACGACCCTCTCGTACTTTCATGAGCTTTGCCGACCGCGGTGTTGCAACTGCACACAAGCTTCGGCGCTGGTGGAACCGCCGCGTCCTCCGTCAGCCGTGGATGCTCGAACAATTCGGCAGCGCGTTCCTGCAGGAAAGCATGCTGCTCGACAAGGCGCGCTGCGAGGCGTATCGCGAAGCGATTTCCCGCACGGTGAAGCCCGGCGATGTGGTCGTCGATCTCGGCGCGGGCACGGGCCTGCTTTCGTTTTTTGCCGCGCAGGCCGGAGCGCGGCGCGTCTACGCGATTGAGATGAGCCGCATGGCGGAAACGGCCGCGGAATTGATTGAAGCCAACGGCTTTCGCGACCGCATCACGCTAATCAACAAGATTTCGACGAAACTTCACTTGCCAGAGCGCTGCGACGTCCTGGTTACGGAAACGCTCAGCTCGTTCTGCTTCGACACGGAAAATACTATCGGTTATGTCGCGGACGCCCGCGAGCGCTTCCTCAAACCGGGTGCACGCATCATCCCGGAGTCCGCGGACACGTTTCTGCTGCCATTTTGCTCAGAGTCCTTTGGCGCAGGGCGCTTGCCGTCGCCATTCTACGGGCTCGATTTTCGCCCGTTTCGGCGAAAACTCTTTGAAGAGTTCAGCCTGGTGCGCGCTTCGGACAAGCCGTTCATCGCGCTCAGCGAGCCGGCACTGTGTTATCACGTCGACTTTCGCAAGGACACGCAAAATCCCGCGAAAACGTTTGTTCCCTTTCGCATTACGACTGACGCGCGTCTTGACGGCTTCCTCGGCTGGTTCGAGGCTCGCCTGTGCGAAGGCGCCACGCTGAGCAACTCACCCTACTTGCCGCTCACCCACTGGTGGCAGCTTCATCTCCCCGTCGCCGAGCAGCCGCACTACCGCGCTGGCCAGACGTTGCTTCTCTGCCTCGATCCCAATTTCCTCAACGGCGAAGCCCAATGGAAGTACGCCGTCCAGCCAGCCACTGCTGAAACTCCGCGCTGAACGTTGAACACCAGAGGCGCTGTAGGGGCGAGCTTCAGCGCGTCCCACCGCTGATGTGTCTAGGAATGCCGCAGTTTTGTGAAGGATAGTGCAACTTCAACCAAGCCCACGCCAACAAACCACACCTGAATGGGCGCTTGAAAACCGATCAGCTTCAGCTCGGCGATCATCCATCCGGTCAGGATGAGCCCTGCGCAGAGCGCAGCGATTCTGGCCGTCGCGCTGCAAGACAGCAGCACTACAAACGCGGCCGCGAGGTGCGCGCTTCCCACGACCACGCACAAAATCAAACCAGGCAGGAAATAACTGTGAAAGGGCGTACCTTCCAGCCACACTTCCGGAAAGGGCATGATTCCGTTCATCACGCCGATGCCGCCAACTACGGCTCCTAGCCCATTAACGAAAAGAAAGATCAGCAAAATGCGGCCCCACACTGTAAGGGGTGCCCGAGTTGACGAACCGGCAGATGCGGTTACTTGATTGCTGCTCATCTAATTTTGCAGACTGCGCGGAAGGCAGAGGTTTCTGAAAGCACTGCATTTATTCTACACCCATGCCAGCCCCAGCGGGAATCCGTCCCGGGGACAACGGCAGTCGACCCGATGCGGAATCGACGGGGGAACCTCCAGGCAGAGGTTCCCCCGCCGCCCTCGAGCATCAGCCCTAGTGCTTCACCGCAAATTTGGCGTACGTGTCGAAACGCGCTTTGGGCACGCTCCAATCGGTATTGGGCGAGAGCGCATTGAACCAGGCTCGGTTGCCGAGCATGTGCGGGGTCCGGCAAGCCACTCCGGCTGGCGAAAACGCGCTTCCGGGCTTGGTCAGGTCGCTCACCATCCACGAACTGGTGTCGCAGTTGATGATCTGCCCTCCCGCATTGCCCGAAAGCGTGACGCCCGTAAAGTCTGCGCTAGAATTGACGAGCGCCAGGATGCCCGGCCCGTTGTTCTGCGTTACTTGCCCGCCGCGCATGTAGGCTTCTGAGTTGCCGTCCAGGCGAATGCCGGCACTTCGAGGGTCAGTCGCACTCCCGTTGCGCATCACCTGGTAGGGGCCGAAGAAGTTTGCTTGGCTGTTGGCGTAAACTTCCACTCCCGCGCTGGTATGGTCTGAGATCACCGCGCCCACAGGCCCGCTGATGTTGTAAACGGTTACTTGGCTGTTCAAACCGGCCGAGATTCCCACCGGACCATTGTTTTGAATCAGGTTCGATGGACCGATATTCCAAAAGGAGATCTCCGCGTTTTCTCCCAGCGACGCCCCGCCGCCCGGGTTCCCCGAAATTGTGTTGGGACCAAAAAGCGCTCCAACCTGCGCACGCGCCCCTCCGAGCAAGTTGATCCCGAATCCGGAATTCGGTCCGTTGGAAACGTTGTTGGTGATGGTCGTAGGCCCGAGAGTCGAGAAGTTCCCTTGCGAAGAGAACACCCCTCCCACCAAGTTATTGCTAATGTCCACCGGTCCCGCCCAGGCCACCAGAGAGACCAGTGAGTTGCCGGTGATATAGATGCCGTAGTTCCCATTGTGGCTGAAGGCGCCACTGGCTCCGACAGTGACGTCCGACATGCCGCCGACGTTCAGCCCAAACCCGGAATTTCCGCTGCTCGAGCACACGTTCACTTGAATGCCACGGCTGTTGCTGACGGAGATGCCGTTTCCCGAGGCATTGGTGACGTTGAGGCCGTATAGGAACACGTTGTCAGAGTTGGTGATGCTGATGCCCCCGTTGAGCACCGCGGTCTGCCCGTAATACGCGCCTAGATTCAGGTTGCTCACCTGATTCAGGCTGACATTCTCGTTGCATGGCCCCGTGACCAGAATGAACGATCCTGGCGTGGCGTTCGGCAGTGCTGCGTTGATGCTCGGGTAAGCGGACGTGTTCGCCCCCGTACAATCCACGATCAAGTACTGTTGGGCCCGCGTCACACCTGGGCTGAACAGCAACAGCAGAAACATGGGAACCGCTAAGTAGAGTCCCTTGCGTAACAGCTTCCTGATGGCGTTCATGGCCGCTCCTTGGAGCTGCGGCCCGGTTCCGCCGGGGAGGAGCCAAGACCTGGTGTGGCTCTTGGTCAGCTGGGAATTGCCGTTGGCCGTCAGCTGCGGCCATCCTGTAGCGCCTTCGTACGCGCCTCGCAAGCGACACGAGGTGACAACGCGCCTATCGTGACTCCTTGTCGTGTCTTGTCGCCACTGTTCGCAGCAAGAGGCGGCTTTCAAGCGCCTGTGAACTATGAACGCAGCTGCAGTTCAATGTCTGCAACTACCTCTAACTTGTTGAAGCGAAATATCTTCGCGGGGGGAACATCCTGCGCCGCACCAGCTCTTTTCCGACTTGGCGGCGAATTTCCTCCGTCCAATTCACCCAACTATGCTCGCTCAAACCGAGAAAATGCCGCGCTTTTTCATACGGCACCATCCCCAGGTAATACAGCCGGAACAACACCATGCGCGAAGCCCACTGGGGGCTATCGAGCGCCGCCTGGCCGGCAAGCGCAAAATCCGCCACCCACTCGCCGATCTTGGCCCGGATATCCGGCCTCCACAAGAATTTCTCCATATCTTTTAAGTTGCGCGCCCCAACGCCGCGCTTTGACTCCAGTACTTGCCGCGCCGTGCAGTACACTTCCCAGCAAACATCAAACGCGAGCTCGGCTTTTACCGGCACAGCGCTACCCCGGCTTGGTGCTCATCACTTCTCCGTCTGCTCCGTCTACAACGCTCGTTTCTCAGTGGTCAGTTTTTCGTAATCAGTCTTCAGTTCCCTGCAAATCCCGGGAGAAAGAGCTACGGATTTGTTCAAAGTGCATTCCGGCCTGCATTCTCTTCCTGACAACTGAAAACTGCGGACCGACACCTCGCCCTCGCGCTGCAAGTCCAACGCCCCGAGGCTGAGCTTCTGATCCGCGCGCCAAGCCGAATCGCAGGCTGGCCTCCCAGAATCCGCCGCACGCGTCTCCGGAGCCGATACTCCCACACTGTTCCGAAATCCTCGCCGCGCATCGCTCTTCCGAATTTGCGCTGGCGCTTTTCCACTTCGTAGCCGCCAAACTGGGGCTTCCGCAAGTGCCGCAACTGCGCGGAAATGCTCGCCTGTGGATAGTGGGTCAGCTTCGTGAGTTCGTCGAGCGTCAGCCAGGTGCCGCACTGGCTGGCGCCGAGCATCACGTCGCAAAGCACGTCACGCTGCCTGCGCCGCAATATTCGTGTGGCAACTTTTTTCTGAACGTTTCGCACAATCGCCTCCCTCCCCGCGTGCTACCCCTCCGCGGGAAATTCTTCCTCAAGCAATGCGTCCGCATCGTCCACGTCGTCTGCATGGCTTGCTGCTTCTTCATCCGGCATCCACGCCGTGCGGTCGGGATTCTCGTAATCTCCCGCGCACGCGCTGCAAGCGAGCATCACAATGGTGTCGGCTGACGGATCACCTTCAACGTCGCGAGCGCTGGCACGCTGGTTTTGCGTCTTACAAAAGCTTGGTGCAACGCGCCGCAAATTTTCATAAGTATCCACAGAAGTAAGAACTCAGTACTATAGACATTTATTAATATGCTGCTACTTTGCATGCGTTCGTCTTTAGGAGGCTAACGTGTCCTGTCCCCCAACGCAGCCGCCCTGGGAATTCCTTCTTTCCGCCTCGCGCAATTCGTTGCAAAGCTACGAGCTTTCCCGCCTAGGTCACGCGGCAAATCTCCGCAAAGAAATCGATGCGTTGCTTGACCAATGGCTGGAAGAGAATGCTTGTGCCATGCTGGCGCGCTTGCTGATGAAGCAGCGCGAATGTTCTCCGCGCGAATCCGAGGCAGCAACCTCGGGCGAGAGGCGCCGGGAAGAGGGACATCCTGTGTCCTATATTTTTTTTGCGGATCGGAGAGCCTCCGCGCCCGTTAATCGCAGTTCTGCTTGAGGAGAAAACTATTTTCTGGTTCTCAATTGAAAATTGCTCGCCAACACTGCTGAAGTTGCTGAGAGCCGCTCGTGGTCTCAGTGATGTGTCGTGCTTCGACCTCGGCTTCTGTCGGCGTGTGTCCCGCATCGAAACTGGCGCCAACGCCGACTCCGTGACCTCGGCCGAGCGCGACAGCTCTGCATATTCGTGTCCGCTTGCGTCCCATCTTTTCGCTTTCCCGTTCGTGGCCATCCGCGATGCCTCGCACGTTTACGTCTAACCAGCCTTATAAGAGTTAGAAGACACACTACGGCGAGACTTTTAGAGGCAATCTCAACGAAAAGGTTTTGGTCACACGTGCGGCAAAGCGGGCAGAACGAAGCCCGATGAAACGCGGTTTATGTTATTGCGCTGAAGGTGTGGGAAGGCTTAGGCCCTTTTCCAGAAGCTGCTCCTTGCGATAAACGAGAGAATTGATGTCGTACGTCGCGAGTTCAAACCCGTGCCCGTGCGTAATGGCATCGGTAGGACATGCTTCCACGCAATATCCGCAGAAAATGCAGCGCGAATAATCGATGTTATAGACGCTCGCGTAGCGCTCCCCTGCCGAAATTCGGTCCGCTTCCTTGTTTTCAGCGGCCTCGATGTAAATGCAATTCGCCGGGCAAGCTGCGGCGCACAAGAAACAGCCAACGCACTTTTCCAGACCATTTTCATCACGGTGCAGAACATGAATGCCGCGGTACCGCGGCTGAAAGTGCACTGGTTCATACGGGTAGTTCTCGGTGACGGTCTTCCGAAACATAGTCCGAAAGGTCACGCTGAATCCCTTCACCAGCGCGCCAAAAGTCTCACCCATTTCACGCAGGACGGATGGCATAAACTGAGAGTCTAGCAAACGACCCTGGGTCGGGCAAATACACTCTTTTACCGCTTTCGAGCCGACCACTCAGATCTTCAACGCTTCAATGATCTGTTTCCCGTGGAATCGCCCGTTCTCAATGAAGATTTCGCCCGTATGGCGTCCGCCAATCACAACTCCCGCAAGGTGAATCCCTGCCACGTTGCTCTCAAGAGTTTTGGAGTCGAGCGACGGCCGTTTGCTCTCCGAGTCCAGTTTCACTCCGAGGCTTTCAATGAACGAATAGTCTGGATGGTATCCCGTCAGCGCAAACACTTGCTTCGCCGGGATTCGTTTCGTTCGCGCGTGATGTTCCACCACGACTGCGTCTTTGCTGATCTCTTCAACCCGCGCATGCAGCAGCGCATTGATCTGCCCAGCTTTGATGCGATTCTCGATGTCGGGCCGCACCCAGTATTTGATGCTTGCTCCAAGCTCTTTCCCGCGATGAACCAGCGTTACTCGTGCGCCGTTGCGAAATAAATCCAAAGCAGCTTCCGCCGCAGAATTCTTGCCCCCGATCACCACCACGTCCTGATTCCAAAGCGCGTGGGCCTCGGTGTAGTAGTGCGAAACGTTCGGCAGGTTTTCTCCCGGCACTCCCAATAAATTCGGCAAATCATAGTAACCGGTGGCAACCACAATTTTTTTCCCGTGATACCGTTCCTGGACTCCTTTGTCCGTCTTCGATATAACCGTGAAGTTCCCGTCGTGCCCTTCCACATGCGAAACTCGCTCGTACAGTCGCAACTCCAAACCGTAGTGCTCCGCCGTTTTCCGGTAATACTTCAGAGCTTCGATGCGCGTAGGCTTTTCCGCCGCGCACACCAGCGGCAAGTCGCCGATTTCCAGCAGTTCCGGCGTCGTAAAGAACACCATGTTTACCGGATAGTGATAGATCGAATTACATAGACATCCCTTGTCGATGACCAGCGGTTCCATCCCCGTGCGCTTCGCCTCAATCGCTGTGGCCAGCCCCGTCGGCCCGGCGCCGATACAAATGACGTCGTACGTTTTCATGGGGAGTTTAGTTTGCCGTCCGCCTGCGGGAAATGCAAACGTGACGCTTATTGCTGGGCGGGCAGCGCCAGTAGCTCCGCCAGTTCGGCGCGAAACGCCTCAAGATCCCGCAATCGCTCCGGAGTCGCTTCTACTTCCGTTTTCTTCCAGACAAACACTTCGCCGCGATCCCGTTTCAGTTTGACGCTAAAGTTCCCGTCGACCAGATACGACGGCGGCGCAAGCAGCTTCAACCCTCCGTTCGGAACTGGCGCCAGCACCGCCGCGCAGTCTCCCTTTTGCATGCACAGCGCGCTCTCATAAGGGGGAATGGCGATTGGTCGAAAACCGGCTTCCAGCAGGCGTTGGATTACCTGCATCTGCAGTGAGGAAAACTCAAGCATTCAAATCGCCGGAATCCGGCAAACGTTTCGAGCAACGGCAGCAATTCTACTTCACGCCGCCGTGGAATCCGCTTCCGACGAGGAGCCTTCCAGTTGGGCTAAAATCTCGCGCAACGTGCTGATCAGCTCATCCCGCGAAACGTGGCTCTTCTTGAACTGAATCCGGAACTTGAACGATTCACTTGGCGGTTCGAATTGGAAAATAAACGGCTGCGGACGCTGCGGCCCGGCTTGTTCTTCGCGCCGCTCCCGCCGCGCTTCGTCCCGCGTCAATCCCCCTTGCATGATGCGGTGAAACATTTCGATCATTCTCTTTTCGGTAGGTTGGCGCGCAATTTGCAGCAGCAACGACTTCGAGAGCACGCCGTGATCGATGCACTTCTTGCGCAGCGAATCCGGGATATTGCGCAGCGACAGCGTCTCCGTCACCGAAGACCGCGCCCGCCCGATTTTCTTCGCGATGTCTTCGTGCGTGTAGTCGAACTGCGTGCTCAGCCGGTGCAGCCCGTCAGCTTCCTCAAACGGCGTCAAGTCCTTTCGCTGGATGTTCTCGATCAGCCCGATTTCCAGCGTTTCCGCGTCATCGGCCATCTTTTCGATGCACGGTACCTCACGCAAGCCTGCCGCGCGCGAAGCGTGATACCGCCGCTCGCCGGAGATGATGTAGTAGCAATCCTCGCGTGGCACGTACCGCACCAGCAGCGGCTCGAGAACCCCCTTCTCGCGGATGGACTCCGTCAGTTCGCGCAGATCGCCCAGCGCTTTGCGCGGCTGGTCCGGGTTCGGCCGGATCTGGTCGATCCGGATCATCCGGCCCACCGCCGCTCCGCTATAACTTGTCAGCGATTCGACGTAATGCGCGTCATGCCGCATCTTCAGCGTGACGGGTAACCCGATCCTCTTCGACACGTTGGATAACCTCCGCAGCCAGTTTCTTGTACTCTACCGCGCCGGGTGATTTCGGCGCGTACGTCAAAATCGTTTCCTTGTAAGCCGGACTCTCTTCCAGGCGCACGTTCTTTGTGATCTTCGTTTTAAAGAGCACTTCTCCGAACACGCTGCGAATCTGTCCATGCGTGTCCTTGGAAATGTTGGTCCGTTTATCAAACAGTGTGATCACCACTCCTAGAACTTTCAGGTTCGGGTTGGGCCGCGCGCGAATGCGCTCGTATGTCTCCAGTAGATCGTCGGTTCCTTCGATCGCAAAATATGCTGCCTGAATCGGCACAAGCAAATGACTCGAAGCCACCAGGGCATTCACGGTCAGAATTCCTAACGATGGCGGCGTGTCGAGAATCACGTATTCGTAATCCTTCACGATGGGCCCCATCGCATCTTTCAATCGAAACGGCGCATCGAATTGCCCCGCCAGAACCTGCTCCAACTTCGCCAACGCCAGCCGCCCGGGCCCCAGAAAAAGCATTGGATCTTTTGTCGGCTTGATGGCGGCCGTAATTCCCACGCGAGTGTCGCTCAGCACCTCGAACATTGAAGTCGAAATTTCCCCCGTGTCGTAAAACGCGATTGTGGAATTCGCCTGGGGATCGAGATCAATCAACAAAGTGCGCTTCCCCCGGTGTGCCAGCGCCGCGGACAAATTGATGGCCGTCGTCGTCTTGCCGACTCCGCCTTTTTGATTTGCAACCGTGATGATTGCAGTCATCTGTTTCTGCCTCCGCCCGCCTGCCCTTCATCGACACCAAGGGTGCGCGCACAAGCAAGCCACCGTCCTTCGGCAACTGGGTTCCTATATATGGGTGCAGCCTCCCGGAAACCCCCAAGGCCTTGGTTAACTCTACGTTTGCAGCGGTTCCTTGGCAAGCGAAAAAGTGCGCGCTTCACCAGCTGGGCGGGGAAATCCACAGCCCTGGTTTTTCGGTCTTAGATGTGTATTGTGAAAAGGAAATCTAGAAATCGAGTCCCCAGAAGTCTTCGGACGAGTGTGCCAACTCCAGCCCCAGTTCCCAGCCTGCAGGCCCTTCATGCCCGCGCCACACCAGCACGGCTTCGCCTGCCAGTTGGTTGATCAGATTGATGATCCTCAGTCTCTGCCCGACGACAAACCCCTGCGGCACGATCGCCAGGCAACCCTTCGGGCTGATGTCCTTCGTGTATCCCTCGGCGCGCAATGCCCGCCCGTTTTCGGACCACTCCACAGCCACAGGAACACGGGAGTTAAGTCTCCCCGTCCCCCGAATATGCCTTTCACGCTCATCAAACTTGATATTCTCGACCAGCGGCACTGGGGCTCCCCTCAGGATCTTGGAATCGAAGTTTTGGCCTGTCCCCCTGGTTTCCAAACCAAAACCGCGACACTTGCAGGGAAGCCCAAAAACTCAACGCTATCCCTAGCCTAGGAAGCGCCATTGCCGGGGTCAATGGGACTTCCATTCCAGTACGCCTCGAAAGTTAACGCGCCTCTGTTGGCGCCGCACATTCTTTCCTCTGTTTGCGCGTTTTTGCATCGCCGCTTACACTCTTTCATCTGACTTTCTTCTTCCATGATCAGCCTGCAAACACTCCGGTCAGAGTTTCGCCCCACGCTGCGCCTCGCGATCCCCCTTGTCCTCGCCGAGCTGGGCTGGATGAGCATGGCTATCGTGGACACCATGATGGTCGGGCGACTCCCAAACAGCGCCTTGGCCATTTCTGCCGTAAGCCTGGGCGGCATTCTCGTCCACGTTCTGGCTTTTTTTGGAGGGGGCTTGTTGATCGGTTTGGACACCCTCGTCTCTCAAGCGTTTGGTGCCGGTCTGCGCGAAGATTGCCATCGCTCTCTCGTGCACGGAATTTATCTGAGTCTCGCCCTCACGCCGCTGCTCATGGCTCCTGTCTGGTACTTCGATTCCCTGCTGCGTTTTGCCAACATTCCGCCTGACATCGTGGCCCTCACCGTCCCCTACTCCAAGGCCATGGCCTGGGGCACCTTGCCGTTGCTTCTCTATTTCGCCGTGCGGCGCACCATGCAGGGGATGAACATGGTTCGCCCGATCGCTTTTGCTCTCGTAACCGCAAATCTCATCAACGCAGGCGGAAACTGGATTCTCATCTACGGCAAGCTCGGCGCGCCGGCCATGGGCGCGGTGGGCTCGGGTTGGTCCACTGCTTGGGCGCGTATTTATCTCGCTGCCGTTCTAGTCGCGTATCTGCTCTGGTACGACCGCAAATATCGCACCGCCCTGCTTCACACACCAATTCAGCCGGACTTGATGCGCATCCGTCGCCTCATCGCTCTTGGACTTCCTGCCGCACTGCAAATCACGCTAGAAATCGGCGTCTTCGCTCTGGTGACTGCGCTAATTGGCCGTCTCGGCGCAACGGCGCTCGCCAGCCACCAGATCGCCTTGAACACGGTCTCGCTCACCTACATGGTCCCGCTCGGAATCTCTTCCGCAGCCGCCGTTCGCGTTGGTCAAGCCATCGGCCGCAAAGATCCCGACGGCGCAGCAAGAGCCGGGGGTAGCGCCATTTTTTTCGGCGCTCTTTTCATGACTCTCGCCGGCATCACGCTTTTGGTCATTCCACGCTGGATTGCGCGCATCTACACGCCGGACCCAAACGTCATCCGCAACACGGTTCTGCTGCTTGCCGCGGGCGCTGCATTCCAGCTTTTCGATGGGATTCAAACCGTCGCCACAGGCGCTTTACGTGGCGCAGGCGACACGCGTACGCCGATGATCTGTCATTTCACGGCGTACTGGATCATCGGCCTTCCGCTAGGTGCCTGGCTCTGCTTTCGAAGAAACTGGGGCGCTTTCGGACTGTGGTCCGGCCTCAGCCTGGCGCTAATCTTAATTGGAATAGTCTTGCTGCTCGTCTGGCGCCGTACCGTAGGCCGTCTCGCCGCTGCTGGTATGGAGGGGCGAGAATCAAAACTCGAAATCCAAGACTCGAAGCTCGCCGGGTGATGCAGGCTAGGTGAGCTTCGGAGCCTTCCTCGAATTTCGATTTTCGCGTTTCGAGTAACGGACTTTTACGCGCCTACATCTTGTAGCGCCCGAAGTCCTCGTCGGAGAGGCCTTCCAGCAGGTTGCGGAGTTGTTCGTCGCTAGCTTGTTGCGAGAAAGCGCTCGAAATCTTCGAGTTCTTCAATACTTCTTCTTCCACAAAAATCGGGCAATCCATGCGCAGCGCCAGCGCCAGCGCATCGCTCGGGCGCGAATCGATAGTCATCATCTGGCCTTCGCGCTCCACCCAAATCAGCGCGTAGAACGTATCATCTTTCAAATCGTTCACCACGATCTTTTGCACGCGCACTTCCAGGCCCAGTAAGAAATTCTTCAGCAGGTCATGCGTCATCGGCCGGGGCGTTTGCACTTTTCCGATTTCCAGCGCGATCGCATTCGCTTCATACACGCCAACCCAGATTGGCAGGATGGCCTGCCCCTGCACGTCCTTCAGTACTACGATGGGCATGTTCGTCACCGGGTCCATCATCAGGCCGCGGATTTTCATCTCCACTTCCATCGGTGCCTCCCCTGCCTCAAAGGGCGTGCTCCCCAACCAGGCTGTTCGGCGTGGCGCTTGTCACACGCACCTGGATGTAGGTTCCCAGAAGTTCCTCTTCTCGTGAAGCAAAATTTACGACGCGATGCGAACTTGTATATCCCGACCACTGATTCTCTTTTCGCGACTTCCCGCTCACCAGCACCTCGAAGGTCTTCCCAATCAGCGTCGCATTGTGTTTCGTCTGGATTTCTCTCTGCTTCTCCTGCAAGACCACCAGCCGCCGGCTCTTTTCTTCTTCCGGAATCGCGTCAGCCATCTTCAGCGCGGGAGTGTTCGGCCTCGGCGAATATTTGAACGAAAACAAGCTGTCGTACTTCACTTCCTCAAGCAAACTCAGCGTTCCTTCAAACTCCGCCTCGGTCTCTCCAGGGAATCCCGCGATGATGTCCGTCGTAATCGCAATCGGCCGCTTCGCTCCGCGAATCATCGCGATCTTTTCGAGATACTCTTCCCGCGTGTACGTCCGCTGCATCGCGCGCAAAACCTTCGTCGAGCCCGATTGCACTGGCAAATGCACGTGATCGCAAATCTTCGGCTCTGTCTCGATTGCTTCGACAATGTCCCTCGTGAAATCGCTCGGATGCGAAGTGGTGAACCGCACCCGCCGGATTCCCGGCACATCAGCCACCGCCAGCAGCAATTCCGCGAAGCGCATTTTCCTCGGCGTCGGGTCCGCGTAGGAATTCACCGTTTGTCCCAGCAGTTGCACTTCCGAGTATCCCAACTCGGCGAGCTGCCGCACCTCGCGCAAAATCGCGTCGCTCGCTCGGCTCCGCTCCGGCCCTCTCGTGTACGGCACCACACAATAGGAGCACGCTTTGTCGCAGCCTTCGATGATGGTCAGGTACGCGCGCCAGGGATTGTCGCGCCGCGTCATTTCCGTTTCAAACGTCTCGTCCGTGTCCGTATCCAGCCCGGTCACCCGCTGATTCCCCGCTTCCAATTGCGCCAGCAGCTCCGGCAGCTTCCGGTAGCTCGCCGACCCGCACACCAAACTCACCCACGGCGCGCGTTCAAAAATATCTTCGCCTTCTTGCTGAGCCACGCACCCCAGCACGCCGATTACTTTCCCTTCGCTCTGCCTCTCGCGGTACTCCCCTAGCCGCGAAAAAAACTTTTGCGCCGCCTTTTCCCGGATACTGCACGTGTTGTACAAGATCAGTCCCGCCCCTTCGGGCGATTCCACTTGCCGGTAGCCTCGCGAAAGCAGCACGCCCGCGACTTTCTCCGAGTCGTGGTCGTTCATCTGGCAGCCGAACGTCTCCAGGAAAAACGTCCCCCTGTGCCCCCGCTCCACACCTTGGCTCTCAAGAAACGGTGTAGGGGCGCGCTTTAGCGCGTCCCCGAGCGCTTCGCCCGTCAGTCTCCCCAAATCGATGTCAAACGGCTTGCTCATGGCTGAATTTGCAGTTTACCACACCTGTCCTTCCGCCCTCTGCGCAACGGGAGCACGAAAATTCCCGGGCGTCGTCTTCCAGCATTGCGCCTGCCGCTGGACTATCGAGACTCGAAATCCGGAATTCGACACGCGGCCTTCGGGCGAATTCCGATTTTCGAATTTCGAGTCACGGCCTCTCCCACCATTCACAAGTCACAAACCACGACTAACCCTTGCCCGCATGCAGCAGATTCAGAAACCAGCGCATCTTAATTGATTGCACCCTCTGGACGCGTGTGCTACGTTTCTTACGCCCAGAAAAATTTTCAGTTTTGCTGAGGGATACAACATTTCTTTGTTCACTGCGATTCTTGCAACCGACGTTTTTGAGATTGTTCGTCAAACCGGATGGGTCGCCCGCGGCGTTCTTTTGCTTCTCCTCGTCTTTTCCTTGATTTCCTGGGCCATGATTTTTCAGAAACTCGGCCTTTTTGGCCGGATTCGCCGCGAAAGCGACCAGTTTCTCCGCATCTTCCGCGCCACTCGAGGCGTCGCCAACCCGCAAGCCCTGGCCTCCGCCGGTTCGCCCTTTTCTTCTGTCTACGCCGCTGGCTACCGCGAGTTGCAAAGCCAGGTGGGCGCCGCCCCCGGCAATCCTCATCCTCCCAAGCTGAAAAGTTTGCAGGCCGTTACCGTAAGCATGCAGCTCGCCTCCGCCGAAGAAGTTCGCCGCGTCGAGAAAGGCATGTCCTGGCTCGCCACCACTGGCTCCGTAACTCCGTTCATCGGCCTTTTCGGCACCGTCTGGGGGATCATTGACGCCTTTTCCGGCCTCGGCAGCGCTGGCGCTGCCAGCCTTCGCGCCGTCGCGCCTGGCATCGCGGAAGCTCTGGTCACTACCGCGGCTGGCCTCGCCACCGCGATCCCTGCGGTGATCTTCTACAACCAGTTTTTGCAAAACATTCGCGATCTTGGCCAGCGCCTGGACAATTTCGCTCTTGAAGTCACCGCCCAAATCGAGAAAGCTTTTAACTAATTGCGCTTGGGTACCCGCATGAGTCAGTCAACTTTTTCTAAACGCAGATTTCTGAGGGGAAACTGCCCCTTCTCTCATCGAAAACACTCATTTTGCACCGCCGCCCCCGGATTGTTTTTTACTGTTAACTGTAAACTGTCAACTGTCGACTTCTTCTGACCATGCCTCAGCTCTCTAAATCGACGCAGACTTCCCTCTCCGAGATCAACATGGTCCCGTTCGTGGACGTGGTTCTCGTGCTCCTCATCATTTTCATGATCACCGCTCCCATCCTGCAATCCGGCATCGAAGTTGACGTTCCCAAAACCCGCACCGTCAAAGACATCAGCCAGGACCGCCTTGTCGTAACAGTGGACAAGGCGCAGCGCGTTTACCTGGGCAATGACCCCGTTAATATTCACCAGCTCGGCGCGAGAATTCATGCGCAGCTCAAGAGCACGCAACAAAGCGTATTTCTCCGCTGCGACGAAACGGTTCCTTTTGGCGTTTTTGCTTCCGTTGTAGACACCCTGCGCGTTTCCGGCATCAACAACATCAGCATTGTTACCGAGCCCCTGACGGAACGTGCCCGCACCCAGTAAGGCAAAATGGCTACTGCCGTCACCAATCCGGGAACCTTAAATCTCCGCGGCTACCTAGGCTACTCCGCTTTGTTCCATGTCGTTCTCACGGTGCTCGTCTTAGCCGTGTCTTTCTTCGAGCGCCACGGCAATAGCTGGGGCGGCGTCGGTGGCGATTTGGGTGGGACCAACGTGAGCCTGGTCAGATCAGCCGGCATCTCTCTTCCCAGAGAGTCGATGGTGACCGAAAGCAAGGCCGTGGACTCCACCAAGAGCCTCCACAAAGAAGAGCCGCCCAAGCCTCCCGAACCCAAAACCGACGCGACAAAAATCCCCAAATTCACCAAGGAAAAACAGCTTCCGCCTTCCCCAAAGTCACGAACTCTCGAGAGCAAGACTCCGGAACCCGATAACGCCATCCCTGGCCATGGCGGCGTTCCAAATCTCCCCACTGGCTATTCCCAAACTCCTGGCTCCTCTCAAGGAGTGGCTGCCTTGGGACAAGGTGGGAGCGATTTCGGCGCTCGTTACCCATGGTATGTAGATGCTGTCCGAACGCGGATTGAGCGCAATTGGGACCAGACCACCATTGACGCACCGGTCCGGGCTGCGCATACCGCCCTCACCACCATTACTTTCAGAATCAACCCGGACGGAAGCATTTCAAACATCAGATTGTCTAAGTCCAGTGGCAACCAATCCATGGACTATTCAGCCCAACGGGACCTACTCGGCATTGGCTCCTTCAGTCACCTTCCGAATGACTACATGGGAGCCTATGTAGATGTGACCTTTGATTTCGATCTTGGGCTGGCACACTAGTTTTGCGGTTTCTATCTTTCTGAGGGAGCTCATGTGTTGAGCTTTTTGAAGCATACGAGGTGGCTGTCTTTGCTCGCTGCGCTGATTTTTGTGGGTCGGCCGGTTACGGCGCAGGACTGGTTCCGTACAGGCACAGGTCTCGGCCAAACCAAAGCCCGCGTCGCCATCGCCGACTTCGCTGCTCGCTCCGACTCCGTGAAGCCTCACGCCACCCTCTTCACGCAAGTCGTCCGCGACGACCTGCAATTCTGCGGCATCCTCGACCTCGCCAGCCCTAGCTTCTACCCCCCTCAAGTGCCCTCCACTCCGCCGGAACTGAAATACTCCGTCTGGACCGATCCCCCCACTAACGCCAACTACGTCGGCTTTGGCAATCTCACCGAATCCACGGCCGAAGTCGCCATCCAGGCCTGGCTCTTCGACGTTCGCAACCCCTCCTCGCAACCCGTCGTCGGCAAAGTCTACCGCGGTGCTCCCACCGACCTTCAGGTCCGTAAATTCGCTCACCAGTTTGCCGACGAAATTATCAGCAAACTCTCCGGCGGCCTCCCCAGCGTCGCGCAAACACAAATCGCTTTCGTCAGCGCTCGCACCGGCTCTAAAGAAATTTGGGTGATGGACTACGACGGCGCCAATCAGCGCCCCCTCACCAGCCTTCGCTCCATCGCCCTCACGCCCCGTTGGTCACCCGACGGCTCGCGCATCGCCTTCACCTGCTTCGCCCCCTACAACGGCATCACCAGCGCGCAAATCTGCATGTATTCCATGGACAGCGGCAAGCTTGTTGCCTTTCCTCGCTTCAAGGGGACCAACATCACGCCCGCCTGGTCGCCCGATGGCACGCAAATCATTTTCTCTTCCTCTATGCAAGGCAATCCCGAACTCTACGTCTCCGACATCAATGGCGGCCGCCCCAAGCGGCTCACCATCTCCAACGGCGCCAACATGTCTCCCTCGTGGAACCCCAAAACCGGCGCCACCATCGCCTTCGTTAGCGACCGTGGCGGCACGCCCCAGCTCTACCTAATGAATTCCGACGGTACCAGCTCCACGAAACTCGATCTTCCTGGCAAGGGCTACGTCATTGATCCCGCCTGGTCCCCCAACGGCCAATTGCTGGCCTTCAGTTGGCGTCTTCCCGACGACAACTACGACATTTTCGTCATGGACGCCGCTACTCAGCAGCTTGTCGAGCTGACCCGCGACCAGGCCCGCAACGAGCGTCCCAGTTGGGCTCCCGACGGCCGCCACATCGTTTTCGAGTCCACCCGCGGCGGCGAGCGCCAGATTTGGACCATGCTGGCTGACGGCTCCCAGCCTCACCAGCTCACGTTCAGCGGTCACAATGAATCCCCCAATTGGTCGACCCATTAATTAATGCATTTAAGTGGAACCGCAGTGGCCGCTCTCGCATCTCATAAGCGAAACCGGTCGGGCTGGCGATTTTCCAGGCGGATGTTCATCATTTGGAAACTGTTTCGCGCACATCCCGATACGATGTATAACATATCGTGTCGCGATATATTGCCCGGACCCAGCCCGTCGGTGTTAGGATATTCGCGCTGGTGGGACCTACACGGGATCTTTCAACACACTGAGGAGGATTTGCATGAAATCGGCTTCACGCTCTCTCTACCGCGCCGGCTTGCTCGCTGCCCTCGCCGCTGCTGTTCTTGTCGTTGGCTGTGCCAAGAAAGTGACGCCACCGCCGCCGGCGCCACCCCCGCCGGCTCCCGCACCCGCGCGTCCCACCGTGACGTTGCAGGCCAGCCCTTCTACTGTCAATAAGGGCGATTCCGCTACGCTCACCTGGAATTCCACGGACGCGACCCAGCTTTCCATCGCTCCCGACGTTGGCGCCGTAACCGCTCAGGGTTCCACGAAGGTCACGCCCTCCGACTCCACAACGTACACGATTACCGCTACTGGTCCCGGCGGCTCTGCCAGCGCCGCGGCCAGCGTTACCGTGAATGCTCCGCCACCGCCGCCTCCACCGCCACCTGCTCCCGATCTCGACAAACTTTTCTTGCAGGAAGTGCGCGACGCCTATTTTGACTATGACAAAGCCGATATTCGTCCCGACGCTCGCGAGGCTCTCTCGAAAACCGCGGACTTCCTGAAGAGCTACCCGCAGATTAAGGCCACCATCGAAGGCCATTGCGATGAGCGCGGCTCCACGGAATACAACCTCGGCCTCGGCCAGCGCCGTGCCGACGCCACCAAGAACTATCTCGTCTCCCTCGGCGTTTCGGCCGACCGCCTTAACACCATCAGCTACGGCAAAGAGAAGCCGTTCTGCATGGAGCACAACGAAACCTGTTGGCAGCAAAACCGCCGCGGCCATTTCGTCAAAGCCAACTAACTGGTCGCTGGTAGGACAGGCATTCCTGCCTGTCCTCCTTGACCGCGGGCACGCTTTAGCGCTTTCCCCGGTTGCAGACGCCGTAACAAATCGGGCCGCGAGCCCCGGCAAACCCTTGCCCGCTCGCGGCTCTCTTAATTAGAGTGATTGCTGCTTCCCTAGCCTGTTTGAGGTTCCTGCAGCACTTCGGAGCACCTTAGGAGGATGTTCATGCGTATCCGCAATGTTGTTATCTTCGGCGCCGCCGTTTTCGCCGGTGCGCTGGCCGGAAGCCTTATCGGCCCTCGCCCTGCAGAAGCCGTCGCTCGTGAGATCATCGAGCTCCAGCGCGACGTCACTTCCATTCTTCAGGGTCAAAAAGAGTTGGCCACCCAAATGACTCAGGACCATACCGTCACAAAGACTCTGGTCGAGCAATCCAGCGACAACATTACCAAGCTCGCCGCCACCATGGGCTCGCTCCAGAAATCCGTTCAGGACGTACAGGCCAATTCCGGCGCGCGCCTCGATACCATGTCCACGCAGGTCCAGGGGCTCTCCGATAATCTCGAGGAAATCAAGTCGCGCCTCGGCAAGCTCAATCAGCAGCTCGTCGACCTCCAGAACGCCGTGCAAAGCATCGACGCCAAGATTCCGAGCGCCACAACGGCACCCACCACGGGAACTGGGACGCCGACTCCAACCGCGAACGCCGCGCAGCCCGCAACTTCCGCCCCGGTGCTTCCTCCAGCCGGCGCTCCTTCCGCCGACACTCTTTATTCCAACGGCCTGCGCGACATCACCAGCGGCAAATACGATCTCGCTCGCTCCGAATTTCAAGACTACTTGAAGTACTACGGCTCGACCGACCTGGCCTCCAACGCCCAGTTCTACCTCGGCGAAATTGCCTACTCTCAAAAAAAATACGATGACGCCGTCAGCGAATACGACAAAGTCCTCAACAACTATCCGAAAAGCTTCAAACTTGCTCCCGCGCTTCTCAAGAAAGGCATGGCCCTCATCGAGCTTGGCCAGAAATCCGCCGGCATCCGCGACCTCCGCGAAGTCGCCCGCCGCTATCCCGGCACCGAGGAGGACCGCCGCGCCCGCGCCAAACTCAAGGAACTGGGCGCCTCCCTCACTTCCTCCCGCTAACTCTGTAGTCGTCCGCCCTGCCCAGCCTCCCACCCCGTCTCCCGCTCGCCCGTCTCTTTTTTCATCGCATCAACTCGCCCATCGACGCTGGCCGTTTGCGGTTTGCTCCTTAACTCGACCTTCGAGAACACCGCTTTTTCGACCGCATTCTCATCGTGGCTGCACATTCCGATTCCGACGTAGAAGGGCTCTTTCAGGACCACCCGTGCGGATCCGGTGGCCGGCTGAAACCTGCCGTTTTCGTCCGCAAGCCACATCGAAAAATGGTCGCCGCGTTTCTCAAGCCTCACGCGTTGGGGCGCGTTGACGCTGGCCTGGATTTCCTGCGTCTGGGCGCCCGCATCGTTGCGATACTGCAGCGAAGTCATGCCGTTGCCGTGCAAGGCGATATCCGCGTACGCCGAATCCGCATCCAGGCTCTGCCGGATCATCAGCACCGCTTTTTTATGCTCGTTCCCGCCCTTTGTGGTAAACAGAACGTCCGCCGTGAGCGTCAAATCCCCGGACATCTTCTTCCATGCAAACTGGAACTCGTCTTTCGCAAACCAAATGTTTTCGCCACTGCCTTCTACGGTGTACGTCTGCTTCCCCGCGTCGTATTCCACCGTCCCGGCATGCAGAACCTTGCCGACGTCCCCATGCCCCTCGAAGATTCCAACGGCATTCCCCGCCGCGCGCCCCTTCTCCTGGGCGCGGATGCTGCTTCTTCCACTAAAAGTCAACCCAAGCCACCAAGCCAAAGCAAACCAAGCGATCTTCCCAATGTTCAGGCTTGTATTCATCTTCCTGTCCACGTTCGGTTCCTCCGTCCCACAATGGTCATTAGGCAAGGTAGGCCGCGTCAGCGCGATTGTCAATTTGCGGGCAACCCAAGTCACCAGTCACGAGTCGCCAGTCACGTCTTCGGCCATTTCCCTTTTCTTCGCTCGCATGTTATCTTCCCGTTCTCAGGAGAATTCGCATGTCTGTCAACAAAGTAATCCTCGTCGGCCGGCTGGGCCGTGATCCGGAAACGCGCTACACCGGCAGCGGGCAGGCTGTCGCCAACTTTACGATGGCCACCGATGAATCCTACAAGGACCGCAACGGCGAGCGTCAGAAGCGCACCGAGTGGCACCGCATCACTGCTTGGGGAAAACTCGCAGAGATCTGCCAACAATATTTGAAAAAAGGAACGATGGTCTACGTCGAGGGCCGCATCCAATCGCGCGAGTGGCAGGACAAGGAAGGCCAGAAGCGCACCAGCTACGATATTGTCGCCAACACTATGAAGATGCTGAGTTCGCGCGCCGACGCTGCAGCCGCGGGCGGCGGCATGGGTGGCGGAACGTCTCGCGGCGGCGAAGACGTCGATCAGTCCGCTCCTGCGGAAGAAAGCTACGGCGGCGGTGGCGGCGCAACCGGCGGCCCCGAAATCTCCGACGAAGATATTCCCTTCTAGCGAGGTTGCGTAGCCCTGCGATTGTCATCCTGAGGACATCCGGCTAGGATGTCCGAAGGATCTCAACCGCCAGATCGCCAAAGACTGAAACGGATCATGCCAACACTCAATCGCAAATTTGTTCTGCAATCGCGGCCCAAAGGGCTGCTAGCGCCGGGCGACCTCCAACTCGTTGAGTCGCCCTTGCCGGAACTGCAAGACGGGCAGGCGCTCGCCAAGGTCAAATTCCTCTCCATCGATCCCACCATGCGCATCTGGATGGCCATGGACAGCTATCTTCCCGCCGTGGCCATTGGCGACGTGATGCGCGCAGGCGGTTTTGCCGAGATTATCGAGTCGCGCCACCCCGACTACTCAAAAGGCGACCGCGTCACAGGCATTACCGGTTTACAAGACTATTTGGTCATCGACTCCTCATCCGGCAAGTTCTTGCAGAAGGTCCCCAAGATTCCCTTCGTTTCCGACACCATCTTCCTGGGCGTTCTCGGCATGAACGGCCTTACCGCTTATTTCGGGATGGAAATCGCCGCCCCCAAGAAAGGGGAAACGCTGGTCGTTTCTGCTGCTGCCGGTGCAACAGGAAGCGTTGCTGGGCAAATTGGAAAGATTCAAGGCTGCCGCGTGGTCGGCATCGCCGGCGCGGATGAAAAATGCAATTGGTTGACCAACGAGCTCGGCTTCGACGCTGCTATCAACTACAAGCATCCTGACTGGAAAGAAAAACTCGCCGCTGCGACACCCAACGGTATCGACATCGATTTTGAAAATGTCGGCGGAGAAATCATGCAAGCCGTCTTCGACCGCATGAATCTGCACGGTCGCGTGATTCTCTGCGGGTTAATCTCCGGCTACAACAGACAAGACCCCGCGCTGGCCAGTCTCGCTCAGGTACTGGTCAAGCGCTTGCGCGTCGAAGGCTTCATCATCCTCGACTACGCGCCGCGCTTTATGGAAGCGGCCAAGCAGCTTGGCCAATGGAAAATGTTTGGAAAGCTCAAGGACCGCGAAACCATCGTGGAAGGTTTGGACAAAGCCCCGGACGCCATCAACATGCTCTTCACTGGCGGCAACACCGGCAAGCTGATTGTCAAAGTCTGATTGGGCCGTGTCGCGTTCGCCGATTAATGCTGGGCGTTGCGTTTGCGTTCTTCGTCCAGTTTGCGGAGGAAGTCTTCGAACTTGGGTTTTTGTTCGGGGGTCAGAATGGCGCGAACCTGGTCGCGGCCCTTTTGGCGAATCTGTTCGGCCTGCGCGTCCGCCTGGTCGCGCACGGCCTGCACTTCGGCATGCCGCTGCAGCAGGATGCCATCCAGTTGCTTGGCTTGATCGAGAGTGAGGCTTAGCTCCCTGGTAAGTTGCTCGACGCGCTGTGCCCGGCGCTCGGGCTCAGACCGTGGCACGCGCGCAGCCGAAACGGACCAGCGCTCATAGCCATACCCGGCCATGCCGCCAACGGCAAGGCCCAGCAAGAACACGATTCCGACCCAAACAGCGGCCTTCCGCGTTGCCGAAGATTCGTTCATCGCGGAGCCTCCGCCATGCTGATTAATACATCGTCCTGGTTTGGCGGCGCCGGAGTTTCAAAGATCGAATCTTGGGTGGCGTCGCCGCTCGAGCGAGGCGGTTCGCTTGCGTACTTTTCGTAAAACCACGTGGTTCCTGCGAGGAGCAGGACTGCAGAAATCCACGCCAGCTTTGTGGCGAAGCGTGGCACTTCGCTCCACGGGGTGATCAATTCCGCAAGCTCTTTCTGTTTCGCCGCAATGGCCGCCATTACGCGCGAGGCGAAGAACGGCCGGCTTGGCTCCCCCGCGCTGGCGACTCCGCGGAAAATCCGCCGAGTGGCCACAAGATTCTCCAGAGCCTCGCGGCAGTCGCTGCAGGCGGCGAGATGCTCGCGGTCCGTCGCCGAAAGTTCTTCCATCATTTCTTGCGCAGTGCACGCACTGGAATTCCGCGGCGTGATTTTCTCGAGACCGTCCTGTGCGCCCTGGCACTCGGCGCTGGTTTTCTTAAGCAGGTTCCACATCATCCCGCCTCCTCACTTCTACGGCTCTCATCTCTCACTTCCTTGGGCCTTCGCCTGGCTCACCACCCGGCGCCGCGCCCGAAACAGCCTCACTTTCACGGTGTTGGCATTCAAATCCAGAACTTCGGCAATCTCCTCGATCGAAAATCCTTCCACTTCCTTTAAAAGCAACATCAGCCGGTCACGTTCGTCTAATCCTTTCAGCAAGCGCTCTACACGTTGTCTGGCCGCGAGCCGCTCGCTGATGTCCGGCCCCTCGTTGGCCCGCTCGGCCGAGTTCATGGCCTGCTTGGCCTGCTCCTCGCTCAGGTCCGACTCATAGACTAGCGGCCGGACTTTCTTTTTCCTCAACAGGTCCCAGCACTCATTCACCGTAATCTTATAGAGCCACGTTGTGAATGCTGCCCGCTGGTCAAAGCGCTTCAGCGAGAAGTACGCCTTCACGAATACTTGCTGCGCGATGTCTTCCACGTCCTCGCGCCGCTTCAGTATTCCTCCGGCCACCGCAAATACCCGATGCTGGTGCCGCCGGATCAGCTCTTCAAACGCCGCCTTGTCCGTTCCCTGGGCCCGCCGGACCAATTCCCGGTCATCTGCGGACTCAACCGGACTCAGCTCACGCCCCTTGGGTCCCCCAGCCATGCGGGGGGTGTCCATGGGCTCTACTTTTGGGACGCGTACCATCGGTGTTTGGTTACGGCCATTATCCCCGGTTTGGCCAGTTTCGCACTACCCGTTTTCACCAGCTGCATCATTCGTTTCATTTCCACAGGCAAAACAATTTGCTTGCTTATTCTCTTATCGATATGGAATAATGCCTTCATGATTATTGGTGACCGTCTTCGCGCTCTCCGCGAAGAAAAAAAACTCTCCCAGGGCGACATCGAAAAGCGTACCGGTCTGCTTCGTTGTTATATTTCGCGCGTCGAGAATGGCCACACTGTCCCGGCCATCGAAACGATCGAGAAGCTGGCCCGCGCTCTCGAGTGCCCACTCTATCAACTCTTTTATGACGGTGAGGAACCGCCGCAGTTGCCGAATCTCCCCAAGCGCAAATCGTCCGATGATATCGCCTGGGGCAGCGTCGGAAAGGAAGCCCGCTTTCTCAACAAGCTTCGCCGCTTGTTGAGCAAGGCAGAAGAAGGCGATCGCAAACTTCTTCTGTACATGGCGCAGAAAATGGCCAACCGCTAGTTGGACGTTGGCTTCCATGGGGGAAGCAACGTCGACTGCGCAAGGCATAGAAGGAAAGGCCGTGCTGTTCGTTCGCGCGGCCTCTTTCTTTAATCTCCAGATGTTTTCTCCAAGCCATTCCCAAAGTCCTCCTGACTTCGGCCTCACTACCGCACGCAATCACTCCCACTCAATCGTACTGGGAGGTTTGGAGCTAATGTCATATACAACCCTGGTGACACCAGCCACTTCGTTCACGATACGTGTAGAGATGCGTTCCAGTACCTCTCCCGGAAGCCGGACCCAGTCTGCTGTCATAGCATCGTGGGACTCCACAACCCGGACAGCCACGGTCAGGCCGTAGGTTCGCCCATCCCCCATCACCCCAACGCTCCGAATGGGCAACAGCACCGCAAATGCCTGCCAAACCTTATCATAGAGCCCTGCCCGGCGAATCTCCTCAACCACAATGGCGTCAGCATCTTGCAGAGTAACCAGATGGGGACGGGTAATCTCCCCTAGCAAACGGACGGCGAGACCCGGCCCGGGAAACGGATGTTTCAGCAATATCTCGTTTGGTAACCCTAGTTGCTGACCAATCCGGCGAACCTCGTCTTTGAAAAGGTCCCGCAGCGGCTCGATGAGCGCAAAAGGCATCTTTTCGGGGAGCCCACCGACGTTATGGTGGGTCTTGATGGTGGCGGAAGGGCCTTTCACGGAAACGGATTCGATGACATCGGGGTAGAGGGTGCCCTGCACGAGAAAGCCGATCTCTCCATGCGCTTCCCCAGCCTGGAGCTTCTGCGCTTCTTCCGCAAACACGGCAATGAATTCCCTGCCGATGCGTTTGCGTTTTTCCTCCGGGTCGGTAACTCCTTTCAGTTGAGCAAGAAACCGGTCTGAGGCATCTACCCCAATGACGTGAAGGTTCAGCCGGTCCCGCAACATCTCCAGTGTCTGTTCGAATTCATTTTTCCGGAGTAACCCCGTATTCACGAAGATGTTGGTCAGGCAATGGCCCATGGCGCGGTGAACGAGCACTGCGGCCACGGTGGAATCTACGCCTCCGCTCAATCCGCAGATGGCCCACTTGTTGCCGACTCTCTCGCGGAGGGAAGCGGTGGTTTCTTCGATGAAGGCGGCACCGTTCCATTTTGGAACAGCGTTGCATACGCGGAATAGGAAATTTCGCAGCAGATCGGTGCCGCGGTCGGTGTGATTTACTTCGACGTGGAATTGCGTCGCGTAAATTTTTCGCTTTGGATCCTCGACGGACGCGATGGCGTTTTCGGTATGAGCTGTGGCGCGAAACCCTGGGGGTAGCCCGCGCACATGATCCCCGTGGCTGTTCCAGATACGGAGTGATTCCGGGATTCCAGTAAAGAGTTCGGAGGAGTTGGGACCCCCTTCGCAGTCGACCTTCAGAAACGCGCGGCCATATTCGCGCCGGTGTGCCTTTTCCACCTTGCCACCCAGCGTGTGCGAAATCCACTGCATGCCGTAGCAGATGCCCAGGACGGGAATTCCCAGATCGAGCACCTTTGGGTCGCATTTCGGGGCGTTGGCGTCGTAAACGGAACTGGGGCCGCCGGAAAGGACGATGCCTACAGGCGCGAACTTCCGGATTTCTTCTAGCGAGGTGGTGCACGGCAGAATCGCGGAAAAAACTTGTTGCTCGCGAATACGCCGCACGATGAGCTGGGTGTATTGCCCGCCGAAGTCCAGCACCACCACTCCGCCAAGTTCGGATTTGGGCTTGCTCCCCTGCTCTTGCATCAGCGCTCCCGTTGCCATGATACCCCCGGTTTCATGCGGCGTTTCGTGATCCGTGGCCCGTGATCAGTGGCAGAGCGGCAAGAGAAAAAGCACGGGTCTAAAGACCCGCCACTACAACCTTCCTTCCGCCGCGCTCCCTTCTATCCAGCTACGACCAAATTCAGCAATTTATCGGGCACAAAGATTTTTCTCACGATGCGTCTGCCGTCGGCGTGATGCGAAACGCCTGGATCGGCAAGCGCCAGCTTCAGCACTTCTTCCTCGCCTGCACCGGCTGCTACTTTTACTCGTCCGCGGACGCGGCCACTCACCTGAACCACAATCTCGACTTCGTCTTCGCGCGCCAGCTCCTCGTTAAACGCAGGCCAAGAGGCGTTCCAGAGGCCATCGGTGTGGCCGAGCATTTCCCAAAGCTCTTCGGCGAGATGCGGCGTCATGGGAGCGAGCATCAGCGTCAGCAGCTCGAGGACTTCTTTTTGGACCTCCGGGCGCACACCGTCTTCTAGCGGCTCTTGCGCATAGATTTCGTTGCTTAGTTCCATGATGAGCGCGATAGCGGAGTTGAAATGCCAGCGCGATTCGAAGTCGCTCGTGACACGGCGGAGTGTTTGGTGAACCTTGCGAAGTAGCGCTTTTTCTTTTGCGGAGGTTGCGGCAGCGTCCGCGCTTTCGCTCTTAGCGCCACGCACAGAATTCGAATGGCGCTCGATCAGACGGTAGACACGGTTTAGAAAACGCCACGAGCCTTCGATGCCTTCCTCGCTCCACTCCAAATCTTTTTCCGGCGGAGCGGCAAAGAGCGTGTACAGGCGCCCGGTATCGGCGCCGTACTTTTGGGCCATCTCTTCCGCGCCAACTACGTTGCCGCGCGACTTGGACATAGCCACGCCGCCCTTTTGCACCATGCCTTGGGTGAAAAGGCGCGCGATGGGTTCATCGTGCTTGACCAATCCGATATCGCGCATCACCTTGCACCAGAAGCGGGAGTAGAGGAGGTGAAGAATGGCGTGGGTGATGCCGCCGATGTATTGGTCGATGGGAAACCAATAGGCAACTTTCGCAGAATCGAACGGCGCTTTGTCGTTTTGCGGGTCGCAGTAGCGGTAGAAATACCAGGACGAGTCGACGAAGGTGTCCATGGTGTCGGTTTCGCGACGCGCGGGCCCACCGCATTTCGGGCAAGTCGTATTTACGAATTCGGGCGTCGAGGCTAGAGGCGACTCGCCTTCGCCGGTCAGCTTGGGATTTGGGGGAAGCACGACTGGTAAACCTTTGTCTGGCACCGGAACCATTCCGTCTTTGGGGCAATACATAACCGGGATCGGCGTGCCCCAATAGCGCTGGCGCGAAATCCCCCAATCGCGCAGGCGGAAAATGGTCTCGCCCTTGCCGAAGCCTTTTTGTTCGGCATCGGCCGTCATTTTGCGAATGGCGGCGTCGGGAGCGAGGTCATTGTAACGGCCGGAGTTGACGAGCTTGCCGGTATGCTCCTCATGCGGAGCTGAGAGGGTTGCGCCGTCCAGAGGCTCGGTGTTTTCCGGCTGGATGACGACGCGGACGGGCAAGCCGTATTTTCTGCAGAATTCGAGGTCGCGTTGATCGTGGGCAGGAACGGCCATGATCGCCCCGGTGCCGTATTCCATCAATACGAAGTTGCCGACCCAGATCGGAATTTTTTCACCGTTAAAGGGGTTTAGCGCGAAGCGACCCGTGAAAAAACCTTCTTTTTCTAACGTCGCCAGATCCTCGGTTTTCACTGAGGTCTGACGCATTTTTTTCAACTTCGCTTCGGCCTCGGCTCGCGCTGGCGAGCCTTCCAGAAGCTTGTCCACGAACGGATGCTTGGGAGCAAGAATCAAGGCAGTGGCGCCGTAAATGGTGTCGATGCGCGTGGTGAAGATCTCAATCGGGCCAGCGCTAGCGGGATCAGCGACCGCAAACCTCACTTTGGCGCCTTGCGATTTGCCGATCCAGTTTTGCTGCATCAGGATGACACGCTCGGGCCATCCGCCTTCGAGTTCCTTGAGATCATCAAGCAATTGGTCCGAATACGCCGTGGTTTTGAGGAACCACTGTTCAATTTCGCGCGATTCCACCCGCGTGTCTTCGTGCCGCCAACAGAAACCGCCGTTCACAACTTGTTCGTTCGCCAGCACGGTGCAGCATTTCGGGCACCAGTTCACCAGGCTTTTCTTGCGGTAGGCCAGGCCCCGCTCGAGCATGCGCAGGAAAAACCACTGGTTCCAGCGGTAATATTCCGGCTCGCAGGTAGAAATCTCGCGCCGCCAGTCGTAGCTGAAGCCAAATCTCCGCAGCACTCTTTGAAATTGCGCGATGTTGTTATTGGTCCAGGTGCGCGGGTGCGTCTTGTTTTTGATGGCGGCGTTTTCCGCAGGCAGACCGAAGGCGTCCCAACCCATCGGATGAAGCACATTGAACCCGCGCATGCGCTTGACGCGCGCCACCACGTCGCCGATGGCGTAGTTGCGCATGTGCCCCATGTGCATCGTCCCGCTGGGGTATGGCAGCATTTCCAGAACGTAATATTTGGGCTTGGAAGGATCGGCTTCCGTTTCGAAAACGCGCGCTTCGGCCCAACGCTTCTGCCACTTTGCTTCAATCTTTTGCGGGTCATAGCCGCTGACCGCCCCCGCGCCTGCCCCAGTTGTGTTTTGCTCCGCCACTTCTGATTACCCTCGTCTGCGCCTCTTAATCGCTTTGCGAACCGGTTTCTTTCGACGGCTCAATCGCGCGCTTTTCGACTTCGTTGTTTTTCTCTTCTTGCGACGGGTTCTGCCCGCTTTCTGCGCTACTGCCAACTTTTTCTTGAGGGCTGGAGTCAACATCGAGAAGCCCTTCTCCGCTTCCGGGGCCTGCTCTTTCAACCCCGCAAGTTCCCAGAGTTTCGCCACGTTGCGCCGGTCATCGCCCGGATCGTCAATCGGCGTCTCGGCCAAAAATGTGCGCCCGAGTAACCCTTCGGGACCTACTGAAGCGAGGCGAGGATGGCGCAGAATGCGAGCAAACGCCTGGGCCCCAATTTTTCCTTCGCCAATGTGTTCGTGGCGGTCGACGCGCCCGCCCAACTCCACTTTGGAATCGTTCACATGGAACACCGGAACATTTTCCAGGCCAATCGAGCCATCGATTTGTCCAAGCGTCGAGGCGAGGCCGCTTTCGCTCTTGATGTCATATCCCGCAGCAAACAGATGCGCCGTGTCCAAGCAGGCGCCGACTTGAAGTTCTTTCAGCCCAGCGAGAATCTCACCAAGCTCTTCGAGGCGTGCGCCGATGGCCGAGCCCATTCCCGCGGTGTTTTCGAGCAAAATCTGCAGGGGGCCCATGGCCACACCTTTTGCAGCCTGCTTCACCGACTCGACAATGGTGGTGATGGCCTGGGTCACGGGAGCTTCGCCACGCGCTCCCGGATGCACGACGAGAAAGTCGGCGCCCAGAGCCAGCGCCCGAACGATCTCGTCGTGAAACGCCTGAATTGACCGGGTTCGGAGCATCGGCTGGGAAGCAGCCAAATTGATCAGGTAGTTTGCATGGATGACCAGCGGTCCCAGCCGCAGATCCTCCCTTCTTGCGCGGAACGCCGCGGCATCCGCGTCCGCGATCCGTGCCGGACCGCCGTGCCACATGCGCGGGCTGGCCGAGAAGATTTGCAGCGCGTTGCAACCGAGCTTTCGCGCCGCTTCCAGCGCGTTTACGTAACTCCCGGCAATCGAGGTGTGAATGCCGATGCGGACGCTCCCGTCCATCCAGGCTGGGGGTTGCGGTTCAGGTTCCGGTTCCGGGCGGTATTCGTCTTCGGGGTCGAACTCGGTGGCTACAGTGATGGGCTGTTCCGGCATACCTATGGAAATTTCTGCTCCGTCTTAAACTCATCATTCTACCACACGCGATAAGGTCCGCAGCGCTGGTGGATTTGCGGGATTCTCACGGCTTGCCGTAAACTCATTGCTTACTCAACGCGCCAGGGGAGCCGTCCATGCTGGTTGTCATGCATTCGCACGCCACGGAGGAGCAGGTCCGCGCTGTCTGCCAACGCATTGAAAGTTTCGGGCTCAAGGCGCACAGCATCCCCGGTTCGATTCGAACGGCGATCGGCATTACCGGAAACAAAGGCGCGGTCGATCTCGGTGTTCTCGAGTCCTTGCCCGGCGTTGCCGAGTGCATCCCCGTCAGCAAACCGTACAAGCTGGTCAGCCGAGACGCTAAAGAAGAGGATACAATCCTTCGAATCCCCACGCCCTCTGGGGATGTGTTTGTTGGAGGCCCACATATTGCTCTCGTTGCCGGACCTTGTGCCGTAGAGACCGAAGAGCAATGCCTGGCTATTGCCGAGCGAGTCAAGAAATCCGGCGCGCGGCTGTTTCGCGGCGGCGCGTATAAGCCACGCACTTCACCTTACAGTTTTCAGGGTCTAGGCGAAGAGGGGCTTAGGATTCTCTCGAAAGTTCGCGCAACGCACGGATTCGGTATCGTCACCGAAGCCATCGACAACGAATCCCTGGATTTGGTTGAGGAATACGCTGACGTCATTCAAATTGGCGCGCGCAACATGCAGAATTTTTCGCTTCTCAAGCGCGCCGGCCGAGCCAAAAAACCTGTCCTTCTCAAACGCGGTATGTCCGCAACGTTGGACGAATTCTTGATGGCCGCCGAATACATCCTTTCCGAAGGCAATTACAACGTGATGCTATGCGAGCGCGGCGTGCGAACATTTTCTGACTTTTCCCGCAATACCCTGGACCTAGCAGTAGTTCCAGCCGTCAAAAAGCGGAGCCATCTGCCCATTTTTGTCGATCCGAGCCACGGCACTGGCAAGCGCCACAAAGTGCTGCCGCTTTCGCGCGCCGCAGTTGCGGTTGGCGCCGATGGGCTGCTTATCGAAGTCCATCACGAGCCGGATAAGGCGCTCTCCGACGGGATGCAATCAATCCTTCCCGAAGAGTTTGCTGCATTGGCCGACGAGATGCGGCAAATCGCAGCCGTCCTCCACCGCAACATCAATTAAGCCAGTTGTTGAACCGGGTCCTGCTTGATTACCATTCCTGAGACGATTTTGTGACTTCGGAACGGCGCCATTCTCCTAGAATCGAGTTTGAGGATTGTTTTCTATGAACGAGATCCCGCGCTTGTTTCAAGCCTTTGTTGCCCCAGCGATATTCGTTTCCGCCTCTGCGCTGCTTCTGCTTTCCCTCAACGTACGCCTGATGGGCATGGTCAGCCGCCTTCGCCAGTATCTGCATGACAAGCACGCCGCGGCCAAACAGGGGAACTTTGCAGAGGCGGACGGCTACGCCGCACAAATTGCCTCGATCGAGCGGCGAGCAGAACTCATTCGGAAAGCATTCTTGCTGACACTGGTAGCCGTCGCAGGCACGATTACAACCTGCCTCCTGCTCGGTCTAGGCCTTTACTGGAGATTTGCGGAGATCATTGCGGCAGTGGTTTTTGTGCTCTCCATCGTCAGCTTGCTCTGCGGGAGCGCCTACTACTTGCTTGAGGTCCGGGTGGCGCTAAGTTCTGTTCGTGATGAAGCTGCGGATGCGCGCTTCATGGATCTTGGCAGTGAGGGAAGTGCGGTGGCGGAGCGCAGAACGTCTTCTTCGTTATAGAGCGCGTGCTCAGCCCTCCGCAGGCGGTTCTTTTGTCGCAAGCTGTTCCCGAGCGGCCAGCCACGTTTCCAGCAGTTCTTTCCCTTTTCCGCGCAGGGTTTGCAGGACAATTCCGGCTTGTCCATCCGCATTCACCCAGGCTACTTGCCCTTTTCCGGTTACACGGACGCCCAAGGACGGTTCGAACGCCAGATCCAGAGCCGTTCCCTGCTTTAGCGGTTTGGCTGTGCGCACCGCCATCCCACCCCCGCTCAAGTTGGTCATGCGCGCCTGCTGCTCGGTTATTCCGTCGTGCAAAGTCACGTTGAGATTCACAGCGTGGCGGAAATATCTTCTCCGCTCGCGCTCCAGTAAATCTTTGGAGATGGTGATGTGCATTTGCACGTTTTCTTCGGTCACAGGCTTGCGGAGCAAGAAATTCGCTCCCACCGCCAGAATTTGCGTGGACTCTCGCGCGCGCCCGCCGCAGGCAAAAATCACCGCCTTATTGTTCGAGCTTCCCTTTCGCGTCGATTCGATCAGTCCGAGCGCACCGGGCACATCCATATCCACAAACACTCCATCGATCTTCCTGCGGTTCAGGCACTCGCGGGCATCGTGCGCTGTGGGAACCAGCATGAACTTGGCGCCCATTTTTTTCACGCCCTTGGACACGGCGGTCATCAAGGCGTAGTCGCCGGACACAAGTACAAATTCGAGCTCTGGGGTCTGCGTCATGATGGTGAGGGTTCCTCGGTGCTCTCTTCAGGTCTGGCTGTGAGATTTGTCAGAGTGGCTACTGATGGAGCGCCATTATAGTGGAATCTACTAATGTGTCGAGGTCCTTCTTGCATCGTCGTTTCACATGGTGAATCGGCGCTTGAGCATGGAATGAGCGGCCTCCACTCCACCTCTATCCCATTTTACTTTTTGCATGCGCTGTACCCGCCGGGCCTCAGGCGTGCGTCAGAAGGTTAAGGCCCAGAACAATCCCGGTCGGGTTATACTTCGCACTGCCGTTCCAGCAATTCATAAATTCAAGGAGAAAACGATGAGATCACGTCTGTTTTATGCGCCGTTACTGGTTCTCCTGCTGGCACTCCCCGCATTCGCACAACGCGGTGAAGAACGCCACGATGAGCACGAGCAAAACGCCCCGCGCGCCAACCAAGGCCGCATCCCTCCTGCTCCCCCCAAGCGTGAAGATCCTCATGCAAAGCCGGAGCCCCAACGGCACGAAAACGGCCGCATCAATAACACCCAGCATGTCGACAAGGACCATTGGTATGGCCACGACAGCCCTAACGACAAGCGCTACCACTTCGATCATCCCTTCGAGCACGGACATTTCGAACACTTCGGCCCCACCTACCGTTACCGCGTCGAGCGCTTCGACCCTGCTCATCATCGTTTCTGGTTCCCCGGCGGCTTTTTCTTTGATGTGGCGGCGTGGGACTGGGCCGTCTGCGCAGATTGGTGCTGGAACTGCGGCGATGACTTCGTGGTCTATGAGGATAGCGACCATATCGGATGGTATTTGCTTTACAACATCCACACCGGGCAATACATCCACGTTACATACATGGGCACTTAGGCTTAAGAGCCGTGAGGTTGGAAGATTGTGCGAGCTAAGCGGCGTTCGCCGACTAAACAAGGACGCGCTTCCGCACAGCGTTTGAAAGTCTGGCTTACTTTGGTTTTGCAGCGCTCGGAGCGGGCGTGCGCAAATGCAAATCGAAGAAATCGTCCACGCGGTGCCAGGCGTCACGCAAAACGTGCTCCCGGCTAAAGTAGTGAAATTCGCCTGGGTAGATCATGAAGGAAACCAGTTCGCCCTTATGCTTCTTGAGGGCCTCGTCCATCAGCCAGACTGATTCGAGGAAGGGCACGTTGACGTCCGCTGTGCCGTGCAGCACCAGCAGCGACCGCTCCAGCCGGTCGATGTGCGAAATGGGCGAGGCATTCGCATAGACTTGCGGGTTTTCCTCCGGCGTGCCGATGCGGCTGGCGGTCCAATCGCCGTGGTAGGGATCGCTGTAGTACATCACATAGTCCACGACGCCGGCGACGTCCACGCCCGCGCGAAAAAGCTTGGGCTGATCCGTCATTGCAATTAGTGTGAAAAATCCGCCGTAGCTCAAACCCCAGACGCCAATACGGTCGCTATCGACATACGAAAGCGTCTTCAGATAGTTGGCGCCCATCCACGCGTCTTTGGCGTCCTTTCCGCCCACGTCCATGTACACGCCGGTGCGCCAATCCCTTCCGTAGCCGATGCTTCCGCGATAATCGGGCGCCAGAACCACGTAGCCCTTCTGCAAAAAATACTGATGAATGCTGTAGTACACGGCGTAGTTGCGTTGCACGTGCCAACCGTCGTAGTTCTGATTCACGCCATCGCCATGGATCCACAGGATTGCGGGATGTTTCTTGCTACGATCAAAATTCTTCGGCACAAAGAGCCAAGCAGGAACCTGCTGGCCGTCGGGGCCCGGGTAGTGCACGAATTGGGGCTCGACAAATTGTGAGTGATCAATGCCCGCTGGCATCGAGTCAGTCAGGCGAACCGGTGCGGCTCCCTCCTTTGCTCCAATCACATAGAGATCCGCGCTGTTTTGTGTGTCCGTATGCTGGTAGACAAGCCGGCCATCGCCCTCCGACCAATGCGGCTCAATGTTCGTGCCGCGGCCTGGGGTAATGAAGGCGAGTGTGGCGTGCGCAGGATCGTCGCCGATTGTGGCGATGCCGACCAGCCGGTCACCGGGATCTTCTTCCGTATTCGCGTCGAATGCGATGCGCGTGCTGTCGTGGGACCACTGCGGCCGCCACGCTTCGAAGTGGCCCTTGGTAATCTGCACGGCATCGCCACCAGCGGAAGGCATTACATAAATGTGATCCCAGCCGTCCTGATCGCTCAGGAAAGCGATCCATTTGCCATTGGGAGAAGGCCAGGGCTGAGCTCCCGCCTCGCCCCAGTCGGGAATGCTCCAGAATTTTTCCTCGTCGACCTCGTGTATGGTTTTCACAGAGCCGGTAGCCGCGTCCGCAACGTAAATGAAGTATTTCTTGAAGTCTTTCGACTCACCATCGAACACCAGCCGATTCGCATCAACCCAAGCCAATCCGCCGTACTCCCCGGGCGTACCCACCGGCACTGGCTTTCCGCTGTTCCATTTCAGCGCGTAGATTTGCCCGCGCACGTACTCGCTGACACGATAGATGAGCTTCGCGCCAGAGTAGGAGGGCGACTCATCGTGATGGATGATCTTGGAACCTCCCGTATACGCGATGGACTTTCCGTCCGGGGACCAAACAAGGCCGCGAATGCTCACGTCATCATGCGCAGCCGTCGATTCGGTTCCGTCCGATAGCCATCGAATGATGAGATCGCTTCCCTGCTTCCCGCTTTCGGCTTCGCTGCGGACGGCGCGCGCGAAGGCGACTCGCCGCGAGTCTGGCGAAGGCACAAAGCCGCTGCCTGGGTCGGGTTTGCTCCACGCAGGCTGCGGCGTTCCTCCGGACGCGGCCACTTTCCATAAGTCGTTCTCGTGCACGAAATAAACGCTGTCGCCATCTTCACTCCAGAAAGATCCTGCAACGCCGCCTTCAGGAAAGGACGTGAGCTGCAACGGATGGCCACTGCCGTCGATATTCACGACGTACAGATTCCGGATATCCGCGCGGTCCCAGGTGAAGACAATGCGCTTGCCGTCGGGCGACCACACCGGATCAGAGGGATGCTTGATTTCGATCAACTGCTCAATGGTAAGTTGCTGTTTGCGGCTGGAGCTTTGTGCGTGCACGTTGTTCGTACATGCCAGCGCTGCGATTATGATGGTTGCCACCAGCAGGTGCTTTTCAACGCGCATGACGCCTCCCATTCGCCCGGAGTCTAATTGAAGTGCAGTTTCGGGGCTACGAAAAGAATCGGCGGGTGAGACGTGCGATCCGGCTCACCCGCCGCGAGAACCATAGAAGTTTACGCTGTGCCCCTATCAGTCCGCGCTAGAACGTGAACCGCAGACCGAAGCGTGTTACATAGGGGTTGATGGCCAGGGAAGGCTTAAGGTAGCTTCCGCCACCCGGGGCCGTGTATTGGGTCACTTCCGAAATAACGGTTTGAGAGTTCGTCACATTGAAAAAGTCCACAGTCGGAGTGAGACGCCACCTGTCGCCGAAAGTAAACTCGCGGGAAAGGCGAAGGTTCAGTTGGTTGACACTGGGCAGGCGCTGGATTCCTGCAGGCTGAAGAATGATCGTCTCGGGTACGGGAGTGTCCTGTCCATTCGGTACGCTGAAGGTCTCCGTTGGCTGAATCGGGAAGCCTGTATAGTGCTGGAAGTTCACGCTGGTGCCGAATTTCCAGGGAAGCTCGTAAGTGCTATCCACTTTGAAAACGTAGGTGGAATCGAGGTTGAGGTAGTTGTTGTTGCGGTTGATGTCGTTGTTCGGGTCAGTAAAATTGTCGCCGGTAGCCTGGTCAGAGAAGCCGCGGCCATAGACGCCTTTCTGCCGCTGGATTGTGAACCCACCAAGAAGCTGCCACTTATTCGACAGGCGCTTGACGGCGGTGAACTCGACCGCGTTGTAGGAGTTGTTGTCGAGTTGCGAAAAGTTCGTCACGTAGTTGCTGAACGCTCCGTACTTCGTGGGATCTGCAGGTTGAAAGCTATAGAGCGTCATCGGTTGGTTGGTGAGGGGATTGATAATCGGATTGCCGCCTAAAGTTGTGATAGGCACATAGTCCGATTTCGAAACCGCTGCGTTTTCCGTTCCATACAGGTTCTTCTTGGTCCGGTAGTAGTAAGTGGCTCCCATGCGGAGGTCCTTCCACAGTTGCTTTTCGTATCCCGCGCTGATTTCCTCCGAATACGGGCGGCTCATGTTGGAATTGATTTTCCCCCCACCGGATGAGGCTACGGGCGTGGCATTGGCGGGTAGCCATTCGTTGAGTTGCGGGATCTTATCGCCGTTTGTGTCGTTCCATGGGAAAGTCAGCGTAATCAAACCATTCGGGTTTACTAACTCGGCAAGCCCCGTGCCTTGCATAATGTAGTAGATGCCGTAGCCAAAACGGAAGACGGAGTTACCCTTCCCTGTGGGGTCGAAGGCCACGCCGATCCGC
Organism: Candidatus Acidiferrum sp.; assembly: GCA_035623215.1. GTDB lineage: Bacteria > Acidobacteriota > Terriglobia > Acidiferrales > UBA7541 > Acidiferrum. Next base: position 80,274 of record DASPTW010000016.1, read on the forward strand.
GGCGAAACGGTGTTCCAGTCGACCAGGTTTCCGGAAGCCGGGAACGTAAAGCCTGCCTTAAAGAGCTGAGGAAAGGTTAGGTTGGAGTCGGTTGTTTGCGAAGGATAGTAGGTTGTGAAGCGGTCGTAGCGCATGCCCAGGTTCAATGTGAAGCGACGCTTCAGAGTCCAGGTATCTTGCAAGTAAAAACTTGTGTCCCGAAAATAATTCTTTTGCGTTGCCGGCGTATTGTAGGCCACGACTTCGAAAGGCACGGTAAAAGGCTGTGGACCAGGGCTGTTGAAGATCGCGTTGATGCCCTGGCTCACTTTGTAAATATAGGAGTTGTAGCTCTTGCCCCACTCAAAGCCAAATTGGAAGTTATGACTGCCACCCCAATTGGCCTTGTACCAGCTGCCGCCTGCGGACCATTTGAGGACCCATGCCGGGTTTTGGAATTCATAGGGTGCCGCGCCCGACTCCGTAGAAGTTCCAATGTCTTGCAGGTTTAGGCCGGTGGAATTGGCTTGGTAGCTGAGCGGAAAAATGATCTTGTTCCACCCGACCCGGAAATCGAGGAGGAAATTATTGGTGACCTGACTGGTCCACAATCCTTCCAGGATGTACGCCGGCTCGATTTGTTTCCAACTCGCGTCTTCCGTGACGAACTGATACGAGGTATCGCG
>DASPTW010000017.1:0-3743 GCA_035623215.1 Candidatus Acidiferrum sp.
TTATTGCCGCGCAGAAATTGAATCCGCTGCCAAAAACAAGTCGCTTTTCCCCGCTCAGTGATTGATCCAGATTTGCTCCAAGCCCGAGTCACGCTCAAGGGCGGTAGCAGGTCTCACAAAGAATTCTCTCCAATTCGAAAAGAAACGATCTGGAGGGTGGCGTCACTATATGAGCAGACCACATTCCGTAGGAACCGGTGGCCGAAATCAACCCTTGTGCCTTCCGGCCCTTGTTCTTACCAAACGGTCGAGCGGCGGGGGCACCCTTGGGAGAGGGGCGCCCCCGTTTTCTCTTTGCTGCCAGAAAACTCCTTGGATTATCTGGCACTGCGGCGTCTCAAGAAGCATCCAAGAAGGGCGGAAATCGCGTAATAAAAGACCGCGTTTGCAGCAATGGCGACCCGCAGAAACCAGCTGAAGGACCAAGCCATGGATTTATGTGTTTCCGGCATGAGGAGCTCGGCGAGCTTTAGGCCAGGAGAAAAAAGAGCGACCACGGCTGGATAAAGCTGCGGCTCGACGGGCACAGCGATGGCCAGCGCTATCAGACCCAGCACCAGGCCTAATCCTGCGAGAAGTACATTGCAAATTAACCAGTGTTTCGGCATCGCCCCCGATTCTAACAGCGGAATCCCTCCACGCGCTTACCCAGTCAGGCGGCGAGGACGGGCGGGGAGAGAAGCCGCCTAATGGCCGCGCTGGCGGCGTTTTCCGGAGTGACCAGCGTGGCGCCAGTATCGATGCGCCGGGAAACCGACTTCCCTTGGAGATAATCGACGAGTGTTTTGACACCTAGTTCCCCCATGCGAAAAGGATCCTGAACGATGAGGCCTTGAATCTGTTTGCCTTGAAGCCCGGCGCCGAGCGTGTCGCTGTAATCGAATCCCACGAAAGACAATTTGTGCGGGCCGTGTGCGCCTTGAAGCGCCATAAGCATGCCGGTGGTGGAGGATTCATTGGGAGTGAAGACGCCGAGGACACTTTCCATTTGTTTAGAGAGAAAAATCTCCGCAGCTCGCTTGGCGGTGTCCCGCGTGGCACCGGCAAACTCGGAGGAGAGAATCACTTGCATGCTGGGAAACGCACGGGCGATACGGTCGGCAAAGCCGGCTTCGCGGGCTTCCGTGCTCGCCGAGCCCTTTTGGTAGCGCTGAAGAAAAACTGTGCCTTTTCCGTGGAGTAGCTCGCCCATGCGGTCGGCAGCGAGAGCGCCGGCCTTTTTGTTATCGGTGGCGACGAAATTGACAATCTGAGTAGTATTCAGTTCGGAGTCGACGACCACGGTGGGGATGCCCTTGCGCGCTGCATCCTCGATGGTGCGGACTAAGAATCTATCGTCGAAGGGGACGAGCATCAAGCCGTGGACGCCCTTACGGACAAAACTCTCGACGATTTGTTTGTGCTCCTCCTGGTCGCCTTCGCGAATCGGACCTTTCCAAAAAAGCTCGACCTGAGTTCCGGCCGCCTCCAGATCGTGAACAGACTTCAACGCACCCGCTTGGATCATTTTCCAATGGCGGTGTGTCGATCCCTGGGGAATTGCCGCGATCGTGAAGGCATCCGCCATTCCCAGCCTCCTGAAGCGAAGTGATCCCGGACGGGACGATAGCGTCGCTATAGGGCCGCGTCAAGCGCCACGTGACAGGTGTGTGCGAAAAGTTGCGGTAAGCTCCTGCCGCAAGGGCAGTCGGCGGACGGCTATTGGTTTGTTCGCAGCCCTGCAGACGCATAAGTCTTTCGAACGGGATTGCAAATAGAATTATTGGGAGGAGTATTGGTGTAGGCAGCCGAAGGGGAAAACTGTGATTGTGGCGCTGTTGGCGTTTGTGATTTAAGGCGCGCTCCCAGCCTTATCGGCGAGCCTCGAACAGTGTAGAGCAGAAGCAAATCCCGAAGCCCACACTTGTTAGACACCAGGAACCACACCCGCCGAAGTGATTGACCGTAAAAGCCTAACCATCTAGAATAATAATCTAGGTGAGTAGTTGGGAGTGAAAATGCAAAAAGTCGGACTGTTTGAGGCGAAGCAAAAGCTGTCGGAATTGGTCAGGCGTGCGGGGCGCGGGGAGAGAATTGGCATCACAACGCGCGGGAAGCTGACGGCAGTGATAGGGCCTGCGCCAGTCGATAGCGACATTGAGGAGATTTTTGCTGGCATCGAGAAGCTCCGCAAGAAAGCCAAGCCTCACCCTGGGGTCACGGTGAAAGACTTGATTGAGGAAGGACGGCGTTGAAGAGGTTCGTGCTGGACGCTTCGGTGGCGCTCTCTTGGTTCATCGACATCCCGGTCCACCCTTACGCAGAGCGGGTCCGGGATGAGATCCGAGCAGGAGGCCGAGGCATTGTGCCACCTTTATGGGAACTGGAGTTCGCCAATGGGGTGCTGATGGCAGAGCGAAGAAGTATTATCGATGCGGTGGTGGCTGACGAGAGCATTGTCAAAATGGAACGCCTGAAGCTGTCGGGAATCGAGTTGAGCGCGGCACTGGCGTCCACCGGAGATGTTCTGAAAGTCGCGCGCAAATTTCACCTCACTGCTTATGACGCTGCTTATTTGGAACTGGCGCAAAGGGAAGGGTTACCGTTAGCGACGCTGGACAAGAGTCTGAAAGCGGCGGCAGGCAAAGCAGGAGTGGAGCTTTTGAATTAAATTGACTTCGGCCCGAGAGGAGTTCTTTAGGAATCCACAGGCTGAGGAAATAAAGAAAAATAATTGTTGCAGGGGCTTGACGAAACGGAAAAACGTGGTATAGTTACGAATGGTCTGAGGGCCCGTTGGGTCGGCAGACTGTTCAGGGGCATCACAGTCGGGTCGAAGAAGTCTTCCCAAAGCAAGAATAAGCGAAGGCGAGAAGTAGATCCTATAGTGAGGTTCTTTACGAGCACAGGGTAGAAAGAAGTTGAGCATCGCGTGGAGTCACCCCGGTGTGGGTGGCTGTACCCGGCGCTCGACGCCGGGTTTTTTATTTTGCGGCAGTGATTAGTAGCAAGTGACGTGTGGGAAGAAGTTCCGCGAGGGATTTCCGAAGCAAGTCGCAAGGCAACTAAAGTACCAAGCAAAATCCCAGCAGAGACTGGGGCAGTGCTGGAAGGCGAGATCGCGCAACGCGATCCGATAAGTCCCGCCAGACAAGCTCTGAGGCAATCAGGGCATTCCGATCGGCTCGGAAAAAAGGTTCTTTGACAACAGAAAGGCTGGCAAGCCTACGCCGATAACTCTTCGCGGATTACGGTCCGCGCGGGGGAGTGAGGGTGTGGGTTATTACAAGTTTGCTCGAGATTGAGCATAACTGTGGAAGAAAAGGCGGCTTATTCATTTGTCTGAAGATCGTAGAAACGAAAGCCTGCAAGCGATGCCTGAGTGATTCGAAAGGATCATGCAGAACTTTTCGCCGCCCATGCCCGGGCTGCGGGGAGATCGGTTGCGAGGAAGTATGGAGCTGCGAGAAGCGGAACGTCGAGTTGCTGAGGCGAGTTTGTGTCGCCGAGACAGCGAAGACGGATTGAGTAAGTTTTATGATTAAGCTACTAAGGGCGTACGGTGGATGCCTTGGCGCCAGAAGGCGAAGAAGGACGTGGCAAGCTGCGATAAGCCCCGGGGAGCCGCAAGCAGGCTTTGATCCGGGGATGTCCGAATGGGGAAACCCGGCGGGATGAACTCCCGCTACAGCGGGCTGAATACATAGGCCCGTATGAGCCAACCCAGGGAAGTGAACCATCTCAGTACCTGGAGGAAAATAAAT
>DASPTW010000018.1:0-16279 GCA_035623215.1 Candidatus Acidiferrum sp.
GTCGCCTTGCAGACTATTCACCAGCGCCAGCGAGCTCTCCCGCCCCACCGTTAACGGCAGCACCGCGCCAGGAAACAACACCGTGTCGCGAACCGGTAGGACCGGTAGAACCTCAGGCACCACAAACCTTTTCTCAGCCATAATGTCCCCTATTGACCGGCACAGCCTAAATTGGGCCGCGTCATACGATTTTAGATGCAACGCAACCCAAAAGGAGGTACAAGAAATACTTAAGTTGCTAGCATAAAATATTAGTGTTTAGCACTCACATTTTAACAGAGAGACTCCTAAAGTTACAAATACTCAACTAAGCGCTTATGTATGTTTAACTTACTATGCCTTCGCACCTTCTTACGGCCCCTTTCTGCCTTACCCTTCGGCCAGTGCTGCGGTCAATTAGCCTTGTTCTTAGGAAAGCCTCTTAGGACATATTCCTCCGCGTCTTTGCGCGATTTGAGCGTCCCCTCCAGCTGAGCATCCTCCAATGCTCTCAGGATCTTGGCAAATAGAGGACCAGGGTGATAGCCCATTGCTTGCAAGTCATCTCCTCCGAGCAGCCGGACCGGGCGCACTTGCTCCGGGGGCGTTTCCACGAGAAACCGCTGCACAAACTCATACGAATCCAGATTGCGGTGGCTGGACAGGCAATCCAAGCGGTGCAGCGCCAGGTGTTCTTCGAAATGCGGCTGCCGCACAAATCTCTTCAGGGTTGCTCTTTTCATTTCTTCCGCGGCGGCAAACTTCATATGGTTCGCAACCAAGGCAACAATTTGTTCGGTTTCTTCATTTGAAAAGCGGAACCGTCGGCAGATTGCTTCCGCCATCCGAACGCCCACGTCGACGTGATTGTTGAAGCGAATCCGGTCTCCCGTTTCCTCGGCAGACTGAAACGTCGGAGGCTTGCCTACGTCGTGCAACAATACACCCCAGGCTAACGTTGGCGAAGCATTCTTTGGTAGGCCTTCGATCATCATCCGGGTGTGAATCCACACGTCGCCTTCCGGGTGAAACTCCGGTGGCTGCTCGACGCCCTTCATGGCCGCAATTTCCGGCAGAACTTGGCCTAGCAGCCAAGTCTCATCGAGCAACTCGAATGCGCGCCGCGCCGCTCCCTCTATGAGCATTTTTGTAAGTTCTTCTCGCAAGCGCTCCGGAGAAACTTGTTGAATCTCTTTGACGTGCCGACGGATCGCGCGAGACGTTTCCGCCTCAATCTCGAATCCGAACCGCGCCGCGAACCGAACCGCCCTCATCATCCGCAGCTTGTCTTCGGCAAAACGCCGGTCGGGCTCGCCAATCGCCCGGATGATTCCCGCTTTTAAGTCATCCTGTCCACCGACATAATCGAGCACCTCTGCGGTGTCGTGCCGCATGAGCAGCCCGTTGATGGTGAAGTCGCGCCGCTGCACGTCCTCCCGTGCGGTTTTCGAATAGGCGACACGGTCAGGATGGCGCCCGTCGCTGTAACCCAGGTCCGAACGGAACGTTGCGACTTCCACTTTCCAGCCGTCCCGAGGAATCAGAATCACACCAAACTGCGCGCCCACCGCTACGCTCTCGGGAAACAGTCCGGCGACTTCGACCGGGGTGGCGTCGGTAGTGATGTCGTAATCGGCAGGCTCGCGGCCCAGCAGCAAATCGCGCACACAGCCACCCACAAGCAAGGCCTGATACCTGTTGCCTTGCAGCTTTTCGCAAATCGAATTGGCCAATTCGCGCGGTTTCACGCTGCCATTATGCGGCAATTCGGCACCTTTGCAGTCGGTTTCTCCAGCACTTTTGGTCGTCTGCCAAGCGAACGGTCAATCTACCAGAGTGGATGAATACAGGAATGTAAGTGCAATTGATCCTGTGGGAGTTTCTTGCACCTAGAGCTTTATAACTGAGAACCTAAGACTTTTTTATTTGCTGCGGAACACCAGGCAGGTGATGTCGTCCGATTGGCGGGTCGCGCCGACGAATTCGTCCACGCGCTTCATCAGAAATTGCAGCGTGTCCTGTGCGCTCCAGTCGGGCAAGCTGCGAATCGCGCCAAACCACCGATCGTTTCCAAACTCCTCTCCCCGCTCGTTGAAGGCTTCCACGACTCCGTCGGTGAAGAGAATGAGTGCGTCGCCCGGTTGAAGCTCGATGGTAGCGGTCTCATACTTCGAGCCGACCTCAATCCCCAGCGGCAAGCCGCCGGTTTCGAGGGTTTCCATTTTTCCATTGGCGCGTCGCAGAATCGGGGCGTTGTGGCCTGCGTTGACGTACGTCAGCGTTCGCGTCGCCGTGTCGTATTCCGAAAAAACGGCCGTCGTAAACCTCCGTCCCTCGAGGCTATGCGCGCAAGCGTAGCGGTTCAGCCGGGCCACCAGGTCAGCCACCGAAGCACCTTCTCCGGCAATCGTTCGCAAACTGGCTTGCAAGGTCGCCATTAGCAAGGCCGCCGGAACGCTTTTCCCCGCGACATCCGCGATGACCACTACCAGCCTGCCTTTCTCTTCCGGATTCGGATAGAACGCGTCGTAATAGTCGCCTGCGACGGAATTTTGCGGCCGCGTCGCGAAGGCGATCTCCGCGCCCGCCACTGCCGGTGGCTGCGATGGGACCAGCCAGGTTTGAATCTCCCGCGCGATTTCCAGATCGCGCTTCATCGTAACCTTGTCCGCCAGCTCAAGCGAAAGAAGCAACAGAAATAGGGCCGCGGAGATGATCACAAAATTCAGATCGAACGAGACATCATTTCCAAACTGAAATTTCATTCCGGAGAGCACTAACAGGACAAACGCAATGAGCAAAATCACGCGGCGAGCCGGTGTCATCTTCATCAGCAGCGCCCAGAAGATATCTTTCGCCACGTGAAACGGCCGGTGCCACTTCGGCAGCTTTTGAATTTCCTCCCAGTCGACTTCCTTGCCGTAAAAACCGTAACTGGCGCGCGCGTCGGCGGCGAATTGCGTCCACAAATCGTCAAGCTGCCGCCCTTCCGTTATGCGTTGCCAGAAATGGCGCAAGCGGTCCCCCGGAGGGGCAGTTGGGCGAGAAGAAGAGACACCTGAACCTGGAGGTATGCTCATGGGAGATTACTCTCGGAAGCTTAAGTATAGGACATTCAGCACAATTTCGCCTGAAGAGAAGATTAGGATTCGCGGCAAGTGGGCTCTATTCTTCGCGGTCAGGCTCCGGTCCCTCGGCGCGCAGCGAGCCGCCAAACTGCACCTTGCCAAAGCCGAAGCGGTCGCGCAGCTTGTCGGTGGCGCTGGTTAGCTTTTCTAGTTTTTCGCGGCGATCGGCTTGGAGCAAATCGAGCTGCTCGTTGCCGTGGGTCAGGCCGCTCAGGCTGACTCCCAGCAAGCGGACTTTGCGCTTCGGGTCGCGATGCAAGCGAAACAGTTCATGGAATACCGCGTAAATGTCGCTGTCCAACCGCGTGGGCTCGCCTAGAGTTTTTGCTCGCGTCTGCGTCTCAAATCCGGCGTAGCGAATCGTGAGCGTCAGCGTTCGCGCGGCTAGTCCTGCTTCGCGCAGCCGCTTGCACGCTTTCTGCGAGAGCAGGCTGAGCAAAGAGGAGAGGTCGGCCTCGTTGTCTGTATCTTCCCCAAAGGTGTGATTGTGCGAAATTGATTTCGGCTCCGCATCAATCACGAATTCGTAGGAATCGCCTCCGCGCGCTTTGCGATAAAGCGCGGTGCCCCACTGCCCGAAGATTTGCTCCAGTTTGTCCTGTGGCACAGCGGCGATTTGCTCGACAGTTTCAATGCCGAGTGCCCGTAGAGCACGTTCCGTCACTTCGCCGATACCGGGAATCTTTCTAACTGGAAGGGGAGCCAGGAAGCGTTGCTCCTGTCCTGGCGCAACCCACAGCAAGCCGCTCGGCTTCGCTTGGTCCGATGCCACTTTCGCGGTCAGTCGCGTCGTTGCCAATCCGCCGGAACACGGCAGCGAAGTTTCCCGTGTGATGGTGCGAAGCAGCTTGTCTGCCGCGGCAAGCGGCGGGCCATGCAAACGCTCGGTGCCCGCGAGATCCAGATACGCTTCGTCGATCGAAACCATTTCGACGATCGGCGAGAACTTCACAAGGATCGTGGCGATGCGGTCGCTCCATTCGCCATACTTTTCGTGATGCCCGTCGAGAAAGATGGCATGTGGGCAAAGCCGCCCTGCAGTTCTTAGCGGCATCGCGGAATGAATGCCGTATTTCCGCGCCTCATAACTTGCCGCGGAAACTACGCCGCGCTGATCCTTTTGTCCGCCCACGACGACCGGTTTGCCGCGCAGCTCCGGCCGCTCGAGCAGCTCCACCGAAACGAAGAACGCATCCATGTCCACATGCAAAATCGACGATTGCGCGAGCTCGGATTGCTCCTCGAGTGGCCCGTGCTTCGCTCGAAATCGCGCCAGCTCCGGCATCAGGTTAGCCTACGCCGCCGTTGTGCAATCGACAACCGTGGCCGTGATGTGACTAGATCTTTTCTGCGGCGATGACGCGGGGGATGCCGGAGAGGTCGTTGGTAACGCCGACGTTGATCCACTCGGGAGAGTCCAGCAAAGGCCGAACTGCGGGGAGACTGTTATGGCCGAGTTCGAGCACGAGAACGCCACCGGTCTTGAGGTGCGCCCCAGCTTGCGCGATGAGGTCAGCGTAAAATTCGTAGCCTTCTTCGCCGCCATAAAGCGCAATTTCGGGTTCGTGCTCGCGGACTTCGCGCATCAGCGTTGCGGCTTCGTGGCGGCCGATGTAGGGAGGGTTGCTGACGATTAGGTCAAGAAGTGGCGACTGACGAGTGGCGAGTGACGAGTCACGAAGACCGTCGAGAAGATTGCACTCCACGAAACGAATGCGGTTCCCAAAGCCGTGGCGCTCGCTATTGCGGCGAGCGACGGCAAGAGCGGCGGGAGATATATCCGTGGCGAAGATGGTTGCGCTAGGAAGTTCTTTCGCCAAAGCAATCGCGAGGCAGCCGGCGCCCGTGCCGATGTCAGCGATGCGCAATCCTTCACCGGTGAGCGTCTGGCGGCGGCCGGCGCGAATTTCGCGCACCGCGAGACGATCAAGCGCGACTTCGATGACATGCTCGGTTTCGGGGCGAGGAATTAAAACATCGGGAGTGATTTCGAGTTCGAGGCCCCAGAACTCCTGCTTGCCAGTGAGATGCTGCGTCGGCGCGCCAGACATGCGTCGTCGAAGAAGTTCCGCATAGCGCTCAGCGTGCGCGGCCGAAATTTCTTCTTCGGGATGCGAATAAATCCAGGTGCGATTGCGGCCCAGAACGTGGAGAAGCAGCAATTCCGCGGCCAGAGTGTAGGAAGGCACGTGCGCGTCGCGCAGTTGCGCCAGGCCTCGTTTCAGTGCGGTGCGAATGTCCATGCGCGTCGTTGATCAGATAAATCGAAGAGGGATTCCTCGCTTCGCCTGGAATGACAATGATTTGAATTGTGCGAGCAAGAGGGAACCTCACGCGGTAGCGAGTTCTTGCTGGAGGCGTTCGGCCTCGTAGTGTGAAACGAGCGCATCCACGAGTGGAGCGAGCTTGCCATCAATCACGTCAGTGAGCTGGTGGAGCGTCAACCCGATACGGTGATCCGTCACGCGGTTCTGCGGGAAATTGTAGGTGCGAATTTTTTCCGAGCGGTCACCCGTTTTAATCTGCCCGCGCCGCTCGGCCACGATGGCGGCTTGTTGCTTTTCTTGCTCGAGTTCATAAAGGCGGGCGCGCAAAACGCGCATGGCTTTGGCCCGGTTTTTGATTTGCGATTTTTCGTCTTGCTGTGAAACCACCAGGCCGCTGGGAATGTGCGTGATACGCACCGCGGAGTAGGTGGTGTTCACGGATTGGCCCCCGGGACCGGAAGAGCAAAATGTATCGATCCGCAAATCTTTTGGCTCGATCTTGATGTCGATTTCGTCGGCTTCCGGCAAGACCGCAACAGTCGCGGCAGAAGTGTGGATGCGGCCCTGCTGTTCGGTGGCGGGAACGCGCTGCACGCGGTGCACGCCGCTTTCGTATTTCAGCTGGGAATACACTTTGTTCCCCTGAATCGCAGCAACAACTTCCTTCATTCCGCCAAGCGAAGACGGCGAGCTTTCTAGAACTTCCACTTTCCAGCCTTGCGTTTCCGCATAGCGGGAATACATGCGAAAGAGGTCCGCGGCAAACAGAGCGGCTTCGTCGCCTCCGGTGCCGGCGCGAATTTCCACGATCACGTTCTTTTCGTCATTGGGGTCCTTCGGGAGCAGCAGAAGCTTGAGTTCCCGCTCGACGGTTTCCTTGCGCGCTGCTAGCGATTTTTCCTCTTCGTGCGCCATCTGCTTCATTTCGGCGTCGTCGGCTTCGAGGAAGAGCTGGTGAGCGCCTGCCAAGTCTTTTTCAATTTGTTTATATTCGCGGTGCTTGGCGACGATTTCCTCGAGCTCGGCGTGCTGCTTGGCGATTTTCTGGAAGCGGGCGGAATCGCCCACGACTTCGGGCGAGGAAAGCTCTCTGGTCATTTCCTGGTAACGGGAATCGAGCTGATCCAATTTTTCAGTCAATGTAAGAACGGCCATTGTAGTTCTCAGTCCTCAGTTTTCAGTTGTCAGTAAACAAAGAAGCTTGGGGAATAGGTGTGTTTCCCTGTAACAGACGACTGCGGGCTCCCGAGATGGGAGCGAAAGGAGGGTCAGCTAATAGAAGGCAGCGTACATCAAATTTCTCTGCATCAAGAATAACGCTGAATGGCTCAGCTTGCAATCGGATGCCGCGAGCGGTTGCTGAGATACGACGCGGTGTACTACGATGCGATGGAGTATTTGCCCGCTCCAGAAAGCGGCGCTACGGAAGTTGCAGAGAGTCAAAGATGAGTGAAGCGGCGCGAACTATGTTGCAAGCGAATGCAGAAGTGGAACCGGAAACTTCCGGTTCGCCGAAGGGCGAAAGTGAACGCGAAACAGATCCGGGATTTTTGTGGGATTTTTGGTACCCGGCGGCGCGGAGCACAGAGATTCGCGGAGGAAAATTGACGAAGGCGCTGCTCTTGGAGGTGCCCCTGGTTCTGGGCCGCACCGCGGAAGGGAGAGTTTTCGCGATGCGGGACGCGTGCCCGCACCGGGGAATCCCGCTCTCGTACGGCAGGCTTGACGGAAGTGCGGTGGAGTGCAGTTACCACGGCTGGCGATTCGATGCGTGCAGCGGGCAGTGCGTGGAAATTCCTTCACTAACGAGCCAGGACAAGCTGAAAGTGGAACGCATCTTCGCGGGACACTATCCGTGCGAAGAGCGCGACGGTTATGTTTGGGTTTACATGAACGGAGCCGGAACACGGCTGCCCGAGACGATTCCGGAAGCGCCGGCGCTGGCAGTGTTCAGCGAAAAATACAAGATTATCCATCTGGCATGTGAACTGCCGTCGCACATCGACCACGGAATTATCGGATTAATGGACCCCGCACACGGGCCGTTTGTGCATCAATCGTGGTTTTGGCGGAAGCGCGCGAGCATTCACGAAAAGGCGAAGCAGTTCGAGCCAATCCCGAATGGATTTCGGATGAGCCCGCATTCGCCAAGCACGAACAGCGCGCCCTACAAGCTTCTGAAGAAGATGACGGGCGAGCCAGTGACGACCGTGATTGACTTCGTGCTGCCAAATCTGCGCACCGAAATCGACCGCAGCGGGAAAATGTGGTTTTCAAGCCGAGCGACGGTGACGCCCGTGCGAAGAGATCTTTGCCGAATCGATTTTGTGGCCGCGTGGAATCTGCCGTTTCCAGTTTTTCTGTTTCGGCCGTTCGCGAAGACCTTTTTGCGGCAGGACCAGGAAACGATGATCCAGCAAGCCGAAGGATTGAAGCACAATCCGCGTTTGATGCTAATAGACGACGCGGACCGTCAAGCGAAATGGTATTTCGCGCTGAAGGCCAACCTGCTGGAGTCGCGGCGGACGGGAGCGCCGATGGTCCATCCGATGGACGGGCCGGTGACGCTGCGCTGGAAATCGTAGTTCTTAGTTATAAGTTTTGAGTTGTAAGTTTTAGAGTCCCAGAATCTGGCAAAGCCCGCACTCGAGGGGCTCGAAATGCCTGTTATGGTTGGGCATTCTGATTCCAAACCAACCTAAGCCTGCCGCCCCCTCCTCCTTCTTGTTTTTGTAAGAGTTAATTCCAAAGGACAATTAGCGAAGAGAAGTGAGGTCGAAATCAACGGAGACGGAGTCGCCTTCGGGTGGGATGACATCGACCGTAGCCGTGTCGGCCATGAAAGCGGTTGCGGGGAACTGGAGGCGGACTGTGGCGCCTGTGAGCGTGCAACCGCCCTCCGAGCAGAGATGGTGAGGTTCGCCGGAGAGGTCGCTGGTCGTGATTTCTTCATCGCCATCGAAAACGCGGAACGTGAAGGATCGCCAGAACCCCGGGGAACGTAGTTGGATACCGAGCGGGGAGCCGGACCGAGACCCAGTCGGCCGGGTAATGAAGGGGCCATAACTCTGCGTGAGCTCAAGCTCGATTTGGATGCTGACGATTTCATCTTCGGCGTGGTGATCTTTCTCGGCTTGCTGGGCGCTGGAAAAGGACTGGCGGCTTGAGTATCGAACGAGAAGTGCGAATGGCGTGAGAAAGCTGACTGAGGAGATATGCGGCCCCAAGGCTGGCGTGGGCAGGAACCTTGTATAGCGATTGAGAAGGCGGGCCATGGATTCGTCGCGGCGCTGGCCGAGGAAGTACGCTTCGCGCACAGCTTGATCCGACAGTGGCGTCTCAAAAGCGAAAGACGGTTGAGGCAGGAGGAACGCCGCGGTAAGAAGCGCAACGCAAGACCGAGCTGGGAAGGACATGGAGGGCACCTCCCTGTCGCATAAGATGCGGCGAGAGCGGCAGTTGGTTTCAGACCATTCCGGAGGGAGGAGAGGCAGAGCTTCAGTCCGGCTTGAGTCGAGACGAGCTAAAAGAAAACGTGCTCATCAAGAGAACCGCCTCATCGCTGTCGACGGGCTCGAGATCGATAGAGGCAAGCCATTCCTTCGAGTAGATATTGCGAACGCGGAAGTAGAAAACGTCACCGGCATGGGCGGTAAAGTGAACGGCTGCAGCTTTGTGCTCAAAGTTCCAATTCTCTGCAGCTTGCCAACTGGCGCAGAGGTGATGTTCGCCGGGGTCCACCGAAAAATAGAAATAAGAGTCCCCATGAGTCGCGCCAATCCAAGAGCCATCGACTCCTATGCGCGTGGTGGGCTTGAAAATGGAGGCGAACTGGGAATCGTCTTCAAGAAAGTAGACGAGAGCCTTGCCTTCCGCTGGTTGGCTGAGCGGGTGTTTGCGCTTATCGTTTTTCACGTCGAATTTGGCAGCAGAGTCGCCGCAGCCCGCGGAAGCTGCAGTGGCGGTGGCCGTCGCTTGCGCAAAGGCAGGCGCCGGAAGCACGGCTAGAAGCAATGCGAGAGCGGTTTTCATAGCGTTACCCCAAGGGGCGGATAGGCTGGAGTGAAGCTCATCCTGTTAAGTGAGACGAGTTCATAGTCCACAACGTTTCGCACAAAAAGCCGGAGACTCTTGTGAGGTAACGGCGGCGCGCTTGACGCTCGCAGGCCGGCGGCCTAACATGCGCGCGGATGACCGAAAAGATGACAAATTTTGACGTGATTCGAAATCCGCTGAGCTTTCTTCGAAACAGACTCGCCGAGATTTCGCATGCGGATGTGCTCGAAGCCGAACAGCAATGGTGGAAGGGCGAGGGCCTTCGCATATCGGAAGCGATTGACCGGGGGGGGGCGCCGTGGGTCCGTATGTTCGATCTTAGCGGAAAACGCGTCGATGAAATTCTCTACCCGCACGAATATTGGACGACTTTGAAAAGAGGCTACCGCGCGGGAGTGGTTTGGCGGGCGCTAGAAGAGAAATCGCTGATGCCAACCTATCAATTAATGCACGCGATTTCGTTTTACGATCCGGGAGTTTGTTGTCCGTATACGGTGTCGCTAGGGACTGCGGTCCCCCTGGCGAAATACGGAAGCGCGGAGCTGCAGGCGCGGTTCCTGCCTCAGCTTTTGCGGAAAGACGATTCCGTGTGGCAGGGAGCGACTTGGATGACCGAGATTGAAGGCGGGTCGGACTTGGGCGCGGCGGTAAAGACAGTCGCACGACGAGCCGGGAACGGTTGGCTGCTCACGGGAGAGAAATATTTTACGAGCAACGCAGGAGCTGAGCTAGCGGTGGTGGCAGCGCGTCCGGAAGGAGGCCCTGCAGGCGTGCACGGGCTGGCGCTGTTCCTGGTGCCGCGTTATCGAAGGGATGGCAGCCTTAATTATTTCATTCGTCGCCTTAAGGACAAGATCGCAACGCGCTCGGTGCCGACCGGCGAAGTGGAGTTGCGGGACAGCGAAGGGTATTTGCTGGGCGCAGCCGATGCCGGAATTTATCTGATCTTGGAAGTTTTGAATCTGTCGCGGATTGCAAACAGCGTGGTGAGCGTGGCGCTAGCGCAGCGGGCGATGGCCGATGCGCTGGAATATGCGGAATGCCGTAGCGCGTTCGGGAAGAAGATTATTGAACATCCGCTGCTGCGGAAGCAGTTTGAAGAGCGGCTTTGTGGGTTGCGGGCAGCGTTTGCCTTGGCGTGGGAAGCAGTGCGTCTATTGAACGACGTGTGGATAGAGAAGCCGCCGTATTCGGAGCAATATCACTTGTTCAGGCTGGTGGCGCATCTTGCGAAGTATTGGACGGCGGAGTTTGCGGTGGATACGGCGAAATGGGCGATGGAGGTTCATGGCGGGCTTGGCACGCTGGCGGAGTTTGGCGTGGAGCGCTGGCTTCGGGAAGCGATGATTCTGGCGATTTGGGAGGGAACTTCGCACCGGCAGATTTTGGACGGACTGGAAGTGATGGAAAGAAAGCAAGCGCACAGGAGATTGTTCGCTCAGTTAGCAGAAGTTGCGCCCGGCAAGGAACTGAAAGAAATCGAGTCAGACGTTGAGCAGCTTCTGAGACTGCCGACCGATGAAAAAGAAGCGCAAGTGGAAGCGGTTTTTCGACGCCTGGCGGTGTTTGCTGCAGAAAAGCTTTTGTCGAAGTATCCAAAATGAAGATGGCACGCCAAACGCGGAGCTAGATATTGTCAAAACGGGGGCAGACTCTGCAGTGACGGAGGTAGAGCATGTTAGAATGCCAGCATGTCTCATATCGTATATAAAATAGAGACCGAGCTGGAAGAAGACGGGCGCTGGATTGCTGAAATCGCAGAAGTTCCGGGAGTGATGGCCTACGGGTCCACGGAGAAAGAAGCCGTGGCGTCTGCGCAGGCCCTTGCTCTGCGTGTCCTTGCCGACCGAATTGAACAACAGAAAGAACCTGCCGATACTGTTACCGTATCCATCGAAGCTGCTTGAAAGTGAGTCAGTGGCCCAGCGCGAAAGCAGTAAGGGGCTTCCGCGCACTCCTACGAATCGGGTACACGGTCAAATCACAGAGAGGTTCGCACGCTATTTTGACGCATCCTGAACGGGGCGACTACGTTTGGGCGTTTCATGATGGCGTTGAGATCGGGCCGAGGATGCTGGCGCGAATTGCTAAGCATACCGGACTGCGGCCGGAAGATCTGTAGTTCCCATCTCTACAAAATGACTTCAAATGCGGCGCTGGATGTTGGGGAAGTCAAGCCAGACTTTGACGCCGCAGAAGTGGGAGCCCTCAGTGCAGATGGGCGTGGTGATGCCGGCGCGCAGATGGCAGGGCGGGCCAATGTAGCGCGAGAGTTCCGGATGAACTTCGCGGAGCTGGGCGATTTCGTCCATCGAGGCTTGGTAAATTTCTTCCTGCGCGTTGAAACAGGTGCGCATGGTCCATTTGTGAAGAAGGTGGAGGAGCGAGCCGGACTCGTAGAGGCGGATCGATTTGGCGTTGGGTAGAACGTAGAGGGCGATTTCGGGAAGGACGCCCCGGTCGATGAGCTGGTTCTTGGCAAACCAGGCATCGTGCATGGCGCGCTCAAAGACTTCTTTGGCGCGGGGATTCTGCGCGAGAAGCATGGGGGTGATGTAGTCGGGCTCGCGGGTGTCGGCGAGAGTGAGAAGTGGGCGCGAGCCCGGAACCATGCGGTGGCGCTGATCCTGGCTGTCGGCGGTGTGGCTGATTTTCTTCGCAAAAGTGTAATTCGCGTGCTGGAGCGCGCGCATCATGGGCGCGTGGACGCCGACGTTGAGAGTTTCCAGACGATAGAGATTGCGAGCGGGATTGAGGAGCCGATCGATGGCTTCGGCGTCGGAACACTGTGCGGCAGTGAGACCGGCGACGGCGCGATAGGATTCGGCCAGAATGCGCGGAGCGTTCGGTGAATAATCGACTAAGATCGAGGTTCTGCCGTTGAGTTTGGCGTCGAATTCACGGGCGAAAGATTCGCTGGCGAAAGCGCCAGCTGCGCCATTTTTCCACTCCGGAAGTTCTTCTAGGGGTTCGGTTCCAAAGCGATCGAAAAACTGAGGGTCGATTTTCTTAACTTCATCAACCATCGCCCCGATGACGACGCGAGCTTCGCTTGGCGTGTCGGAGGCCGAGCACATGCGCCACAGGCGGTGAAGCACAATGCCGGAGATGGTGTGGACCATCGTGGTGAACGCAGCGAGCGGAAGAACGTAACGGGCAATTTCGATGGCGCGCTTTTCGGCGGACCGCTCGATTTTCTGCAGGCGCTTGGGGTGGGACATCGAGCTGACGTGCCAGATGTCGTTGAGAATGTTGCGGGCGTCTGCGACGAGCAGAGCGGACAACTCACGATAGTAGTTCCAGGCGCGAACGATGGCCCGTTCGTAGATCGCGCGGCAGTCTTCGTTGAAGAAGAGCGCTGTTTGCGAGCCGTCTTGCGGAATGTAAGCCTGCGGCTTGTCGAGGCGGACATAGCGCTGGCTTTGCTGTTCGGAGTTGTAAAAAGGATGCGCGTGAAGGAACGACCACACGAACTGGCGGCTGACGTTTTCCAGGCCAAATTCGAAATGGGCATGTTGGTAGACGGTGTGGTGGCCGCTATAGAAGGTGGCCGCGCCGATGTTGAGTCGTTGCTTGTCGGTGATTTCTTCGGGAGTGATAAGGCGAGGAGCGTAACAGGTGCGCGCGGCGGCGATGGCGGAATCGAAGGGATGAGCAAAGTAGTTGCGGAGGGTGACGCGCGGAGGAGCGGTTTCGACGAATTCGCCGGGACGCGCGCCATCAAACATGCGAGATTGGGAGGCCACGATGGAGATTTATTTTACACGGGCGGAACAGAGCGCGCAGTCGAAACTCGAGAGAAAACAGGAGATGACGCAAAGTCGCAAACAAGCACAGAGATACTATAGAAGAACAGAATGTTATTCCACCTTGGTTCGAGAGCCAGCCCGAAGACCGAAACGGAACGCAGGGAATCGGTGGGTTCGTTTTGCAAAAATCATCTTTCCGCGCCCTTTGAGGCTTCGGCCGGTCGATTAGCCACACAAAGACACCCCTGCTGGACTGCAGTATCGCTAAAACGCTAGGCGCGTCTCTCGTCAACCGTGCTATCCACGGTCCTCAGCGGAGGGCGGTTGCTCCGTATCGGCGCTGTTAGCTGCTGCTGCGCTCTCGCGTGCCTTCCGTGCGTTCTGAATGCGCTCGAGATCTTCCATGGCGCGAGACAAGGCGCGGTTCGCGGAAGTCGCATAGCGTGCGACGCGATCAACCGCCGGCCACCAAAACGCGTTAGGTCGCCCGACTTCGTACTGGTCGACAGCCAAAATGCGCGCGTAGCGCATCTGCTCGACCAGGATTTTGTCGACCAGTGTCTCCTCAAGCTTGCCGACAGGCTGATAATATTCGCGCATCTCCTGAGCGAACGTCTCCATCTCTGCGGCGAACTCCGCTGGAGCCTGTTGCAGCAACTGCCTGACGAAGATCCCGTGCTTGATGGCATTCTGCGCGCTCTTCGCCTTACCTTCAGCTGTCTTCGGTCCAGTTGAGTGCTGGGCATTGGCGCGGTTCGCCGCCCGCTTCCTTGGAGAAATCGCGCGCTTCCCTTCCTCCTCGATCGGGCTACCCGGCGAAGAGGCTTCCGTCACCGGCGGCTCCTCCGGAGGCAGGGTAGCTCCGCTCCCCTGATCCGTCGCAGCAGGCAGAGCCTCATTGGAGTCCCTGGCCATTCCTTGCCAGACCTCTTGCTGCATCTGTTGCATCGACGCGACCGCGCGGAATGTTGCTGCCAAGAGGTTCCTGAGAAAGGGGGGACGACTTTCTCTCCCTGATGCAGGGTTGCCAGGGATCGATTCGCCTCTTAGATCACGGCGGACTTCCTGTGACGGAGACAAGAACCCGTCAATTATAGTATACAGTCTCGAACTCCGAATTGGCTACCGCTACAAGGCCCATATTTATCAGTAGCTTACGGGGATCATAGAGCTCGCAGGCCTAGGCGAAGACATGGCGAAGGCAAGCATTGCGCTTGAGAAAGGCCGGCCGGATAGTTCCTTCGAGTCAAGTAATCCAAAAACTCAGTCTTTTTCCGGACAGGCAGTTCTACCTGCCCGTTTCGTCCTTAACGTGGCACTTCGGTGAGGATCTCGGCTGCAACCCGGCCCTCGAATAAGGGGTCCAGGAGAGCCTTTGAGTCCCCGCCTTTCGCGAGCGCAAGGGAATCATGTTGTGTTGCATAATATCCGATTATATCGTATATTTTTACGTATGTGGATAACACGGGATATAGAACGGCAGCTAAAACAATCTGCCCGAACGCGACCGGTCGTGGTGCTCACCGGGGCGCGCCAGACCGGCAAGACTTCCACGCTCCTGCGGTTTTATCCGAACTATGGGTTTGTCTCCCTGGACCTCCCGAGTGAAGCAGAACAAGCTGAAAAGGACCCCCAAAACTTCCTTGGTCGCCACTCGTCACCAATGATCATCGATGAAGTGCAGTACGCACCGCGCTTATTCCGGCACCTCAAAGTTGTCGTGGACGCGAATCGCGCTCGCAACGGGCAGTTCCTGCTGACGGGTTCGCAAAAATTCACTTTGATGAAGAGCATCTCCGAATCACTCGCTGGGCGAACAGAAATCATAGAACTAGAGACTCTTTCGTTCGCGGAGATTCGAGCTTCCCTACCTCACACCACGATTGAGACGGCCATTGTCCGGGGCGGCTTTCCCGAGTTGTGTGCCAACCCGGACATTGATCCTGTGGCCTTTTACAATTCGTATCTCGCCACCTATTTAGAGCGCGACGTGCGATCACTGGCAAACGTTGGTAACCTTCGGGACTTCGAGCGCTTCCTGCGTGCTTGCGCCTTGCGTTCTGCGAACCTGTTGAACAAAGCTGATCTCGCACGGGACGTCGGCATCGCGCCCTCCACGGCGAACTCTTGGCTGTCCGCGCTGGAGACCTCGGGGCAGATCGTGCTGCTTGAGCCGTGGTTTTCGAACCGGACCAAATCTATCGTCAAGAGTCCGAAACTCTACTTGGCCGACACTGGTTTGCTTTGCGCTCTGTTAAACGTCCGCTCCGAAAGCGCCCTGCTCCAATCGCCTGCCGCGGGGGCAATCTGGGAGACCTTTGTTTTCGCCCAACTGCGCAGCCGAGAACGCCGAGCCGGGCGTTTTGCTAGTCTCTTCTTTTGGCGTGACCGGACGCGCGAGGTGGACTTCGTGGTTGATGCCGGCGGACGGTTGGAGTTATTTGAAGCGAAGTGGACCGAACTGCCGTCAGCGACTGACGCGGTGAACCTCGATTTCGTGCGCAAGGTTGTGGGCAAATCGCGAGTGGCGAGTGGCGCGATCATTTCGCGGGCGCCGAACAGTTTTCCTCTTAGCGATGATTTCCGCGTGCTGCCAGTGCCCGAATTGGGATGAGACCAGCACGCGAGTATCAAGTCCCCTCTCCTTCGCATGTCTATTGCGATATACCCCCTGCTCACTCTCGTTCATTTCCGTCGCTTTCTTTTCACCGTTCGTCGTCGTATCCGAATCATTGATGGCGACTTCCCCGGGATCAATTCTTTCTATAGGCCTCCCTGGGGATTTTCGCGTAGCCCTCGAGAAGGCGAATCTTCCAGCCGTTCTCAGAATTAATAAGAACATACTCCGAGTCGAAGCTTAGTAGGAATCTTAAGCGTGCGCATATCTCCGAGACGATTTGCCGTGAGAATCCTCTTCTGGTAGCTTGCAGAGAACGACTGGAGCACGGTCCGGGAATTCAGCAATGATACGCACGTCGCCGCCCATTGCTTTGACCGTTTTCCGTAATGTAGAAAGCAATAGATCGCTCCGTTTCTCGAGTCGTGAAACACTGTCCTGGGTAATTCCGAGCGTCTTGGCAACGCGGGCCTGCGTGAGCTT
>DASPTW010000019.1:0-2095 GCA_035623215.1 Candidatus Acidiferrum sp.
GCGCCAAGAATCACGATTTGCTGGACATTGGCTTGCAAAAACCCCAACAAGGCGTCGTCAATGAATTTAGTGCGAGCAATGCCGGACGTACGGGCGCCGGGGAGGCGGCGGTCTGTGTACCAATCCACAAGCGAACCGGCAATCGGCACCCGCGAAAGCCTAATCGCCCTTTTCAGAGAAGGGCGGATGAAATGTGGCGCGAAAGGATCAGCAAACAGCCGGCGGTCCGGTGGGCGCTGCGACTCCCAAGCGCGAAAGAAAGCCATGTATTCGGCAGTCCGGCTTGACTGGTGGGGCTTCATTGGAACGTAAGGCGGCCCATGATTCTAGCTTGCCCCGCTTCTTCCGGGCCCGCTTTCTTCTGGGAAGCGCGCGATCATGGTTTGCGCTTGGTGTTATCGGCGGGATGGATGACGACTTGGCGCTCTTCGCCCGCGCCGACGCTTTCCGTGCGCACGCCAGGCATGTCTTTCAGCGCTAAATGGACAATCCTGCGCTCCCGCGAAGACATGGGATTGAGTCGAAACGGCTGTTTGGACGTTTGCACGCGTTCCGCAGCCACCCGCGCAGTCATTTTCAGTTCCTCGAAACGCAACGCCCGGTAGCCGCCGCTATCAATGTGAATCTTTTCGTGAAACGCCGGCTCGAGCCGCAGCGCGCGGAATGCCAGGTGCTCGATGGCTTTCAAGACTTCGGCACCCCGCTCCAGAAGAATTTCTTTATCGCGGCCATCTAAATCGGCCAGCACTTCAGCATCGCCCTCTGCTCCAGACCCCTCCCCCGCAACCGGGCGCACGTTTACTTTCAATTCGAGTCCGGCCACGCGCACCATATTTTCCAGGAATTGACGCAGCGCTTCGGCTGTAGCTTGGCGGTCAAGTTTGCCGTCGTGGATGAGTTCCTGGGGCATAGGGGATTCGATCCAAGGCTCCGTCACAACCAGATGAAGCGAAAAGCGGCAGCGCGCTCGCCCACGCGCAGCAGCCCCGCTACGACTTCTTGCCGCGAACCGGCTTCGTCGGCACGGGCACAGGATGCGACCGGTTCAAGTACCACTGCTGGGCGATACCGACCACGCTGCTGGTGAGAATATACACCGCCAGGCCGCTGGAAATCGGGGAAATCATGAAGATAGCCGCCATGCTGATGGGCATGATTTTCATCATGGCCTGTTGCTGCGGATCCGTCGCTGTCATCGGGGTCATCTTCGATACGAGATACATCGAAAGCCCCATCAGTATCGGCAAAATGTAGTACGGGTCTTTCGCGGAAAGATCCCTGATCCAGAGCCACGGCGCATGACGCATTTCGATGGCGTAGCGCAGTGCCGTGTTCAAGCCGAACCACACCGGCATCTGCAGAAACATCTGGAAGCAGCCGCCCACCGGGTTGATGCCCTCGCGCTGGTAGACAGCCATTACTTCTTTGTTCATTTCCGCTTTGCGCGGATCGCGCATCGAATATTTCTTGTACTTTTCCTGAATCGCTTTGATTTCGGGCGCCACGCGCTGCATTTTCAGCGTGGTCTTGTAGCTGGAGATGCGCAGCGGGAAGAGCAACATATTGATGACGAGCGTGAGAACGACAATCGCCCAGCCCCAATTGGGAATATAGTTGTGCAGCCACTTCAATCCGTGAAAAAGCGGGTCCGCGATGAATTCGAGCCAGCCGAAATTCACTAGCCCGTGCAGCGGCGGATTCATTTTCTTCAAGTCGTCGTAGTCTTTGGGTCCGACGTAGACGCGTAGCGCGAGCGGCTGCGCCGCGGACGCCACCGCCACCTCTGGCACCGGCTCCGGCGTTTCCTGTCCATTAACCTGCACGTTGCGCCAGGCCTTCCAATAACGCGTTTGCAACGTACCCGGAGCGGAGCCATTCGGAGGCAAAAACGCAGTCGTGAAATAGCGGTCCTCGATCCCGGCGTAATCCAACCCAATCTGCCAGTGCCAGGACACCGCACTCCATTTGTCGATGCCTTCGAGTTTCTTGTGCGGAAAATTCGTGACCTTCCCGCCTTCGCTGTAATACGTCGAGACCGTCTCGACCGGCGCCGGGTTCGTCACCGTCAAATCGCCAAAGCCGCCCAGCCAGCCCA
>DASPTW010000020.1:0-4771 GCA_035623215.1 Candidatus Acidiferrum sp.
GGCAAAAATGGAAAGGCTGGGATGCTCGAAAGCACTCGTCGGACTCGTCGTGCCGACGGGCTACACGTTCAACACCGATGGCACGAGCATGTACATGACGCTTGCGGCTCTGTTCGTCGCGCAGGCTACGAATACCCACCTAACGCTCGGGCAGCAACTCACGATTTTTGCGGTCGCAGTGCTGACTTCTAAAGGCGCCAGCGGCGTTCAGGGCGCGGCGTTCATTGCGTTAGTGGGAACGCTCATGGTGATTCCGGCGATTCCCGTCGCTGGCATGGCCTTGATTTTGGGCATCGACCGCTTCATGAGCATGCTGCGCGCAACTGTGAACATGATCGGGAACGGCGTTGCCACGTTGGTGGTCGCGCGTTGGGAGAAAGAGCTCACGCCGGAAACATTGCGAACCAATCTGAGCTGGCGAGAGATGCAACTCGAAATGGAGCACTGACGAGGCGTTACGTTATGGCGGAACGATTCGACATCGTTGTTGCAGGCGCCGGACACAACAGCCTCATCACCGCAGCGTACTTGGCCAAGGCGGGCTTTCGTTGCTTAGTGCTCGAAGGCCGCCCCCTCGTTGGCGGCGGAGTCAAGTCTGCCCAATTGACCCTGCGCAGATTCACGCACGACATTTGCTCTTCTGCGCACAACGGAATCCACGGCAATCCGCTCCTGCGCGAAGATGAACTGAAGCTCGGCGACTACGGCCTCGAATACATTTATCCCGATCCCGTCTATCACATGCCGTTTCCCGACGGCAGTTACCTCACGCAATGGCGCGATCTCGACCGCACTTGCGCCGAGTTCGCAAAATTTTCGAAGAAAGACGGCGAAGCCTACCGCCAAATGATCGCCGAATACGAAACGGTCAAGCCGCTTCTGAACGCCGTGACATTCACGCCGATCGGTTTCGGAAAGCCTATCAATGACCGTCTCGCGGATCATCCGCATGGAAAACTCTGGCAACGCCGGCTGGCGATGTCCGCATGGGAAATTATTCGCGACACCTTTGAAGATGACCACTGCCGCGCGTTCATGATGGGCTGTCCGTATCCGCTCCAGCCCGTGCAGGATCCCATGACCGGCCGCGCCGCGTACATTCCTTTGCATCAGCAGCGAGAAAGCCGTCCGCTGCCCAAGGGCGGCTCAGGAATGTTGACCGTCGCGCTGGCGCGCTTCATCGAAGCGCATGGCGGTACGATTCTGACCAACAAATGGATCAAGGCACTGATCGTCGAAAACGGAAAGTGCGCGGGCGTGGAATGCGAAGACGGCACTTCCTATCGCGCAGAAAAAGCCGTCGTCTCCACGATTCACATCAAGCAGCTTGTGGACATGGCGCCGCGCGAATTGTGGGGCCAGGATTTTCTCGATGGTGTGGACACCTGGAAAGCAGGACTCACGCTCTTCGAGACGAACTACGCCACGACGGAGCCGCCGAAATACGAAGTTGCTGGCGGCGCGCTTTCACCTGTTCATTCTGGGATGATGCCTAGTGCCGACCGCGCACTGCGCATGAGTTTCGATTTCGCACGCGGCGCGGCGAACACCGAAAATCCCTCCATTCATGTGATCTGCTGCAGCCTTGCCGATCCGTCGCGCGCGCCTGCGGGAATGCACACCATCAAGATCGTCGGCTACCATCCTTACGAATTGAAAGAAGGCCCGGAACATTGGGATGAAATTAAAGATCAAGTTTCGGACGCGAATTTGAATTTCCTCCGCCGCTTTTCGCCCAATCTGACGGACGACAAAATTCTCGCGCGCATCGTCAAGAGTCCGCTCGACCTCGAGCGCATGAATCCGCACAACTGGCACGGCAGTTGCCACGCGGGCGGCTCGGGGCCGGCGCAAACCGGAGCGATGCGCCCCGTACCGGGATGGGGGCAGCATCGCATGCCCATTCCCGGTTTGTACCAGACGGGCGCGACGACGCATCCCGGCGGTTCGGTCACCGGTGGCCCGGGACGCAACGCCGCCGCCGTCATGCTGAAAGATTTTGGGACGAGCATTGAAGAAGTCGTGAAGAAGAACAGTTAGCGTTTTTCTGGAAGGAGAGTCCAGATGAGCACCATCAGCCGCCGTGACTTCGTCAAAACGACCGCGCTCGCGCCGCTGGCCGTCACTCCCTTTTCTTTGAGCGCGCAAGCTCCCACGCAAGATCGCTTCGATTTCGTCGTTGCCGGCGCCGGACACAACAGCATGATCACCGCAGCCTATCTCTCGAAAGCTGGCTACCGCTGCCTATTGCTCGAAGGCCGGCCCATCCTAGGCGGCGGGGTGAAGACCGCGCAATTGACACTTCGCGGTTTCAAAGACGACGTTTGCTCCACATCCCACGCGTTTCTACTCGATAATCCGATGATCAAGAACGACGAGCTGAAATTGCGTGACTACGGCCTCGAGTATGTCGATCCCGATCCCATCTTTCATATTCCTTTTGCCGACGGAACATATTTGACGCAATGGCGCGACGTGGACCGCACCTGCGCTGAATTTGCGAAGTTTTCGAAAAAGGATGCCGAAGCGTATCGCAAAATGCTCGCGGAGTTCGATGCGGTTAAGCCCATCTTGATGGGGGCGAGCTTCACGCCCATCGGGTTCGGAAAACCGCTCAACGACCAGTTGGCGCAAGTGCCGCGCGGCAAATTGTGGCAGCGCCGCCTCGCAATGTCGGCATGGGAAATTATCCGCGATACGTTCGAGGACGACCATTGCCGCACCTTCTTCCTATATATGTCCCACCTCGCTGCTGAACCGCCCGATGCGCCAATGACCGGACGCCTCGCGTACGGGACGGCCCGCCAGCAGCATTCCGGGCGGCCGCTTGCAAAAGGCGGATCAGGTGCATTGACGCAAGCACTGGCACGCTACATCGAAGCCCACGGTGGCGTGCTGCTCACCAACAAGTGGGTCAATCGGCTGATCGTGGAAAACGGCAAGTGCGTTGGCGTCGAGTGCAGCGACGGAAGTTCGTATCGCGCCGAAAAAGCCTTGGTCTCAACGATCCACATCAAGCATCTGGTGGACATGGCGCCGCGCGAACTTTGGGGACAGGATTTCGTTGACGGCGTCAACACCTGGCAAGCCGAGCATGCCATGTTTGTCACGCATTGCGCCGCGAGCGAGCCGCCGAAATTCGCCGTTGAGGGAGGCACGCTCTCGCCGGTTGAAGCTGGCATTTTGGTTTCGCCGGAGCGCGCGCTTCGTTTCGGCTACGACGATGCGCGCGGCGTGATCAATCTCGAGGACCCCGCGATGCAGATCATCTGCTGCACCGTCGCGGACCCCACCCGCGCTCCCGCGGGAATGCACACCATTAAAGTCATCGGCTGGCAGCCCTACGAATTGAAGGAAGGCCCGGAGCACTGGGACAGCATCAAGCAGGAAGTTTCCGATGGCTACATGAAATTCCTGCGGCGATACGCGCCCAACCTCACGGAAGCCAAAATCCTCGCCCGATTCATTGAAAGCCCGCTCGACCTCGAGCGCATGAATCCTCATTTCTGGCACGGCAGCGCACACGCGGGCGCGCAGAGCGCTTCGCAAGTTGCGGCCATGCGTCCGATGCCCGGCTGGGCGCAGCACAAGATGCCGATTCCCGGCTTATATCAAACAGGCGCAACCACGCATCCCGGCGGCTCCGTCACTGGCGGCCCGGGACGAAACGCCGCCACTGTCATTCTTAAGGATTTCGGCACCAGCATCGAAGAAGTGGTGAACAAGAAAGCGTAACCAGGCGCGGCCGGCAGCAAGTTGTTGGCTTCAGAAAAGGCAGAGACGGAGGTTAGCGTGCTTCTAGACAAGAACTGTCCAGTTTCATTCCGAGGGAAGCGAGGAATCTGCTTTTCCCTGATTCCCTCGGCGCTCATGTTAATTTTCCTCGTAGCCACAGAACTTTCCGCGAAACAATCTGCCCCGCCACAACCAGCGAAGTCCATGGTCCCTGATAATCCGAGCGAGCATCCCGCTCCAGGACAGCCAATTCCTTATAGCCACAAGAAACATTTGGCGCTCGGTTTGAATTGCAAGGACTGTCACGCGAATCCCGAGCCAGGAAAACTGATGACCTTTCCCGCCACGGACAAATGCATGCAGTGCCACGTCACTATTGCTAAAGATAAACCCGCAATCCAAAAACTCACAAGCTTCGCCAAATCAAAGCAGGCGATTCCTTGGGTGCGCGTTTACACTGTGCTTCCCGGCGTCACTTGGAGCCATCGTCCCCATCTGCAAGCCGGCGTGAATTGCGAGACTTGTCACGGTCAAGTCCGTGAACTCGAACAAATGTCGGAAGTCACCAGCGTCACCACGATGTACGTCTGCTTGAACTGCCACGAAGCGAATCATGCAAAAACCGCCTGCGACACTTGCCACAAGCACTGATCGGGCGGAGAATTTTCTGGTGAGGTGGGCCTATGGCCAAACCAATCGAAATTGAAGTAAACGGCAAGCGTTATCCCGTCAGCTATCCTCCCGAAACTCCGCTGCTTTACGTCCTCCACGATGAACTGGGACTAACCGGCACAAAGTATGGGTGCGGCGAAGGGCAATGCGGCGCGTGCACAGTCTTGATCGGCGGAGCGCCTCGCCGCTCCTGCCAGATTTCACTGAGTGCCGCTGTGACGAAACCAATCACAACCATTGAAGGGCTCGAAAAAGACGGCAAACTGCATCCGGTGCAGCAAGCTTTCCTGGATGCCGGTGCATTTCAGTGCGCGTACTGCACTTCGGGAATGGTGATGAGCAGCGTCGGTTTGCTGCAAACGAA
>DASPTW010000021.1:0-4804 GCA_035623215.1 Candidatus Acidiferrum sp.
AAAATACTTTTCCGCGCCGAGGTCCGCGGCAAATCCGCATTCGTTGACGACGTAGTCGGCGAGGCACAATCCCATTTCTTGTGAAATCACGCTGCTCGTGCCGTGCGCGATATTTCCAAACGGGCCGGCGTGCACGAAGGCCGGAGTGCCGTCGGTGGTCTGCACGAGATTGGGGAGAATGGCGTCGGCGAGGAGCGCCATCATGCCGCCGGTGGCGCCAAGGTCGCGCGAGCGAATCGGCTTTCCGTCGCGCGTCGCGCCGATAACGATGGAATCGAGGCGCTTCCGCAGGTCCACGCGATCTTTTGCCAGCGCAACGATGGCCATGATCTCGGAAGCTGCCGTAATGATGAAGCCGCTTTTGCGCCCGCCACCATCTTTCTTGCTGTCGAGCGAAAGAGCGATGTGGCGCAGTGCACGATCGTTCATGTCCATCGTGCGCGGCCAGGTGATTTGGTCGGGATCGAGCTGCAGGTCGTTGCCGTGGAAAAGGTGAGCGTCAATCAGCGCGGCGAGCAAATTGTGCGCCGAAGAGATGGCATGAAAATCGCCGTTGAAATGGAGATTGATTTTCGCACTGGGTTCGATTTGCGCGAGGCCGCCGCCCGCCGCGCCGCCCTTCATTCCAAAAACGGGGCCAAGCGACGGCTCGCGGGAAGTGATAACAACTTTTTTACCGATGTAGGCGAGGCCTTGCGTGAGGCTGATGGCCGTAACGGTCTTGCCTTCCCCCGCGGCAGTGGGGGTCGTCGCAGTGACGAGAATCAATTTCCCGCGGCGCTTGAAGGCAGGATCCGAAAGCAGTTCGAGCTTGACCTTGCCGGTTTGCGACCCCAGTTGTTCAAAATATTTGTCGGGGATTTCGAGTTTGCGCGCTACCGCTTGAATGGGAAGCAGAGTGTTTAGCATAGGAATTTGTGTTGTGAATTCAAACCGCGTTGAAGCAGCGGGCAGGACAAGAGACTATCACACTTGGCACTCGCTTCGCGCGTCCGCCAGGCCTCGTCAACTTGCAAATCGATACGGTGCTAGTGCGCCGGCTCAAGAATCAGCTTCTGGATTCGCCAGTTCAGAATTTCCGCGACGTAAAGTTCGTTTTCCGACGGGCAGGCGATTTCGTGAATCCAGCCAAACTGGCCAAGTTGTTTGCCGGATTTGCCGAAAACGCCGAGAACCTTTCCTTCGAGAGAAAGCTTGTAAACGCGGCCAGGAAAGGCGTCGGAACTGAAAAGAACCTGATTGGGGCCGGGCGTAATGCAAATGGCCCAGGGCGCACCCTGAGCCATCGTGCCCGTGGTCGCAATGGGCTTGTTGCCGATGGCGGGGCGGGCATCAGGTGGAACGAGAACGTCGATGATGATTTGCCGAAGGAGATTGCCTTCCGTGTCGAAAACCTGAATGCGGCGGTTGCCGCGGTCGGCAACGTAAATGTTGTCGTGCGCGTCGACGGCAATGCTGTGCGGCGTGTTCAACTGGCCCGGCTGATCACCCGGTTCACCGAACGATTTGAGCCAATTGCCGTCTTTGTCGATTTTCGCGACGCGCGAATTGACGTAGCCATCGCTGATGTAACTGTTTCCCGCGGAGTCCCACGCGACGTCGGTGACCTGGCGAAAGAAACCGTCGACGGGAGGCAGCGGCGGTTTGACATGCTTGAGCGGCCCGGTGCCGTCGTCCGAAGCCTCTTGCTTGCGCCCAAAGACCATGACCACGCGGCCTTCCGGATTGAACTTGATGACCATGTCCGAACCTTTGTCGGTGACCCAGATGTTGTCCTGCCGGTCGACTTTGACGGTGTGCGCGTATGACCAGGCGTAGAGGTTGTGACCGATTTCGCGGAGGAATTTTCCATCCGGCGCGAACTCGAGGAGTTGCGCCGCGCTTGCCGCATAGGCGGGGCCAATGGAATTGCCGCGCGAAAAAACGAAGATGTGGCCTTTGGAATTCACGGCGACACCGGCGACTTCGCCGAGATAAAGATCGCTTGGGAGCTTCAGAAAATCCGGGACGGAGCGGAAGCGAATTTCCGGCGGCTGCTGAGCATAAGCGGGAGCTGCCAAGAACAAAGCGAGAGCAAGGATGGAGCGTTTCATCGCGAGGCACCTCCAGATGACGCCCCGCATCATACGCGCGTTTTCGTCGTCAGTCGCCGGTCAATGCTTTGTATTGGGCAGCGGTCAGCGGAACTACGGATAAGCGGCCTTGGCGGACGAGCGGAGAATCCGCAAACAGCTTGTTGGCTTTGATTTGCGCTAGCGTGACGGGCTTGGAGATGGGTTTGCCAGCCTGGATCTTGACGGCAGGATTTTTGGGATCGGAATCATCCACGGAGACGACGGTTGCCGTGCCGACGGCGGCTTTCTCGTCGCCCGTGTGGTACACGACGAGACGCGTTCCCGGCGTCATCGCACCAAGATTGCGAAGGGCCACGGGATTGTGCACTCCGTCCCAGACGGTGGCTTTGTCTCGCTGCAGATCCGCGAAAGAATATGCGGAAGGTTCCGTCTTTAGCAAATAATCTGAGGCCATAAGATTCTTACCCCCTAACTAAGGGACCCTATTCTACACGCCCGGTCGATTGTGCTCATCGCAATTCGCGAATGATTTCGCGCGCTGCGTTCGCGCCGCTTGCCCCGGTCAGGCCATTACCGGGATGGGTTCCCGAACCACAGAGGAAGAGTCCACGGATCGGCGTTTTATACCGTGCCCAATCGAGAACAGGGCGCATGGTGAAAAGCTGGTCGAGCGCCAACTCACCGTGAAAAATGTGGCCGCCGGTAAAACCGTAGGAAGATTCGAGGTCCCTCGGTGTGATCACTTGCATGCCTTCGACCAGGCCGGGAAGATTCGGCGCGTACGTGGCGAGGGTTTTTAGCACAGTCACGCCCAGTTCCTTGCGGCAGGAATCCCAATCGCCCTCGCGAAGCCTGTAGGGCGCGAATTGCACGTAAGCGGAGAGAACGTGCTTGCCGTCCGGAGCAAGCGCCGGATCAAGAATCGTGGGAATAGTGACATCAAGCCAGGGAGCTTTTGAAAACTCGCCATACTTCGAAGCATCGAAGGCGCGTTCGAGATAATCGATTTCGGGACCGATGTGAATGCGGCCGGAGAGAGCTTTGAGATAGCCTTCCGCGTTTTCCAGTACAACAAAGCTCGGCAAGCCTCCTAATGCGAGATTGACTTTGGCGACGTTGCCATTCGCGCGGAAATTTTTCAGGCGATTCGCGAATGTAGGATCGAGCTGGGATGGATCGAGAAGTTGGAAGAAAGTCCGCCTGGGATCGACACCGGAAACAACGGCATCAGCAGCAATTTCTTCGCCGCCCTGCAACACGACGCCGCTTACAGCTCCGTCCTTAACCAAGATGCGATTGACCTTGGCATCAGTGCGAATCTCCGCGCCGGCCTGCTTTGCGGACTCTGCCAGAGCGCGCGTGAAGGAACCCAGCCCGCCCTTGGGAAACGCCGCGGATCCTACAGGGTGTGGATCGGCGGCAGCGCGCAGGAGAAGCACGGCGGTGGAACCCGAGGACCACGGACCGAGCGCGTTGCCGAAAATTCCCCTTGCCGCGATGACTGCTCGGAGGAGCTCCGTTTCAAAAAACTCCGCGACAAAATCCGCCACCGCCATCGGTCCCCAGCGAATCAAATCGAACATGCCCGCTTTGCCGAGGCTGCGCACGCCCCGGCCGGTCTTGAAAAGGTTCCAAAAGTCTTCTGGACTGGGCTTGTCGATTGCCGGCGGAGTGATGGAGACGAGTTGTTCGAAAACTTCGGAGACCGATTCCAATGTCTCCGCAAACTTCGGGTATATTGCCGCGTCCTTCTCCGAATAACGTGCGATCCCGGCTGCGGTCTTGGCGGCGTCGTTGTAGAAAATTAACGCGCGGCCGTCCGGCGCGGGAGCAAAGACGCGAGGATCGGGAGAGAAAATTTCGCAGTCGAACTTTTCGAGCTGCATGTCACGGGCGATGTCCGGGCGCAGCGGTCCGAGCGTGTGCGCCAAGGTCGACGCACGAAACCCCGGATGAAATTCTTCTGTGATCGCTCCACCGCCAACCATTTCACGGCGTTCGAGCACGAGCGGTCTGAATCCACCTTTAGCCAGATAAAAAGCGCTAACAAGAGCGTTGTGACCGCCGCCGATGAGCACAACCCGCTGGCCGAGTGGCATGGTCAGTTAGCCGCCTTCGCGCTGGATGAGCTGCCCTTCCAGTTTTTCAGGATCACCTGACTTGCCAGGCGGCCGTTTGCGCCCATGATCCCGCCGCCGGGATGCGTTGCGGAGCCGCACATATAAAGGTTGTCGATCGGGGTGCGGTAGTAGGCCCATCCGGCAACGGGCCGCAAGAAGAAAAGTTGTTCAAGAGAAAGCTCGCCTTGAAAAATATTTCCCTGAGTGAGGCCAAACTCACGCTCGAGGTCGAGCGGCGTAAGGAACTGTTTGCCGAGGATGATGTCTTTAATGTTGGGCGCGTGCTGCGCGATGGTGTCGATTACGTTGTTGCCAAAGGCCTCGCGTTGCTCATCCCAGGTGCCTTCGGCGAGTTTGTACGGCGCGTACTGCACGAAGCAGGAAAGCACGTGCTTGCCCGGGGGCGCCACGCTCGGGTCGGTCAAGCTGGGGATAACCATATCAATGTAAGGACGGCGCGAGTAGTGCCCGTACTTGGCGTCATCGTACGCGCGCTCCATGTAATCCATGCCGGGAGAAATGGAAATGGCTCCGCGCAGATGGGCGCCAGGCCCAGGCAGGCACTTGAAATTGGGCAGCGCGTCGAGCGCGAGATTCACTTTGCCGGAG
>DASPTW010000022.1:0-9759 GCA_035623215.1 Candidatus Acidiferrum sp.
AGCCGCTTGATTTACCCGATGCAGCAGGAAGCCATGAAATTTGCCAACGAAATGGGCAACAAATTCTTCGGGGTGATGTTTTCCTTCTTGCTTGACCAGCGCATCAAAGACACGCTGTGCGGCACAAAAGTTCTCTGGCGCAGGGACTGGGCACGCATGGAGAAAAATCTGGGTTCCTGGGGCATTCGGGATCTTTGGGGCGATTACGAGTTGCTGTTTGGCGCCAGCAAGCTGCATCTCGAGATTGTCGAAGTGCCCGTTCATTACCAGGAACGGATTCACGGCGTCACAAAAATGACCAGAGTTTTCGCCAACGGGCTGCGCATGTTGCGCATTTGCTGGCACGCCTGGTTCAAGCTGGAGGGGTAGGTTCTTGCCCGGATCGTTTCTACGGCGTTTGCTGGCTCATCCTTTGACCGCCGGCCTCCCATTGGATGATCCCACCACCACGGAACTTCGCAAACAGATCATCGCTTCGAAGCCCTTTCTCAAAGCGATTTACGACGAGTGGTATAGTTCGCTGGCCGCAAAGTTGCCGCCGATCGACGGTGCCGTTCTGGAGCTGGGTTCCGGAGCGGGATATTGCGACCGCTTTATTCCCGGGCTCATCACTTCGGAAGTTTTCCCGTGTCCCGGTGTGCAAGTGGTTGCCGATGCCCGGTACCTCCCATTTCCTGATGCCTCGTTGCGCGCCATTGTCTTTACGGATGTTTTGCATCATATGCCGGACGTGCGGCAGTTTTTTGCAGAGGCCTCGCGATGCCTCCGCCCGGCTGGAAAAGTGGTCATGATCGAGCCGTGGGTTTCGCCCTGGTCCCGGCTGATTTACACGCGCCTTCATCACGAGCCATTTTCCCCCGAGGCGGCGGACTGGTCGTTTCCGTCGAGCGGCCCGCTTTCGGGAGCGAACGGCGCAATCCCTTGGATTGTCTTTGTACGGGACCGGGCGGAATTTGAAAGGGAATTTCCAGTTCTTAAAATCGAAGAGATTCGGCCGTTTCTGCCTTTTCGCTACCTAGTGTCTGGTGGCGTGGGAATGAGGAGTTTGATGCCAGGCTTTACGCATTCGACCTGGAAAGGTCTCGAGGGCATGCTCGAGCCCCAAATGTCAAAACTGGCTATGTTCGCGCTGGTGTCTCTGAGCAGAAGCTAAGGCGTCACACTTGGAAGCGCGTTGCCAGTTGAAGCTTGAGCGCTGATCAGTGCCTGAGGTTGACTCGCCGCGCGGAGATAGGGCTTCAATTGCCGTACCTTGGGATCGATCTCATCCGGCCTCATCAGCCAGATTTGACGGTCCTTGAAATAGGCGAGGAGGCGCTCATTTTGCGCGGCGTCCAATTCCCGCGCCCAGAGAATTTTTGCCGAGTCAATGTCCGCGCCGTTGTAAACCCATTCGAAGTGGTAGTCATGGTTTTTGTAGTAGCGCACCATCACCAAGTGTTTGCCGGGCATGCTGTTGAGTTCGTCGGCAATTTCCGCTCGCTCGATGTTTTTCCAGCATCTTCGCAGGCCTTCGTCGCAGGTA
Organism: Candidatus Acidiferrum sp.; assembly: GCA_035623215.1. Taxonomy (GTDB): domain Bacteria; phylum Acidobacteriota; class Terriglobia; order Acidiferrales; family UBA7541; genus Acidiferrum. Next base: position 1,526 of record DASPTW010000022.1, read on the forward strand.
CGGTCCAACACGCGGTCGAGCGTCGCAGCAAACATCGTAATGACCACAACACGAACCAACAAAGCTCCGAGCCGCCTGCCTTTGATCTCGATTGTGTTGAGGTGTCTCATCGTTTGGACCAGCAGCGTAATCACGACACAGACCAGCGGCGCTGCGTAGTGCGGATGCCCCCAGACCAGCATAAAGACACCAAGCATCCCCACCACCAGCGTCGTTAACAGAAACCGAATTCTCCGGTCGCGAAAGAGAAAGGGCACCATCGGAAGGAGCAACCACTCTGCCGGACTGAAGAAATAGCTTCCAAACATTTCGAATTTCTCTTTGGTGAGACGGCCGGCGTCCGCCCAGCTTTTGTGATAGTAGTTTCGCGCCCACCCGTTGAATAAGCCTTCGAATTGTGCGTTGTGGTAATGCAGTGGTGGATTTAGACCCTGCCATAGAAAAGAGCGCGCACTGTAGTAGGTGTTCGTGTACTGGACATGAGGTAGAAGTAACGGATTGCCGGTCAACCGCCAGTTGTAATAGGCCATGAAGCTGCCCAAGAGAAGCATGCATGCCAGCAGAGGAAGGAACACTTGAACGGTTCGGGCGCGAAGGGTGTCCCGCGTTTTGATCTTTCCCACCATCCACCACAAAAAATAAATGGCCGTGGGAATGCAAAACACCATCCCTTCAAATGGCCGGCTGTTGGCCAGAATAGCGATGCCCATTCCCAGTACTAGTGAGCCCTGCCACATGGCATGGCGTCGAATTCTTCCAACCGCACCGAGCACGAGCGCCCCGCCCGTAGCGGCAACAGCGCCTCCCCAATAGCTGTTGATCCAATAGCTCGTCACGCTGAATTGCAATGCGGTGATTACCCCCGCGAGAAATGCCCAGCGGGCAGGAATCCAAACCTGCAGCATCCATACGATCGCCGCGCACATCGCCGCATTGCTCAGCAGCACACCAATCCACGGGTGCCCCATCAATTGGCCGATTGCCAGGAAAAAGCCTTGCGCCGGTGGATACATTGAGTTGTAGGTCGGAGTCCAGTTGATGTCCATCGACTCGAAGCTGACCCAGAGGGGATGCGTCGGATTCGTGAGCCGCCCATGCGCGAAGGTGTCGCTCAGCAGCAGATAGCTGTATTCATCTTGTACGCCAGGGACAGGGGTTTTGAAAGCAGGCAGAACCATCAGTCGAACACCGATCACGGCGAAAAACAAGACCCATACCGCAAATGTCTTTCTTTCGGTAAACCGGATTACGGGGCTCTCAAGCTTGCGGAGTCTGGAAAAGCTCGGCAGCACTGGCAAGATTCCCACCGCGGAGAGAACAAGCAGCCCCAGCAGCGTGTAAATTTTCTCCGGAATCATCCAGAAAGCTCCTCGCCTTCCTTCGCGAGCGGGAGATTGCCCGTCTCGCAGCTATTTCTTCCAGTCTAGCGAGTTTTCTTTGCGTGTGTGGAGTGCGGTGTCCGGAATCGTAATGCTTCCGACGAAACAACTTTTTTTGAAGATAGGATTTCGAGCCAACCCTCCTCACGGACATAGGGCAATAAGAGGGCTTTATCGATCCGCAACAGCCCGTTGCAGTCTTGCGCACGCCCCGCCTACTGGCTCGCGCGAATTGCTAAACTAAATTGGACACGCGTCCCCGCGCATGAGCCCCCATCAAACCGACCGGAACCATTTCGAGCGGCAAATCGTCGTTGCCCGTCCGATTTTCATTTTGCTTGCTCTTCTTGCCGCTCTTGAGCAGTCTTCTCCCCGCGAAGCGCACCGCTCCGTTTCCTTCCTCATCTCCTATCTCATCGCCGCGTTGCTAGTCATGCAGGCGGAACGCCTTTTGCGACAGCGTTCGTGGCATCTTCCGTTGGCTTGTGACTTAGTGGCGCTTGTTTTTTTCCTGTTCACCAGTCCGACCACCGTGCCGGTATGGTTTCCGTATCTTTTTATTTGCTACGCCGCAGGCATTCGATGGGGACTGGAATACACACTCCCGCTTGCGGGCGCGCTTTCGCTTGCCATTGTTTTGCTCACTGCCGGCAAAGGTGAAATTCATTTTATGCGCGTGCTGGCCTGGCTTGGCCTCACAATGGGCACTTTTGCGGGCGGCGCGGGACTTGCTTATCTAGGTGATCGCAACCGCCGCTATGCCTCGCAAATCGAGTTTTTCTCGCGCATCAACGCCACCATGCAAGTGGACCAAGGCCTCGCCGAATCCCTTCGCCTTTTTCTCCAGGAACTTGCTTCTACGTTTGATGTTGGGGAAGCGCTCCTCCTCTATCGGGATCCAGACCTTGAGCGCATCTTCCTCTGGCGTATGAAATCGGGCGAAAGCGAGCGTTTGGTCCCGGAAAGCTTTCCGCTTTCTCGCACCGATGGTTTTCTCCTCGACGACATGGATGCCACCATTTGCTGGAACTCCCTCGCTGGACCCGGAGACGGCTTTGGCTGGGACCGCCGCGACGGCCGCCCCATCAAAAACCTGCCGCGGCTCCCCGGCCCTGCCCAGCAGGAGCTTAAGGTCCGTTCGCTAATGACCGTGGCTTTCGACCAGGGAGGTCAGGCCAGCGGACGGATCTTTCTCCTAAATGGCCGTAAGCCATTCCAAAAGCAGGACTTAGTGTGGCTGGAAAGCATCGCTGGCCATGTTGGCCCAACTTTAGAGAACATCTTTCTTTTGAGGCACTTACGCGCCCGCGCCATCGAAGCCGAGCGCAGCCGCATCGCTCGCGACCTCCATGACGGCATTCTCCAAACCCTCCTCAGCATCGAAATCCAGTTGGACGTTCTCCGCCGCCGCGTTCCCACGGCACCCGAACAGTCAGTAAATGCGCTGGCCACACTTCAGCAAACTGTCAAGAACGAGGCTGCCGAGCTGCGCCAGATCGTGACCGATCTTCGCCCACTCCGCGTGCAAAGCGCCGATCTTGTTGATTTGATGCGGGGTTTTGCCGAGCGCTACCGCAACGAATCCACCGTTGCCCTAGACCTCCTGGTGGATTCGACACAATTGCGCGCTCCCGACCGTGTCTGCCGCGAGATTTTCCAGATTTACCGTGAAGCACTCAACAACATAAAAAAGCATGCCAAGGCTTCCCATGTCGTGGTAAAACTGTCCCAGGATGACAGCCGTCTAGTACTTGTAGTAGACGATAACGGCGAGGGGTTCAGTTTTGCTGGCAGATTTACGGGTGATGAGCTGGATCGTCTGCGGCTCGGTCCGATTTCCATCAAGGAGCGTTCGCGTACCGTGGGCGGGGTTTTGACCGTAGAGTCAAACCCGGGACATGGTGCGCGTCTGACAATCGAAGTGCCGCTTGGGTGATATGGCGAAAACGAAACAGCAAATACGGGTACTACTAGCCGATGACCACGCCATCTTTCGTGATGGCCTGCGCAAGCTTCTGGACTCCGACGAGGAAATCACCATTGTCGGCGAAGCGCAAAACGGCGCGGAATGCATCAAGCTGCTCGCCAAGCTCAAGCCCGATATCTTGCTGCTTGATTTGCGAATGCCTGACAAAGACGGTCTCGCGGTGCTCGAAGAAGTGAATTTCGATCAGCTTCCCACTCGTGTAGTTGTGCTGACCGCCGCTGAAGATGATCGCGATGTTGTCCGCGCCATGCGTCTCGGTGCGCGCGGCGTCGTGCTAAAGCAATCCGCCACGGATTTGTTGGTAAAGAGCATTCATCGCGTGCACGCTGGCGAAATCTGGCTTGACAATCGCATGACCGCCGAAGTGATGAAGGCGTTCTCGAAATCTTCCGAGTCCGGCCCGCGCCGCGAAAAGCCTCTGCTTAGCGACCGCGAAAAAGAAATCGTGCAACTGGTTGCCCAGGGTTTCCGCAACAAAGAAATCGGCGAAAAACTCTTCATCTCCGAGCAGACCGTAAAAAACCATCTCCACAACATTTTTGACAAGCTTGGTGTCTCCGACCGCCTCGAACTCGCCCTCTACGCCATCCATCACCGCCTCATCGATCAGTCTTGACCTTCCCGTAGTGGGGTCTCCTTTACCGAGCTAGTCTGGCTATCGCATTGGCATTGACTTCCAGTTTTATCCGTCGTATAGCTCTTTGCGCATCGCTTTCCCTGAAAACCTTCTCCCTATTGGGTCGCGATCCAAAACGGGCTGCCTATCCAAAGGACAACGGAAAACTCCATGTAAGAAGCAGATTCCTTCGAAGACTTTTGGAACACCGGAGCCGACCGCCGGCGGCCTAGGTAGTCGCAACGAGGAGCTCAAGCATGAACACGTTTCAGACTCTAATCGCTCTCGCACTTCTCATTTACGTGCTCTGTGTGATCGTTCAAGCCATCCAGGAATTCGTGAAGAACTTGCTGAACACAAAAGCCGATGTGATGGCGCAAACGGTCGAGACATTCATGGGGGACAGCTTGAAACTCCCGCAGGTTCAGGACGCGTTAAAGGTACGCGGCTTGAACATTACAGCCTTGGAGAGCCTCAACAAGCAAGATTTTCGTAGTCTGCTGGATGGAGTCCAGTTTCTTCCGGGCCAGTTGGACGGCATTGTAAAAAGTGCGCAAGCCGACGCCGAGAAGATAAAGGATAACATCGCAGCTTCCTATGAAGGTTTTCGAAGCGTTTTCCAAGACGCGTACACCAAGAGAAACAAGCTCATCGTGCTGATTCTGAGTTTCATTGTCGTACTCGCGCTGAACGCGAACGCCATCATTCTGTACGATCAAATTTCATCCGACCAGGCTGCGCAGCAAGCGCTGGTGGCGAGCGCGGCTAAACCGCCGGCAAATGCCAGCGACCGAACCAGCCAGGATCCGCTTACAGCGGCACAAAACACGCGGGCCGCGATCCAAAAGGACCTCCAGGATTATCCGGTCCTGATTCGGAGTCACAAATACGGCAAAGACCATGATGATCACCCTTATGCTCAAATCCCTGGTCTTTTGGTCATGGGCTTTCTTGTTTCGCTGGGCGCGCCGTTTTGGAATGACGTTTTGAAGGGCATGACCGGTATAAATAACTCCTTTAACACCAACAAAGGGAAGGCTTCCTAGAACTTTCGAGTCGAGCGCAGGTTTCGAGCGTGCAGAATCGCCCTTATCTCGCGCCTGATTTGTGCTGACACTCCGTCTTCCCAGAACGCTAATAGTGCTTACGGAAACCAACGATACTTCTATTGCCCGCCTTGGCATGCGCTCGGCTAAAATATGCGTAAGGACGGAAACAAGGAGACCTCCCTCCGTGCGCCCGCAGATTCTCTTCATCACGCTCGTTTTCTCTTTGGCTGGGCACACTGCGCTGGCGCAGTCTCCTGATCCCTCAGGCACTTCGCCGCAGGACAATCCGGCAACCGCGCCTGCCAAGCCCGCCGCTCCGAATCCCGATGCTCAGGCCAAGCCTGCCACGAAGCCGCACAAGGTTTACACGAACGAAGATTTCGACGCGCGTCCGCATGATGTCGTCGTGCAAGGTGGCCGCGACCTGCTGCAAACGCTCAATACATGCGACCGTGCTTGTTTCGACCAAGTGGCGCAGCGCGCCAGTGCCTCCGGTGCTTACAGTTCCAAGTGGAAGCTTGCTCTCCTCGACGCCGTGGATACCGTGAGGGCGGACTCCGCCTGGCAGGGAATTCTCGGAGAAATTCTCGGTGTGCAAGCCAACGCCTGCGAGCTGCAAGTCAAAAAAACGCAGGACCTCCAGCAACTTTCCGACCCACGCACCGTCACGCCAGCTGAGTTGGCCGTCGAGCGCGAGTACGAACCCAAATTCCGCGATATCCAAACCCGCTTGAACGCGCTTCTGAATCGCGCCAACGCGCATATCGCCAAATCTTCGCAGTCCGCCGTCCAGTCTTCCTTCATGCAGCTGCAAGTCGACAAGCTGGTTCACGCCACTTGCCAGATCAACGTACCCAAACGGCCGGACGACACTGATGATCCTGATCCCGATGATCCATGATGCGCGGCGCTTGGAATTTTTCGCGCGCCCCAAGTCCAAAAACGCGCGCGTCGCGGCACTTGTTTTCTCTTTTTTGATTTTGTTTTCGTTCAACGTGGCCTCCAGCCGCGCCGGGCGGCCGCGGCAATCGCAGGATCCCAATTCCAAACCCGCCCCTGCGCCGGCAGCGCACCCAGTTGCTCCCGCGCAAACGAAGCCATCCTCAGAAACGGCGCAGGAAGCCGCTCCGCTAAAGAAAGCGGTTCACGAAAAAAAAGTGATCACCGAAGAAGATCTCGCCAAACCCGGAAAACCGCTGAAACTCAGCGAGGGCGAAGACGAAGAAAGCAATTCGATTTGCGATCTTTCGTGCGAGGCGGAGCTAAAGGCCCAAATGGGCGTCACCAAAGATCGCGAACTCGAATTCCGCAATCAGCTGACGCTGGCCCGCAACGAAATCGGCAACGACCGCGCATGGAACTCGATGCTCGATGACGCATTCCGCGCCGCCAGCTCCTATTGCGACGTGCAGCGCCAGAAAGCCGAGATTCTTTCCAAGGGCGATTCCTCCGGGTATGCGCGCTACATGGTTAACGATCGCTTCGCCAAAAAACAGAGCGATCTAACCGTGCAATATCGAAATTACGCCGACCTCGCCAAGCAGCACATCTCTGTGGTGCAACGATTCGCCTCGTTCCGAGCCACCATAATGGAATATCAGTGGAACGATTTAACAAACCGCGCTTGTCCGGACTTCCAACTTCCATGAACCAACGTTTGCGCACTTCCTCGCTTCTTTTCCGCGCCGCATGCGTTTCTTTTTTCTGCGCGAGTTTCCTCTCGTGTCAGACTCTTTTCGCGCACACTTCGCAATCCCCCGATTCTCCGCCGCCGCAGCAACAGCAGCCCGCTCCAGATCTTTCCAAAAAAGATTCACCAGCCTCGGCCCTTGATTCTCCGGCTGCGCAAAAACCTGCCGCCAAGCCTCACCGCGTCTTCACGAACGATGACATCTCGACGGCCCCAGCGGTTGCTGTTCCACCGGGAGCACGCCGGCGGCTCAGGCAGTTGAATCGTTGCGACCGCACCTGTTTCAACAACGTCGAAAAGCAAGCTCTCAACTTTGGCTATAGGGGGGCGAGCCTGCGGGAAATGGAAGACCAGCTCGCGAACGACATCGAAGAGTCCAACAACAATCCCAAATGGCAGCAATTGCTGCTCGACGTGATTTCCGCGCACATCAACTCTTGCACCAGTTCACAACAGGACGCGCGGCGCCCCGAGAACTCACCGAACCACACGCCTACGCGCGAAGAAATTCTCGCCGAAGAAGAAGCCGCGAAATACTACCGCCCGCCGCCTCCGAGCAGCTATCAGGCGGCCACTTCCGCGCTGATGAGTTATCGCTGGAGCTCGAAACCGGATCCGCTGAAGGCGTCCTGGATGATTTATCAGTACCTGGACGAGATCAAGCGCGATTGTGCCGCGATAGCGGGGCCCGTTTACAACACTGCGGACGATCCGGATGATCCATAGAATTCGCGAAGGGTGCGTTTCCGAGCGAAATTGAAATGTCCCCTGGACCAGGTTCACGCAATCTTCTTCTGCTCACCGCAATTTTTCTGGCGATGTGTGTCGCCGGCATTTTCCTTGCGAGCCATCGCTCGCGACACGATAGCACTGCGCTGGCTACCCCCGCGCACATCCATTGGCTCTACAATGCGGGGCCAGGCGCTCTGTCTGGAGTCGCGCTCGCTCCGGACGGCACCATTCATTTCGCCGCTGCCGATGGAATTTACGCGCTTTCTCCCGACGGCAAGCTCCTTTGGAAAGCTGCGCTGCCGTTTGGCCCCGTCGTCGCTGCTCCAACTCTTGGACCCGACGGCACACTGTATCTTGCCAGCCAATCAGGAAAGCTCTTTGCTCTCAACCGTTCCGGTAATCTGATTTGGGAATCCGCCGACACGCAGCATAAGTTCGTCACTCCGCCCGCGCTTGGCGATGGCCCCACGCTGTACGCCACCGATGATCGCTCGAATGTATTCGCCTTCGCTCCCAGTGTGCAGACGAATTCCAAGTGGGACCTCATGACGTTTGACAACTCGAACAAGAAAGATGGATTGCTGCTTGGCAGCAACAACCCTTACGACCCGCGACCGGCATACAGCACGCCCGCCATCGGCAGGGATGACATGCTTTACCTCGTTCACGAATCCTGGCTCTATCAGATTTTTCCCAGCGGACAAATTCAGCACTACACACAATTCTATGGAGGCACTGCGGGATTTCCCGCCATCGGGCCAGAAAACAATGTTTACATCGG
>DASPTW010000023.1:0-5096 GCA_035623215.1 Candidatus Acidiferrum sp.
TCCTCCCGACGTTGCGGACGAAACAGTGGCTCGAGCACTGCCCACTGGGCGTCGGTGAGGTCCATGCTCTGGATTTACGCTAATTTGCATAACTCTCAAGCCCGCAACAGCTTGAATGTGTTTATGAGATAACTTCTAGTCCGAAAGCGAATAAAAAGCAAAAAACTATCGCGGTTCTAGTTGGAGCGGTCCTTCGGGCTATTGAAGGAGCCCCTTAACGGGAATGGTGACGGAGCCGAGAGAGCCAGAGCCGGTGTCGCGGACGAAGACGCGAAGCTCGGAGGAGACGGGGTCGATGGAGAGACGTCGCTGAAGGATCAAGCCGGTTTTGGCCAGGAAGTCGTATTCCTTCGGGGCAAAATTGACATCGAAGTGCTGCTTTTCTGCGGAAAGGAATTTTCCGGAAGAGTCCTTTTGGAGGAAGAGCAGGTCGAGGCCCCCGCGGCTGCGCTGGTCCACTTGATGGAGCAGAAACTGTTTGGGGTCCAAGGAGACCTGAAGCTGAACGAGCCCGGACGACGAAGAGGACGGCAACTTCTTGACACGTACGCTGATGCCGAGGCCAGTGGCATCCAGCGGGCTATGAGCGGCCTCCTGCAGATCGGTCCTCATTTCGACTTCACCTTTGGAGCGATCGGGAAACGCGAAGTAGCCGCGGCGATAACGGAGTTGTGCGCCCTCCGCTGAAACTTTGACTTTGAGTTCGCGGAACTTGCCGTCCCATGCGCTGTGGTTGGGATAGAAGCCGAGCGTGTAGGTGTAGCGGCCGTCCTCGAAAGCGGAGTTGATGGCGGCGGAAACATCGTTAGTGCCGTAGAAAGCTTTTCCGCCCGTCTTATCGGCAAGAACACGGAAGGTGTCGCGGCGATTCTGGCGCAGAAAAAACCCCCATGACGAATCGTTGACGTCGATGCCGTGGACATCGATGGGGTAGATGGCCATGTTGGCGCGATTGAGAACGCGAGTGAGGTCGTCGACGCCGCCGGAGTTTTTGTCGCCCGGCTTTCCCTGGGTGTCGAAGCGGAAATTGTCACGGTCGGGAACGCCGATGCGGGAGCCGCCGAGCTGGATGGGAATGCCTCCGGAAACCCAGACGAGACTTTTGTGGCCGGGAATCAGGGAAACGGAATCGGCCAGCGCGACAATCGCGGCGTAGGTGATTTGAAAGCGGTCCACGGTACGGCTATCAGCGAACTGGCCTTCGACGTTGTTGCGGCGACCGCCGCCACCTGCGCCGGGAAAAGAAGTGGGATTGGCGAGGCTGGAGTTGCGGGAGCTCCAGGAGCGGGAGGAATCGAACGCGGCCAGAAGCTGCGGGCTAAAGCGTGTTACGGAATTGGCGAGAGCGGCGGCGTCTTCGGAGAAGCCATGAAGAACGATGAGATTGTCGGTGAGAGCGAAAATGGCGACGTGATCCTGGGGCTTGACGGTTTGCAGAAAGCGGAAGATTTGCTTGCGGGCGAAAGACTGATCCTCGAAGGCGGTGTTGAGGGCGTCGAAGAGAATGATAATGGTGGCGCCAGGATCTTCGCCTTTGAGATCGGAACGGTTGGTAAAGAAGTTTGGGGGAAGAGGGGCGGTGGGGACTTGAGTTTGCGCAGGCGTGTTGGAAGAGAAGAAGGAGAGCGACTGGGGTTGGCCTTCGTCGAAAAGCGAGAAATCTTCCTTTTTCAGGCCGGGGATAGGCTTGCCGTCTTTGTCCTGAACGACGATGGTGACTTCGATGAGGCGGGTGGTGACGCGAATGGTTGGGGGTTGCTGAGGGGCGGAGGCAGGGGTTGAGGATTGGTCTTGCGAAGAGGCTTTCATGCTGGCGGTGAAGGCAGGGAGAAGAAATGCAGAGAGACACATTGCCATGGAACGGGAGAGCTCGCGGAACCGCGGCGCGTTGTTGAGCATCGCTGGATAAACCTGGGCTAATCGCTCTACGAAAGGGATTTGGCGAAGGCTATTGTACGACGTATTTGCTGGATTGGCGGGTACAAAGCGGAGAGAGTCGCTGTGCTGCCGCTAGGGGACAAATCAAGAGGGCAAAAACCCCGTTTGCCAGCGCAGTCTCTCGTGGCGTGTGGTGGAAAATCCTGAGCGCTTGGCTATACTGCGCAATCAGAGGCACGGAGGTCGAGATGAAAACTCTTCGAGGAAATAACAGGTTCGGAATTGCCATTTGGCGGAGCGCCCTGATCGCGGCCTTTGCGGCAGCGACAATTTTAACGTTCCTTGCCGCTGATACCACTAAGTCTGGCAAGGCTATTGACCAGGTCCTGCAGGATGCGGTGGATTCAAAAAAGCTGTCCGGGGTTGTGGCCATGGTCGGGAACGCGGGCGGGATCGTGTATCAAGGAGCGGCAGGGAAGCGGGACACGACCAAAAATGTGGCCATGACCATGGATACGATTTTCCGCATCGCGTCCATGACCAAGCCGGTCACGTCGGTAGCCGTGATGCAGCTTGTGGAAAGCGGTCGGGTGAAACTGGATGAACCAGTCAGCACGTATCTGCCGGAGCTTGCGCAAGTGCAGGTGCTGGAGGAATTCGACGGCGCCACAAAAAAGGCAAAGCTGCGGGCGCCGAAGACGCTGCCCACGGTGAGGCAATTGCTGACGCACACTTCCGGGTACGTGTACGAGTTCTTCGATGCGAAGCTGGGAGGCTATGTGGCAACGGGAGCGGTGCCCAGCGTGGGTCAAGGGGACGATGGGTTTCTGAAGGCGCCGCTGGTGTTTGATCCGGGTTCGCGATGGGAATATGGAATCAGCATAGACGTGCTCGGCAGAATGGTTGAGAAAGTCAGCGGGCAAACGCTGGAGGAGTATTTCCGGCAGCATATTTTTGAGCCGCTGGGAATGACGGACTCGTTTTTCGATGTGCCGGCGGAGAAGCAAGGGCGAGTTGTGGCTCTCGATCAGCGACAACAGGATGGCAGCCTCGCAGAGCTGCCGCAGCAGCCGTTCAAACCGGTGAAGTTTTTCAGCGGAGGAGGCGGACTTTTGTCCACGGCCGGAGATTACTTGAAGTTCGAGCAAATGCTGTTGGGAGGCGGAAAACTTGGCAACCAGCGGATTCTCAAAGCGGAGACGGTTGCGGAGATGAGCCGCAATCAGATTGGCAACCTTGGACTTACGGAGATGGTGAGTCTGGCGCCACAGTTTGCCAAGAATCCGACACGCATTCCAGGCGGACTGGATAAATTTGGTTTGGGATTCGCAATCAACACAAAGCCTGTGGAAGGAGGCCGCTCGGCCGGTTCGCTGGCATGGGCCGGGATCTTCAGCACGTATTTCTGGATTGACCCTCTAAAGAAGACTTGCGCGGTGATCCTGATGCAGATCCTGCCGTTTAGCGATGACGAGGCGGTCGGAACCGTGGAGAAGTTCGAGCGCGCGGTTTACGCGAATGGTGCCGGGGCGAGTGCGTCGGGCAAAAGCGATAAATAACCGGTGACAATTTGTTTGTTGATGAAGGAAACGGATGAACGCGAAGGATTTTCGGCGGATTGCGCTGAGTTTGGGAGGGGCGGAAGAGGGTTCGCACATGGGGGCGATGGATTTTCGCGTTGGAGGGAGGATTTTTGCGACGCTGGCGCATGAGAAGAAAGGCTACGGAAACTTGATGCTGACGCCGGAGCAGCAGGCGGCGTTCGTCGAGGAGATGCCGGAGGTGTTTCTGCCCGTGCATGGCGGATGGGGAAGGAATGGAGCGACGCATGTGCGGCTGGCGGTGGTGAGCGAGGATGTGCTGGAAGGGGCGCTAAGGACGGCGTGGAAGTTAAGAGCAGAGAAGAATGCGAAGGCGGGGAAGAAGAAAAGTGGCGAGTGACGAGTGACCACTCGCAGAAAGCGCTCGGGGTAAGCGAGCGGCGAGAAAAGAAATGCGAAAAAGAAGAAAAGATAACGCAGAGACGCAGAGGACGCAGAGATTTGCGGAGGACCGTTCCTGCAACAGGATTTGGCGCCGTTTAGGCTTGCTAGCCGACCATAAATATGGCAGAGTGTGGTCATGAGGACTACAGTTGACATCCCTGATCCGGTTTACCGGCGGTTGAAAAGCCGCGCGGCCAGAGAAGGAAGTTCGGCCAAGGAACTGATTCTTCGCGGAGTCGAGCAGGTGCTCAATGAACGTCCGCGCAAGCGGGGCAGGAGAGTCAAGCTCCCCCTAATAAGGTCCAAACAACCGGGAACGCTCGAGCTGGACAATGAGAGAATCTTCGAGATTATTTCTTTTCCCTGATATCAACGTTTGGGTGGCTCTGAGTTACGACCGACATGTCCACCATGCAACAGCTCTTCAGTGGTTTGAAGCATTAGCGCCTACCTCGCGCCTTTTTTTCTGTCGACTCACGCAACTCGGGCTGCTTCGGCTCTTGAGCGCACCGGCGGTCATGGGGCCGGATCAAGCAAAGAGTCAACAAGAAGCCTGGCAAGCCTACGACCATTGGCTCGAAGATGAGCGGGTTGATTTCATGGACGAACCTTTCGGGCTTGAGGGGGCGTTTCGAGAGCTCACTCGGTCCGCACAGGCTTCACCAAAGGATTGGGCTGATTCCTATCTCGTGGCTTTCGCGCAGGCATCGCGTTTAACGGTGGTCACCTTTGACCGGGCATTCCAGAACAGAGCTAAGGACCTTGTTCTTCTTAACGCTTAAGACATGATGGGGCGCTGCGTACGGCGTGGAAGTTGCGGGCGGAGAAGAACGCGAAGGCGGGGAAGAAGAAAAGTGACGAGAGGCGAGTGCTGAGTGACGAGAACAAAGCAAAGAAGACGCGCCGCAAGAAGCACGAGAGTTAGTTGAGGGATGCCGTGTCTGGCCCTTCTATGGCTTGCGTATCGTGAGCTAAGGAGATTATCCTTGTAGGACGAGAGAGGGTTCCTAGTGGCGACTGCCAAAAACAAGAAGAAAAGCTTAGAGGCGGCGGCTGAAGAGCTAGCAACGATTGCCGAAAGGCATCTAGCAAAGCTTCCGGAGGAAGAGCAAGAGGCGCGTGTAGCAGCTTTTGCCCGGGTAAGGTTTACTTCCGCCCGTGAAAAGAGCGCCAAATCTTCATCGACTGCTCGTACTCGGGCGTCCCGGGGAGTTGCCCGAGGACGTGAATAAT
>DASPTW010000024.1:0-14347 GCA_035623215.1 Candidatus Acidiferrum sp.
CGGCCTGGCGCAAACTGTCAAAAGTACGAGTTACGCGTTGGCTGAAAGCGCGGCTAGTGGAGACACAACAAGAAAAGGGAAAAAGAAAAGGAGACCGCGATTGGCCGAAAGACCCAGTTCGCAGTCTCCTAACCAGGGTCAACGGAGAAAGTGTCAGTTCTTTCTTTGCTAGAACCGGATCACAACGCCGCCGTTGTAGCGGAAGTTGCTCTGGTTGGTGTTGCCTCCGGTAAATGCATTGCCGAACCGGGTCAGCACAAAATCAAACTGTGCAGGTCGGATAGCGATGTTCTTAGTCAGGGGAATATCGATACCTCCTCCGATAACAAAATCCCAGGCATTGTTGCTCGGGTTGCTCTTCCCGCCGCAAGGAGAACCCGGTAGCGGTTGGCAGGCGGCAAATAGGTTATGGTACGCATTGGAGTGGGCGCCGCCGAAGAGCGTTTCCACAAAGGGTTCGAAATGCTCAGTGCGATATTTGAGAACAGGCCCCACGTTGTAGGTGAACAGATCGCCGCTCGTTTTGAAGGTGCAACCTGCCGGGCAAGGACTATTCGCAGTCGCAGGGAAAGTGTAGGTTCTGGTTAGGCTCTGATAACCATTAAACTCACCAGTGATCCCCAAAAAATGGTTGACGTAAACCGTTACGCCGCCTCCTCCACCGTTCAGGGAAAAACCGCTAACGATGTTGCTGTTCTCGGGATTGAACCGCATGTAGGAATACTGCAGGGGGATTTCCACCTTAGCGTAATCCTGAGCAAAGGCTGCGGTTCCGAAAAGCAGAACCACTCCCAGCATAATTGAACTTCTCAGTTTCATATCGTCTCCAAACTCTGAGATCTGTGGTCTCAGTAGTGAATTTAACTTTTCACCTCGACTTACGGTCAGTTTGGGCGGAGTGTCCCGGTGCAAGAAACTGTTAGAAGTTACAGACTTGAAAATTGACGGCGCTTCGAGCGCACCAGATGATGGTAGATTTATGTGGAACCGTTGTGTCCGAGACCGCCTGCCCAAATTCACGACATGTGATTTTTAATTTTTCTGGGTCACAAGACTTTGCGGATCAGCACAATCGATGCGTTTCTCGAATTAACTCTTGAATGGACTCGGCGGAATCTCTGTCACGGCAATGCTAAGCGCCGAAACCCCTTGAACGGTTGGGGTAACTCCGTGGTTTGGGGCAACTCCGTCGTCTGGGGCAACTCCGCGGATTCCCTAGGAGACGCAAACTAACCGTCATCGCGCTTTGCCATGCTGATCAAGGTGCCGAGCAAAGACACGGAAGTGGTCGATGCTGCCTTGAGCTGGCATGTTCGTAAACTTCCCGCGACGCTACGACGCTCGCTGACTTGGGACCGCGGACTGGAGATGGCGAAACACAAGGACTTTACGGTGGCGACGGATGTGCAGGTTTACTTCTGTGATCCACAGAGTCCCTGGCAGCGTGGCACCAACGAAAACACGAATCTTCTGCTCCGACAATATTTCCCGCGAAGAACCAACCTGTCCCCCCTCTCTCAAGCACAGCTCGACCAGGTCGCGCTGCGCTTGAATCAACGCCCGAGAAAGACCTTAGGTTTTCAGACCCCGGCTAGTAAACTTCGGGCCAGTGTTGCGTCGACCCCCTGAGCCGACAGCGTTAATCGGAAACTGACCCCGCGTCTTATTTCGATGTGACCGTGGACCAATCGGTGAAGGGCACGGCGCGCCCGCCTCGCACGACAGTTGGGATTACATGATCGAAGCCCTTATGGTCCTTGGGGCCGTAGTCCAATTTCAGTTGCTCTCCGAGACCAATATCCTGGTCGTGGATCGCTTCGATGCCTCGAATCAACCCGTCGCGGGTCAATTCCTTTCCCGCGCGTTTCAGTCCTTCCACCAAAACCATCGCGTCAACAAATCCTTCCAAGCTCACGAAATTGGGTTGCGCCGAAGGGTAGTATTTCGTCAACGCCCGCCGATAGAGGGTGACCGTTTTGTAATCCGTCAGGTAGTAAGGCGGAACGACCTGGGTAACCACCACGCCTTCCGCATCCGCGCCAGCTTCCTGGATCAAGTCATCCGTACCCACAAACGACACCGTCAGGAAGAGCGGCTTCCAGCCCTTCGCATGAGACTGTTTGAGGATTGGCGCAACCGTATTTGCTGGCCCAACCACCACGACAGCGTCAGGACTGACCGCGCGAACGCTGTCAATCGCCCCACCCACTTGGGCCGTTTGCCTTTGGTAGGACGCCACCGCAACGGGTTCGGCGCCATGGGTTTTGAGCGCGGTCTTGACTCCATCCAGAACCGTCGTGCCAAACGGATCGTCTGGATAGATCACCCCGATTTTCTTGTAGCCCAGTGTGCCCCACAGTCCGTCGACTTGCTCGCGTGTTTCGTCAAAATACGAAGCGCGCACATTCACGACCCAGTGTCGGAATGGCACGTATAACGTTTGTGCGCCGGTAAACAATCCAACGAGGGGAATCTTGTTGCTCTCCGCCATCGGCAGGTATTTCACTGCAGTAGGCGTGCCCACAAAAAATCCCAACGCAAAAACCTTTTGTTCCATCAAGCGGTTGAAACAGGCTTCGGTTTTCGCTGGATCGTAGCTGTCATCATAGGAAAGTAACTTTAGTTTGCGGCCCGCGACGCCACCAGCATCGTTGATCATGTCGAAATAGGCTTTCGCGCCGGTGACCGTTTCTGCGCCGAGAAAATGGGAAGGACCCTCAAGCGCGGAACAGGACCCAATCAGGATTTCTTTTTCCGTGACCCCCGGTATCGTCTGCCCCCAAGCGAAATGCGGGGCCGTTAACAGACACACCAGTACCACGCACAGCCCTGGGCAGGTGCTAAAACTTTTCGTTTTCATTTCTTCTCTCCCCGTCTAGTGAAAACGCCCCAGTGGATGGAACTGCCCCTACTCCTGTTTATTCTCGTGCACGGCGGGCTGTCAACGTGGCTTCCCCGTCGTGCACCCTAGTGGTAAGTGCTCAGTCAGTGACGGGCACCCAAATCGGTACCAAGGAGTCACGGGCTAGAGAGTTCGTTTTGGTGCAGCACAGCCGAATGGGCACGCACACCCCTGCGCCAGATCGGCGCAGAGAAGTGCTACTGAAAAAACGGAAAGACTCAGGAACGGCTGGCGGCTGCGGCGGCTTTCTTGGCGGCCTTGGCTGCGGTCGAGGCTTTGCGGCGGCGCTTGGTCTTCGGCGGGGTGGCGGGAGCTTCGCCGATGAGCTCAGCGGTCATGATGCTGGTGACGAACAACTTGGGCCCATGATCGTCAAAATCAACTGACGTGCGTTCCGGGTCGGAGGCCGTTACAATTCCCAGGCCGTACACTTCGTGCTTGATGGTTTGACCTTCTTGCATTACCTGCACAACATCCTCCTTGACCACTCTCTTTAGAACTCGCGATTCGAATCTCGGTTAGGAAGAGCCCTGATTGAATCAGAGCTCCCCAGTCACAGGCTTAGAGGCTTGTAACGTTCTCAGCCTGAAGGCCCTTGGGCCCCTTCTTCACTTCGAACTCCACCGATTGACCCTCATTCAGGGACTTGTAACCGTCCATCTGAATGGCGGAGAAGTGCACGAACACATCCTCGCCGGTTTGGCGCTGGATGAACCCATAGCCCTTCGAAGCATTGAACCACTTCACTGTTCCTTGTTCCTTCACTTCCACTACCTCGATATTAGAATTGCTTTGCCTCTCTTGGTCCGTTTCTTGGTGTCCGAGAAGCGCGTAACGCCCCGGCCTCCCAAGCGCCGTGACTGCCCTCCACTCGCAAAAAAAGGCCGCAAGGTTTGTCCTTGCAGCCCCCTCGAACGAGTCAAAAGGTAATACAAGAGCAACAAACGCTATTTATACACTACCAGAAAATGGAGCATTTGTCCACGCCGTACCACGAGTGCGTGGCTTTTCTGGTACCTCTGCTAAGGCACAGTAAATAAAGGAGTTATATGAAGATTAGGGGAGAAGTGCGGCTCTCCAGGCAGCCTTAGCAGGCTATTCTAGCGATTCCGGCTCGAGGCTTATTCCGCCTTCGCCAGCGGCCTTTCTTTCCCAATACTTACGCACCCAAGCTTCCCAACTCTTGCCAGCGGCCGTATCTCGCCCAGTGAAAGCGAGTGCTGTTATTTCGTCATACCCAATTTTTCGCTTCGGACTCGCGTCTTTCGGCAGCAGTCGCACGTAACTTGTAGAAAGGGAAGGACCAGTGACGCGGTCGAAGATGTAACCTTCAACTTTTGAGTGGTCCTTCAGCGTGATCGTGACGTTGCCTCGATAGTCGAACGCCTTTTCCAGCGCAATGCGCAGTTCTTCTTCACTGGCAAGTGTTGGTACCCAGCCTTGCACGCTTTCGTGGACTGTTCCGGGCGCAACTTCCAAGGCATCGGGATCAAGGGGCGAGCCTTCTGTATGGCTTGGGCGGTCAGCGTGGCGGGGGCCCGTCACGCGCGTGTCTCCTCAAGCTGGCTCTTCCCGGGGTCGATCTGCACTAAGGGATTGTAGGAGTGCACCGGTTTCACCGGCTCATTCAACATCGTCAGTGCGTCTGGATCGGCGTAAGTGGTCGATAGGCTTGCTCTTACCGTGGCCCACAACCCGCGTAGGCCGCTGAACGTGTGGTCCACTGCCGAGGCTTCATATCCGCTGTGCACCATACAATTCGCGCACTTGGGATTGCCGGACTCCGTCCCGTAATTCGCCCATCCGGTGGAATCCATCAGTTCCTGGAACGTATCGGTATAGCCGTCTTGCAGCAAGTAGCATGGCTTCTGCCAGCCAAACACGTTGTAGGTCGGCATGCCCCACGGCGTACAGGCATAGTTGCGCTGTCCCATCAGAAATTCCAAGAACAAAGGTGACTGATTGAATTGCCAGCTCTTCTTGCGGTTCGCCAGGATCGCGCGGAACAAGCGCCGCGTCCGCGCTCTTCCCAAAAAGTGCTTTTGATCCGGCGCTTTGTCGTACGAATAGCCGGGCGACAACATCATACCCTCGACGCCGAGTTCCATCATTTCATCGAAGAACGCACGCACGCTTTTGGGATCCGCGCCGTCAAAAAGTGTCGTGTTCGTGGTGACGCGGAAGCCGCGCTTTAGCGCTTCCTTCATTCCATCGATCGCCAGATCGTACCCGCCTTCGCGGCACACCGAAAAATCGTGATGCTCTTTCTGCCCGTCCACGTGCACCGAAAACGTCAAATATTTGCTCGGCTTGAACAGATGCAGCTTTTCTTTTAACAGCAACGCGTTCGTGCACAGGTAGATGTATTTTTTGCGTGCGACGAGGCCTTCGACAATCTTTTCAATCTGTGGATGCATCAGCGGCTCGCCGCCGGGTATCGACACCATCGGCGTTCCGCATTCATCCACGGCCTTAAAGCATTCTTCTGGCGACAATTCGGTCTTCAAAATATGCGCTGGATATTGGATCTTTCCGCAGCCCGCGCACGCGAGGTTGCACCGGAAAAGCGGCTCCAGCATCAGCACAAATGGATAGCGCTTCCGTCCCTTCAGCTTTTGCTGGAGGACGTACGTCGCGACCGTCCACATCTGTGAAATCGGTACGGGCATCTTACCTGCTTATCTCATTTGTATAGGGGTTTACCGCGAGCCCCCCAGAGTCTCAATTCAAGTCGAAACCGCAAGCGTTTATTCTAACCGAGAACACGGCATCCTGCTTATGCCCTTTTTCTTGAAATGATGGCCCCGTTCCTCCCTGGCAACGCAAATGCTCTCCCCGATAGCATGTACCAGTCTGAGCCAACGCCATCCTTGGCGCCGCCCGCAGGCTGCCTGCCTGCTTCAGGCGTAGAATCACTACAGGTCAGAGGCAAAGAAGCCACTGCGGCCATGCCACGCAAGAATTTGCTCAGTCTTTTCGACGATTTTGCCCGTTTTGGCGGCGATGTCGCTGTCGTGCAAAAGCGCGGGTACCGCCGGGAAAAACTGCCGTACACGGAGCTTTACGCTTCCGCACTTTCTTGGGGTCATGCTCTAGCCGAGCGCGACATCGGTCCTGGAGATCGCGTTCTTCTTTGGGGTCCCAACTCCGCCGAGTGGGTCGCTTGCTTCTGGGGAATTCTCTTGCGCGGTGCCGTCGTTGTCCCGATGGATGCGGCATCGACGCATGATTTCGTTCAGCGCGCCATTCAGGATGCCGGCGTCAAACTGATCCTGCGCGACCGCAAAATGCCCGAATTCCCCGGCGCCCAGCCCTCCCTCATCATCAACGATTTGCATGCGGTCTCTGCCACTCCTCCACCTTCTCCGAAAATGCAAGTCGATCCCGGGGACGCTTCCACGCGTAGCACCATCGCGGAGATCCTTTACACCTCTGGTACGACTGCGGAGCCACGCGGCGTCGTTCTCACGCACGGAAACTTTCTCGCCAATCTTGAGCCGCTCGAGCGCGGCATTGCCGAATACCGAAGCTACGAACGCTGGTTTCATCCCTTGCGCTTCGTCACGCTGGTTCCGCTGAGCCACGTCTTCGGACAATTTATGGCGCTGTTTGTCCCACCGCTGCTTGGCGCAGCCGTCGTCTTCGAACCTTCCACGAACTCATCGGAAATCATGCGAACTGCGAAGCAGGAACGCGCCACCGCACTCATCGCCGTACCGCGCATGCTCGATGTCTTGCGCGCCGGAATGGAAAGGGAATTCGAGGCGGGCGGCAAGTCCGCGTGGTTCGCGCGAAAATTTGACAAGGCCAAAGGCCAGAAATTCCTGCGCCGCGTTTGGCGGTTCCGGCAAATCCACCGCCGTTTTGGCTGGAAGTTTTGGGCCTTCATTTCTGGCGGCGCCGCACTTGCCGGCGATACCGAGGATTTTTTCAAGCGTCTGGGCTATGCCGTAGTTCAGGGCTACGGCATGACGGAAACTGCCTCGCTCATCAGCCTCAATCATCCGTTCCGCGCGACCGAAGGTTCTGTCGGCAAAATCCTTCCGGGTCGCGAATTCAAGCTTGCCGAAGACGGCGAAATTCTCGTGCGCGGTGAGAACGTTTCAAGCGGCTACTGGGAAGATGGTGGTGTTCGCTCCGGGGATGAGCAGGGTTGGTTGCGGACTGGAGATTTGGGCGAACTCGATGCGGAAGGCAATCTGCGTTTTCGTGGCCGCAAGAAAAACGTCATCGTTACTCCCGCAGGCCTGAATGTTTATCCCGAGGATTTGGAGCTTGTCCTGCGCAAGCAATCAGGCGTGCGCGATTGTGTGGTTATTCCTGTCAGTCGCAATGGAAACGCGGAACCGGGCGCTGTGCTCCTCTTGGATGCCACAGCCGATTCTGTCGCGCGCTCGGCGATCGAATCGGCTAATACCTCTCTCGCCGAATACCAGCGCATCCGCACTTGGCTCATTTGGCCCGACTTCGACTTCCCCCGCACCTCAACCGGCAAGCCCCGCCTCGGCGAAATCGCCTTGCGCGCAGGCACAATTCTGAACGGCCAACCGCAAGCATCCGTTTCCGATACGAAATCGCGTCCCCTAGATGATCTGCTTTCTCGATTCGCTCATTCTTCGAGGACAACGCAAACGAGCGGGCCCTCTGAATCCTTTACCTCCCCTACTTCCTCCACCTCCTTAACTTCCTTGTCCTCTCTCGACCGCGTCGAGCTGATGGGCGCCCTCGAAGAGAAGTTTCACGTGGAACTGAGCGAAACCGCTTTCTCCGAAGCCAAGACTGTCGCCGACATCGAGAAGCTAATCCAGCAACCCGCCGCCCAGCGCGCCGAATACGTCTATCCGCGCTGGACCCAGCGCGAACCCGTTCGCTGGTTTCGCCTTGCCGTGTATTACGCTTTGGTTTGGCCCGCCACCCAGATTCTTGGGCACCCCAAAATCGTTGGCCGCGAAAATCTTCGCAATCTTCGCGGCCCCATCCTTGTCGTTTCAAATCACATCACCCGCCGCGCGGACATCGGCCTGGTCCTTGCCGCTCTTCCGTTGCGTTTTCGCCATCACTTGGCTGCTGCTATGGGCGGCGAGAGTTTGCAGCGCATGCGCCGTCCCCCGCGTGACTGGTTTTTCGCCAGACGCTGGGCCTATCAGCTAGGCTATTGGCTGGTCACCGCGCTTTTCAACGTTTTCCCGCTGCCGCAATTCTCAGGCTTCCGCGAAAGCTTCCGCTTCGCGGGTGAAACTGTCGATCGCGGCTACAGCCTGCTGATTTTTCCCGAAGGTGTGGTGAACAACTCCGAAGACGGACGCATGGCTCCGTTTCAATCCGGCATCGGCCTGCTCGCCGAGAATCTCGGCATTCCGATTGTGCCCATGCGCCTCGATGGAGTCTGGCAAATGAAGCGCGAGCACCGCCGCCTCGCTCACCTCAGCGAAATCACCATCCGCATCGGCGCCCCGGTCACCTTTCCTGCAGGCACTCCCCCCGACGAAATCGCCCGCCGCCTCGAGTCCCTTATAAAGTCTCTGTAATTCGTGCGCTTTGTTCGACATCCAAATCTATCCGCAACGAAAGTAGAGCCCCTTGCCGCCGAGCACCCTGCCGCTTTCTGTGGCAATATAGAAAGTTCAGAGATCACACGTCATGGCACACCGTACAACCCTGGAACAAGAGCGGCCGGCCAAAACGCCTAAACCACCCCGGCAATCCTCGAGTCCCGCTCCTTCGAAATCAGTTGGCGCCGACGAAAAGGAGCGCATTTTCGACGCGTTCCGCCGCTGGGGCTACCTCGAAGCCAATCTTGACCCGCTCGGCCTCTTCAAGCCTCTGAGTCACCCTGACCTGCAGAGATTAACTGGCGAAGCTGCCGAAGAAGCTCGCCGCATCTATTGCGGCACGGTCGGCGCGGATTTCATGCATCTGCCCGAACCGGAGCGCCGCCGGTGGATCATCGAGCGCCTCGAAGCGCCCGCTCAGGCAGTCGACCAGCGCAAAATCCTCGAGCGCCTGATTCGCGCCGACCTCTTTGAGCAGGTCTTGCAAGCCCGTTATCTAGGTTCCAAGCGATTTTCGCTTGAAGGTGTTACCGCGCTGATTCCTTTGCTCGACTCCATCCTCAATGAGGCCGCAGAACATGGCGCGGATTCCTCGATTATGGCCATGAGCCACCGCGGCCGCCTGAACGTCATGGTCCACGCGGCCTGCAAAGTCCCCCACGAAGTGGTCGCAGGCTTCGAAGATGTCGACCCCCGCAGCGTTCTCGGTGCTGGCGACGTGAAATATCACGTTGGCGCCACCGGCACGTACGTCACTTCCAGCGGCAAAGAAATCGGCATCCACCTCGTCTCGAACCCGAGCCATCTCGAAGCTGTCGACCCGGTCGCCGTTGGCCGCTCGCGCGCCAAACAAACCCGATACGGCTTGCGTGGCGGCTACGTGGACCGTTCCCGCGACACGCTCAACAAAGTAGTCCCCATCATGATGCACGGCGACGCCGCGTTTGCGGGGCAGGGCATTTGGGCAGAAACATTGAACTTCGCTGATCTGCGCGCTTACACCGTTGGCGGCACCATCCACATCATTGTCAACAACCTCATCGGCTTCACCACGCCGCCGAGGCAGGAGCATTCCGCACGCTTCGCCTCCGACGTCGCCAAGCGTCAGTCCGTGCCCATTTTTCACGTCAACGCGGAAGACCCCGACGCCGTCGTTCGCATCGGAAAACTCGCCACGGAATATCGCGCTACATTCGGCAGCGACGTCGTCGTCGATATTATCGGCTACCGACGCCATGGCCACAGCGAAGTCGATGACCCCACCATTACTCAACCCATCCTCTACGAACGCATCAAGAATCATGACCAGCTTTGGAAGATTTATGCCGGGAGCACCGGCATCGATCCCACACCATTAGTCGATTCCATCCGCAAGGAATACGAAGAGGAACAAACCAAGGCTCGCGCCCTCAAGAAGATCCCGCACCTCCGCAAATTACCAGACTATTGGGCCCCGTATTTTCATGGGCGCTACAAGCCTGAGTACGAAGTGGACACCGGCTTATCGCTCGAGAAACTGGCGGAAATCACGGACGGTCTCGTGCACGTCCTGGACGGCTTTCACACTCATCCCAAAATCGTGAAATTGCTCGAACAGCGCGCAGAAATGGGCCACGGCAAGCGCCCTGTCGATTACGGGTTTGCCGAAGCGCTCGCGTTTGGCTCCTTACTCCTCGAAGGCACACCCGTCCGCCTCACCGGCCAGGATTCCCAGCGCGGCACCTTCAACCAGCGCCATGCTGTGCTCATCGACACCGAGACAGAGCACAGCTACCTCCCGCTCTGCCATCTCTCTCCCAATCAGGCTTTCTGCGAAATCTACAATTCCTCTCTTTCCGAAGCAGGCTGCCTCGGTTTCGAATACGGCTTCAGCCGCGACTATCCTGAAGCGCTTGTTCTTTGGGAGGCGCAGTTCGGGGATTTCGCCAACGGCGCTCAGGTCATCATCGACCAGTTCATCAGCGCCGGTGAGGACAAGTGGAATCTTCCCGCGGGAATCGTGATGCTTCTCCCGCACGGCTATGAAGGCCAGGGGCCGGAGCACTCCAGCGCGCGCCTCGAGCGCTACATGCAGCTCGCCGCCGAAGACAACATGCAGATTTGCCAGCCTTCCACCGCCGCGCAATATTTCCACATGTTGAGGCGGCAAGCGCGCCGCCCGTGGCGCAAGCCGCTCATCGTATTCACACCGAAGAGCATGTTGCGCCATCCCGACGCCAGCTCAAGTATCGAAGAGTTCACCAAGCCGCGCTTCCTGCCGCTCATTCCTGATCGCCAAGTGCAGGACGCCCGTCGCATCCTGATTGCCAGCGGTAAAGTCGGTCACGAACTGCGCGCCGAACGCCGCCGCCGCAAAGACACAAGCACTGCCATTTTCTTCCTCGACCAGCTTTACCCCATGCCGCGGGCGGAGATTTCCGCCGCCATTGCCGAGCATCCCAATGCCCGGGAAGTCGTCTGGGTCCAGGAAGAACCTGGGAACATGGGCGCCGTGGGCTACGTCGTGCCTCGTCTAGAACGTATGGCCAACGCCATAGGTCTTAGGTTACGCTCGGTCAAGCGTTCCCCGAGCGCCAGCCCCGCCACCGGTTCTGCGAAAGCACATGACATGGAGCAGAAAACTTTGCTAGCCTTAGCCTTCACAACTGCAAGCAACGATTAGGCTTTTTGGCTTTTAACACTACGTTCACATGACCGTAAACGCAAAATTACCCAGAAAGTTGCGGCCTCTGACAGAATCAGGGGCGGTGCACCAAACTCCGAGTGAGCACAATCTTTTCAATTCCAGTCGCAATGCGCACGGCTTCGGTAAACCTACCCCCGGCCGCCGCGCGATGCGTTCTAGCTCCATGAAGCGCGTTTTAATCATCGAAGACGACCGCGATATCGTCGAGTTGGTCCGCTACAACCTCGCCAACGAAGGCTTTTTGGTCAGCGCCGCCTACGACGGAGGGACGGGCCTAGCCACTCTGAAAAAAACCCCTCCCGATCTCTTGCTCCTCGATCTCATGCTTCCCAAACTCTCCGGCCTGGAAATCTGCCGCGAGATTCGCCGCGACGACGCCCTCAATCGCTTGCCCATCCTTATGCTTACAGCGCGCGGCGAGGAGGCCGACCGCGTCGTCGGCCTCGAAATGGGCGCCGACGATTACGTGACCAAACCTTTCAGCCCCCGCGAATTGCTCGCCCGCGTCAAAGCGCTTCTGCGCCGCGCTGAGCCGCCTTCCGACACGCCTCGCACTATCGAAATCGGCAAGCTCGCCATTGACCCCGCCTCTTATCGCGTCAGCCATTCCGGCAAGCCGGTTTTGCTGAGCACGCTGGAGTTTCGCTTGCTTTACTACCTTGCCTCGCGGCCAAACCGCGTTTTTACGCGCGACCAGTTGCTGGACGCCGTGTGGGGCACCGACCGCTTTGTTACCCCTCGCAGCGTGGACGTCTATGTACGGCGCCTTCGCGAAAAGATAGAATCGGATCCCGAGAACCCTTTGCACTTGAAGACGGTCCGGGGCGCCGGTTATCTTTTTGAGACTCGTGCGGCTTAACCTTTTCTGGAAACTCGGTTTTGCTTTCTTCGCGCTGCTGATCGCAGTCCTGATTCCCGTCGATTACTACGCGCAAAACGCTTTACGCCGAGATTACGAGCGCACCAGCTACGAGCAGCTTGCCGCCATCACTCATCTTGCGTTAGCCAATCCTCCCGAAAGCTCTTCCATAACAGATTCTCAAATCGCCCCTTCTCTTGCTCTTCGCGCATGGGTTGAGAAAATGGCCGCGAGCGGCGCGCGCGTCACCGTCGTCGCGGTTAATGGGCGGGTCCTCGCCGATTCGCAGTCGGACCCCGAAACAATGGAGAACCACGTCACGCGCCCCGAAGTCCGCGATGCCTTTCAAACGGGCGAAGGCCGCTCCGTTCGCCGCAGCGTGACGGTCAATCGGGACCTGGTCTATTTCGCCGCACGCTATACCGTCCCCAGCGGATCGCCTGTGGTCCTCCGTTTCGCTTTGCCCGTGCAGGCCGTGGATGACGTGGTCTGGGAATTTCGCAAGCGCCTCTGGCTGGCTTCCCTTCTGATGCTGCTGCTTACCGGAACGGCTTCGCTTTTGATTTCGCGCGCGTTTTCCAGTCGCGTCGATCGCTTGCGCCTGTTTACCCGCCGCGTAGCGGAAGGAGATTTCCGGCCCACGGAGGCGGATCGCTCTGGCGACGACCTCGATGAACTGGCAGTTTCCCTCAACGAAACGGCCGCGCGGCTCGACCGCACCATTCAAACTTTGACCGAAGAGCGCAATCTTTCTTCGGCGATCCTGGGTAGCATGGTGGAGGGCGTCGCCGTGGTGAGCGCGAACGAGCGCCTGCTTTTCGCGAATCAGGAATTTGCTGAAATCCTGGAGCTGGATGCGCCCCCAAAACCGGGAAGCCCGCTCCTCGAGGTTGTTCGCCAGACGGAGCTGATCGAAGCCGTTCGCCAGGTCATGCAGGGCGAGCCGCGCGTGCAAGCCGAAATTGTGACCGGAACGCTTCGCCAACGCTTTTTTGACGTGACCGTGGCTTCCGTGCGCGCGGCAGAAACCTCCGGCGCAGTCATTGTGCTCCACGACATCACCGATCTGCGCAAACTCGAGCGCGTGCGCCGCGACTTCGTCGCCAATGTTTCTCACGAATTCAAGACTCCGCTCACCGCCATCCAAGGATTCGCGGAGACCCTATTGGCGGGCGCTCTCGACGACCCGCAAAACCGGCTTCGCTTCCTCAAAATCATTCTCGATCACTCGCGCCGCCTCGCGCGCCTCACCGATGACCTCCTTGAGCTTTCCAAAATGGACGCTGACCGCCTCGACCTCGACATCCGCCGCCTCAGCGTCTCGCAATTCGTGCAAAGTTGTCTGGAGACCACCGAGCGGCCGGCCGCCGAAAAAGATTTGCGGATTTCCTTGAATCTCGACCACGCCCTCCCCGATATCGCCGCCGACCGCCGCCGCCTTGCCGAAGTTCTGCAAAACCTCCTCGACAACGCCATCCAATACACCCCCTCCGGCGGGCAAATCATGCTCAGCGCGAGCGGCGACGGGAACGAAATTACGTTCACCGTGTCGGACACCGGCATTGGCATTCCCCGGGCCGACCAGCCGCGGATCTTCGAGCGCTTCTACCGCGTCGACGTGGCCCGCTCCCGCGAAGTCGGCGGCACGGGACTGGGTCTCTCCATCGCCAAGCACCTCGTTGAGGCCCATGGCGGCCGGATCTGGGTCGAAAGCGAAGTGGGGCAGGGCTCGCAATTCCATTTCACGGTGCCCATCTTTGATCCGGAGCGCGCCGCTGCCCGAGTCGGCCGGTAATACTCCGCGAACAGAGGGCGAACGTGCCTCTCCGTTAAGTCCGTTGTTTTCCGCATATTCACAATTGTGTGAACAAATTGTAACGATTCCCTGTGCAAAATTCTGTTTACGAGCGGGGGTGTATTCCAACCCTCCCCGCCCGGAGTGAGGCTGAATGGCAACAACCGCGGGGCTCACGGAAGTCGTCTTGTACGACACTCTGGTGAACTATCTTGTCTCGATGGCTCGCACCGTCGAAGGCGCGATGAACCGCGCCCTCGATGCCATCGTCAATCTCGACAATCCCCGCACTGCCGCGCTCCCTGGCGAAGTGTTTCTGCTCGAGCCGCGCATCAACGAAATGGAAATCCTGATCGACGAGCATGCCATTCGTCTTTTGCGCCGCGGCTCGTACAGTGATGATGAGATGCGGCTAATCGTCGCATCCCTGAAAATCACCAATGACCTCGAGCGTATCGGCGATATCGCCGTGAATCTGGCGGAGCGCGTCATCTCTCTCCGGGAAATGCCCAACGCCAAAGTGCCGGACGAACTGATGCCCATGGCGGAGGCT